>NZ_AQXX01000134.1 GCF_000376785.1 Hahella ganghwensis DSM 17046
ATTGGGTGGAAAACCAGATCCGGCCTTGGGCGCTGGGTCGTTCCAACTGGTTGTTTGCCGGATCGCTGCGCAGTGGTCAGCGGGCAGCGGCAGTAATGAGTCTGATCCAATCGGCCAAACTGAACGGACATGATCCCTATGCTTATCTGAAAGATGTACTGGCGCGTCTGCCGACGCAGAAGAACAGTGCCATTGCTGAATTACTGCCTCACAACTGGAGCGGTCCGGTCAACCTGTGATAGCCGGACGCTTACGTTTAATTTTTTCTATGACTTCTTCATTTTTGAGTTGGCTTTTTTGCGAAGATTGGAGTGTGGTATCCACTCGGTATTGAGGTCGGAAATGTACATGCCTATCCTGGGCTCTTCGACGGAGTTGTGCTTAATCATTAGATTTGTTACTTGGGCGTCGAAAAAAAATCAATCCTTGATACTCAAATGTAGATAATTCAGGTTTGTTCTTCCAGTGATTCACTGCGGAAGGTTGGAGGCAAAAAAAAGCCCCGGTTAACCGGGGCTATTGGATGCATTTTGAATCAGGCGTCAACTGAGGCCTTGGAAGCTTTCTCGGTGTAGTCTTCCATTTTGTCAAAGTTCAGGTAACGGTATATATCTGCAGACATACTGTTGATATTGTTTGCGTATTTCATGTACTCATCAACTGAGGGTAGCTTGCCGAGTACTGCGCCGACGGCGGCGAGTTCAGCAGAGGTCAGATAAACGTTTGCTCCATCTCCCAGACGGTTAGGGAAGTTTCTGGTCGAGGTGGACAGAACAGTTGTACCTGGTGCGACTCGTGCCTGGTTACCCATGCATAGAGAGCATCCTGGCATTTCGGTGCGGACACCGGATTTGCCATAGACGTTGTAGTAACCTTCTTCCATCAGCTGGGCTTGGTCCATCTTGGTTGGAGGAGACATCCAGAGACGGGTTTTCAGCGGATCTTTGTTCTGCTCAAGAAGTTTACCAGCGGCGCGGAAGTGGCCAATATTGGTCATGCAGGAGCCGATAAACACTTCGTCTACTTTATCGCCAGCAACATCTGACAGAAGTTTTGCGTCGTCAGGGTCGTTCGGGCAGCAAACGATAGGCTCTCTGATTTCGGACATGTCAATCTCAATGACATGTGCGTACTCGGCATCTGCGTCGGCGCGCATTAATTGCGGATTCGCCAGCCATTCTTCCATTGCTTTGGCACGACGTTCCAGTGTGCGAGGGTCGCCGTAGCCTTCGCTGATCATCCAGCGCAGCATAACAATATTGGACTTCAGGTACTCAGCTACCGAATCTTCGCTCAGGGTAATGGTGCACCCGGCGGCAGAACGTTCGGCAGAGGCGTCGGAAAGCTCAAATGCCTGCTCAACGGTGAGATCTTCCAAGCCTTCAATTTCCAGAATGCGACCGGAGAATTCGTTGATCTTGCCTTTCTTCTCAACAGTCAGGATGCCTTGCTTGATGCCGTAGTAAGGGATTGCATGGACCAGGTCCCGCAAAGTGATGCCGGATTGTCTTTCACCTTTGAAACGTACAAGAATCGATTCCGGCATATCCAGTGGCATGACACCGGTTGCCGCAGCAAATGCGACCAATCCGGACCCGGCAGGGAACGATATGCCCATCGGGAAGCGGGTGTGAGAGTCTCCGCCGGTTCCGACTGTGTCAGGCAGAAGCATGCGGTTCAGCCAGGAGTGAATGATACCGTCTCCTGGGCGCAGTGCGACACCGCCACGAGTTCGGATGAAGTCGGGAAGAGTGTGTTGCATTTCTACGTCAACAGGCTTCGGATAAGCTGCTGTGTGGCAGAAAGACTGCATAACCAGATCGGCAGAGAAGCCCAGGCAGGCCAAATCTTTCAGTTCATCTCTGGTCATCGGTCCAGTGGTGTCCTGAGAGCCAACAGTGGTCATCTTTGGTTCGCAGTATTGACCGGGGCGAACACCGTCAACGCCACAAGCCTTGCCGACCATCTTCTGGGCCAAGCTGTAGCCTTTGCTGCTGCCTGCTGGGTCAACCGGGCGACGGAAAGCGTCAGAAGCGCCAAGGCCCAGTGCTTCGCGAGCCCTGTCTGTCAGTCCGCGGCCGATGATCAGAGGGATACGACCGCCTGCTTGTACTTCATCAAGCAGAACATCTGATTTGAAGCTGAACTCAGATAGAACTTCGCCGGACTCGGACAGAATTTTTCCATCATATGGACGAATTTCAATAATGTCGCCCATGTTCAGGTTGTCAACAGGTGCTTCGAATACCAGTGCGCCGGCATCTTCCATTGTGTTGAAAAAAATTGGAGCGACTTTGCTGCCGATACAGATGCCGCCAGAACGTTTGTTGGGCACTCCAGGAACATCTTCGCCGAAGAACCAGAGAACAGAGTTGGTGGCGGATTTCCGGGAGGAGCCGGTGCCGACAACATCACCGACAAATGCAACGGGAATGCCTTTGGATTTGACTTCTTCAATTTGCTTCATTGGCCCAACAACACCAGGTTCTTCAGGTGTCAATCCTTCGCGAGGCATTTTGTACGCTGCGCGTGCGTGCAAAGGAATATCCGGGCGTGACCATGCATCCGGAGCAGGTGAGAGGTCATCAGTATTGGTTTCCCCTGAGACCTTGAATACTGCAACTTTGATGCTTTCAGGAACTTTTTTGCGGTTGTTGAACCATTCGGCGTTGGCCCATGATTCCAGAACTGCTTTAGCATTGGCATTCCCGGCGTCTGCTTTCTCTTTAATGTCGTGGAAAGCGTCAAATACCAGCAGGGTGTGTTTCAGTTCTTCTGCGGCCAGTGAAGAAAGTTCGCTGTCATCCAGTAGTTCAACCAGAGTGGCGATGTTGTAACCGCCTTGCATCATACCAAGTAACTGAACGGCTTTTTCTTTGGAGATCAGGGGAGATGAGTCTTCGCCTTTTACAATGGCGGAAAGAAAGCCCGCTTTGACATATGCTGCTTCATCCACACCGGGGGGAACGCGGTTTTCAAGGAGATCCAGAATGGTTTGCTCTTCACCGGCAGGAGGATTTTTCAGCAGTTCAACAAGACCGGCGACTTGTTCTGCATTCAGGGGTTTGGGAGGTACGCCTTCAGCGGCGCGTTCTTCTACATGTTTACGATATGCTTCAAGCACAATTTAAACCCTCATCAGTTACGATAGCCGTCCTTTTGGGACAATGTTGTAAGTAGGGTGGCCACTAAGGAGCCACTGCACAGCACATGAGCGCTTTTGGCGAGTCGATCTTATAGTAATAATTCAGTTTTTATCTGAATTTCAGTGACATAGGCTTTGCAGTAACCCCTATATGTGCACCAGAAATTGGGACCCGTATTCTACGGCATCAGGCAGGTAAAGTTAAGTTGAGAACTTCGATAAGTAATTACACTAACGTCGCAATATGGCCTGATGAAAACGGGGTGCTGGAAATTTAGCCGTATGCAGGGCTATAAAGCAAATAAATGATGGAAATGGGTGGAATAAACATAATCAATAAAGGTCGGAGGTTTTTCCTGTAGGCTGGTTTTGATGTTGGATCTGTTATACTGCGCGCCTTCTACAAACCCTAATGATTTAAACCTGAATAGAGAATGACGGCTGGTAACGATGACGGTTGAAGTGCCCCTGGATATTGAGCAGTTTTTAGGATGCAAGACACCTGTAGCCTGGTTGGAAATGGCAGCGGGTCGTTTGCCCGAGCTTTTGGTGGATCATGCTCAGTGTGAGAAAAAAGCGGCATCGTCAGCCATGCAGTTGATGTTTCGTTATCCGGACGATGAAGAGATGGCGAAGCGTATGTCGAAGCTGGCCAGGGAAGAGCTGCGCCATTTCGAACAGGTGCTGAAACTGATGCAGGCCAGAGGTGTTCGTGATCAAAAGCAGACCGCAGCCCGTTATGCTGCCGGTCTAAGGGAGCATGTCAGAAAAGGTGAGCCGCAGAAGCTGGTGGATATGTTGATCATCGGCGCTTTCATCGAAGCGCGTTCATGTGAAAGATTTGCCGGCTTGATTCCCTATCTGGAATCCCAGGATATGGAGTTGGCTCAATTTTATCGTGGGCTTCTGGAATCTGAAGGACGTCATTACCAAAACTACCTTAAGCTTGCTGAGGGGCGTTTTAATAAAGCTAGCGGTGAGGATTTTGCCGTCAGAGTTGAGTATTTCCGCAAGGTGGAAGCGGAATTGATTTCATCACCGGACAGTGAATTCAGGTTTCATAGCGGCTGTCCGGTCTGATCGCTGTCTGAAAAATCGGGTTACTGCAAATCTGATATTCGAAGCTTAATCAGGCCAATTTTGTCTTCTGTGGCAATAATATAATGAGTGGTATCGTGCCAGTCACCCAAGACAATGCGTTGCGCCGTTTTGTTTCCGAGGTCAATCTCGTGTGTCTGAGGTCGGTGCGTGTGGCCGTGAATCATCAGGTCCACATCGTATTGGTCTAGTACTTTCTCTACTTCTTCCTGGTTAACATCCATGATTTCTGCGGACTTCTGCTGATTTTTCGCCATGCTTAACTGACGCATCTGTTCGGCCATTTTCTTGCGCTCATCAAGGGGGCGTCCCAGCACTTGTTGTTGCCAGGCCGGATTGCGGGCAAAGCTGCGAAATTTCATGTATTCCTTATCGTCGATACAAAGGTTGTCGCCGTGGGAAATTATTGTCCTGCGGCCATTGATATCGATAATTGTCGGGTCGTCCAGAAGCTTGGCTTCACACTGTGCCGCAAACTGCTCCCCCAGCAGAAAGTCTCTGTTACCGTGCATCAGGAAGATTTCCGTTCCCCTGTTGGCCTGGTTTGCGAGACAGTCGGCGACCTTTACCTGTAATGGTGTTTGCTCATCGTCGCCTATCCAGGCTTCAAAAAAGTCCCCCAGAATAAAAAGTCGATCCGCATCAGAGGCGATCTTATTCATAAACAGAAAGAAAAACTCTGTGATTTCAGGGTGGCTTTCATCCAGATGAAGGTCGGAGATAAATAGTTGCTTCATGTGTGTCTGCAAATTATGAGTTGAGGTTTGTTGGCAGGTGGTGTGAACCGGAAGCCTTCAAAGCAGGCGGCTTCCGGTGTGTGTCGCTGGAGTTAATCTTCAATTGTTGCGGACTGGATGATGACGTCATCTTCAGGTACGTCCTGATGCATACCTTTGAATGTCGTACGCACCTGTTTGATCTTGTTGACGATATCCATGCCTTCGACAACTTTGCCGAATACTGCGTAGCCCCAGCCTTCGGTTGTTTTTGCGGTGAAGTCCAGGAATCCGTTGTCTGCAACATTGATAAAAAACTGCGCGGAAGCGGAGTGTGGGTCCATTGTGCGGGCCATCGCAACGGTCCCGGTCATATTGCTGAGACCATTGTCAGCTTCGTTTTTGATTGGGTCGCGCGTTTGTTTGGGGATAAGGCCGGGTTCGAAGCCGCCTCCCTGAACCATAAAGTTGGAGATTACCCGGTGAAAAATAGTGCCGTCGTAGAATCCGTCTTTGACGTACTGTTCGAAGTTTTGGGCAGTGTTGGGGGCGTTATCATGGTCCAGTTCGATTTTGATATCACCAAAATTGGTTTTTAAAACGATCATCGAGTTTCCTGTTATTAATTCCTGATGGATGGGTGTGCGCCACAGGTCGTTTAATCAATCTATTGCGATAAAGGGATTTTAATGCAATACCGGTGTTTGCCGAAAGGAAGAATTGATATGGTTTTCCGGTTGGCTAAAAATTGGCGTAGCCAATATTATTGGTTCTGCCAATATTCTATAATTGCGCGTTTTTAAATCTCTGTTTCATAACCTTAAGGCTATTATGACTGTGTCGGACACAAAACTGCCTCCAAGTTTTATTACTCAAGTTGTTCAGGATGATATTGCTGCTGATGTTCATGGTGGAAAAGTGCTTACTCGTTTTCCGCCAGAGCCCAATGGCTATTTGCATATCGGCCATGCCAGATCCATCTGGCTGAACTTTGGTATTGCTGAAATGTTTGGCGGAGAGTGTAATCTTCGCTTTGACGATACCAATCCGGAAAAGGAGGAGCAGGAATATGTCGATGCTATTAAGGAGGACGTTTCCTGGCTGGGGTATCAGTGGGCAGGAGATGTTCGTTACGCGTCTGACTACTTTGACCGCTTTCATGAGTGGGCGCTATATCTGATAAAGGCTGGTAAGGCCTACGTTTGTCATCTAACTGCTGAGCAAGCCAGTGAGTATCGTGGTTGGGCGACTAAACCGGGCAAGGAAAGTCCGTATCGCCAGCGTTCAGTAGAAGAAAATCTGGAATTGTTCGAGAAGATGCGGCTCGGAGAGTTTGCTGAAGGGGAGTGTGTTTTACGGGCCAAGATCGATATGACCTCTCCCAATATGAACATGAGAGATCCGATTCTTTACCGGATTCGCAAGGCGTCCCATCATCAGACTGGCGATAAGTGGTGTATCTATCCCAGTTACGACTTTGCGCATGGTCAGGAAGATGCGATTGAAGGGGTGACCCATTCGATCTGTACACTTGAGTTTCGGGATCATCGGCCACTGTACGATTGGTTTATCGAGAATCTGCCTGTCCCGAGTCGGCCTCGCCAATATGAGATGGGGCGTCTCAATCTCAGCTATACAGTGACCAGTAAGCGAAAATTGAAGCGATTGGTGGATGAAAATATCGTTGCCGGATGGAACGATCCTCGTATGCCGACTATTTCAGGCATGCGTCGCCGAGGGTTTACGCCTTCTTCGTTACGCAAATTCTGTGAAATGGTACCGGTTAGCGATAAGAACAACAGTGATGTTGATCTGGCGATCCTTGAACGGGCCATACGTGATGATTTAAATGAGAGTGCGGCTCGCGCCATGTGTGTCATGGAGCCGCTGAAAGTCACGATTTTAAACTTCCCGGAAGGTGAGGTTGAAACCATGACGGCACCCTGCCATCCGAATAAACCGGAGATGGGGGAGCGGAAGTTGTCATTTACGCGAGAGATTTATATTGAGCGTGATGACTTTAATGAGGATAGCTCACTGTCCCGTAAAAAGTTCAAGCGTCTGGTGCTTGGTGAATGGGTGAGGTTGCGAAGCGCGTACATTATCAAAGCCGAGGAAGTGGTGAAGAATGAGCAGGGTGAGATCGTGGAAATCAAAGCGACACTTGTCCCGGATACCGTCGGGGCAGATGCGCCGGAAGGTGTGCGTCCACGCGGCGTGATTCACTGGGTGTCTGCAAGTCAGTGTGCCGAGATCGAAGTTCGCAAATACGACCGTCTGTTCAGAACTGAGTCGCCGGATAGGGCCGAAGGAGAGTTTAGTGACCAGATTAACCCGGAGAGTCTGAAGATTATGAAGGGATATCTGGAGCTTGATGCGGCAAATGCCGAGCCGGAAACGCATTTTCAGTTTGAGCGGGAAGGTTATTTTGTAGCGGATCAATATGATCACTCGGCAGAGACCCCGGTGTTTAACATGACCATCGGGTTGAAAGACACCTGGAGCTCGAAGGAATAATTAAAGACAGTCTTTGCGGCAAGGCACGTAAAGACTGCCAATCTTAGGTAATAGCATGGCGTTAAAAATATATAATTCTTTGAGTGGGCAGAAAGAGTTGTTTGTTCCCAAAGAAGATAAGAAGGTAAAAATGTATGTCTGCGGGATGACGGTGTATGACTACTGTCACCTTGGGCATGCCAGAGTTCTGGTGTCCTTCGACATAATTACCCGCTATCTGCGTGCCAGTGGATACGATGTCACCTATGTGCGCAATATTACGGATGTGGATGATAAAATTCTTGCCCGTGCAGCGGAAAACGGAGAATCGGTGGATGCGCTGACGGAGCGTTTTATCAATGCGATGCATGAAGATGAGGCGGCGTTGGCAGTTTTAAGGCCGGATATCGAGCCCAGGGCCACCGCGTATATTCAGCAGATTATCGATATGACGGCGACCCTGTGCGATAAGGGGTATGCTTATCATGCACCCAACGGAGACGTCTATTATGCTGTCGATCAGTTTGCAGATTACGGCAAGCTGAGTAAAAGGAAGCTGGACGAACAACAGGAAGGTGCCCGGGTAGAGGTCGATGAGAATAAACGGAATCCATTCGATTTTGTGCTCTGGAAGTCGGCAAAACCTGGTGAGTTGAGTTGGGAGTCCCCCTGGGGAGCTGGTCGTCCTGGCTGGCATATCGAGTGTTCAGCTATGTCCACCAATTGTCTGGGGGATTCTTTTGATATTCATGGTGGTGGGCCGGATTTGAAGTTTCCGCATCATGAGAATGAGATCGCGCAATCTGAAGCGGCAACCGGGTGTCAGTATGTCAATTACTGGATGCATGCTGGAGCTGTGCGGGTTGATAAGGAAAAAATGTCAAAATCGCTGGGTAATTTTTTTACCATTCGCGAAATCCTTGAGGAATACCCGGCTGAAGTGGTGAGGTACTTTATTGCTTCCAGCCATTACCGCAGCTCCATTGATTACTCCAAGGATGCTTTGGTTGAAGCTCAAAGCTCCCTCGAGCGCCTTTATACGGCTATCAGGGGAGTGGAGTCGTCATCTGATTCTGTGCTCGATTCATCTGAGCTTCAGGATTACGTGGTGCGATTTAATGACGCCATGGATGATGACTTCAATACTGCGGGTGCAGTGTCTGTGCTGTTTGAGTTGGCTAAAGCTGTGAATCTGGCAAAGCGTTCTGACTCGGAGGCTGAGCGCCTGAAGGCGGCTGGATTGGCTCGTGGATTGGTGGAGTTGGGGAATGTGTTGGGTGTTCTGCAGGATCGTCCTGATGATTTTCTGCAGGGCGGAGAATCTGAAGGTGAGATCTCTGCTGCTGAAATTGAACAGATGATTGCTCTCAGATATCAGGCACGTCAAAACAAGGATTGGGCGGAATCAGACCGGATCAGGGATGAATTGAAGGTGAAAGGAATAGTGCTGAATGACTCAAGAGAGGGGACGACCTGGCAGAGAGGTTGAGGTCGTTGGTATGCTGCAGGGCCTCGCATAAAACGCGCAGGCCCTGCATTAACCGTTATTTTTTATGTAGATGGTTGGCTGCGTAAAGGGTATTTTCCATAAGAGTGGCGACCGTCATCGGTCCTACGCCGCCAGGTACTGGGGTGATCCAGCCGGCCCGTTTTTCTGCTTCTTCGAACTCTACATCCCCAACCAGATGCCCGTCTGGTAGCCGGTTAATTCCCACGTCAATAACTACGGCTCCAGGTTTGATCCATTCCCCTTTTACCAGGCCGGGTTTTCCGGCGGCAACTACGACTATATCCGCTTGGCTCACTTTCTCAGGAAGGTTTAGAGTGAACCTGTGCGTGATTGTTACTGTGCAACCGGCCAAAAGCAGCTCCATGGCCATCGGTCTGCCAACGATGTTGGAGGCGCCTACAACAACGGCTTCCTTTCCTCGCAGCTCGATACTGGTGGTGTTGAGGAGAGTCATGATCCCCTTCGGGGTGCAGGGTCTGAGAAGTGGCATGCGCTGTACAAGCCGGCCAATATTGTAGGGGTGAAAACCGTCGACATCTTTGTCTGGGAGAATTTCTTCCAGAATGGACTCTGCATCTATATGGCTGGGAAGTGGAAGTTGTACCAGAATGCCGTCGACTGCTTCGTCCTGGTTGAGCTCTTCTATTAATGCCAGAAGTTCGTTCTGGCTGGTGCTGCTGCTCAAGTGGTGTTTGACTGAATGGAAGCCCACTTCTTCGCAGGCTTTCGTCTTGTTTTTCACATAGACTTCAGAAGCGGGATCTGTTCCCACCAGGATGACAGCCAGGCCTGGTGGCCGAAGTCCTTGTTGTATTCTCTTCTGGACGCCGAGAGAGACATGTTTGCGGACATCTGCTGCGACTTGCTTGCCGTCAATGATCTTAGCCGTTGTCATAATAGTAGAAGCCTGTATATGGACGGGTGAGGGCGTTAAGTTTCTGCTACCGGAAATATAGTGGCATTTTCCGGATGCTTCCCCTTTTTGTCTTCGAATAGTGACCTGACCGGCCTGTTTGGTGACCAGATCTTGCCTGCAGTCAGGATATATGTCGAAGGCTGGGGGCTTTGTCAGTAGTTACTGATGAAGCGAGGGCGCATATTTTACTTAATTTGCGATAAGTCTCAATGTATACACTATAAACAGTGTGAGGCGGCCGTTATTATCCAAATGAATTATTTCAGGAAATGTGGTTGACGCCTCCAAAAACCGCGGGTATTATTCGCGCCAGCTTTCGCTAGAGACTCCTGGTCTCGATAAGGCGGGGTATAGCGCAGTCTGGTAGCGCGCCTGCTTTGGGAGCAGGATGTCGGGAGTTCGAATCTCTCTACCCCGACCACTTTTTGATCTTGTAAAAGGTTGGGAGTGGTGGTCGATGTCGCAGCAGTCTGAAGAGCGCTCGTAGCTCAACCGGATAGAGCATCGGCCTTCTAAGCCGAGGGTTGCAGGTTCGAGTCCTGCCGGGCGCGCCATTCGATGTGTGAGTGGCTGGTGGAAGTTTGCGGTTGATATAAGGTTTGTTAGGTCTAGCATTGCTTTGTTGTGATGCAGGTTTTAGGGTGAGGCCCTAAGATGAAAAGGCTATAATGGGCTTGAGTCATTGCATAGTATAGTGGTGGGCGTAGCTCAGTTGGTAGAGCTCAGGATTGTGATTCCTGCGGTCGAGGGTTCGATCCCCTTCGTCCACCCCATTTTCAACTTGTGGTCTTAATGAGTTGAAAATAAAAGCAAATATCTGAAAGAGGATATTGCGGTCTTTTTTAAAGTGCGAAAGTGGCGGAACTGGTAGACGCGCTGGATTTAGGTTCCAGTACCGAAAGGTGTGAGAGTTCGAGTCTCTCCTTTCGCACCATCTTTATCATCGATTAAAATCCCTTTTTTGTTCCTATCTCTTGCGCATGAGGCCAACGCTACGTAATATTTGCGTCCTCTTTTTTTTAAGTCGCGTTTCAGAACCGAGGATAATTCATGCAAGTTTCTGTTGAAACCACTTCCCCAATTGAACGTCGAATGACTATCGGCGTGCCGGCTTCAAAAGTTGATTCTGAAGTTGAAAAGCGTTTGCAGAAAACCGCTCAGACTGTGCGTATGAACGGATTCCGCCCAGGTAAGGTTCCTATGAGTGTTGTTCGTCGTCGTTATGGCGAAGGGGTGCGTCAGGAAGTGATCGGTGAGGTGATGCGCGATGCATACATCGATGCACTGCAGCAGGAAAAACTAAATCCTGCAGGCTACCCGAAATTTGAGCCTCAGCAGATGGATTCCGGACAGGATCTTGAGTTTACGGCCATATTTGAGATTTATCCTGAGATCCAGGTCGGGGATCTTGGTTCGCTGACTCTTTCCAAAGAAGAAACTGAAGTTGTTGATGCAGATATCGATAATATGATCGAAATGCTTCGTAAACAGTCTCAGGGTTGGGAAGAGAAGGACGCTGCTGCTGAGGATGGTGATCGCCTCACGGTGGATTATAAAGGTACCTTGGACGGTGAGGCTTTCGAAGGCGGGAGCGCTGAAGATGCCACCATCCAGATTGGTTCGAATAGGATGATTCCAGGGTTTGAGGAAGGTCTGGTTGGGGTGAAAGCGGGTGAGGAGAAAACTCTTCAACTGACTTTCCCAGAGGACTATCACGCTGAAAACCTGAAAGGAAAAGCGACAGAGTTCGCTGTTACCGTCAAAAAAGTTGAAGAGCCTAAGCTTCCTGAAGTTGATGAAGAGTTCTTTGCTCAATATGGCGTTCAGGAAGGTGGTATGGATGCTTTCCGTGCCGAGCTCAAAAAGAATATGGAGCGTGAAGCTAATTTTGCTGTGGCCAACAAGGTTAAGCAGCAAATCGTTGATCAATTGATTGGGCTTCACGAAATCGAAATTCCAGCAGCTTTGACTCAGCAAGAAGTTCAGAAAATGAAGCAGGACGCCTTACAGCGTTTTGGTGGAGGTCAAATGGACCCTTCCCAACTGCCGGATGAGCTTTTCAAGGACCAGGCTGAAAAACGCGTAAAAACCGGTCTTATCTTTGCTCAGATTGTGAAAGAGCAGGAGCTGAAAGCCTCTGATGAGCAAATTGAAGAAAAGATTCGTGAGCTGGCGGCCAGCTACCAGGAGCCAGATCAGGTTGTAAACTGGTACATGAACAATGCTGAGCAGAAGGCGCAGATTGAATCTGTTGTACTGGAAGATGTTGTTGTTGACTTCGTTCTGGATAAAGCCAAAGTGGAAGTTAAATCCGTATCTTATGATGACGCGGTAAAACCGGCTGCAGCCTCAGCGGCTGAAGAGAAAGAGTCAGGCGACGAATAAGAAAATATTCGCAGGTTTAGGCTGAGAAGGGCTTAAAACTACGCTAGACTGATAAACAGCCGGTATTCCCGGCTGTTTCTTTTTATACCGTTGATGGAGAATGTTTGAGACTATGGTCCGTGATGCCAGCACTGAAATGAAGAAGAATTTGGAAGTGGCGAATGCTCTGATTCCTATGGTTGTTGAGCAAACTGCCCGAGGTGAGCGTTCTTACGATATTTATTCCCGTCTGCTAAAAGAGCGGATCATTTTCCTGGTTGGTCCTGTTGAGGATCATATGGCCAATCTGGTGGTTGCGCAGATGCTGTTCCTGGAGTCGGAGAATCCAGACAAAGATATTCATCTGTATATTAATTCTCCCGGGGGATCTGTAACCGCAGGTTTGTCGATTTACGACACTATGCAGTTTATTAAGCCGGATGTTTCTACCATGTGTATTGGGCAGGCTGCCAGTATGGGGGCGTTGCTGCTTGCCGGTGGGGCTGCCGAAAAGAGGTTCTGTCTGCCACATTCTCGGGTCATGATTCACCAGCCTCTGCTGGGCGGATTGCAGGGCCAGGCGTCAGATATTGAGATTCATGCCAAAGAAATTCTGACTTTACGTGAGCGTTTAAACACAATTTTGGCCAATCATACTGGTCAAACCATTGAAAAAATTGGTAAAGATACCGATAGAGATAATTTCATGGATGCCAACGCGGCAAAAGCGTATGGCTTGATTGATGACGTGTTGGATAAACGTGTAACTGGTTAGGTTTTGAGAGTTGTGGTATAGATAAGCCGAGTGGTTTTTCAGACCTGACGAAACGAATTTTAGGGGTAATTTAATGGCTGATGATAGAAACGGAAAAGGAGAAGACGGCGGTAAGCTGTTGTACTGCTCCTTTTGCGGAAAAAGCCAACACGAAGTTCGCAAACTGATTGCAGGGCCGTCCGTATTTATATGTGATGAGTGTGTGGACTTGTGTAATGACATCATTCGCGAGGAAATTCAGGAAGCGACAACGACTGACAGCAGTGATCGTCTGCCTACGCCACACGAAATCAAGGAAACGCTTGATGAATATGTCATCGGGCAGTCTCGTGCCAAACTGGCTCTGGCTGTTGCCGTGTACAATCATTACAAGCGTCTGCGCTATGAAGACAAGAAGGGAGATGTTGAGCTTGGTAAAAGCAACATTCTTCTGATCGGTCCTACCGGTAGTGGTAAGACCTTGTTGGCAGAAACGCTGGCCAGGTTGCTGGATGTGCCATTTACCATTGCGGATGCCACAACTCTGACAGAAGCCGGCTATGTCGGTGAAGATGTCGAGAATATTATTCAGAAACTGTTGCAGAAGTGTGACTATGATGTCGAGAAAGCTCAGCGCGGTATTGTCTATATCGATGAGATCGACAAAATTTCACGCAAGTCTGACAATCCCTCTATTACCCGTGATGTGTCTGGTGAAGGGGTTCAGCAGGCCTTGCTGAAATTGATTGAGGGTACTGTTGCATCGGTTCCTCCACAGGGCGGCAGAAAGCATCCGCAGCAGGAGTTCCTGCAAGTGGATACCAGCAATATTCTGTTTATTTGTGGTGGCGCATTTGCAGGGCTTGAGAAGATTATTCGAGACAGGTCTGAGAAGGGTAGTATCGGGTTCTCCGCTGTAGTTAAGAGCCAGATCAGCTCGAAGTCCGTTGGGGAGACTCTGAAGGACGTTGAAACCGAAGATTTAATCAAGTTCGGCTTGATACCTGAGTTTGTCGGGCGTCTGCCTGTGATTGCGACTCTGGATGAGTTGGATGAAGAGGCTTTGATTCAGATCCTGACTCAGCCGAAAAACGCTCTTACCAAGCAGTATGAGAAGCTGTTTGATATGGAGGGAGTTGAGGTCGACTTCCGTGAAGATGCCTTGCTGGCAATCGCCAAGAGGGCTATGGAGCGCAAAACAGGTGCGCGTGGTTTGCGGTCGATTCTTGAATCTGTGTTGCTGAGTACCATGTATGACATTCCTTCAGAAAATGATGTCTGTAAGGTAGTTATTGATGGTGGTGTGATTTCGGGTGAATCAGATCCAATTAAGATTTACAAAAACAATGATCAGGCGAAGGCGGCGGCTGAAGACTGATCAATGTGAGTGATATCTGAACAGCTTTTGTTGAGAAGGGGCGTATGCCCCTTTATTTTTTTGGGTTGGCGCCTCTTTATTTAATTTTTTTAATTGTAATTTGTGGCCATTGTCCCCATGTTGCTGTTTAGTAGAATGTATATGTATTAGACGTTACTTTTGTTTCGTCGATTCAGTCTGAGGTGTTTTATGTCAGAACCTTCTGTGGTTTCAGAAATTCCCCTGCTGCCGCTACGGGATGTGGTGGTGTTCCCGCATATGGTCATCCCGTTGTTCGTAGGGCGGGCAAAATCAATAGAGGCATTGGAGCAGGCGACTGGGTCGAGCAAAGAGATTCTTCTGGTGGCGCAGAAAGATCCCGCTGATGAAGATCCAGAGCAGGATGCAATGTACACCGTGGGTACTGTTTCCACGATCCTGCAAATGCTCAAATTGCCTGATGGCACGGTTAAAGTGCTGGTCGAGGGTAATTACAGAGCCAAGATCGAGCATATAGAAACTTCAGGCTACCATCGGGCCCGTATTACGCCCATTCGGGAGGATGATCAGGTCGCAGGTGGGTCTGACGCTTTGGCGCGATCTCTGCTTTCTCAGTTCGAACAGTATGTCAAGCTGAGTAAGAAGATTCCCAGCGAGCTTTCCGAATCATTGGGAAATATCACAGAAGCAGGCCGTTTGGCCGATACCATTTCAGCCCATCTAGAGCTTAAGCTTGAAACTAAGCAGGAGTTGCTGGAGGTTCTGGATGTCAAAGAGCGCGTAGAAGCGCTTATGCAACGACTGGAAAACGAGATAGATATTCTTCAGGTAGAGCAGCGGATTCGCGGCCGCGTGAAGAAGCAGATGGAAAAAAGTCAGCGTGAGTACTATCTGAATGAGCAGATGAAAGCTATTCAGAAGGAAATGGGAGACCTTGGAGAAGGCGCTAACGAAGTTGAAATGCTTGAGCGCAAGATCAAGGAAGCGGGCATGCCGGAAGAGGCTCGGAAAAAAGCTGAGTCTGAATTGTCCAAGCTGAAGATGATGTCGCCAATGTCAGCTGAGGCGACGGTTGTGCGTAGCTACATCGACTGGATGGTCAGCATTCCCTGGAAAAAGCGCAGTCGTGTGAAGCACGATCTACAGGCAGCCAGGAAGATCCTGAATGAGGACCACTATGGGCTTGAGGAGGTCAAAGAGCGCATTCTTGAGCACTTGGCGGTACAAAGCCGAGTGAAGAAGATGAAAGGGCCTGTGCTTTGTCTGGTGGGGCCTCCTGGTGTCGGTAAGACCTCTCTGGGGCAGTCAATAGCCAAAGCCACTAACCGCAAGTATGTCCGTATGGCGCTTGGCGGGGTGAGGGATGAAGCAGAGATTCGTGGTCACAGAAGAACCTACATCGGCTCATTGCCTGGTAAGTTGATTCAGAAGCTGGCAAAAGTTGAGGTTAAGAACCCGCTGTTTCTCTTTGACGAAATAGATAAGATGGGAATGGACCATCGTGGTGATCCTGCTTCAGCATTATTGGAAGTACTTGATCCAGAACAAAATCACACCTTCAATGATCATTATCTTGAAGTGGATTATGACCTTTCTGAAATCATGTTTGTTTGTACCTCGAACACCATGAATATTCCGCCTGCACTTATGGACAGGATGGAAATCATTCGTATCCCCGGATACACGGAAGATGAGAAGGTCAATATAGCAGCCAAGTATCTGATTCCAAAGCAGATGAAGAATAATGGGCTGCGCAAGAATGAGATGTCTCTTGAAGAGGATGCGGTCAGAACTATTATCCGTTACTACACCAAGGAAGCAGGTGTTCGTGGTCTCGAGAGAGAGATTGCGAAGGTGTGCCGGAAGGTGGTAAAAGAGAGCATTCTGGAAAAAGATTCCTCAAAAGCCACAATAGAGGTTGAAAGTTCCACGCTGGAGAACTACCTTGGTGTACGCAAGTTCAGTTACGGTAAGGCTTCCGAGCAGGATCGGGTTGGTCAGGTTACCGGACTTGCCTGGACGCAGGTTGGTGGTGAACTACTGACAATTGAATGTACATCGGTTCCTGGTAAAGGTAAGGTCGTTAAGACCGGTTCTCTGGGTGATGTCATGCAGGAGTCAATCCAGGCGGCCCTGACAGTGGTTCGGGGTAGAGCTGATAATCTGGGGATTAACCCGGATTTTCACGAGAAGAATGATATTCACGTACACGTTCCCGAAGGCGCGACGCCGAAAGACGGGCCTAGTGCAGGGATTGGTATGTGTACGGCACTGGTTTCCAGTCTGACGAATGTACCTGTTCGTGCCGATGTGGCTATGACGGGGGAAATTACATTACGTGGAGAGGTGTTGGCTATTGGCGGTTTGAAAGAGAAACTGCTGGCAGCCCACAGAGGAGGGATCAAGCGAGTTATTATCCCTCAGGAGAATGTCAGGGACTTAAAGGAAATTCCTGATAACATTAAAAACGATCTTGAAATCTTGCCTGTCACATGGATAGACGAGGTTTGGAGAAATGCACTCGCCGGTGAGGTAGGATTACAGGCTGGAAGTGCAAAAGAAAGTTTGCCCACAAAGGGGAAACGTTCGGTGAAGAAAGGTGGTGAGTCTTCGGACAACTCAGATCGTATAAATACCCACTAGCGTGAGATCGCGCTTGACACGGTTTTGTTGCTGTTGGTATAAATGATCGCGTTGTCAGGCAGCGCCCCGTAAGGGCTGCCGGTCATATAAGATAGAAGAAGAAAAAAGGGATGTGCTCGCACAATGGTTTTATTTTTGTGTGTAGTTACACCTGTATTCCTTCATCACCAGTCAATTAATCAATTCATAATTATCTTAAGGGGTTTAGTGTGAATAAATCGGAATTGATTGATGCTGTTGCTGCATCTGCAGACATCTCTAAAGCGGCTGCTGGCCGTGCACTTGATGCTGTCGTTGAATCAGTTACTGATGCATTAAAAAAAGGTGAACAGGTTACCTTGATCGGTTTTGGTACGTTTTCTGTCAAAGAGCGCGCTGCCCGTACTGGTCGTAACCCACAAACAGGCGATACCATTAATATTGCTGCCGCCAAAGTTCCCAGCTTTAAAGCAGGTAAAGCTCTGAAAGATGCAGTTAACTAGTCGGTAGACCTCAAGGTCTATCGCGCATTAGGGAGCGGTAGTTCAGCTGGTTAGAATACCGGCCTGTCACGCCGGGGGTCGCGGGTTCGAGTCCCGTCCGCTCCGCCAGGATCCAAGGCGCCTTTGAGCGCCTTTTTTCATATTTTGTACTTAGTGGTTTCTCAATCGATCAGTAGTGGTTGTGCAGGTGAGGTGACGTAAGTTGCCTGAATATAGTTACCTGAAGTTATGCTCTGATCAGTTAGAAATAATAATGATTGATTTGATGTGCAGGAATTAAGAGGGGCGCATGCTTCAGAACATTCGCGATAATGCTCAGGGAACTATCGCCAAAATTATTGTGGGACTGATTGTCCTGACATTTGCACTTTTTGGGGTTGAATCTATCGTAGGTGGGCTGAGTGGTGAGCCCGAAGTCGCTAGTGTCAACGGTGAATCCATTACCGAGGTTGAATTTCAGCGTCAGTTAGAGCTGAGAAGACGTCAGGCCATTAATCAGATGGGTGAAAACTATGATCCCAGTTTGATCGATGAGGGCGCTATCAGAAGCGCTACCATGACAGATCTGATCAGCAGGGAAGTGCGCTTGCAGGAAGCACTTGGCAAGGATATGGCGATTTCTGATGCTACTATAGATAATTTTATTTTGCAGTGGCCTCCTGCTCAGGTTGACGGAAAGTTCAGTCGTGATCAATTCCTGGCAGTGTTAAGAAATATCGGCATGCCGCCGCTGGAATTCCGTGAGCAACTGAAAAAAGACTTGATTATTAATCAAATGAGAATGGCTGTCGCACAGTCCTCATTTGTTATTGATGAAGAATTGTTGGCTCTTCTGAAAATAGAAAGGCAAAAAAGAACGTTTGATTATAAGGTTCTTGACGCCGAAACAATTGCTGAAGGCGTCGAGGTATCTGACGCTGAGATCGAGGCATTTTATCAGGAGAATCAGGAAGACTATCGTTTACCTGAGCGTTTGGTTGTCAACTTTATTGAAGTAAAAAAAGACGATCTTGCTCAGGATATCGAAGTGACCGACGAAGAAATCCAGCAAGCCTACGATGAAGAAGTTGGTGGGTTTGAAGCTCAGGAGCAGCGTCGTGGATCACATATCCTGGTCGAAATATCTGACTCTGTATCCGAAGAGCAGGCATTGGAAAAAATCAATGCAGTAGCGGAGCGTCTAGCCGCAGGAGAAGACTTTGCTGAAGTGGCTAAGGATGTTTCTGACGATCTTGGTTCAGCCCAGGAAGGTGGTGACCTTGGTTTTGCGGGCAAAGGGGCGTTTGTGCCTGAGTTTGAAAATGCACTTTTTGCTTTGCAAAAAGACGAGATCTCAGAGCCTATTAAAACAGAATATGGCTACCACATTATCAAATTGACTGATATCTCCACTCAGGAACCTCCAACGCTAGAAGAAGCAAGAGATAGGATTCTCTCCCAACTGCAAAGTGATAAGGCTGAATCTCGCTTTGTGGATTTGTCGACTGAGTTGACTGATATCACGTACAGCGCTCAGGATTTGCAAGGACCTGCGGAGGAGCTTGGGCTGGAAATTCAGACCAGTGAGCCGTTTGCCCGTGATGGCGGTGAGGGTATTTTCTCCAACCCGGCTATATTGCTGCAGGCTTTTTCAGACGACGTCCTGAAAAATGAACACAACAGTGAAGTGGTGGAGATTGGTCGGGATACGCTTGTGGTTATTCGTAAAAATGAGCTTATCCCTTCTATGATTCAGCCACTGGAAGAGGTTTCTTCCTCGATTGCTGAAAAACTTGCACTTGAGAAAGCGAAAGAGCAGCTGACAGCAGATGTCGAGCAGGTTCTTGCAGCGGCCAATAACGGTGACACTTCCGGTGAAGGTTGGACCTCTGCAGAAGCTGTGCGTCGGGGTAATCCTGCTCACGGAGAGGCGGCGAAGTTTGCCTTCAAAATGCCTGCTCCAGGGGCTGATGCTGTTGTCGATAAGTTTGAAACCGAGGGTGGTTTCGTTGTGATTGCTCTGAAAGCTGTCGAAGATGGCGCCGAAGAGCTCAACGATACAGAGAAAAAGACTTATAAGTCTTTCCTCGCCAATCGCCAGGGGTCTCAGGATTTCGAATATTTTGATTTATCATTGCAGAACAGGGCTGAAATCGAAAAGCTCTAGTACGATAGGTTAAATCCTTCGGAAAAGGTCCAAACGCTGTTTGGACCTTTTTTTTGTGCCGAAAAAAGTGTAGGCGCTGGTTTGGGTTAATAAGAAGCTAATAATTAGTGGCAAATTTGCACTGGCTCACATTCGTTTGTTTGATTGAGCTTGTGTGGCTTTCGGCTTGCAAAGAATTGTGTACTGGTTATCTTTACCTGATATTCAAATACTGTATCTTTAGTTTACAAACAGTTACGTGGCTTTTTGTTTGCTTGTAGGACGAACAGGTTAATCATCGATGTTACTTATCCTTGCTGGATCACTGCTGACATTTCATATGGCAGAAGAGGCAACTATCACAGAGCCTTTTAAGAAGGGCGTGGTTGTCTATCAGGAATCCATATTGACCGGCAGAGATGAGCGTACATTTGTACGATATGACACGTTGGTAGAACCGGCTAAAGAGCAGAGATTCAGAAACATCACTACGCAGGCTTATGACTACAGTTGTGGTTCTGCAGCATTAACGACAGTCCTGGAACACTATCTGGGAAGGACGTTTGAAGAGCGCCAGATTATGGAAGGCTTACTTCATTACGGTGACGCGGAAAGAATCGTTGAGCGGAGAGGTTTTTCCATGCTCGACTTCAAACGGCTGGTGACGGCGCTTGGGTTTCCGTCTGGGGGATTCAGAGCAGAGATAGAAGACCTCAAGGAGCTTGACCACCCGGCTATTGTCCCGATACGTTATGGCGGCTTTAAACATTTTGTCGTGGTGAGGGCGGTTCGAGAAGGTCGCGTCTTTATCGCAGATCCCTCGTTGGGGAATACCACTTTCACAATAGAGTTGTTTAAAGAGCACTGGGATCAGAACGTTCTTTTTATTGTCTTTCCCGGAAATGCGAAACCGGTGGATGGTCTCGAACTGCGGGAAGAAGACATGAGGTTCGTGGATGAGCAGACTTTTACACTGAATGCTTATCGTGAGTTTCCTGTATTTCATGAAGCTCTGCAGTTTCGAATTCAGAATACGCTCGAGTCACTCAAGAATAATGCAGATGGCAGCGTAAACAATACAACAAAAAGGTTGCACTACAAGCGCAACTAACCGGATTTAAAGAAGAATAAGGGATAGCTGATGAAGCGTTGGGTTGTATCCAGCATATGTTTTGCGCTGACACTATCAAGTGCTTATTACACTAATGCCGCTGAAGAGAGCAGTGTAGATAAAGCCCGCGAAGCATTGACCAAACAAGACGAAGATGCCGATTCAGCCAAGCAACTTGAAGAAGTGTTTCAGGCGGCTGAAAAAAACTATTCTCTTTTGAAAAAAGGGAAAATGTCACTGACCTATGGCTTTGATTACAGCTACTTTGGTGATCAGCGTCTGGATATCGACGTAGTTGAGGGGCGCTTCAGGAATTTTGATATCACACCTTCTGCCCAGCACACATTTACCAACTCCTTTTCTTTTGATTACGGATTGCTGGATAACCTGACGCTGTCGACACGAGTACCCTTAGTGGCCAAGTACGATACCCAGGATGAAAAATCCGCCACTGAATTTGGGGATATTTCTTTCACCACCCGCTGGCAGCCTTTTGCGTATGTTCCGGGAAAACCTTCCTACACAATATTCGGAACCTTTAAATCCAAAACAGGGGTGAGTCCATACGAAATTGATGTTAATCGTCAGTTGTCTACAGGCAGTGGATATTATTCCTTCAGTGTGGGGGGTAGCTTTTCAAAGGTACTGGACCCGGTCATCGTGTTCAGTTCGCTTAGTTTCAGTTATCCCATCAAGGAGGAAGAGCTGAATCAGGTACGTGGAGGCACTGTCCTAACAGAAGTTGAGCCGGCAAACTCTTTATCTCTCTCTGCTGGTTTTTCGTATGCGCTTTCCTATGATGTGTCGCTAAGTGTTTCGTCTCAATTCAGTTATTCGGATGAAACCGTCTTAAGGTTTCGGGGTGGTATCGAATCGGTTGTGCAGGATCAGGTCAGCAGCCTAATGAGTTTTGCGCTGGGGATTCGCGTCAGCGACACCAAGATCATCAATACCTCTGTTGGCTTCGGGCTCACTGAGGATTCCCCCGATGTGACCATGGGAGTCTCTATACCGATCAACATTGCCGGTCTCAAAGAAGAATAAAATCATCCTGGAACAACAATGGGGTTATGATGACTTCGTCAGCAAGCAGACAACTCAAGTTTCTGGGATGGGCGTGCGCGCTGGCCGTTTGGAGCGGTCAATCGTGGGGGCAGCTTTCACAGAACCTGATAATCGACTCCAAGGCTATTGCCTTGGGGAATGCGGTGACCGCAGACCCTCCGGGGGTGGCATCTATCCATTACAATCCGGCCGGTTTAGCCAAACTGAAAGGGCGCCAGTTTGAAATCGGCGTTACTAATATTGTTTTTAACTTCCAAACAGATTTTTATGCGCCAGATGATTACTCTGTTTTTAACATAGACGGTGTAGAAAACGATCCCATTTTTAACGGTGATACGGTGGCGCGCAGCCGGACAGGAACGTTGGCTCTATACGTGCCGGGGTATGGCCTGCAAAGATTACCGAAAGGTCCGGGATTGTTACCGTCAGTCGGATTCACCATTAACCCGCCCGGATCAAAGTTCACTTTCGGTAACTTCATCTACGGCCCTGACGTGGTGGGGTATTACCGAAAGAAGGACGATCCGGCACGCTATCTGGGTAAATCTCTGGCATTGCAGAGATTTACTTACCTGTCTCCTTCCTTCGGGTATGAAATCAATGATGAATGGTCGGTGGGGGCGGGCATTATGTTCTCTCACCAGGCTTTGGCCATGGACACCTATCTGAGGGCTCCTAATCTGTTGCTTGGTTTCGCTGAGCAGGTTCAGGAAGCATTTGACTGTGAGTCTGGAGGGGTTTCTCTAGGGCCATTCCTGAATGTCTGTGGCGGTAATATCGGGCCTTGGGATGACATTGGTGGCTTGAGCATTCAAGTTCAGGAAACCGTCTCTCCCAAGTACCATGTCGGTGTGCTGTGGGAGCCCACAGACTGGTTCGCCTGGGGCGCCAGTTATCAGAGTGAAGCAGATATGCAGATGAAGGGCACCTATGACCTTCGCTACACAGATGATTGGGCTGGCTTCTGGCAGGGATTCAATGGCTCGGTGATTGGTGCAATTACTTCCGGTATTTTCAGTCTGCCTTCAGGGGTTCCACGGGAATATGGAAACCTGTCCATCGACTTGACGCATCCTCAGCACTTCCAAACAGGGGTTAGCGTTAAGTTGAACCACCTGTTGACCTTGAATGTTGATGTTGGCTGGACTGACTATAGTGAGTGGGATGCATTTCTGCTGAAGTTTGACCGTGATCTCGAGTTCCTTGGAGCGGCCAGATTGCTGAGTACCAACGCGACCACCAACACTCTGAAGATTCCTCTGGAATATGAAGATGTCTGGAACTGGGGATTTGGGCTTGAGCAGCACATTACCAGTCGACTGGATTTACGGCTGGGGGTCGAGTTTCGTAATTCGCCTATCCAGGACAATCGTCGAGATTCTTTAAACCCCCTGAATGATACTGTCAGGTATGGTACCGGTCTGAGTTATCAGTGGGATCGGGATACCGTTCTGGATTTTCATCTGAGTTATCTCAGAAGTAGGGAGTTTATCCCTGCCGGGACCAGTGATAATGTCAATGCGACAGACATTCAGAATATTGCCTATAACCCTTATGCGGGTACAGATGTGGAAACCAATCTGAAAGTTATCACTTTTGGTTTTTCGTTCCGGACTCAATTCTAACATGAATAGACTGTTTCGACTGACACTGGCGTTGATGTTAATACTGGCGATACCCCTGGCTCAGGCTGATCGCTATTACACCTGGGTTGATGAAAATGGCGAAGTTCGTCATACCTTGATCTCAGATCCTGCTTCAGAGAAAACTGTCCCTGAAAAGCACAGGGATAAAGCGAGTGAGAAAAAGGAAGTCGAAGTTAAGCAGGTTGAATCAACTGACCGGGATAAGCTGATCACTGCTGATACGGACCAGGTGCTATTGGACAGAGATAGCGAGCTGGAGAAAAATCGCAAGGAACTGCCGGGGACTGACCAGGAAAGTGCGGCTGCCAATAATGCAGGGCCAGCAAATGAAGCGCTTGATTCTGGTGATAATGCTGTTCGCTCAGAGAACGAGGCAGAAAGAATTGCTTCCGGTCTTGCTGATTCTACTTCAGCACAAGATACGTCATCTTCCGAGGTCACCACTGAGGTAAAAGGCTTTTCCAGTGTCAGGCGTTTTGAAGGGGAAGAGTATGTGGATGCAGAGGAGCTTGAGGCAAACGGTTTCCGGCCGGCAAAGCAACAGCGTTTCTATACTGTCATTGATTCTGATGGCCGCTTCCGCAATATACCTTACCCCGAAGACGCGGAGCTAAGTACCCAGGCTCAGCTGCAGCCGGTAAAGCCGGAGAATTTTCAAGTGGTGGCGAAGGAGCAGTCTTTCATAAACAGGGTGCCGGAGCAGGCGGATTCCTATGCAACCAAACTCCTTGGTCTTGAATCAAGCTCGCGGGAAATCGATGTGTTGTTAGACCATTGTTGCGAGTCACTTGAAACTTATGACAGAGTGGAATTGGATCTCGAAGAAGGCAATCTGCTGGAAATCAATGAGAAAGATTATAGTCACCAGTTTGGTGTTGGCAGCAGTCTGCTACGAATCTTAGAGCTACCCGTCGTCGAGGGCGAACTGACGCTTGAATTAAGGACTTACGCCAATCCCAGAGTGTTTTACCCTTCGGTATTGGTGTTGGATGAAAACTTCTCACCACAGCGCCTGCTTCAGGATATTGTCTATGTTTACGAGCCTGAGAATTGGTTCCGGTACGGTTACCTGGAAGGTTATCTCAAGGTCGATCCTACACAGTCCAGGTATCTGGTGATATTTACCACCAAGCTTGATGAGCGTAAGAGAACGGTTGTGGAAGGTATCGAAGAAAAGCCAATTATCATGGAGCATGCCGGCAAGGGCATTATTCATGTTTCCCTTGCCGGTAAGCGCTGATTGATTTCTAGTCGGATATCTCCGGATTAATCCAGGGGAATGAGTGCCAATAAAAATATCCATTTCCTGCCGGTGCGGTGCAGTTGTACCGGAAGCGACGAGAACTAAATGCCTGATTGCCGGTGACGGTAATCAGGTTTCCTTCAAGTTCGACGTTGATTCTGCCCTGTCCTGAGCCGTAACAGGCTACCAATTTTGCTGAGACTGCTGAAGGGGTGAAAGTCAGTGTCGGTGGATTGGTGTTCCTGACTACAACAGAAGTAGGCTGGGTATCGACGGGGTAAAGAGGCAGCGTTTTCAGTTTCTCTTTGAAGCTGTTCATGTCGCCATAGTCGTCAGGAAGGGGAAATCTTGGGATGGTCTGCCAATCGGAATTAGCGCCCACTGGACCCGACTGCTGGCCAAAACCGATATAGCCCAGCTGATCTATCAATTGAGTTAATTCCCGATCAAACTCACCGTAAGGGTACGCCAGCATTTTCAGTGAGTAGCCCAATTTTTGCTGAATTTGTTGTTCTGCATCCTCTACGTTTTCACTGATTCTCTGTATCCACTGAGCATTACTTTCCTCTGGCTTCTTGTCGATCATATGAATGTGGCCGATGGTATGATTGGCGAACTCAGCGCCTGATGAGGCCAACTCTTTCGCTTGATCCCATGAGATAAATTCTTTTGAGCCAGAGTTCAGTGCATCCGGATTGATAAAAACGGTAAAAGGAAAGCCATGGGGGCGAATTATGGGGAGCGCTTTCTCGTAAATGCTGCGATAGCCATCGTCGAATGTGATCGCCACCGCTTTGTCCGGCAACTTGCCTCCCTGCTTCATTGTGTCGATGGCTTCACTCAATCGAACAACCTTATACCCTTCGGTTTCCAGATGGATAAGGTGCTTTTCAAAAAGCAGGGGGGTTGTCGAGGTGGACCTTGGGGTGTTCGTATCAATATGGTGATATTGCAGAATATGAAGCACATCAGAGTCTGCGTAACTACTGCTGTGTGCGAATAAAAGAGAGGCGACTAAGCTGGCGATGCCTGCTGCAATAGTTCGGTGTCGGGCTCCTGAGGTTCGGGAATGTTGCTTGTTCACAGTTGATTCATCCAGGCGTTATTGTTTTCGATACAACTTCAATATTTCATACGCCTCCCGGATAGCGGTAAAAGTCTGAGAATTTCCGCCTCTGTCCGGGTGATGTTCCATGGCCAGTTTCCGATATTGACCCTTTATCGTAGGCCAATCTGCATCGGATTCACAGTCCAGGATTTTCAATGCGCTCTGTCGCTGGCTGGGATTGAGGTACGCTTCCCAGAAGTTGTTTAAAAGTTTGTCGACATCAGACCTTGATGTATCCGTCAGATTGCTGAGATCCAGATAATAACTCTGCAATGGGTCTGCCTTTCCGACCACCTGTAACCTGGCAGCATTGTCAGAAGCTTGCGGGCTGGAACTGGCTGCTATACTGAGGGGGGATATTTCTATCCAGGTGCCATGGTTCTTCCAACGGCTCTCTCGTAGCAGATACAAGGCATGAAACAAGACAAAATGGGTCTGAAACAGATTCAGTTGATCACTGAGTGCCTGTTCATCAAAGATGCAATAGGGCTCGTCGCTGAGCTTTTTGATCAGCTCGTACTCGCTCATTGAAAGGGCTTGCTCTACGAGGATAGTTTCAAGTGCCTTGCTCAGCCTGCCTATCAGGATTTCCCAGGCTTCTTCAAATAAAGAGTCGCTATCTGCCATATTACTGATCATAAACGTCGTGATATCTGGTCAGGGTGTCACTCAACCGGTGATTATTGAAATATAAGCGGTCTGGGCTATATGTCGAAACAAGTGGTCAGGGTAGCTGGTTGTCGATGAATATTCCAATCCCCTGCGCAGATGCGGCGTAGTGTTTTATGGAGGTTTGACGTAAGCGTCTGTCGGTTATCGATTGATAGCGGCTGCCTTCTGCTGGCTGGTCGTTGTGATCACGGCTTTCGACTGAACTGTCAGATGCCAATAATAGGTTGGCTGAAATATGATCAAGGTAGTGTTGTATTGCCTTTCTTGCGATATAATGCGCACCCATTTTTTAAGTCCCGGCGCAATTTGATTTAAGTTGTCCGGGAAAATTAGATCTCGTAGATGCAAGGTGTGATACATGACAGCCGCAATGAAGTCGGAAATCGGTCAGCGTGAACGATTGGAGCGTAACAAGCTTCAGAAACTGCTACGCCGGAATGTTGGGCGTGCGATCGCTGATTTTAATATGATTGAAGACGGTGACAAAGTCATGTGCTGCTTGTCCGGTGGTAAAGACTCTTATGCCATGCTGGATATCCTGTTGAATCTGCAGAAACATGCGCCGATCAGTTTTGAAATCATCGCTGTTAACCTGGATCAGAAACAGCCCGGTTTCCCAGAACATGTTCTCCCGGATTATCTCAAGTCTATTGGGGTTGAGTTCTATGTCATTGAGCGGGATACCTATAGCATTGTGAAAGATAAAGTCCCGGAGGGAAAAACCACCTGTGGCTTATGTTCGCGTTTACGCCGTGGAATACTCTATGATTTTGCAGTCGAACATGGCTGCACAAAGATCGCCTTGGGCCATCACCGGGATGACATCATGGAAACGCTTTTCCTGAACATGTTCTATGGCGGCAAAATGAAAGCCATGCCTCCCAAGCTGAAGAGTGATGATGGTCGGAATATTGTCATTCGGCCGATGGCTTATTGTCGTGAAAAGGATATTGAGCGGTATGCTCAAATCAGAGAGTTCCCCATCATTCCCTGTAATCTTTGTGGCTCTCAGGAAGACCTTCAAAGACAAAATATCAAGATGATGCTGCAGGATTGGGATAAGCGATTCCCAGGACGTCTCGAAAATATGTTCCGGTCTATGCAGAATGTGCTGCCTTCCCACCTTGCGGACACTTATTTGTACGATTTTAACAAGTTGGAGCACTATAAGCGGGATGACGCCGCTGACATGGGCGGATTGGAGCCGATTAATATTCTCAATATTTAGTTGCTCTGCACATTCGTAAGACCCAGAGCGGTTCTCAAATATTAGCTGCGAGAGCAGAAGTGACGTGTGATGGGAAAGGCTCTGAGTGTCTCATCAATTGTTAATGGGAGTTATTTGATTTTGTCCCATTAATCGAGTTTCTGTTTGCACAAATTGCAGCTAGGTGAACCAGCCTTTGGGCTGGTTTTTTTATGTCAGGCGATAGATGGCGCCAGAGAGGGCAGCAATTCCTGAAATACAGCATAGCCAGAGCATAATGGGGCGGAATCTCCCTGCATCCACAAATCCTCTTGAATGCTGACCGAAATAGAAGCCAAGCAGTGCACATGGCAAAAAAGACAAGCTTTCCCAGAGTAGCTCGTTGGTCAGCAAACCGGTTAGGGCATAGCTGATCAGACTCACGACGCAGCTGTAGGTGAAATAGAGTGACAGGTTGGCTCTAACGGTTTTCGGGGCATCATGCTGCATGATGAGTGCCATTGGCGGACCGCCGATTGAGGTCGTCGTACCTGTTATTCCGCTGACAAAACCGGCAATTCCCAGTCGGGTCGGAGTTGCTTCAAATCGTGTGCCTTTGATGCTGATAATGACGGCTGAGATAACACAGGCTGATACAAATACCTGCAGCCAGGCGACGTTCAACTGTATTAGTAGCCATGCTCCAATAGCTGTTCCTGGAAGGCGTGCAATAAACGGAGATAGCATCCTGCTGGCTTCCAAATGTTGTCGTTGGTTCCAGGTGTTGATAATACTGAGAAATAACGCTGTGACGGTTATGGTTACGGGAACCCAGTCAGGGTTTATGAGTACCATAATCGGGGCTGCAATCACTGCCATACCGAAACCGGCAGCTGTCTGAATCCAGCATCCCAAAAACAGACTGACGGCAGAAATGATCCAGGGTATCAGTTCCATAGGCTTTCCCGGTGACGCGTTGCGTCATTGTCAGGTGGGGAGGGGCGACAAGATATAAAGTAGCCTGATGCTGCAGAATCGATAATACATGCAGGAAGGCTTGGTGCATGAATATCAGTCTATGGCTTAGAATCAGTTCCTGCGATACGCAGATATGCTAATTTCAGTAGAGCAGCCAGACTTAATCCGTCGGTAATCTGACCGTTTAGTGCCATGCTGATAGCGTCGTCCAGAGGAAGTCTCCTGACTGTCAGCTGTTCGGTATCATCGGGCTCCCAGCCCGCCTGGGTGAGCTTGCGGGCAATATAGACAATGCCCTGTTCATCCGTAACACAGTTGCTCGTATGTGCCTGGAGTAATTCCTCAAATTCATCGGCGATCAGGCCGGTCTCTTCTCTGAGTTCCCTTCGGGCTCCCTCGATTACCCATTCGTCGGCGGGAACTCCGCCCATGGGAATTTCCCAGCTGAAGTTGTCTGTAGCATATCTGTATTGGCCAACGAGCCAGGTATGATCCTGCTCGTCAACCGGAATAATGCCGACAGCCCGGTGCTTCATGTGAATGAGGCCATATATGCCCGGCTTGCCTGTAGGAGCAATAACTTCGCGATGCTCTACACGAATCCAGGGGTTGTCGTAGACCTGGTTGGTTGACAGCGTTTGCCAGGGATTTTCTGGTTTGGTCATAAGTTGGGGGGTCAGTATTTTACGAACCAGTAGCGTTCCCAGGCATTCATGACCTTTTCCGGATACCAGGTCTTGCCAAGACTGCCATTATACCGGGCCAGGGCTCTTATTAGATTGCCTTTCTCTCGATCAAGATAGTGCTTGAGGATGGTGCACCCATACCGAAGGTTAGTGCTGGTACTCATCAGGTTGTCACCAGGACGTCCGATTTCTTCTTTCCAGAAAGGCATAACCTGCATAAACCCCTGAGCGCCGACCCGACTGATTGCAAACCGGTTGAAAAGGCTCTCAACATGAATCACCGAGAGAACCAGTTCTGGACTGAGGTCGGCTCTACTGGCCTCCAGGTGAACGAGTTTGAGAAACTCCAATCGATCCTTGGGGTCTTTGATGTATCTTTCCATCCGCGTGGACATATCTACGAGCCAGACTTCTGCATCAAAACGGTCGACGAAACTCTCTGTTTCATTGACGGTTTTTATTAGCGTTTTCCGAAGTTCTGGATCCGGCTGCTGCTGATTTGCCTGCGCATATGCCAGAGGCAACAGCAGCATCAGAAAAAGAGCCAGTGCCCGAGATATCAAATGGCGCCTTCCCGGACGCCTGGTCAGATCTTTCATTATTTGCTCTTGTCGTACTACGATTATTGAAGCTTGCTCAGTACAAAGTCTAGTACATTATCCACATCGATATCTGTGCTGTCGGTATCACGGCGGCCCTTGTATTCCACCGTACCCTGGCCGAGCCCGCGATCACTGATGACCACACGGTGAGGTATACCAATCAGTTCCATATCGGCAAATTTTACGCCGGGCCGTTCGTTGCGGTCATCCAGGAGAACATCGATACCTGCTTTCTGCAGGTCTGCATAAAGCGTTTCTGCTTTATCCCTGACGACTTCAGATTTGTGCATGTTCAATGGCACCAGCACCACTTCAAACGGTGCAAGAGCAGAGGGCAGTATCATGCCTTTATCATCATGGTTCTGTTCGACAGCGGCAGCAACCACGCGACTGACGCCAATGCCGTAGCAGCCCATCTGCATAACAGTGGCCTTACCATTTTCATCCAGAACGGTTGCGTTCAATTCTTTGCTGTATTTATCTCCGAGTTTGAAGACGTGGCCGACTTCGATACCTTTTTTGATGACCAGCGTGCCCTTGCCATCAGGGCTTGGATCACCTTCCCGCACATTGCGCAGGTCTGCGATTTCCTGTAATTCACAGTCGCGGCCCCAGTTGACATGGGTAAAGTGGAAATCATCTTCATTGGCCCCGCAGACGAAATCAGCCAGTATGGCTGCACTGCGGTCAACAATGGTGCGAACAGGAAGGTTCACAGGGCCAATTGAGCCGAGTGTACAGCCGAGTGCATTTTTGATGTCTTCTTCGCTTGCCATCGTTAGTGGGCTTGCCACGCCGGGAATTTTTTCTGCCTTAATTTCGTTCAGCGTATGGTCTCCACGGAGAACCAGTGCTACCAGTGGGGTGGGTTTGCCTTCCTCGGCCTCGCCCTGAACGATTAGAGTTTTCACAGAAACTTCTGTGGGAAGGTTCAGAAATTTGCTCAGCTGCTCGATTGTTTTCTGACTGGGAGTGGCAACTTTCTGCATTTCACCGCCGGGAGCAGGGGCTTCTGCTGCTGAAGGAAGGGCTTCAGCCATCTCAATGTTGGCGGCGAAATCGCTTTCGGTACTGAATGCGATGAAGTCTTCACCTGAGTCAGCCAGAACATGAAACTCGTGTGAAGCGGAGCCGCCTATGCTGCCGCTGTCAGCCTGTACCGGGCGAAAATCCAGTCCGAAGCGCTGAAATATCCGGGTATAAGTGTCATACATGACCTGATAGGTCTCATCCAGTGAAGCAGCATCAATATGGAATGAATATGCGTCTTTCATAAGGAATTCCCGAGCCCTCATGACGCCGAAGCGCGGACGCCGCTCGTCCCGGAACTTGGTCTGAATCTGATAGAAGTTGGCCGGCAGCTCTTTGTAGCTTTTCAGCTCGTTTCGCACCATGTCGGTTATCACTTCCTCATGGGTCGGTCCGACACAAAAGTCCCGGTCGTGGCGATCCTTGATGCGCAGAAGCTCTTTACCGTATTGCTCCCACCGGCCGGATTCCTGCCATAATTCCGCAGGTTGTACGGCAGGCATCAGAACTTCCTGAGCTCCTGAACGGTCCATTTCCTCGCGAACGATTCGCTCCACCTTGCGAAGCACTTTCAAGCCAAGCGGCAGCCAGGTGTATAAGCCTGATGCCAGTTTACGGATCATACCGGCCCTGAGCATTAGCTGATGGCTGATGACTTCCGCATCTGCAGGGGTTTCCTTGAGGGTGGCTATCAAATATCGGCTTGCACGCATAGAATCTGGCCTTCTGGTATACAGGAGTTGTTATATCCGGTTGACGTTGAGATTGTCGGCGCCTGAAGTCTGTCGTTAAAATATATGCGCTGGCAATCTCGGTAATTATTTCCTGAATATTTTGTCAGGTAATTTGAACTTGTCCTCAGACGACAAAATCCAAGCCCGTTATTGTAAGAATGATTGGTTGGCGCGTACAGTAAGCAAACCAATAAAATAGTATGCTGGCCAATAAAAAATGAAAGTATGCAGGAACTGTCGATGAAGTTGACGGCACAGGAAATTGAAAGCCTGATCGGGGAGGGCGTCCCCATGGCCGGTTTGATCGGGTTTCAGGTGGTAAATGTGACTGCAGAACACACGGTGACCAGGATACCGTTTAATGACAACTGGATTCGGCCTGGAGGTACTATTTCAGGCCCGGTGATTATGGCGCTGGCGGATGCATCCATGTATGCCATTATTCTGGCGGCACTGGGTAAAGCCGAGATGGCCGTTACGAGCAATATCAATATCAATTTTTTGCGCCGGCCGGATCCTGCAGATTTATACGGTAAGGCCACACTTTTGAGGCTGGGAAAGCGTCTTGCCTTCTGCGAAGTGAATTTATTTACTGGCTCCGATCGTGAACTGGTGGCGCATGCTACCGGTAGCTATGCCTTGCCAGGCAAGGGTTTCGGGGCTGAAATGGAATGATTTGTTAAGAGAAAGGAGGAAAACTAAAGAATTTGTAATTTAGCTAATAGTCTGAATCTGGCGACAAAGTCAGAAAGCACCGTATAATATCGCCTGAGCAGCAACCTATAAAACCTCCGAACAGGGCTTAAAGACGTTACGGATAATGTGTACAAATGCTGCCGGAACCTTAAAGTATAAATGCCAATGGATGACAATATTATGAATTATACCGCCAGTCATCCGGGTGAGACACTGTCGCATTTAGAGCAGCGTCGCACACCGGTACAGGATCGTAGTCGCGAAAGAGTCGAATTAATCCTAAATGAAGCGTCACAATTAATCAGCGAGGTAGGGGTTCAGGGAATAAAAACCTCAGAGATTGCTCGGAGAGCAGAGATTTCCTTGGCCTCTCTTTATCGCTACTTTCCCAATAAAGCTTCCATCGTCAAAGCGCTTGCTGAACGACATATGGAGAAGCTTGCCAGTGTGCTCAAAGAACTGGTCGATCAGCTCAATTTCGACGATGGTTTTGATCAATTGATCGATACCTATGCCGAATTCTACCGCTCTGAGCCCGGATACAAGGAAATCTGGTCCGGCGTTGAGGCAATGCCTGAACTGCAGGAGCTGGATTTGGGCGAGCTGTTTGACAATGCCCAACTGATTTCCGAAAAAGTTCAGGCGCTATGTCCTGAAATGGATAAAGAGCGGTTGTGGTTAATGTGTGTCATGATTCCCCGTACTTGCTCTGGCATCATGAGACTGGCCATGACCATGGAGCCTCAGCAAGAGGAAATCATGCGTAATGAACTCAAGATGATGGTTCGTCATTATCTGAGGGCCAGGCTTAAAGATTGCTGATCTGTATTTTTGATCAGGAGTCAGCGTAAGGGCGGGTATTTCAATCTACCCGCTCTTGCCGATTTCACTGAATCAGATCAGACGACATCTTTCAGTGCATCTTCCAACGTATCAAATTTAAAAGTGTAGTGTTCCTCGTCGAGGAGACGTTGCGGCACAGCTTTTTGTCCAGTGGTCAGCAGCCTGCCCATTTCACCGAACATCAAGTTGATGGCCATGGTGGGCATGGGGATGATAGAAGGGCGGTGCAAAACTGAGCCCAGTGTCTTGGCAAATTCGGCGTTTGTTACAGGTGTGGGGCCAACGGCATTGTAAGGGCCTTTGCATTGTGAATGGTTGAGCAGGTAAAGAATGATGCTGACCAGATCCTGAATATGAATCCATGGCATCCACTGTCGTCCTGATCCCATTTTCCCTCCCAGACCTATTTTGAAGGCTGGCAGCATCTTGTCTAAAAAGCCGCCTTTTCCAACCACCAGACCAATTCTAGGTATGGCGACTCTTATGCCAAGAGCCTCTGCTCTTAGGGCTTCATTTTCCCAGTTGCTACACAATTCATGGGTGAATTCCTGGTTAGGTGGGGTGCTCTCGTTAACTATGTTGTCTTTTTGGTCACCGTAAAAGCCGACCGCAGAAGCTGATACTAAAACGCTAGGTTTGGTGGGAAGTTGTGTGAAAAATTCATTAAGTTGATGAGTAATACCGCGTCGGCTTTCAATCAATAGCTCTTTTCGCTGCTTCGACCAGCGTCGATTGGCGATAGGTTCGCCGGCAAGGTTTACCGCAGCGTCCACATGGCTGCCAATCAGGTTGGTATTCAGGGACTCGACGCCCCTGAATTTATCTCCCAGAACTGAGCGAATCTTGTCTGACTTGCGACTTAAGACAGTCACCTCGTGCCCGTCAGCCAGTAATGCCCGGCAGACCATGCGGCCAATAAATCCTGTTCCTCCTGTCACTAGAACATGCATGAGTCGCTCCTTGAATATCTGTGATATTTCTAACGATACTCCTGCTGGGAGGCTTCGCCAATATCTGCTTGCTGATGCTCTGATAATAGGCTTCCGACCAAGTGTTTGATCATGGATCTGAACTGTCTCTGCTCTCCAAGGGCTGGGAGGAGATCAATGTTGACGTTAAACCGTTCCTGTAGTGGTGGGAGCATGGCCGGAACATCAAACTTTAAATGTTTCCCAGTAGCAAAGAACAGAGGAAGAATGGCAATGCGCTTTGCGCCTTTGGCGCTGGCCTCCTGAACTGCTTCATCGATATTGGGGGTAGAGAGCTCCATAAAGGCAACGGAGACAGAGGGGAAGTCATTGATCAGTTGTTTTTCGAGCTCTTTAAAAGGGGCTGCCCATTCCGGGTCCCGACTACCGTGCGCGAGCAAAATAGTGTGGTCATATTGGCAGGGTTGGTTTGATTCGCGCAAAATGCCTCCAGTGTATTAATGAATGGTTTTACCTTAATACGAGCTTTGTATGTTGTTGGTTTCGTTGACGGTTTAAAAAATGGCATTATACCTTTACCGGTATGAAAAGCTGACCCCGTTGATTATTTAGGGTAAATGCCAAATCATTGGTTGGGATGATGGATCAACATCTGGTAATAAAGTATGAGAGGTGCATAGCACTGTGTGGTCGTCTGATGAGTTTCTTCAGTATTGGTTTGGACCTGATAGAGGAGTGGGAGTGCCTGATTCCCAGGCTCAGAGCCGGTGGTTCAGCGAAGATAAAAAGTTTGATCGCGAGCTGCGTCGGCGATTCCTGACGACTGTGGTGTTAGCGTCTGAAGGCGGGCTGGATCGCTGGCTCGAACAACCTGAAGGCTATCTTGCAATTGTGGTGCTTCTGGATCAGATTTCTCGTCATATCTATCGTGGAACATCAATGGCATACGATAATGATAGAGTTGCCCGTCAGTACGTGCGGCGAGGTCTGGAAGAAACTGTGGATCAGGAGCTGTCAGTAGTGCAGAGAGTGTTTTTCTACCTGCCATTGACCCATTCGGAAGTTCTGGAAGATCAGAAGCAAAGTCTGCAGCTTCATGAGGTTTTGGGTAAAGTTTGTGGCGATCGGGAAAAAGCCTTTGTCGACGCTTATCTGCAGGATGCTCGCACGCGTTATGATGTTATCAGGCAGTTCGGCAGGTTCCCGCATCGAAATAAGGTGTTGAAGAGGGCAAGTCGCCCGGAAGAAGATGTATATCTGGGTGAAACCAGGCATGTATTTAATGCCTGAGGACCGATCCATTTTTTAAAAAGCAGTAAAAAAGTGAATTTTGATGCTTGCGCAGTGATAAAAGAGTCACTATAATGCGCCCTCGTTTTCGGTGATCAGCAATTGATTGTCGGGCTAACTGGTTGAATAATATAGGCGATTCAGTCTATTTCAAAAGGTGTTGGCCAAACGTATTTGCGGGAATAGCTCAGTTGGTAGAGCACAACCTTGCCAAGGTTGGGGTCGCGAGTTCGAGTCTCGTTTCCCGCTCCAAATTATCCTCCTCGTCTGTATTCTAAGTATTTTGTCTCCGTTAGAGGTGACCCCGCTTTTTTGTTTTGGGTCGCGACCGGGGCGCCGGCCGGTCTGGATGGCCAGCCCCGCAGTCTCGTTTCCTGCTCCAAATTTTCCTCCTCATTTGTATCTGGCTATCTTGCCTTTGATGTGGGCGACCCCGTTTTTTATTTTTTGGGTTGCGACCGGGCGCTGGTAGGTCTGGATGGGCAGCCCACAGTTTTGTTTTCTTGCTTTAAATTACCTCTCTTGGTTTTATCTTCAGGTATTGCTCCGATAGATGGGATTTGTTGGCCGAGCTGATCTATTGGGCCGTGTGGCTATTCTTTTTGTGTGAGTGGGAGCTGGAAGAGTTTCGAGCTGAAGGACAGCTTCTTCGAGCCTTTTTAAAAGGAGGAAGAATGTCTGTAATCGTCTAAACTAGTTAAAGAAACTGTTACAAATGATTGAGGTTGCGGATGTCCAAGGTTTTGGAGACGGTTGATCAGCGCACCAAGCTGGTGGGAGAGAACCGGCTTGAGCTGTTGTTGTTCAAGTTTGGGGTTCGTCAGATTTTCGCGATTAATGTCTTCAAAATTCAAGAAGTGCTTCGGCTGCCCAATCTGACCAGAATGCCTCATCGTCATCCTGTTGTGGTTGGAGTGAGTCATATTCGGAATGTTACCGTTCCGGTCATAAATCTGGCTCAGGCTATTGGCCTGAAGCCGCTTGAGGTCAATGACGACTCCACTATTATTGTCACGGAATATAATCGAACTGTTCAGGCTTTCCTGGTAGGGAGTGTTGATCGCATTGTGAATATGACCTGGGAGCAGATTCTCCCGCCGCCGCAGGGAGCGGGTAAATCTCACTATGTGACGGCGATTACTCACTACAATGATCAAATTGTGGAGATTATCGATGTAGAGCGGGTCCTTGCTGACATTAAGCCATACAACATTCAGGTGTCCTCGGATGTGCTGACCACGGATTTGATCCAGGTTGCCCATGGCAAGGAAATTATGTTGGTTGATGACTCACCGGTTGCTATTGGGCAGGCGATCGGAACTTTGTCTCAGTTGGGGATTAAGGTTACAACGGCAAAAAATGGTCTGGAAGCCTATAATCTCCTGAAGCGATGGGCTGATGAAGGGATTAATGTTCCTGAAAAGCTGCTGATGGTGGTGACCGATGCAGAGATGCCTGCAATGGATGGCTACAGGCTGACAACGGAAATACGCAATGATCCCAGATTGAAAGACCTGTTTGTGGTTTTGCATACGTCTCTCAGCGGTGATTTCAACAAGGCGATGGTTGAAAAGGTCGGATGTAATGCCTTTCTGTCCAAGTTTCAGCCAGATGAATTGGCAAAAGTGGTTGAGTCCAGGTTGAAAGAGACTGGCTAGTGTGGCATTTAACATAAAGCCTCCGACCTACTGATGTTTCCCCCTTCGTGAATGTTTTCTGCTAGCTGAAATACGATTTTAAGTTGTATTGGCTATTGTTCTGTCCACTATCCCTGCTTAGACTGCTAGCCCAGATTAGAGCAAGGAGTCCTGCATGTCCTCACTAAGTGTTACCGAATTGCATTTATACCCCGTTAAATCCTGCGCTGGCATATCTGTTGAGCAGTTGTCAATCACAGAGTGGGGGCCTTCCGATGATCGTCGGTATATGCTTGTTGATGAGGCTGGCAAGTTCGTCACCGGGCGTAAGTTCCCCAAGATGGTTTTGTTTAAAACCGAGTTGCTTCCAGAGGGATTGATGATCACCAGTCCCGCCGGGGATCAGAAACTGGCGAGTATCCCGGACGCACCTGAAAGGGTTGAGGTGGAGATCTGGAAGGATCGTGCAGAAGCCATCGTCGCCTCGCCAGAGGTCAATGACTGGCTGAGTCGTGCCCTCGAGGCCAATGTCAGGTTGGTACACATGCCGGAAGACAGCTTTCGACAGGTGGATCGGGACTACTATGCCGCTGATCAGCGCATACCGTTTTGTGATGGCTATCCTGTACTGATGACGAATGAGTCGTCACTGACAGAATTGAATACAAGGCTGGATGAAACTATTGTGATGAAACGCTTCCGGCCGAACGTTGTGGTTAATGGCTCAGCAGCCTGGGAGGAGGACCATTGGAAGCATGTCAGGATCGGTGAGGTAGAGTTTCAAGTGGTGAAACCATGTAGCCGTTGTGTGTTTACAACCGTGGATCCGGAGACTGCAGAAAAAGGGAAGGAACCACTGCGAACGCTGGCAGGATATCGGCGACATGAGCTTGGAGTAATCTTCGGGCAGAATCTTGTGCAGCTGAATCAAGGCGTTATCAAAGTCGGGGATGAAGTTCAAATTCTCGCCTGATGTGCGGTCTGGTTTACTGAAAGCTTAATTACTTACTCATTATTTGGAATTTATGTCGTTACTTAGAATTAAAGAGGCATCTCTGGCCTTTGGTCTGGCACCTTTGCTTGATAAAGCCGAACTGGTTGTCGAGCCTCAGGAGAGAATTTCCCTGATCGGTCGAAACGGCGCAGGAAAATCTACCCTGTTGAAGGTGATTTGTGGGTTGATCCAGCCGGATGACGGTGAGGTCATGCGATCAACCGGCCTAAAGGTGGCCTACCTACCCCAGGAAGTTCCGTCTCAGGATGAAGAAACGGTGTTTGAGGTTGTGGCAGATGGATTGGGTGAGGTAGGCGGATGGCTCAAAGAGTATGAGAGGCTCGTCAGTGATTCTGAGCATGCGGACCTGGATAAACTTGAGCATCTTCAGCATCGGATTGAAGCGAATGACGGATGGCAGCTGAGGCAAAAAGTTGAAGCGGCGATGCAACGCCTGGAAATACCTCAGGAGACAACCATGGGGCAGCTGTCCGGTGGATGGAAGCGTCGTGTCTTTTTGGCTCGTGCGTTGGTGCAGGAGCCAAATTTACTGCTGCTTGATGAGCCGACCAACCATCTGGATATCGAAATGATTCAGTGGCTGGAGGATGAGTTGCTTCAGTTTCGCGGCGGGCTGTTGTTTATCTCCCACGACAGGATGTTCATCGACAAGATCGCCACCCGAATTATAGAACTGGACCGGGGAAAACTGAGCTCCTGGCCGGCGCCTTATGAGGCATACCTGGACAAGAAAGAGCAGCAACTGGCGGCAGAGGAAAAAGAGTGGGAGCGTTTCGATAAGAAGCTTGCTGAGGAGGAAGTCTGGATTCGGCAGGGAATCAAGGCCCGTCGAACTCGGAACGAGGGACGCGTTAGGGCTTTAAAGGCGCTTAGAGAAGAGAGAACGCAGCGGCGTGAGCGTGTTGGTCAGGTCAATCTTCGGATAGGTGGAGAGCAGTCTTCAGGAAAAATAATCGCCGAATTCGCTAATGTCAGCTTTGGTTACGATGATAACAAAATTATTGATAATCTGACCTGGACCATGTTGCGTCAGGATAGGGTCGGGCTTATTGGCCCTAATGGCTGTGGTAAGTCGACTTTTATCAAGTTGGTTCTGGGGCAACTGGAAGCGGATGACGGCAAAATCAAGCGAGGAACCAAGCAACAGGTTGCCTATTTTGATCAAATGAGAGGGCAGATTGATCCTGAAGCTTCTGTGTGGGATAACGTTGCCAAGGGTAAAGATTTTATCACGTTGAATGATCGGGAGGTCCATGTAGCCGGCTACCTACGGGATTTCCTGTTTCCACCTGAGCGACTGAGAACGCCAGCCAAGGCACTCTCTGGCGGTGAAATCAATCGCCTTCTTTTAGCCAAGCTATTCACCCAACCAGCAAATATCCTGGTGCTCGATGAGCCGACCAACGACCTGGATATGGATACGCTTGATTTGCTGGAAGAGTTGCTAGGGAATTTCAAAGGTTCGATCATACTGGTATCGCACGATCGGACTTTCCTTGATAACGTGGTCACAAGTTCTCTTGTGTTTGAAGGTGATGGTCGGGTTGTCGAGTATGCTGGTGGATATAGCGACTGGTTGCTGCAGCGTCCTGAAGCCCAGTCGGCGAAGGCCGCGAAGGAGAAAGCATCCAAACCGGAGTCAGCAAAGCCATCCGGGAATAGCGATGAGAAGAAAGACAAGGGAGCGGGGCAGAAGAAAAAGTTAAGCTATAAACTTCAAAGAGAGCTGGAGCAGCTCCCGTCCTTGGTTGAGGATCTCGAAAAGCTCGTGGCTGAGCTGCAGGCTGAAGTAAGCGCCCCGGAATTTTACGAAAAGCCCCATGAGACGGTGGCAGAAAGGTTGGCGCTTTTAGAATCTCGGGAGAAAGATCTTGAGCAACTGATGGAGCGATGGTTGGAGTTGGAGGAAATGCAGGGCTGACAAAGGTGGATAAGTGATTTTCGGAAATTAACAAACGGATTTGATTTGAGAGCTAGACTTAATCGAAAGGCAGTTTCTTTCAAAGATAATAAAAAAGTGTGCAAACCGTTTGGAGTATTAGAAACAGATGCGGGTTCGTTACGATTTCCGACTAGAGGACGGCCGTTCAATTGATCATGTTGTGGAAACGGATCGTGAGAGCAAGCCACCGGCAAACCGGGAGGCCGCAGATTGGGCTGAGTTGAAGCATTGCCAGTGCAGCAATTGTCCTCTGGATTCCTCTGAATACCAATATTGCCCGGCGGCTATTGATATTCAGGGCCTTGTTGATACATTCAGCAAAGAGCCTGCATTCCAGAAGGTCGAGGTTATCGTATCGACCAGGGAACGTAATTATCAGAAGCGTACCGGGCTGGAAGAGGCCTTGAGATCGTTGATGGGATTGATTCTCGCTACCAGTGAATGCCCAATTTTGGGAGAGTTGAGGCCAATGGCGATGCATCACATGCCGTTTGCGACCAATGAAGAGTTTATTCTACGCTCTGTATCCATCTATCTCGTGCAGCAATATTTTAGTATGAGGGACTCCCGGGAAGAACAGCCTGATTGGGAGTTGAAAGGGCTGGTGGAACGAAACAGGCGACTGCAATTAGTCAATCAGGCGTTGTGGCAGCGCATACATGAGACCTGTGAAGCGGATTCGAATCTTAAAGCGTTGTTGAGTTTCTTTTCGTTGGCTTCAAGTGTCACTTTTTCGCTGGAGAGCCAACTGCAGAAACTGCGGCACAGCTTTGAGGCGGGTGAATGGAATAGTTCCTGATGTCTGGGTTGGCAGGGTATCGTCTGATGATTCCCTGCCTCTTTAGATTATTGGTGGACTCTTACTGCCAGGACATCACACTTGGCGCCGTGAAGCACGCCGTTGGCGGTGGAGCCAAGCAGTAGTTGAAGTCCGTGGCGACCATGGCTTCCGACGACTATCAGATCAACGTTGTTTTCCTCGGCAAAATGATGGATTTCACTTTCCGGTCTGCCTACCAGTACTGAACAGTCAGTATTGGTGAGTTGGCGACTGTTTTTGAGTTCTTCCAGTTTATTGGTGCTGCGGTCTTCCAGTTGTTGCTGCACTTCACCAAGATCCATTGGGATGTCGCCACCATAGGCATAGCTGATGGGCTCGATGATATGAATCATGCTTAACTTGCAGGAAGATACCTGTTGTAATGCCACCGCTTTGTTCAGGACGGTATCTGTTTCCTTTCCAAGGTCCAGGGCTACCAGAATGTGGTTGTACATGGCTCGATCCTCCAGCGCAGATGATAGGTCTAATATCAGTTTCCTGATTTTGTCGTCTGTATGTTGTGATCTGGGGCAAAATTCTGCCCTGATGTAATGTCTGTCATTATAGAATATTTAACGTCTGTTTTTTCATGCCGTCCTTGTTAGGAGAGTTTTGTGAGCACCCCTGTCATTATCGTACTTGCTGTGTTGGGATTTGTCGTTGGATCAATTTTCTGGATTCTTCCAAGCCCGGCTGAGCGCCGCCGCATGAAGCTGAGGCAGGTTGCATATAATCGAGGATTCAGAGTGAAAAAGCAGACCCTGAATGATCTTCACTCATCGTTGAGCAAAGAGACAGAGGAATCGACTTATTACTATTTTTCCCTTGGAAAGTTTCCGGGTGTTGGTGGCAGGCAGGTCTGGGTGAGTGAGCAAGGGGCATGGCGCTGTGCAGGAGAGGCCTCTCAGGGCGAGAAGGATCTGAGCTGGTTTTCCGATGAGGTGGAAGGCCTGTGTGCGGTTTTGATGTCCAGTAGTGAGATCGGGTTCCTGTGGACCGAGAGAGGAACTCCGGAAAAGGTCAACGAGGCTCTGGATAAATTAACTAAGATGGCAGAAGGGTAACAAAGTTTCCCTTCTGCGGCTTGTTACGAGCTCTGCTTCAGTAGCTCATCCAGCGCGTCAATGATGCGATAAGAGTAAAGGTTGACTACATAGGAGACGTTGTCTTCGTTGTAATTCTTATAGGAGTTGCGGATAAAGTTCCACTTTGTGGAAATAGAGTCCAGCAGTTTTGCAGACTCGCCTTTGTTCAAATCCGTTTTCATCAGTTCAGCCAGGCGTTTATCAAAACGGTCAGCCTGCACATCCATGGGTTCTTCCGTTTTTGCGCCCTGGAATATCTGCGACACAGTGGAAGCGCTTCTGGCCGAATATTTGGTCATCATACTGACCAGCAGCAGTTTGCTGTCTCTTAAGGCTGAGACAAGGTTGCTGGGTTTGAACCCGGAAAGGTCCTGGGCTCTGTCATAGGCTCGTTCTATCGAGCCGACCAAGTCTATATTGGACTGAGCCATATCAGCCAACAGCCGTAGATCTGGATAACCCAGTTTAATCGCGTCCTCTATATTGGTATTCAGCAGGTCTTTGTACTTTACCCACTGTTCATTGACAGACGCCAGTTCACCCTGAATATCGACAATTCCCGCACTGGATTCCAAAGTGGTAAGAGCATTCTCCAGATCACTCATTTCAGTGAGTATCTGGCTGTGGAGCTCTTTATCTCCTGGGTTTAGGCTGAAATTGTAATAAGAGTTGATTGCCTGATAGGCATGAATCTGTAAGTGATGAAAGTGCTCCAGAATGGGCTTTGTTTCTTCTTTTGTCAGTGCCTGTGTCAATGGGGCGATAATTAGCAGGCTCAGAAAGAGCCCGACAACCTTCAGGTTTCGGTCATACACCGAATAATCCATAAATCCGCTCTCCCGTAATCTTTCCCGGTGGCGCCGGGAATACTCCAGATCTGTTGTTGTATTTGTGATGCCGGATACTTCGACTAGAGGTTTGACGACTCCGAATTATGGGTTGTTGGGAAGTTCTTTTGCCCCTGCAACTAATAAGCCGAAATGTCACATACCTTAATGAAGTGAAGTGAACGCAAGCGTCGGTTTATTAAAGAAAAATAGGCCTAAATCCGTGATCGGTCAAAGGGTCTAGGCGGAAATTATCATAGATAATCGGGCGAAAAATGGGAACCTTATTCACGTTTTTTCTTTTCCCTACCGTTAAATTTGAATTTTATGTTTTTGAATTTACTGAAGAAAAAATCGTTTTTGATGGCGTTTTCTGAAATGAGTATTGCAAATATTTTCATATGAATAGCCAGAAAAAATTGACAAACGAAGCAAATTTATCCATGTTGTCGCTTACGAATTCAAACGAGCGTATGAATTTTTCTCCAGGAGTTATCCTGATGGGGAGGATTTCTACGAATCTGTTGATCGGAGCCCGGGCCGGAAGCGGAAGCTTCTGAGCTTCGCGGCATATAACAAAACCAGTGCTAATCAACGCTTGGAGATCCTTTGATGATTTACGAAGGTAAAGCCATCACAGTCAAAGAGATCGAAGATGGTATCGCGGTACTGACCTTCGATTTGCAAGGCGAGTCTGTAAACAAATTCAATCGTCTGACGCTGGAAGAATTGCGTCAAGCGACAGATAAATTGAAAACACAGGACCTGAAAGGTCTGGTCGTTACAAGTAATAAAGATTGTTTCATTGTGGGCGCGGACATCACCGAGTTCCAGGATCTGTTTGCCGGTCCTGAAGAGGAGCTTGTTGCCAACAATCTATACGCTAACCAAATTTTTTCCGATATCGAAGATTTGCCGTATCCAACTGTGACGGCAATTAACGGTATTGCGCTGGGTGGCGGTATGGAAATGTGCTTGTCCACTGATTACCGTGTCATGTCTACCAAGGCAAAAGTCGGTTTGCCTGAAGTTAAGCTGGGTATTTTTCCTGGTTTTGGCGGTACGGTGCGTCTGCCTCGTCTGATTGGTGCCGATTATGCTATCGAGTGGATTTGTGCCGGTGGTGAAAAAAGGCCGGAGCAGGCACTGAAAGAAGGTGCTGTTGACGCCGTTGTCGGGCCAGAGCAGTTGATGGATGCCTCCCTGGCGATTCTCAATCAGGTAGTCGATGGTAAATTCGATTATCTGGCTCGTCGTGAAGAGAAGAAAGGCAAGCTGAAGCTGAACCCCATGGAAAGTATGATGGCGTTTGAAACCGCCAAGGGGTATGTGGCCGGTCAGGCTGGTAAAAACTACCCGGCGCCGGTTGAAGCGATCAAGGTAATGCAAAAGCATGCCGGTATGACCCGCGATAAGGCTTTGGAAGTTGAAGCCAAAGGTTTCGCAAAAATGGCGAAAACCTCCGTTGCGGCCAGCCTGGTTGGCTTGTTCCTGAATGATCAGGAACTGAAGAAAAAGGCCAAAGAGCTGGAGCCGGTTGCCGGTGATGTTAAGCAGGCGGCAGTTCTGGGTGCGGGTATTATGGGTGGCGGTGTTGCCTATCAGTCAGCGCTGAAAGGTACGCCGATTATCATGAAAGATATCGCGCCTGCAGGTATTGAGCTGGGCTTGAAAGAAGCTAAGAAACTGCTGGTCAAGCGTGTCGATAAAGGTCGTATGAAGCCAGAGCAAATGGCTGATGTGCTTAACTCGATCACTCCCGCGTTGAGCTATGGCGACTTCAAGAATGTTGACCTGGTAGTTGAGGCAGTTGTTGAAAATCCCAAGGTTAAAGACATGGTCTTGTGTGAAGTTGAAGATGTTGTCCGTGAAGACACCATTCTGACTTCCAACACATCTACCATCTCCATCAACCGGCTGGCGAAGAACCTGAAGCGCCCTGAAAACTTCTGCGGCATGCACTTCTTCAATCCGGTTCATATGATGCCTCTCGTCGAAGTTATCCGCGGTGAAAAAACCAGCGAAAAAGCCATTGCCACGACTGTCGCCTATGCCAAGGCTATGGGTAAAACACCTATCGTTGTTAATGACTGTCCGGGCTTCCTGGTTAACCGCATCCTGTTCCCATATTTTGGTGGATTCAGTCTGTTGGTTCGTGACGGTGCGGACTTCCAGAAAGTTGACAAAATCATGGAGCGCTTCGGATGGCCCATGGGACCAGCCTACCTGCTGGATGTTGTGGGTATGGATACGGCCAAGCATGCTGGTGATGTAATGGCTGAAGGCTTCCCGGAACGTATGAAATACAGCGAGAAAACCGTTGTAGAAGCGATGTTTGAAGCTGAACGTTTCGGTCAGAAAAACGATAAAGGCTTCTACGCTTATGAGCTGGATAAAAAAGGCAAGCAGAAGAAAGTTATCGATCCTTCTGTTGAAGCACTGATTAATTCCGTTCAAGGTGAAGCAAAAGATTTCTCCGATGAAGAAATCATCGAACGCATGATGGTGCCGCTGTGTATCGAGACTGTTCGTTGCCTGGAAGATGGCATCGTTGATAGTCCTGCGGAAGCGGATATGGGTCTGATCTTTGGTATCGGGTTCCCTCCATTCCGTGGTGGTGCGCTGCGCTACATCGACTCAATCGGGGTTGAAGAGTTCTGTAAGATCGCTGACAAATATGCTGATCTTGGGCCTCTGTATCACCCGACTGATGGAATGCGAGAAATGGCCAAGTCTGGCAAGAAGTATTTCGGCTAATTGCTGATCGAGAATTGACGGAGAATAGAATATGAGTCTGAATCCAAGAGACGTCGTCGTCATCGATTGCGTGCGCTCCCCGATGGGGCGCGCCAAGGCGGGCTGTTTCCGTAACGTGCGGGCTGAAACCCTGTCAGCAACGCTGGTCGATGCATTGTTCGAGCGTAACCCAAATGCGAATCCGGCTGAGGTGGAAGATCTGATTTGGGGATGTGTTAACCAGACCCTGGAGCAGGGTTTCAATGTGGCCCGGCAGATTTCACTGCTGACTAAGGTCCCACACGAAGCTTCAGCGCAAACTGTGAACCGTCTGTGTGGTTCTGCCATGACTGCGATTCATACCGCCGCTCAGGCGATTATGACCAATAATGGTGATGTATTTGTTGTTGGTGGTGTGGAGCACATGGGGCACGTGCCCATGACACAAGGATTTGATCACAATCCTGCGGCCAGTAAATACTCAGCCAAAGCCTCCAATATGATGGGATTGACTGCTGAAATGCTGGCGAAAATGCACGGTATTTCCCGTCAGCAACAGGATGAGTTTGGTGCGCGTTCACACCGTCTGGCGCATGCTGCGACAGTGGAAGGTCTGTTCAAGAATGAGATCGTTCCTATCCAGGGGCATGACGATAATGGCTTTTCCGCGCTGATTGAGAATGATGAAACCATTCGTCCTGAGACGACTGCAGAAAGTCTTTCCCAGTTGCGTCCGGCATTTGATCCGAAGAGCGGGACCGTGACTGCGGGGACGTCCTCCCAGTTAACTGACGGGGCGGCTGCAATGCTGTTGATGTCGGCGGAACGTGCAGAAGCACTTGGTTTGACGCCAATTGCCCGTATTCGCTCAATGGCAACTGCTGGTTGTGATCCCGCTATCATGGGATACGGACCGGTTCCAGCGACCAAAAAGGCACTTAAGCGTGCGGGTCTGAAGGTGGAAGATATTGATTTCTGGGAGCTGAATGAGGCGTTTGCGGCTCAGTCTCTGCCTGTAATCAAAGATCTTAAGTTGATGGATGTTATAGACGAGAAGGTCAACCTGAAAGGTGGCGCTATCGCTCTGGGTCATCCTCTGGGCTGTTCCGGTGCCAGAATCTCCACCACCTTGTTGAATGTGATGGCAGAGAAGGGCGGTACACTGGGTGTATCCACCATGTGTATTGGTCTTGGGCAGGGAATCGCGACTGTCTGGGAACGCCTCTGATCTTTTTGATTGAGTTGAGAATCCCCGCTTCGGCGGGGATTTTTTTGTCTTGAAAATTGTATCGACAGAATATTACTTCTAGCTCGAAGTGCGGCCTTAATGGCTGGATTTAAAGTCTTAATGATTAGGTGTGTTTTCCTGGCGATTGGGGGAATCTTTCCCTTCGCTGGGTCGTGCCGTTGTGCCTTGTTTTTGGAGACTTTCGATTTTTTCAGTCAATTCGCGAATCCTATCGTTCTTGTCTGGAAGTTCCACTCTTGTTCGTTTGATGGTCTGTCGAGCTTGTTTGAGGCGATTGATGGCGCGGCGCGTGTCATTGTTCTGTTCCAGTTGTAGCGCCTGTTCCAGGTAGACATTCAACTCGATCTCGTAAGCGAGCTTTTGTAAATGATACATATGCTCTTCGTAATCGGATGGGGATAGCGTCCCCCGAATCTTGTATCTCTGCAACAAATGCCCGACATCGTTAAGAGTTTTCAAGTGGGCGCTGAGTTGATTGTCGTTAGTCACTGCCTTCTGGTTCTGTGGGCACAATTTGCCTTGCCTGATTGATTGTATTCGGGCGAGTTCGTTGTCGTGCATGATTTTGTAGTCTTCTGACTTTTTTTCCAGCTTAACCAATGCCTGAGTGATGTCTGCCAGATTGTGCGCCAGGATCAGAGAGATGTTGGGCGTATCATCGACTTTCAGCATAAACTTCAGTAGGGCGTTAACTTCAGCATATTTTTGTCTATTGAGCTTGATCTGCCCTTGCTTATACGCGAGTGCCTGCTGCCGGGAATACACAATGCCGCTGATAACGATCGAGGCAATTAGAATAATAAGTAATGTGATGATGAGTATTGTCATATTGTTTCAGCCGAAAGCGTCGTGCCATCATTTGCACAGTAATTCCATAACTACCGATAAAGTATAGGTTTTAATATTGAGTTTTGTTACTGATATGCGCTGTTGATTGCTGAGAGTCTCATGGTTTGTCCTTATTTTTCAGGTGGCAGAGGAAGCGTTTCCGGGTCTATCCTTTGCTCACAGTAGTCTTAGGCGCTTGAGCCAGAAAAGTCCTAAATCAGAAAAATGAAAGTTAGAAAATTGAACGCAAACCACTTATAGTGGCCGGCTTTGCAGCAAAACATGCTGGTGCAGTGGGGTGCGGACGTGAATGTAATGGAAGATGTACAAGGCCGCACAGTGTAATGTTTTGGAATCTCGGCGACGATTTGGAGAGATTTCTGTTCTAATTACTTGACCCGCTGTCTTCAAGCACTTATATATGACCGCTATTTGAATCCCGGAGTAAAGAACCACTTGTTATGGCTAAATCGCTCGTAATTGTAGAGTCACCCGCCAAAGCGAAAACCATTAATAAATATCTCGGTTCCGAGTTTATTGTGAAGTCCAGTGTCGGGCATATTCGTGATTTGCCGACGAGTGGTAGTGGCGAAAAATCCTCACCCAAGGAGCGCGCTGCAGAAGCAGCCAGGATGCGTAAGCTGGATCCTGAAGAGCGCGAACGCATCAAGAAGCGCAAGGCTCGTGAGCAGTTGGTTGCCCGTATGGGGGTGGATCCCGAAAATGACTGGGTTGCCAGATATGAAATATTGCCCGGTAAGGAAAAGGTCGTCGAAGAGCTCAAACGGCTGGCAAAAAATGCCGACGAAATTTATCTGGCAACGGATTTGGACCGTGAAGGGGAGGCTATTGCCTGGCATCTGAAAGAGGCTATTGGTGGCGATGAAGATCGTTATCGCCGGGTGGTCTTTAATGAGATTACCAAGACGGCTATCTCAGAAGCATTCAAAACCCCGGGTGAGTTGGACTTAAATCGTGTATACGCACAGCAGGCCAGACGTTTCCTGGACCGAGTCGTCGGTTTTATGGTGTCTCCGCTGCTGTGGGCCAAAATCGCGCGAGGCCTGTCTGCCGGTCGTGTGCAGTCGGTGGCGGTGAAGTTGATCGTCGAGCGGGAGCGGGAGATTCGCGCTTTCACGCCGGAAGAATTCTGGCAGGTCGATGCCTATCTGGCCAAAACCAAGCAGCAGGCCAAGTTCGAGGTCTCGAAGTACCAGGGTAAAAACTTCCGTCCAACAAACAGAGAAGATACCGAAAGACTGGTCGCGTTACTGGAAAATCAGTCTTTTCAGGTGGCAAAGAGGGAAGACAAGCCTTCGGTCACCAAAACACCAGCACCTTTTATAACCTCAACGCTTCAGCAGGCGGCAAGCAACCGTCTGGGCTTTAGCGTCAAGAAAACCATGATGCTGGCCCAGCGACTCTATGAAGCTGGTTATATTACTTACATGAGAACCGATTCGACCAATCTGTCGGCCGACGCGGTAAATGCCTGTCGTGATTTTATTCAAGACCGGTATGGTGAAAGTTATCTGCCTGAGGCTCCCAAGCGCTATACCAGTAAAGAACAGGCGCAGGAAGCTCACGAAGCAATCCGGCCATCGGATATAGCCATCAGCGCATCTCAGATATCTGGCCTGGAGAAAGATGCTGAGAAGCTTTATGACCTGATCTGGCGGCAGTTTGTTGCCTGTCAGATGGAGAATGCTCGATTTATCAGCACTAGTGTGTCTGTCGAAGCAGGTGATTTTGAATTGCGTACCCGGGGTCGATTAATTCAATTTGATGGCTTTCTGAAAGTGTTGCCTGCCCAGGCGAAGAAAGATGATGAAATTGAATTGCCTCCTTTCGAAGTGAAGGATGTACTGGATCTGGTGAAACTTGATCCATCCCAGCATTTTACCAAGCCTGCACCTCGCTATACTGAGGCGACGCTGGTAAAAGAGTTGGAAAAAAGAGGGATTGGGCGTCCGTCGACCTACGCAGCAATTATTTCCACCATTCAGGATCGTGGGTATGTGAAGATCGCAAATCGTCGGTTCTATGCGGAGAAGATGGGAGATATCGTTACAGATCGCCTGAATGAATCCTTTTCGGACCTGATGGATTATGGCTTCACTGCCAGAATGGAAGAGGAGCTGGATGAAATTGCCCGTGGTGATGAGGACTGGAAACGAGTTCTGAATGAGTTTTACGGTGATTTCAGCGGCAGACTAGAGCGGGCGGAGATGTCTGACGGAGGAATGAGGGCAAATATCGCGGTGGAAACCGATATTGAATGTCCTTCCTGTGGCCGTCCAATGCAAATTCGAACTGCCAGCACTGGTGTGTTTCTTGGTTGTTCGGGCTATTCGCTTCCACCTAAAGAGCGCTGCAAGACGACGATAAATCTCGTGCCCGGTGATGAGGTGATTCGCGCAGATGATGACGAGGCGGAAGCCAATGCACTTCGTGTGAAACACCGTTGTGGGAAGTGCGGTACGGCGATGGACAGCTATTTGATAGATGACACTCGCAAGCTGCATGTCTGTGGTAACAACCCTGACTGCGAAGGCTTTGAGATCGAAACAGGTCAGTTTAAGCTGAAAGGGTATGATGGGCCTGTACTTGAGTGTGATAAGTGCGGCTCAGAGATGCAGTTGAAAAATGGTCGCTTCGGTAAATATTTCGGTTGTACCAACGAAAACTGTAAGAATACCCGTAAGTTACTGAAAAGTGGTGAGCCGGCACCTCCGAAGATGGATCCGGTGCCAATGCCTGAGCTGGCTTGTGCAAATGTGGAAGATACCTTTGTTCTGCGTGATGGGGCTTCTGGATTGTTTCTTGCGGCGAGTAAGTTTCCTCGTAATCGGGAGACAAGAGCGCCATTGGTGAAAGAGTTGATTCCTCACAAGGCGGAAATTGACAGCAAGTACCACTACCTGCTTACTGCGCCTGTTGCGGACCCTGATGGTAATCCATCGGTAATTCGCTTTAGTCGCAAAACCAAGCAGCAGTATGTGATGTCTGAAAAAGAGGGTAAGCCGACCGGTTGGTCTGCTTTCTTTAAGGATGGGAAGTGGGAAGCGAAGTCAAAGTGATTCCAGGTTAGAGATAAAGAAAAGGCCGACATGAATATGTCGGCCTTTTTTGTTTGGGCTTTCCCGCTCTGAATGCGCTTCCCCTTATTTTGGGGTAAGCATTTCAGGGTAAGCCGGAGAGAGTTATTCAGCGTCGTTTTGATTGTTGGCTTTTTTGAAAAGCTGAAGTCTCTTCAGGAGGCTGGAAGTGTCCCAGCGTCCGCCGCCCATGTCCTGTATGTCGCCATAATACTGATCAACCATGGCGGTAATGGGGAGTCTTGCGCCCTGTTCATTGGCTTCTTTCAGGCAGATGCCGAGATCCTTGCGCATGTGATCAACGGCGAAGCCGTGGTTGTATTCGTCTGCAAGCATGGTTTTGTGGCGGTTTTCCATTTGCCAGGATTGCGCTGCGCCTTTTGAGATCACTTCAATAACCTGGTGGCAGTCCAAACCGGAAATCTGTGCAAAGTTCAATGCTTCAGACAGCCCCTGAACCAGTCCGGCGATCGCAATCTGATTAACCATTTTTGTTAACTGGCCGCTTCCGGCGGATCCCATTAGGGCGCAGGCCTTGCTGTAGACTTCAAGAATAGGTTTGGCGCGGTTGAAGCCGGATTCGGTGCCGCCGCACATGATGGTCAGGGTGCCATTCTCTGCTCCCTGCTGTCCGCCGGAAACTGGTGCGTCAAGAAAGTCGATACCTTTCTCTGCTGCCGCCTCGCTGATTTCGCGGGCAACACCGGCAGAAGATGTGGTGTGGTCGATGATGAGGGTGCCTTTGCTCAGCTGTCTTATCAGGCCTTCTTTGCCCAGGTAGGTGATACGGAGATCGTCATCGTTTCCGATGCAGGAAATAATGACATCTGATTGCGCGGCATCTTTGAGTTTGCGGATGAACTTTCCATTGTATGTCTTGAACCACTGCTCCGATTTCTCAGGGGAGCGGTTGTAGACGGTTACCTGGTAGCCGTTTTGTGCCAGATGTCCGGCCATAGGGGAGCCCATGACGCCCATGCCGATAAAACAAATGCGTGGTAAAGGTTGTGCCGTTTCCATTGGGTTGCCTTGGTAGTATGCCTGGTTTCGGGTTGACAAAGTATAATGCCCAATAGTGGGTGAGGGGAAGTCCGTTGATGGATGTTGCTGATAGTAACTTGTCGTTGTGGTAAATGAAAACCGGAGCCAGGGCTCCGGTTTTTTCAGAGCGCTGCTCACTTCTGGGGATATTCTCTTGGAGTATGTCCTGTATACAGCTGTCTTGGGCGGCCAATGCGGTAGGAGCCGCTGACCATTTCGTGCCAGTGAGAGAACCAGCCGATGGTTCTGGCCATGGCAAAAATAACCGTAAACATGGATACAGGAATGCCTGCAGCGCGAAGAATGATGCCGCTGTAGAAGTCTACATTGGGGTAGAGTTTCTTCTCGACAAAGTATAGATCTTCCAGTGCGATTTGTTCCAGCTTCATGGCGATTCTGAACAGGGGGTCATCTTCACATCCGAGTTCATTCAGAACTTCGTCACAGGTTGTTTTCATTACCTTGGCGCGGGGGTCAAAGTTTTTGTAGACACGGTGCCCGAAGCCCATAAGACGGAACGGATCGTTCTTGTCCTTGGCGCGCTCAATGAACTCAGGGATACGTTCCTCATCGCCGATTTCCATCAGCATGTTTAGTACGGCTTCGTTGGCGCCACCGTGTGCTGGTCCCCAGAGTGCGGCTATACCGGATGCGATACAGGCGAACGGGTTGGCTCCTGAAGAGCCTGCCAGTCGAACGGTGGAAGTTGAGGCGTTTTGTTCATGGTCCGCGTGCAGGGTAAAGATTTTATCCATGGCACGGGCCAGTACGGGGTTGACCTTGTATTCCTCGCAAGGAGTGGCAAACATCATGTAAAGAAAGTTTGACGCATAGTCCAGGTCGTTGCGCGGATACATGAATGGCTGTCCCATGGAGTACTTGTAGCACATGGAAGCCAGAGTGGGCATTTTGGCAATCAGACGGAATGCAGCAATCTCGCGATGCAGCTCGTCACTAAAGTCCATAGTGTCATGGTAAAACGCTGATAGTGCGCCGACAACGCCACACATAATGGCCATGGGGTGAGCATCACGGCGGAAGCCGTTAAAGAAGTGGTTCAACTGTTCATGAACCATGGTGTGGTTTTTAACCGTGTTGCGGAACTTTTCTGCCTGGGCTGCTGTTGGTAGTTCACCATAAATAAGCAGATAACAAACTTCGAGATAGTCAGACTTCTCTGCAAGCTGCTCGATGGGGTAGCCGCGGTGAAGTAAAACACCTTTGGCGCCATCAATGTAGGTGATTTGAGATTCGCAGGCTGCAGTGGAAACAAAGCCTGGGTCGTATGTAAACAGACCTTCTTGTACCAAGCCTCTCACGTCGATGACGTCTGGACCAGCTGTGCCCGAGTAAACAGGTAGCTCAATTGTCTTACCATTGACCGATAACGTCGCTTTCTTGTCAGCCATGGTGCTCTCCTATATCTACTTGATTTAATGCGAATGCATAGCAAAGCGCTGTTGATTTTGGACCTTAGCATTATGCGAGCTACTGCCGGATTAGAGGTGCGCTCTTTTCTTGTTTTCTTGGTCTCTGCCTTGTAAAAGCCGCCTCATAATAATGGTCTGGCACAGTTTTTTTAAGACCTTGTAATCAAAAACTCACTTTTTTAAGTAAAAATGGGGAGTTCAGCCGTCAAATTTCTACATTCTGATTACAATATCTTCGTTTGTTTTCATTGATATCGGGTGGTTCTGGTTAAAAATAAAACAGTGTCGCATTCGGTTGGGGTAAAAAAACATCATATTTATACTTAGGGCTAGATAAAGGCTTGTTGTGTTTGTAATTTGATAGTCGTGAACCTATAATCTGCAACCCGTAAGCGGAGCCTGGAAGCCCTTTAGGCTCTTGCCATCGCAAAGGTCCATTCTTATAACGCCCGGAAGAGGTGTTTGTCTCTTGCGGCATAAATAATCGAGTGTGAAGCGGCTGTGAATAGCAAAAGACCTGTCAATTTAGACTTAACCAAGTTTCATTTTCCTCTACCTGCTATAACTTCAATTCTTCATCGTATATCCGGTGTTATCATTTTTGTTGCCATAGCGTTTTTGCTTTGGGGGCTGGATATGTCCCTTGAAAGCGAGCAGAGCTTTAACAGCTTGTTGGCTGTTCTGGATGGCTTCCTGGCCAAACTGATTCTCTGGGGCATCCTGGCCGCACTCGCATATCATTTTGTGGCTGGTATCAAGCATCTGGTGATGGATGCCGGCATCGGTGAAGATCTGGAAGGTGCGCGTCTGTTCGCCAAGATCGTGATTGCCGCCTCGGTTGTACTGATTGTTTTGGCAGGAGTATGGGTATGGTAACCAGTGTAACTAACTTTGGACGTAGCGGCGCCTACGATTGGATGGTGCAGCGTGTATCGGCGGTCGTGTTGGCCCTGTATACAGCATTTATGGTCGGTCTGGTTCTGTTTACACCTGACTTGACCTATGAGGTATGGTCCTCACTGTTTGAAAAAACCTGGATCAGAATTTTTTCACTCCTCGCTTTGATTGCGCTTGGTGCGCATGCCTGGATTGGTCTTTGGACGATTACCACAGACTATATTAAAGACGGCTTGATGCGATTTCTCAGTCAGGCGGTGTGTGGTTTGGTGATGTTTATCTATCTGATTTGGGGCGTGCAAACGCTTTGGGGGCTGTAATCCATGGCAAAAGTTAGAACTCTTTCCTACGATGCTATCGTAATCGGTGGCGGCGGTGCAGGTATGCGTGCTGCGCTGCAATTAACTGAATCCGGTGTTAACACGGCCTGTATCACCAAAGTATTTCCGACTCGTTCTCATACGGTATCGGCACAGGGCGGTATTACCTGCGCAATCGCAAGTTCGGATCCCAATGATGACTGGCGCTGGCATATGTTCGATACCGTCAAGGGATCGGACTACATCGGTGACCAGGATGCTATCGAATATATGTGTTCAGTCGGTCCTCAGGCGGTATTCGAACTCGAACATATGGGGCTGCCTTTTTCACGAACTGAAACCGGTCGTATTTATCAGCGTCCATTTGGCGGTCAGTCAAAAGATTTCGGTAAGGGTGGTCAGGCTGCCCGTACCTGTGCAGCCGCAGACCGTACCGGTCATGCTCTTCTGCATACCCTGTATCAGGGTAATCTGCGTGGCGGAACGACTTTCCTGAATGAATGGTATGCCGTGGATCTGGTTAAGAATCAGAAGGGCGCGGTCGTTGGTGTGACGGCCATTTGTATCGAAACCGGTGAAGTGGTTTACGTCAAAGCCAAGGCGACAGTATTGGCGACTGGTGGTGCCGGTCGAATCTACGCATCTACAACCAATGCTCTGATCAATACCGGTGATGGTATCGGTATGGCCTTGCGTGCAGGCTATCCTGTACAGGATATGGAAATGTGGCAGTTCCATCCAACCGGTATTGCCGGAGCTGGTGTTCTGGTTACAGAAGGCTGCCGGGGTGAAGGTGGATATCTGGTTAACAGTGAAGGTGAACGCTTCATGGAGCGTTATGCTCCGAACGCAAAAGACCTGGCTGGCCGTGATGTTGTTGCCCGTTCCATGATTATGGAAATCCTTGAAGGCCGTGGTGTTGGTCCTAACAAAGATCACGTATTGTTGAAGCTGGATCATCTGGGTGAAGAAACTCTGAACCTACGTCTGCCGGGCATCGTTGAGTTGTCGAAAACATTTGCCCACGTGGATCCAGCCAAAGAGCCAATCCCTGTTGTACCTACCTGTCACTATATGATGGGCGGTATTCCGACTAACATCGGTGGTCAGGCGCTGACCCAGGATGCCAATGGCAATGATATTGAAATCGACGGATTGTTCGCCTGCGGTGAAGCTGCTTGTGTGTCTGTACACGGCGCCAACCGTTTGGGTGGAAACTCTCTGCTTGATTTGGTCGTATTCGGTCGTGCAGCTGGTCTGCATATCGAAAAAATGCTGAAAGACGGTTACGGTACTGACGACGCAGTTGAGTCTGATATCGATAACTCTCTTTCTCGTCTGAGCAGACTTGACGCCTCCAGTCAGGGCGAATCAATTGCAGAAGTGCGCAAAGATCTGCAGGACACCATGCAGCTGTATTTCGGTGTGTTCCGCGATGGCGAAAGTATGCAGAAAGGACTCAAGCTGTTGGACGAGCTGGGTGAACGGGTTAAGAATACCCACTTGGAAGACAAGAGTCAGGCGTTCAATACCGCCAGGATTGAAGCGCTTGAACTTGAAAATCTTTATGAAGTTGCTTATGCAACTGCCGTTGCAGCCGAAGAGCGTAAGGAAAGTCGTGGAGCTCATGCCCGTAACGACTTTACCGAGCGGGATGACGAGAACTGGCTGAAACATTCAATTTATTTCCCACTGGAAAAACGTGTTGGGAAGCGGGATGTCAATTTTGCGCCAAAAACCATGGACGCATTTCCGCCAAAAGCACGTAGTTATTAAGAGAACAGGGGAGATAGAAAATGTTGGTAAGTATCTACAGATATAATCCTGAATCCGACAAAGCACCATACATGCAGGATGTGGAGTTGGAAATTCCTGAAGGTAAGGATCTGATGGTGTTGGATGTTCTTGCTCTATTGAAAGAGAAAGACTCCACGCTGGCATATCGTCGTTCATGCCGCGAAGGGGTTTGCGGTTCTGATGGTATGAATATGAATGGCAAAAACGGACTGGCGTGTATTACTTCACTGTCTCAGGTGGTGAAGGACAACAAGTTGGTGTTGCGCCCTTTGCCTGGTTTGCCGGTTATTCGGGACTTGGTTGTTGATATGTCACTGTTCTATCAGCAATACGAGAAGATTAAGCCTTATTTGCAGAACAATTCGCCGGCACCGGCGATTGAGCGTCTGCAGACTCCGGAAGATCGCTCCAAGCTTGATGGCTTGTATGAGTGTATCCTGTGCGCATGTTGTTCAACGTCTTGTCCATCTTTCTGGTGGAATCCTGATAAGTTTGTAGGTCCTGCGGGATTGCTGCAGGCTTATCGCTTCCTTGCGGATAGTCGGGATACGGCGACTGACGAGCGACTGGCCGGACTTGATGATCCATTTAGCGTGTTCCGCTGCAGAGGTATCATGAACTGTGTTAGCGTGTGTCCAAAAGGGTTGAACCCAACCCGGGCGATTGGTCACATCCGGAATATGCTGTTACAACGCGCCACATAATTATTAAAAAAGCTATAAATAATAGCTATAACTAAAATAAATTTTACTGTTACGGTCGTTGCTGAATTAGCTGTCTATACTAAGTAGCTAATTGCATGCTGTCGCCTGCCTGAAAGGCAGGTGGCAGCAATAAAGTAGTCAGGTAGGTTCGCGGTAAGGCGGAGCTGCCTACTGGTGTAAACCTATGGGGAAGCGGAATAGTCCGCAGACTTGATGGGTGTGGCTCTTGCGCGCACAAAAAACGACTGTTTGTTCAAGATCTACACTCTCCATCAGCTCCCCACTTCCTAGCAAGGCGAGCGATATGCACGAAAGCACGATGGAGCAGCTATGGCAGACTTCCCATTTGGCGGGAGGGAATTTTGCCTATGTTGAGCAACTCTACGAGACCTATTTAACTGATCCGAATGCGATCCCTGAAGAGTGGCGGAATTATTTCGACAAGCTTCCAATCGACCAGGGTCTACCCTCCCAGGATATTCCCCATTCCGTCATCCGTGAACAGTTTCTGAAACTTTCCAAGCGCCGTTCTGTTGCCGTAGAACCTAGTCCGGATTCTATGGTCAGCACTGAGCACGAGCGTAAACAGGTTAAAGTTCTCCAACTGATCAATACCTACCGATTCCGTGGTCACCAGATTGCCAAGCTGGATCCATTGGGTCTGATGGAGCGTGAAAACGTCGCAGACCTTGAACTTGAGTATCACGGTCTGACGAAGGCTGACGTAGATACTGTATTCCAGACGGGTTCTTTGTGTTTTGGTGTCGAGACCATGACACTCGGAGAAATTCGTAAGGGGTTGGAATATACCTACTGTGACACGGTAGGTGCGGAATATATGCATATCGTCAACACCGATGAAAAACGTTGGTTGCAACAGCGTTTGGAATCGGTGAGAAGCCATCCCGTGTATGAAAAGGAACGTCGTATTCACTTGCTAGAACGACTGACTGCTGCAGAAGGGTTGGAAAAATATCTGTCCTCCCGCTACCCAGGGACCAAAAGGTTTGGCCTGGAAGGTGCGGAGAGTCTGATTCCACTTGTTGATGAGCTGATTCAACGGGCCGGAAGTTACGGCGCCAAAGAAATTGTTATCGGTATGGCGCACCGTGGCCGTTTGAACGTTCTGGTCAACACGCTTGGTAAGAACCCGAAAGATTTGTTTGACGAATTTGAAGGTAAGCGTTTGCTGGATGATGGTTCCGGTGACGTGAAATATCACCAGGGCTTTTCTTCAAATGTCATGACTGCTGGTGGTGAAGTCCATCTGGCGTTGGCCTTTAACCCGTCCCATCTCGAGATAGTGTCTCCGGTGGTGGAAGGTTCCGTCAGGGCGAGACAGGATCGTCGTGATGATGAACAGGGTGATTCGGTTGTGCCGATCATCATGCACGGTGATGCGGCTTTCGCAGGTCAGGGCGTTGTGATGGAAACATTCCAGATGAGCCAGACCCGTGGTTACGGTGTGGGTGGTACTGTTCACATCATCATCAACAACCAGGTTGGTTTCACGACCAGTCGCCGTGAAGATGCTCGTTCTACTGAGTATTGTACAGACGTTGCGAAGATGGTTCAGGCGCCGATATTCCACGTGAATGGTGACGACCCCGAAGCGGTCCTGTTCGTGACTCAGGTGGCAATGGACTATCGCAACACCTTCAAAAAGGACGTGGTCATTGACCTGTTGTGCTATCGCCGTCGCGGTCACAACGAGGCAGACGAGCCGTCAGCGACCCAGCCTCTGATGTATCAGAAAATTCGTAGCTTGCCCACGACCAAGACACTGTATGCCAAGCGTCTTGTCGAGGATGCTGTCCTGAGTGAGGAAGAGGCGAAGAAGATTGAAGACGAATACCGAGATCTGCTGGATAACGGTTACCATGTCGTCAGAAGTCTGGTGAAAGAGCCCAACAAGGAAATGTTTGTTGATTGGGCGCCTTTCCTCGGCCACAAGTGGACTGCAAAGTGTAAAGCCGGAATTTCCATGAAGACGTTACAGCGTCTTGGGAAAAAGATGGACACGCTGCCTGAGAGTTTTGTACCCCAGCGTCAGGTTTCCAAAATTCTCGACGACCGCAAAAAGATGACTCAGGGAGCCATGTCGGTTAACTGGGGGTATGCGGAAGTCATGGCATATGCCACGCTGCTTCACGAGGGGAACGGTATACGTCTGACCGGTCAGGATGTTGGTCGCGGTACTTTCTCTCATCGTCATGCTGTTCTGCATAACCAGAAAGACGGTTCCACCTATGTGCCATTGCAGCACATCGCCGAATCTCAGCCTGAGTTTGATATTCATGACTCGTATCTGTCTGAAGAGGCAGTGTTGGCCTTTGAATACGGGTATGCCACTACCAACCCCAAAACTCTGGTGATCTGGGAAGCGCAGTTCGGTGATTTCGCTAATGGTGCTCAAGTGGTGATAGATCAGTTTATCACCAGTGGTGAGCACAAGTGGGGACGCCTATGTGGTCTGACTCTGCTGTTGCCACACGGATATGAGGGGCAGGGTCCTGAGCACTCTTCTGCACGGTTAGAGAGGTTCCTGCAACTGGCAGCCGAGCATAATATTCAGGTTTGTGTTCCGACGACACCCGCCCAGGTTTTCCACATGTTGCGTCGTCAGGTAAAAAGACCGCTGCGTAAGCCTCTGGTTTGCATGAGTCCAAAGAGCCTTTTGCGCCATAAAGAGGCGATATCCACTCTGGATGAACTGGCCGACGGCCACTTCCAGACAGTATTGCCTGAAGTTGACGATACGATTGAGCCGAAGAACGTTCGTCGGGTCATCATGTGTAGCGGTAAGGTTTACTATGACCTGCTGGACAAGCGTCGCACTGATGGAATTACCGATACCGCAATTGTCCGTATTGAACAACTCTATCCGTTCCCGGAAGATGACCTCGAAGAAGTGTTTTCTCAGTACAAAAAACTGGATGCGATTGTCTGGTGTCAGGAAGAACCGATGAACCAGGGTGCCTGGTATTGTAGTCAGCACCATATGAGAGCTGTTATCGGCAAGACTCATCCCAAAGTATATCTGCATTATGCCGGCCGTCCGGGATCAGCATCACCAGCTGCTGGATACGGTCATGTACATGCAGAAGAACAATCTAAACTCGTTAATGATGCCTTCACAGTTGAATAGGCGCTGAAAACTAAGGATAAAAGATGGCGATCGAAATTAAATCTCCCACTTTCCCGGAATCTGTCGCAGACGGTGTGGTTGCGACTTGGCACAAGCAGCCGGGCGAAGCAGTAGCAAGGGATGAGCTGCTGGTCGATATCGAGACGGACAAAGTCGTACTTGAAGTTGTTGCACCAGCAGACGGTGTGATTGAAAAAATTATCAAGGGTGAAGGCGAAACAGTACTGAGTGAAGAAGTCATAGCAATCTTTGCTGAAGGCGCCTCTGGTACTAAAGCAGCGCCAGAGAAAGCCGCTGAATCCGCTCCGGCAGCGCAGGAAACTGCTCAGCCGGCCGCTTCTGCTGGTGAAGTGCTGTTGAGCCCATCGGCTCGTAAAATGGTTGACGAAAACAATCTGGATCCGGCAACTATCCAAGGGTCCGGCAAAGGTGGAAGAGTCACCAAGGAAGATGTTGTGAAGCATCTTGAGAGTGGCGCTTCCAAGCCAGCTGCCACTACTTCAGCGCCAGCTGCTACTGCAGCACCGTCGACCTCCGGTGCGATGCCTGCTGTTGATTCTCCTGCAGGTGCCAGACCTGAGAAACGGGTGCCTATGACTCGTCTGCGCGCGAGTATCGCCAAGCGTTTGCTGGATGCGCAACATAATTCTGCCATGTTGACCACGTTTAATGAGGTCAACATGAAGCCGATCATGGATATGCGTAAGCAGTACAAAGATATTTTTGAGAAGAAGCATAACGGCACCAAGCTTGGCTTTATGTCTTTCTTCGTTAAGGCTGCTTGTGAAGCGCTGAAGCGTTTTCCAGGAGTCAATGCATCAATCGACGGTAGCGATATTGTCTATCATGGTTATCAGGATATCGGTGTGGCAGTGTCAACTGAGCGTGGTCTGGTGGTACCGGTATTGCGTGACGCGGATCAGATGGGCCTGGCGGATATTGAGTCCTCTATTGTTGACTATGGCAAGAAAGCCCGTGACGGAAAGCTTTCCATCGAGGATATGACCGGTGGAACCTTCACCATTTCCAATGGTGGAATTTTCGGTTCGCTGATGTCTACGCCAATTCTGAATCCACCACAAACTGCGATTCTGGGTATGCATAAGATCCAGGAGCGTCCCATGGCTGTAAATGGACAGGTCGTGATTCTGCCAATGATGTATCTGGCAATGTCATACGATCACCGTATGATCGACGGAAAGGAAGCAGTGCAATTCCTCGTGACGATCAAAGACCTTCTGGAAGATCCAGCTCGAATTTTGTTGGAAATTTAAACGCTTAAAAGAGAATTTGGAAACTGATATGTCTGATAAGTTCGATGTGATCGTCATCGGTGCGGGTCCTGGTGGATATGTAGCAGCGATTCGTGCTGCACAGCTGGGCCTGAAAACTGCCTGTGTTGAAAAATGGACTGGCGACAGCGGCAAAGTTGTATTGGGCGGTACCTGCCTGAATGTGGGTTGTATTCCTTCGAAAGCGTTGCTGGAGTCTTCCCACAAGTATGAAGAAGCACAGCATGATTTTGATCTGCACGGTATTCAGGTCAAAGATGTGGCCATGGACGTCACCAAAATGCTGGACCGTAAAAACAATATCGTAAAAAACCTGACTGGAGGAATCGCTTCTCTGTTCAAGGCTAACGGTATTACGTCTATTCACGGTAACGGTAAGCTGCTGGCAAACAAGCAGGTGGAAGTCACCGACAACAACGGGAAAGTCACAGTCTATGATGCTGAAAATGTCATCATTGCAACAGGTTCTCGTCCTGCAGAAATTCCACCGGCACCTATTGGCGAACATATTGTGGATTCCAGTGGTGCACTGGATTTCGAAACTGTGCCCAAGCGTCTTGGTATCATCGGTGCAGGTGTCATCGGTCTGGAATTAGGCAGCGTCTGGAGCCGTCTGGGCTCTGAGGTGGTTGTACTGGAAGCTCAGGACAATTTCCTGGCCTCTGTTGACCAGCAGCTGGCCAAGGATGCCATGAAGCAGTTCACCAAACAGGGTCTGGATATTCGACTGAAGGCCCGTGTGACCGGCACTGAAGTTAAGCGCGGTGTGGTCAAAGTGACCTACAGTGACAGCAAAGGTGATCACGAAGTCAAAGTTGACAAGTTGATTGTTGCTGTTGGCCGTGCTCCGGTGACCGATAATCTGCTGGCTTCCGACAGCGGTGTCAATCTCGACGAGCGCGGCTTTATTTACGTCAACGACCTGTGTCAGACCAATATGCCTGGTGTATGGGCTATCGGGGATGTGGTTCGTGGACCAATGCTTGCGCATAAAGCTTCTGAAGAAGGTATTGTGGTTGCTGAGCGTATCGCTGGCCAAAAAGCCAAAGTCAATTACGACTGTATTCCCTGGGTTATCTATACCCATCCTGAAATCGCCTGGGTTGGTAAAACTGAAGAGCAGTTGAAGGCTGAGGGCGAGGAATACAAAGTCGGGACCTTCCCATTTGCGGCAAATGGGCGCGCCATGGCGGCCAATGCGACAATGGGAATGGTGAAGATTGTTGCCCATAAAGAGACTGACCGTATTCTGGGGGTCCATATTATGGGTCCACAGGCTTCCGAGATGATTGCCCAGGCGGTCATCGCAATGGAATTCGGCTCCAGTTCAGAAGACCTGGCCATGACTGTGTTTGCACATCCAACGCTTTCCGAAGCGGTGCACGAAGCAGCATTGGCCGTGGATGGTCACGCCATCCATGTAGCTCAGCGCAAGAAGCGCTAATTAGCAGTAGGGAAGGGCAAACCCCTTTCAGCTGTTTTAACAGGTCCATCCGGTGGGGTCTGCAGAGATATCACCGGGTGGAAATCAGTCATAAGCTGACTTAAAGCGGAAATCGTTATGAATCTTCATGAGTATCAAGCTAAGCAACTCTTTGCGGACTACGGCCTGCCTGTTTCCAAGGGGTTTGCCTGTGAATCAGCGCAGGAAGCCATGTCTGCAGCCGACTCAATTGGTGGCGACCAGTGGGTTGTCAAAGCCCAGGTCCACGCTGGTGGTCGCGGTAAGGCTGGCGGTGTAAAGCTGGTTTCTTCCAAAGAGGAAATCAAGGCATTTGCGGAAAAATGGCTTGGTCAAAATCTGGTTACTTACCAGACGGATGAGAAAGGTCAACCAGTTAACAAGATTCTGGTGGAATCCTGTACTGACATTGATCAGGAGTTATATCTGGGTGCGGTTGTAGACCGTGGTACCCGTCGCATCGTGTTCATGGCGTCAACTGAAGGCGGTGTGGAAATCGAGCAAGTGGCCGAGGAAACGCCTGAGAAAATTCTGAAGGCCGAGATCGATCCATTGGCGGGTGCTCAGCCATATCAAGGTCGTGAACTGGCATTTGCTTTGGGCCTGAAAGGTGATCAGGTAAAACAGTTCACCAAAATTTTCCTGGGTCTGGCGAAATTGTTCCAGGACCTGGATCTGGCGCTGCTGGAAGTTAACCCACTGGTGATCACCAAGCAGGGTAATCTGCACTGCCTGGACGCAAAAGTGAATGTTGACGGCAACGCTCTGTACCGTCAGCCTAAAATTCGCGAAATGCATGATCCTTCTCAGGAAGATCCACGCGAAGCTCACGCAGCCAAGTGGGAACTGAACTATGTTGCTCTGGACGGCAACATTGGTTGCATGGTGAACGGTGCAGGCCTGGCCATGGGCACCATGGACATTGTCAAGCTGCACGGCGGTGCTCCGGCAAACTTCCTGGACGTTGGCGGCGGCGCTACCAAAGAACGGGTAACAGAAGCGTTCAAAATCATTTTGTCTGACGACAATGTCAAAGCGGTTCTGGTTAATATCTTCGGCGGTATCGTACGTTGTGACCTGATCGCTGACGGTATCATCGGTGCGGTTGAAGAAGTCGGCGTTAAAATACCGGTTGTTGTACGTCTGGAAGGTAATAACGCTGAGCTGGGTGCCAAGAGACTGGCAGACAGTGGACTGAATATCATCGCGGCAGAAAGTCTTACTCATGCTGCTGAAGCCGTGGTTAAAGCAGCGGAGGGTAAATAATGAGCATTTTGATCGACAAGAACACCAAAGTGATCTGCCAGGGCTTTACCGGCTCTCAGGGAACTTTCCATTCAGAGCAGGCAATTGCCTACGGAACCAAGATGGTAGGTGGTGTGACTCCTGGAAAAGGCGGTCAGACTCACCTGGATCTGCCAGTATTCAACACTGTTAAAGAAGCAGTAGAAGCGACTGGTGCCGAAGCTTCTGTGATCTATGTGCCAGCGGCTTTCTGTAAGGATTCAATCCTGGAAGCAGCCAATGCCGGGATCAAACTGATTGTCTGTATCACTGAAGGTATCCCGACTCTGGACATGCTTGACGCCAAAGTGAAGTGTGACGAGCTGGGCGTTCGCCTGATTGGCCCGAACTGTCCGGGCGTTATCACTCCGGGTGAGTGCAAAATCGGTATCATGCCTGGCCACATTCACAAGCCTGGCAAGGTTGGGATTGTATCCCGTTCCGGTACACTGACCTACGAAGCGGTCAAGCAGACGACTGACTTCGGTTTTGGTCAATCTACCTGTGTCGGTATTGGTGGTGACCCGATTCCTGGTTCCAACTTCATCGATATCCTGGAAATGTTCCAGAATGACGCGCAGACTGAAGCAATCGTAATGATTGGTGAGATCGGCGGTACAGCAGAAGAAGAAGCTGCTGAGTACATCAAGAACAATGTCACCAAGCCGGTCGTTTCCTATATCGCAGGTGTTACTGCGCCTCCTGGTAAGCGTATGGGCCACGCTGGTGCCATCATTGCCGGTGGTAAGGGTACTGCGGCAGAGAAGTTTGCAGCGCTTGAAGATGCTGGTGTGAAGACTGTTCGCAGTCTGGCTGATATCGGTAAGGCTCTGGCCGAACTGACTGGCTGGAAATAATCCTGCCTGATTAGAAAAAGCCGCTTTATGCGGCTTTTTTTATGTCTGCGTATTTCACATAAGGTTCGTTTAACTCCTGGCCGATTGTGTTTATAATCCGCCCTTCAACCTACAACAAATGTGGCTGTAAACAATCTGGGACATCCCCAGTTTTTCACTGTTAAAGCTACTATGACAATCATCTGGGAGTTATTTTGGGATCTGTAGATTCGCAAAGTCGGGTTTTGTCAGGAATGCGCCCGACCGGGAAGTTGCATCTGGGGCACTATCATGGCGTGCTGAAAAACTGGGTTAAACTGCAACATGAGTATGAGTGTTTTTTCTTTGTTGCTGACTGGCATGCTCTTACTACCAACTACGACGATCCCTACGGAATCGAACAGTCTACCTGGGATATGGTGATTGACTGGCTGGCCGCGGGAGTCAATCCCGGCTCGGCGACTTTGTTTATCCAATCCAGGGTGCCGGAGCACGCGGAACTCCATCTGCTGCTTTCAATGATTACACCTCTGGGCTGGCTAGAGCGGGTTCCTACCTACAAGGATCAGCAGGAGAAACTGAAGGAAAAAGATCTGGCAACCTATGGATTCCTGGGGTATCCATTGCTGCAAAGCGCCGATATTCTGGTGTACCGTGCGGGGCATGTGCCTGTTGGGGCTGATCAGGTGTCTCATATTGAGATGACCCGTGAGGTGGCTCGCCGCTTTAATCATATCTATGGTAAAGAAGCCGGTTTTGAGGAAAACGCCATTGCGGCCATCAAGAAGATGGGTAAAAAGGCCGGCAAGCTTTATGAATCACTGCGTAAGCGTTATCTGGAACAGGGAGACACCGAGGCCCTGGAAACTGCTCGCGCACTATTGCGGGACCAACAGAATATTTCATTGGGGGACCGCGAGCGTTTGTTCGGTTATCTGGAAGGCGGCGGCAAGGTGATTTTACCGGAACCTCAGCCTTTGCTAACTCCTGAGAGCAAAATGCCGGGGCTGGACGGGCAGAAAATGTCGAAGTCCTACCACAATACAATCGGTTTACGGGAGGATCCGGATACGGTTTCCCAAAAGATCCGGACCATGCAGACGGACCCTCAACGTGTACGTCGATCAGACCCGGGTGACCCGGCAAAATGCCCGGTATGGCAGCTCCATGAGGTCTATTCTGATGATAGTACCAAAGACTGGGTTCAGACTGGATGTCGTTCGGCCGGGATAGGTTGTATCGAGTGCAAGAAGCCTGTCGCAGATGCCGTGATTGAAGAGCAGCGTCCAATACGTGACCGCGCTCTGCGCTATGAAGATGATCCGGGGCTGGTTCGCAGTATTATTGCGGAAGGGTCGGATAAAGCGCGTGATGCGGCAAAGTCTACACTGGACGAAGTTCGTAGTGCCATGGGGCTTTCCTACGAATAAGGGTCTGGCCTGCCAGTCGCAGGTCGCCTTTCACCCAATCGCCTGGCGAATAATTGAATGACTGAACAGAACTCTCCCGACAACCAGCAGCAGGTTCCGCAGCAACAGGAACTTCCGCTGGCTGTTGTCGAGGGGAAGCCAGTCACTGAAATTCCCCAGGATCTGTATATTCCTCCCGATGCCCTCGAAGTCTTTCTGGAATCTTTTGAAGGGCCTCTGGATCTTCTGCTGTATCTGATCAGGCGCCAGAATATGGATATTCTGAATATTGATGTGTCCGAAGTAACACGTCAGTACATGGAATATATCCATATTATGCAGGACATGAGGTTTGAACTGGCAGCAGAGTATCTCGTCATGGCTGCGATGCTGGCAGAGATCAAATCTCGCTTCCTGTTGCCAAAGAGAGAGTCTGACGAGGAAGAGGAAGATGATCCCAGAGCTGAACTGATCCGTCGACTCCAGCAATACGAAAGATTCAAAACGGCCGCTGAAAACATTGATGAACTGCCTCGGATGGAGCGTGACTTTGCAGAAGCCCAGCCCGAAGTTCCCAAAATCACCAAGGTAAAGAAACATCCTGACGTAGATCTGAGGGAGGTGCTGCTGGCTTTCAGGGAAGTGCTGAAACGCTCTGAACTGTTTGAGCATCATCAGGTGGAGAGAGAAAAGCTATCTACCCGTGAACGTATGACACAGGTGCTTGATCGGTTATCTGCCGATCAGTTTACCCGCTTCGTTGATCTGTTTAAGGCGGAAGAAGGCAAGCTAGGTGTTGTTGTGACCTTCCTGGCGATTCTGGAGCTGGTAAAAGAGTCTCTGGTAGAACTGGTACAGACAGAGAGCTTCGGTGAGATTCATGTGCGTGCCCGAGGCGACAAACTGGATACAGATGAGCCATCGGAAGAAGGGCCGTCTGAAGGACTGGATGAAGGTGCAACTGCGGAAGGGGCTTTTGAAACCCCGAACGTAATTGAAGGCACTGGGTTAGAAAACGCAGACAGGGACGATCAGGAATATTCCGAGCCGAGATTAGAGGTGAATAATGACCCTGAATAATGTCATTGAGGCAATATTGCTCGCAGCAGAAAAGCCGATGTCGGTTGAGCAGCTAGTGGCATTGCTGAGTGAGGATGACCTGAAGCCATCCCGAGATGACGTTCGGGCTGTAGTTACCGAATTACAGCTCAGATACCAGGATGGTGTTATGAATCTTACCGAGGTTGCCAGTGGATATCGTTTCCAGATTAAGGCAGACTTCGCGCCCTGGGTGGGGTTGCTGCAGGAAGAGCGGCCACAACGATATTCCCGGGCATTACTTGAAACGCTGGCAATTATTGCTTACCGGCAGCCTATTACCCGAGGTGATATTGAGGATATTCGTGGTGTGGCAGTCAGCACTCAGATCATGAAAACCCTTCAGGAAAGAGAGTGGGTCAGAGTTGTCGGCCACAAAGATGTGCCAGGAAAACCGGCATTGTTTGCCACCACCAGGCAGTTTCTGGATTACTTTAATCTGAAGAGTCTGGATCAGCTACCGCCATTGGCGGAAGTGAGAGATCTGGATGAGATCGGCCGGTCTCTGGAGTTGAATCTGGCCGGTGTTGAAACAGATACAGGTGTTGAAACAGATGCAGGTGTTGAAGCAGATACAGATGCCGGTGATGATTCTGATAGTGATACAATCCACGAAGAGGAGGCAGAGCAGCCTGCCGTGTCTCCTGAACTACCTCAAGATAAAACGCTTCATTAGTTTGAACAGTCCCTTAATTTTTTTTACTCAGGTGTTATATGCCGCAATCCGTTGATGAAAAACTGCAGAAAGTTATTGCCCGTCGAGGAGTTGGTTCTCGCAGGCAGGTAGAGGAATGGATTTCGCAGGGGCGGGTTCGGGTGAATGGTCACGTGGCCAAATTGGGGGACCGTGTCTCAGGAGCTGATAAAATCATCGTGGACGGCCATCCTATACCCGATGAAGTGGCGGAAGAAACCCTGGTATTGGTTTACAACAAGCCTGAAGGCGAAGTTACCAGCCGGAATGATCCTGAAGGTCGACCTACGGTATTCGGTCGTTTGCCCCGTCCGGTTCAGGGGCGCTGGGTCGCCGTTGGCAGGCTGGATATTAATACCAGCGGTCTGTTGTTATTTACGACAGATGGCGAATTGGCCAACAAGCTGATGCATCCCTCGTCTGAAATTGATCGGGAATATGCGGTCCGTGTCCTGGGCGAAGTGGATGAGGAAATGATTGGTCGTCTCAAGGAAGGCGTATTTCTGGAGGATGGGCCGGCACGATTCAGTGATATCAGTGAAGCTGGCGGTACTGGCTCAAATCGCTGGTTCCATGTTGTTCTGCAGGAGGGGCGGAACAGAGAGGTGCGCCGACTTTGGGAGTCTCAGGGTGTTACGGTCAGCAGGTTGAAGCGGGTGAGATATGGTTTTATTTTTCTGCCCAGCCGCATCAAAGTCGGAGGCTGGGAGCTTATGTCCCAGAAAGACGTCAATGTTCTTTATGAGATGGCAGGATTAAAGCCCAAGAAAGTCGTTGAGTTGAACCCTCAGCATAAGGCTAAACTTAAGCGTCAGATGAATAAATCAGGCCATCAGATCAAAAAGCCGTCAGGTAAGCCTTCTGGTCGCAGAAAGCTGGCTGAAGGGGGAGCGGGGTCTGTGAAGAAGGCTCAAAAGGAGCGGGGACGCCGACCCTCTCCGAAGAAATGATGCCTGTCCCCCCCCGATTGGCCACCGACCAGTAGTTTGGGCTTTTCTCAAAACAGATTGCTCTGAAGAACAATTGTTGTGAAACAGGTCTGCCTAAATCAACTTAGATAGATAGTTGATCGGCGGACTCTTCACATCTTTCCCTTAGATCCTGGTAGTTGTCGGCAATCACTGATTTATTTCTGCCAAGGTGTTTGGCTCGGTAGAGTGCCTTGTCTGTCCTCTCCATCAGGCTACAGCGGGATTCACTTCCTTCATGACAGGCCACTCCCAGGCTGATTGTGGCGCTGATTTTCTGGCTTTCATAGCAGAAGACCGTTTGAGCTACAGATTCACGAATTCTTTCCGCAATAGTCAAAGCCCCAGCCAGACCGGTTTTGGGTAAGAGCAGCGCGAATTCCTCGCCCCCCATGCGAAATATCATATCGCTATCCCTGCAGGTGTCTACCACCACTTTAGTTAACTGTTTTAACACTGCATCACCAGCGTTGTGACCATAGTTGTCATTGATGGATTTAAAGAAATCCACGTCAAACACCAGGAGCGACAATATCGATCCATAACGACGGGCTTGAGCCACTTCGCGATGAATCTGATAATCAAATGATCGCTTGTTACCTATGCCAGTCAGGGCGTCTGTCATGGCGGCACTTACTGCCTCATGATAATGAAGACTGTTTCTGAGAGGATAAATCAGGCATCCAAGCAATGCTTCCAGAGAAGCCAGTTCTTCCTCTGTGAACTTGGCAGCCCTTTGAAACTCGATTTGGCCGAGCGGGTTTCCTTCCAGAGTAAGGTTGTAACTGGCAGTGTGGCGAGCCTTGTCCGCGGTTCCGGTATTGACGGTTATTAATGTCGACTCGAATTTGCAACGGATGTCGCCAAGCAAAGGGGATACGCCTTCAACAAACCATGTGATCAGTTGCTCTGTTTCCAAAGTCGTCTGGAGTTTGCGTACCAGGATATGGGATAGATCTTCCGTGTTCAGTTGACGGGCGCTTGGGCTTGGCGCTAAGGCCAGGCGTGAGCCCGTGGGCTTCCGACTGTCAGATCTTGAATTTGGCATAGAGACTCCTGCTTTCACGCTTTGATACCAACCGGCAAACATCTGGTTCATACAAACATTAAGCATTTTCAATGCCAGTTTTAAAATGCTAGGAATAACAATAATATAGATAAATCTGCGGCAGAATGTGGTCGTAAAGTAGACGGTTTCATGACGTCGAATAGGGTAAAGAAATGCCGAATGCCAAAAAAATGACGAATGGGGATTCAGATATTTGATCGGAAAAGCCACCCTGAACGGCAGAGGTGAGGCTCTGCCGTTCTCAGGAGTTCTTTTCATTGTATAGGGAAAGATATGCTTGGGCGCAGTGACACTACTGAAGCTGGTGGTGCTCATGCTGGTAATAGGCTTCAACTTTGGGATTCATGACTTTAAACCAAAGTGGAGGAATAAGGGCCAGTAATACCATGGTCGCATAGCCAGCAGGTAGCTGCGGGGCATGGTCGTAGTGCCTGAGAACCTGATAACGACGTTTGGCATTGGCGTGATGATCGGAATGCCTCTGTAGATGGAACAGAAACAGATTGGTTAAAAAATAGTTTGAGTTCCAGGAATGTTCCGGTTGAACTCGCTCAAAGCGGCCATTTTCCAGCTTGCGACGATGCAAGCCGTAATGTTCCAGATAATTCACGATTTCCAGAAGAGTAAAGGCAACAAAGCTTTGTGCCAGAAAAAACACAGCGCCGCCAACTCCCCAGAAAGCGAAACACAAGATTAGCCAAAAGAGGCTCAAGCCATACCACCAGATCAATTCATTCTGAAATGACAGCAGAGATTTCCCCTTTTTTGACAAGCGTTTTTTCTCTAGCTTCCAGGCATTCAGAAAATTGTGCAGGTAAGCATGAGGAAGGAACTGATACAGAGATTGGTTAAAGCGCGCTGAAGATGCATCCAAAGGAGTGGATACATTCACGTGGTGCCCTCTTAAATGTTCAACCTTAAACCCTCCATAGCTTACTAGGCTGAGTAGAACCCCGCCGAATAGCCTCTCTAATTTCTCATCTTTGTGAATCAACTCGTGAGCAATGGTGATGGCCAGCGCTCCGACGGTTCCAATTGACAGCATCCAGCCCAATTTGCCAACCCAGTTAAACTGTTCCGCGGTAAAAATATGTGCACTCCAGAAAACGAGTATCAGATAGAGGGGAACAGACAAAAGTGTGAGTCGTTTGTAGAAGGGATCTTCTTCCATTGTGGGGACTTCATCCTGTTCATCCGGGTTGATTGGGTCTTTCCCAATAATTGGGTCGAGCAGCGGTACTAATCCAAATACAAATGTAACCGTGGTAAAGGCCCATAGGTTGTGATTGTCAAAATGGTTGCCAAGAACGTGGCTGATAAATGGCAGGAGTGCAGGTACAAGAAATAACAGATAGCTCCATTTCTTGACGGTCAGTGCGACCTGATGAGGCAGATGCTTCAGCATGATGATTTCTTCCTTTTTTATTGTTTGAATGTTGGATTGTAGGACAATAGGTATGGTGTGGTCAACAAGTGATCAGAGCTGGAAGGTGTGGTGTCAAAGCGGCCTTGTAGGATGATCATTGACTCTACGGCTAATCTGGTGAAGTATTTATTGTCAGTTTCGGTAGCAATTGGCGTTTATCGCCAGTTCATTTGTGTTCATTAATGGCCCCATAGATGGGGTGGGTAGGATATGAGGTTTCAAGCTCCAGAGAGTCTGGCTGAACAGATCGCGCAGCATTTGGGTCGTTTAATCATGGTAGGCACACTCAAGCCGCTTGAAAGAATTCAGGAATTGAAGGTTGCCAGTGATCTGGATGTCAGCCGTGGATCAGTCAGGGAGGCTCTTTTGATTCTGGAAAGACGCCACCTGATTGAGATCTATCCCCGCAAGGGGGCGGTGGTATCTGACCTGACCCCACATCAGGTGGCTTCTCTGTATGATATGTTTGCCGTTCTCCTGACCATGCTGGCCAGCAAAGTGGCGACAACCTGGGAAGAGACTGATCTGAAGCCGGTCAGTGATCAGATTCAGCGGATCAACACCATTATTCTGACCCCGGATGCCTCCATTGAGTCCGTGGTGGATCATTCATTCGAACTGATGGATATGTGCATGGGTTTTTGCGATAACCCATACCTTCAGGAAACTCTGGAAAATCTTCGGCCCTCGATCAGCCGGACCTATTATCTGGCGATGCATTCCAGACGGGATGAATTGATTCAATCCCTGCATTTTTATGATGGACTTCTGAAAGCGGTCAAGGCCCGCGACCTGTCGGGCCTCAAGCTGGTCATTGATAGTTTTGCCGAGCACCAGAAAGATCTCGTACTTTCCGTTCTCGAAGATCGCTCAGCTGCCTGACAGGGTATTAGGTAACCTGCTAGTCGAACCAACATTGGTTTTCCTTTATGTTGATGGGCATAAATCCTTGTCCTCAGGATTTCTTGAGGGGGGAGCTATATGGCTTTTGGCAAACAGCCTCTTTTTCAGCAGTTTAGATGATGATCTTGTAATGATCTGGCGATTATCCTGCGGCGGCTTGGTGGCTGTCTCCGCAGCTTGAAAGAACTGCTGCTGGTCTGACCTTTGGGAATCCGCTAAACTCCAGCCTCACGTTGTACGCAATTCTTTTTCTCATCCTGCAAAATCTGATATGAGACTGAAATCCATCAAGCTTGCCGGCTTCAAATCCTTTGTCGATCCGACAACGGTGCATTTTCCCAACAACATGTCGGCAGTGGTCGGGCCGAACGGTTGCGGCAAATCCAACATCATTGACGCTGTCAGATGGGTCATGGGGGAGAGCTCCGCCAAGCATCTGCGAGGCGAGTCGATGGCGGATGTCATATTCAATGGCTCCAACTCCCGTAAACCGGTAGGACAGGCGACCATTGAGCTGATCTTTGACAACACCGGCGGCACTATTCAGGGCGAATTCGCCCGCTACAACGAAGTTTCCGTTAAACGTAAAGTCACCAGAGATGGCCAATCGGCCTATTTTCTCAACAATAATAAATGTCGAAAGAAAGACATCACCGACCTGTTTCTGGGAACTGGTCTGGGGCCTCGAAGTTACGCGATCATTGAACAGGGGATGATCTCCCGTCTGATTGAATCCAAGCCTGAAGAATTACGCATCTTCCTAGAAGAGGCGGCTGGCATATCCAAGTACAAAGAGCGGCGCAGGGAAACCGAAAACCGCATGAAGCGTACCCGCGAAAACCTGGACCGCCTGACCGATATCCGTGAAGAGCTTGACCGACAGCTGCAGCATCTGCACCGCCAGGCCAAGGCAGCTGAACGCTATAAAGAGTTGAAAACCGAAGAGCGGCACAAAAAGGCACTTTTGAACAGTTTCAAATGGAATCAGTTGGATCGGCAATCTACCGAACTGGCCAATTCCATTCGGGACAGAGAAGTGGATCTGGAAAGGCTGCTGTACGAACGTACTCATGTGGACAGCCAACTGGAGACGCTGAGACAGCAACGCCAGGAAGCGGGAGAGGCAGTCAATCAGGCGCAGGCAGACTATTACGGTACCGGAGCTGAAATCGCCAAAATAGAACAGCAGATTAAGAGTGCCCGGGAACGGGAAGAACAACTCAAGGCTGAACTTGAACAATTACAGATGACCCTCACAGAATTGCGTGAAGAGCGTGCGCTGGAAGAGGAGCAACTGACCGAGTCTGAAGAAGAGCTGCTGGAACTTGAACCGGAGCTTGAAGAACTTCTGATGCGCTCGGAGACTTCCGCAGATCATCTGGCGGAAGCAGAAGAGGCCATGCAGAACTGGCAGCATTCCTGGGATGAGTTTTCTCACCGTAACAATGATCTGCAAAAAACGGCCGAGATAGAACAGTCGCGCATTCAGCAGGCGGAAAAACAGATACAACAACTGCAGGACCGCCGCAGCAAACTCATGGAAGAAAAGAATGCCACGCAATCTTTGGGAGACAGCGAATCTCTGGAGATGCTCAGGGAACAGCTGATGGAGCTGGAGCTGCGTTTAGAAGATCAGAATCAGATCCATGAGTCCCATCGCCAGTCTGAAAAAGCGCTCCGGGTAAGATTGGAAGAATATTCCCGCCAGCTAAATGATATTCGTACCCAGGACCAGACACTCCGAGGCGAGCAGTCTTCATTGCTGGCATTACAGGCCAATGATGAGGCCAGTATCAATGAAAGCGCCACGCAGTGGCTACAGCAGGTGGGTGCTGATCAGGCCCCGCTGTTGTCTGACTCTTTGCAAGCTGATTCACAATGGGAAACGGCCGTCGAATCTTTATTGCATGAGAGATTGCAGGCTCGAGTACTCCCGTCAGAGCAATTGAAAGCCATTCAGCAACCGCCGGCTCCCGGTGTTTGTCTGATTGCTGAGCATGTTACCCGAAGCAATGTGTTTGCTCAGTTCTCCGGAAATACCGGCGCAGAGTCCTGTCAGACATCCGTGGCATACTGGCTTGATGGCGCCAAGGCCTGTGACAACTTTGAGAATGCTTTCAGCAGGCTGGATGAACTGGGGGATGAAGAATACTTCGTGCTTCCCGACGGTTCCCGGATTGCCCGTCACTGGATGCAGGGGCCTCATGCGGAACATTCTACTGCCGGTGTGTTGACCCGAGCCCGAAGGCTGGCGGAAATTGATGAGCAGTTGGCAGTGATCAGTGCCCATATGGATGAGGTTGCCGCAGCACGCTCTGGTATCGAACAACAACTCGAAGACTTTGAGACTACTGCGGAAAATCATCAGAAGGAACTGGTGGAACTGAATAAACAGCAGCTTCAGATCAAAGCGGAAATCAGTGCCAAGGAAGCCAGGCAGGAACAGATTGAACGGCGTCAGTCGCATATCGCAAGTGAAGTGGGGCAAATCGACGAACAACTGGCGGAAGAAAATGAATCGTTGAAGCTCAGCCGGGAAGTCTGGCAACAATCTCTGCTGGAGCTGGAAGAATGTGTTGAGCAGAAAGAAACGCTGCTCAATCAGCGTGACAGTGCGCGGCAGAGACTCGATAACCTGCGTTCCCAGGCGCGCCAGGATCGTGAGCAGTCTCATCAACTGCAACTACGGGTCAGTGCGCTGACCACGCGCCGAGACTCGGTGAAGCAGGCGCTTGAGAAAGGTTTGGTGAATATCAAACGTTCCGAAGACCGGTTGCACTGGGTGGAGGAAAATCTCAGTACCCATCAGGCACCGGAAGAGGATCTGCATGAGCGGTTGGAAGGTCTTTTGGGACTCAGGCTGGAGCAGGAACAGGTTCTGTCGACCCAGCGGGATAAATTGTCGGACCTTGAAAAATCCATGCAGGATGACGAAGTAAGACGCCACCGCAATGAGCAATCCATTCAGGATCAGCGGGGACAGATTGAGTCCATGCGCATGCGGCAGCGGGAAGCGGATATTCGAAAAAATACACTGAGAGATCAGTTGGCCGAGGAAGATTTCGATATCCAGCAATTGCTTCCCATGCTGGCAGAGGAAGATACCGAACAGGCGCTGCAGGACGAAATTGAGCAAATTGGCAACAAAATCTCCAGATTGGGCGCGATCAACCTGGCAGCGATTGATGAGTATCAGGCGCAATCCGAGCGTAAGGTCTATCTGGATGGCCAGTATGAAGATCTGCAGGAAGCTTTGGAAACCCTGGAAAACGCCATTCGTAAGATTGATAAAGAGACCCGGAACAAATTCAAGGAAACCTTTGATCAGGTCAATGAGGGGCTGCAGAATCTGTTTCCAAGAGTGTTTGGCGGTGGCCACGCCTATCTGGAGCTGACCGGGGAAGATCTCCTGGAAACCGGTGTGGCGATCATGGCGCGGCCTCCGGGTAAGAAGAATAGTACGATTCACTTGCTGTCAGGGGGAGAAAAAGCCCTGACCGCTATCGCCCTGATTTTTTCGATCTTCCAGTTGAATCCGGCACCATTCTGTATGCTGGATGAGGTGGACGCGCCGCTGGATGATGCCAACGTTGGGCGCTATGCTCGCATGGTGAAGGAAATGTCCGATCAGGTGCAGTTTATCTATATCACCCATAACAAGATCGCGATGGAAAAGGCGGACCATCTGATGGGGGTGACCATGCATGAACCTGGCGTGTCTCGTCTGGTATCGGTGGACGTTGAAGAAGCCGCTGCTTTGGCAGAACTTTGATGTTGTTCCACATCACCACAGCGTGATGTGACCAAATTATTGGCTTTTAATGTGACCTTTTTGATGTGACTCCCAGTTGCAGTTAGGGGCGTTTAAAACGTCCTAGTCAAGATGGGTTAAAGGCCTGTCAGATATGGATATCCATTTAGTAATCAATAAACTCTGACGCCTGAATTGTAATGGTGTCTGGAATTGAATAAATTATGTCGCCAGAAGCGACGAAATTAAGGCGATACAGGGCCGAAAGGCGATCCACGAAAACGCTTTTACCGAGGTAATTTAGGGAATGGATAATAGTTTACGGGAATGGCTGGTCATTCTCGGTGTCCTAATCATAATCATCGTTGTGCTGGACGGTGTTCGCCGTGCCCGGCGTGCCCGGCGCGACTCGATGGAAATTTCCCAGGGCATGGGTGGGAATTTCGAAAACACTCCTCTTGACGATGGATTTAATCCGGAACTCCCCGGCAGTGGTTTCAGAGTTGTGCGAGAAGGCAAGGACAGTCGCCATCCGGATCAAATGGACGATGAACGTCAACAACGATCGCCCTATGCCGACCTGGAAGAGGATGATTCTGAAGAGGAATATGCTGAAGACCGCTATTCACAAGAGAGCTATTCACAGAGAGGCTACTCTCAAGAACAGTCTCAGGATCGGTACTCCCAGGACGACGATGTCGAAGAGAATGCTGAAGAGTATGTCGAAGAGCACTATGCATCGAAACCCAGGGAGCATGAGTACATCCGCGAAGAGCATGAAGAGCCCTATTTCTCGGAAAAGGAATCCGAATACTACAGTGAGGAGCCTCTGAGGGCTGATCCCCAGTGGGAGGATCAAAGCGAGGCGGTAGAACCAATGCCGCCTGAATATGCTTCGTCGCGGGATGAGGAAGCATACGACTCGTCTGAGCTGCATGCTGAAGTAGAAGACAAGCCGGTGCGGGCTGAAGAAAAGCACAATGACTTCAAAGATCGTTTCCTGAAAAAAATATCCACCAACATGGATGCCATTCAGGAAAGTCTTCATCAGAAACACCAGAAAAGCAAAGAGAAGAGTAAAGACAGGAAGGCCAAGCGGCAGGAAAGCCGTAAATCCAAAGACAATAACAGGGAAGAAATTATTGTCGTCAACGTGCTGGCCAAAGCGCAGGAAGGGTTCGAAGGCTCGAAACTCAGGCATTTGGTGGAAGCTTGCGGAATGCAGATCGGCGAAATGTCTATATACCATCGCCATGAATATGATTTCGATAAAGGGCCGGTACAGTTCAGTATGGCCAATGCTGTGAAGCCTGGAACCTTTGACAGGGACATGGATGAAAGTACCACGCCAGGCGTGAGCTTTTTTATCAGACTGCCTGGCCCTGATGACAGCATGCAGGCATTCGATTATATGATCGAAACCGCCCAGTGCATCGTCAGAAATCTGGACGGAGAGCTCAAGGACGAAAACCTGAGTGTCATGACCAGCCAGACGATTGAGCATTGCCGTCAGAGGGTTCGGGAATTCGAGCGCAAGCAACTATCTTCCAAGGTGTAAAAAAGCTTTTTTACCAAGAGCTATTAAAGAGCATTCTTTCAAGGCGTGGTTAAGAGCTTTCTGGAGTACATACAGAGAGCTCTTAAACATTAGGCTTCCAAGGTTTAGGACCATTCATGAGTCAAGAGTTTCAAGCGGCTTCAGAAGAAGCTATGGGCCTTCGTGCGGCCATCGAAGACCACAACTACCGTTATTATGTGCTGGATGATCCCAGCGTTCCTGATGCCGAATATGACCGGCTGATGCAAAGACTGCGTCAGTTGGAAGCCAGGTTTCCCGATCTTATTACACCGGATTCGCCAACCCAGCGGGTGGGGGCAATGCCCTCAGATAGTTTCGAAACGGTAGAGCATCGGTTGCCGATGTTGTCCCTCGATAATGCGTTTGAAGAGCAGGATCTGTTGGATTTTGATCGTCGTGTGAGGGATCGTCTCAAGCGGGAGGAGGAAGTCGTCTACTGCTGCGAACCGAAGCTGGATGGTATTGCTATCAGTGTATGGTATGAAGACGGACGTTTGATACGTGGTGTGACCCGGGGGGATGGAACCGCGGGAGAAGATATCACGCCCAATGTGAAAACCGTGGCAAACATTCCTTTAAAGCTGCGAGGGGAAGGCTATCCGGGAACTTTGGAAGTCCGTGGAGAGATTTATCTGCCGCGGGCGGCATTTGACGCCTATAACAAAAAAGCGCTGGAAAAAGGCGACAAGGTTTTCGTCAATCCGAGAAATGCCGCTGCAGGGAGTCTGCGACAACTTGACCCGAAAGTGACTGCCACCCGGGCTCTGGAAATGTGCTGCTACAGTGTCGGCTTTGTGGAGGGTGGAGAACTTCCGGGGTCACAACGCCAGATTCTGGAAAAGCTGAAGGAGTGGGGGCTTAAAATTAACCCTCTCACAGAACGAGTCACGGGTGCCCAGGCTTGCCTGGAATACTATCGCAGCATCATGCAGCAAAGGGACGGACTTGCTTACGACATCGATGGTGTTGTATTCAAGGTCGATGACCTGGCTCTCCAGGAAGCTCTGGGATATGTTTCCCGGGCACCGCGCTGGGCAATTGCGCACAAGTTTCCTGCTCAGGAGGAAATGACCGTTCTGGAAGCGGTGGACTTTCAAGTGGGGCGGACTGGTGCGGTGACGCCAGTTGCGCGCTTGCATCCCGTGTTTGTGGGTGGTGTCACGGTGAGTAATGCCACTCTGCATAATATGGACGAAATTCGACGACTAGACCTGCATGTCGGCGATAGTGTGGTGATTCGCCGGGCGGGGGATGTGATTCCCCAGGTCGTCAGTGTGGTACCTGAAAAACGGCCGCAGAACGCGGCGGTCATTCAGCGTCCTGAAACCTGCCCTGTATGTGGTTCTGACATCATCCAGCTTGAAGGAGAGGTCGTTGCGAGATGCTCTGGTGGGCTTTATTGTGCTGCCCAGAGAAAAGAAGCGATCAAGCACTTTGCTTCAAGGAAGGCGATGGACATTGAAGGTTTGGGCGACAAACTGGTGGATATTCTGATTGAGAAAGAATTGATCAGTACGCCGGCATCGCTGTTTACACTTAGAGTGGCGGATATTGCTGCATTGGAAAGAATGGGGCAGAAGTCAGCGGAAAACCTGATTAAAGCCCTGGAAAAAGCCAAGTCCACGACGCTGCCCCGGTTCATCTTCGGGTTGGGTATTCGCGAGGTGGGGGAGGCAACCGCGAAAACACTCGCCAATCATTTCGGCTCTTTGGAAAAGCTGCAGCAAGCCACCATTGAAGACCTCGAAGAGGTTTCCGATATCGGGCCGGTCAGTGCCGGGCATATCAAGAGCTTCTTTGAGCAGCCTCATAACCTGGAAACCATCGAGGAACTGAGGAGTCATGGCGTCCATTGGCAGGATATCGAGCAGGTAAGCCGGGAAGGGTTGCCGCTGGATGGACAATCCGTTGTTGTGACCGGTACTTTGACAAACATGACCCGTGATGAAGCCAAGGACCTGTTGGTCTCTTTGGGGGCAAAGGCGGCCGGAAGTGTCTCTGCCAAGACCAGCTTCCTGGTGGCCGGTGAAAAAGCGGGTTCCAAGCTCACCAAGGCCGAGCAGCTGGGAGTTCAGGTATACAACGAAGAAGCATTTCTGGCCAAGGTCAAAGAGTGGAAAGGTGAATAGGCCTGCCAGTCTGAGATTGTAGAGGCTGTGAACCCCATAGGTGTACCTGAAAACTGTTGTTGCGAACTGCATGCAGTTTTCAGGTTTAGCCCTAGCCTTTTGTACAGGTGAGGGTGTTAGCATCATTCTATGCTCCTCTTATACCTTTCCATGTTTCTCATATCACCTTTCTATGTGACCCGGGTTTGGTTTCAGACACCCGGATATGGTTACAAAAAACAAACTTTTATAAGATTCTGTAAAAATCTATAACAAGATTGCAGGATTTCTATGTGTCGATTCTCAAGGATCAGCCTTTCAGGTGTTGTTTCGCTGATATTCGTTTTGCTGGCTGGGTGTGGTTCACAAGGCGAAAGCGATGTATTGCCTATCCGGATTCTGGGATCGATTCCCGGAGAGGCCTATGTGGGAGTCGAGTACTATTACGAAGTGGGCGTGGATGGTGGCGATGGGAGCTTGAATTACAGCCTGACCAATGCGCCGGACTGGCTGGAAACCGATCTGATTGATAATGCCTTGCGCAGAGGCGTGGTGCTTCGCGGTATTCCTGGTGCGACTGGGGCGGACGATACCTTCAATGATTCTGACACCATCATACTCAGTGTCACCGATGGCAATACCGTGGCGACGGTGGAATTCGGTGTTGAAGTCAGTCAGGTCAGTTTCAGTGATATCAGCGGTTCTATCGATGAGGGCGACAAGGGAACATTTCCGGAGGATAAAGTCGATAGTAACGGCAATGGTGTTATAGATGCCGCCGATGACACTGAACCGGGCCGGGTCTGTATGCAGGATGCTGATGGCAATGATCTGTTTACCGATGACGATATTGATTATTTCGTTGAGAACCAACTTGATCCAGATGCCTGGGATGGCAAGAAAGTTCGACTGGAGTTCCTGCCAGTGATTTTGAGCGACCCGTTCTATCTTGATGTGCTGGGGTCGTATTCACTGGTAGATCTGAAGACACAGAGCGGGGCGGATTATCTGGAAACCGTTCAGAAAACCAATGGCGACAGCGTGACGGTCAAGGATGGAAACTTTTCTATACCGGCCGGTGAAACCACCTGTTATATCATGTTGTTTGTGGTGGATGATCTGATCGCTGAAGATGATGAAAACTTTGGCATTGATCTGGAAATTGACCAAGTGGGAGAGCTGGATGCGGATGTGTCCAGTCGCGCCACGATCACGATCGAAGACAATGAACCGATTGTTTCCTTTGCTGTTCCCAAGGTGGCCGTGACAGAGTCTTCTGCCGGACGCACCATCACCATACCTGTCACCGTAACACTGGACCGGGTACCTGAGCAGTCAGTCTCGGCCGAATTTGAGGTGTTGACCATCAACAGCGGTGATGCTGATATTGATACCGGCGCCAATGACGACCTTGTCATCACGCCTTCCAATTACACCGTGCAGTTCGCTAAAGGGATTACCGAAGCCCGGATTTTTCTGAATGCGCCGGACAACACCAGTGGTGATGATGGGGACACGGATGAATTTCTGACCCTGGGGTGGGTGGATACGGATACTGTCCGGGCTTCAGAATCCACGCTCAAAGTCTACGTAAACGAGTGGTTGTCCGATGTTAACGTGGCCATGGGTGCCAATGCTGAAGTGGTGGAGGCCTATACTGACGACAAAGGTGATGTCTATGTGGGTTATCGCAACTTCGATAGCAGTTCGAACGCGGTGGCCAATATTATACATCTCAGCCGTACTAGGGGCCTGGTGGTGGACGGCAGTCTGGGAGACTCACTACTGCGAGCTCTCACTATCCAACAGGATGACGTCAATATCGTGCTCAATGATTTCGGTATTGATCGTTATGACGTTTCCAACGATGAAATCATCAACCTGTATGTGGTGGCGACAGTCGATAAGGTGATCGCATCAGCACCCAGTGGAAGTGATTTTACTTTGGGCGGGGATGATATCCTGGTGCAGAAATACGAGAATGTGAACGGTGTTGGAGACTTTGAGCTGGTCTGGGAGCGCCAGATTGGTACCAGTCAGGACGATTTTGCGGAGTCCTTGTCCATTGATGGCGAAGACAATATCAATATTGTAGGAGGAACCCACGGAGGTTTCCTTGGAGGAACCAATGCCGGCGGGATTGATGGCTTTGCCATGAAGGTCGATTCCAATGGTGAAGTGACCAGCGTGGTACAGTACGGCACCGATCTGAATGAATACCTGAATCATGTAGCACAGGACGGTCCCAGTAATTTCTCTACCTTTGCTATCGTAGAGCGATCCTCAAGCGATCGTGGTGACAATATTCAGATGCGTTCCTTGTCCAAAGATGGGTCCCTGCGCCGTTCTGCCGAATACGGGTCCGACGCCGATGATGAAGTCAATGCGGTCAACCCGGCTCCTACCGGGGCAATCCTGGCGGGGGCGACCAAAGGTGCGATTCCCCGGTTATCAAGCAACAAAGGGGGTTGGGATGCTTTCCTGGTGTATCACCGGAATCTTTCCGAAATTACTGCTGTTGAACAGTGGGGAAGCAGTGGTGATGATCGGACGTTGGACGCCAAACAAGTGGAGTCCCAGGTCTATGCTTCCGGCTTCAGTACAGGAGATTTGTTTGGCGATAATGCCGGCGGCGAAGATGGTTGGGTGGTGCGTTACGATATCGTGGACAACGAAGAGTTGGACATCGAAATGTTTGAAGAGGTCTGGGCACATCAGACCGGTTCATCCGGGAATGAGCGTCTGGTGAAAGTCATGCCCACACTGTTCGGAAAAGTCTTTGGTGTGTCCCAGGAGGAAGTCGGGGGAACCAATTACCTGAAGATCGAAAACCTGTCCGTGGTGGACGGTATCAGCCATTATGCGGAATGCCGTGAGAGTACTGACGGCTGCTGATCTAAATAAAGAGGCGGGTTTAAAGTGCCCTAGGCCCAGACTTCCAGCTCAAGATCTGCGAGAGATTTCAGAATATCACTGGTGGTGAGTATGCCGATCATCTGACCGGCACCGTTACGAACGATCGCGGCATTGGTATTCTGGTGCAGCATTGCCATACAGGCTGTGGCTACCGGGTTTGAACCTTCGATAACCAGATAGGGAGTGCAGATCGTTTCGACTGTGGTGGAATCGTCTAGTGTGAGAGAGGCTTTCAATAGATCGTTTTCGGCAAGAAGACCGATAATCTCCTCATCCTTGGTGACTGGTCCGTGCTTGATGCTGTGTTGGTCCATGAAGGTCAGTGCGTGCTGAATTGACCAGTCACTTTGCAGAAGCAGTACCGGACTGCTCATGATGGCGCTGATCCTGGGTTGGTGCCTCCGTTCCGTTCGGGGCGACGACGCGGCAGTGTCCTGTTCGGATGTGTCGCCAGGCTCAAGCTGGTTGTAGTAAAGCTCAGTATGGGGGCCAGCATCAGCAACCCCGATCGGATGCATCGCGGTGACACTGTCCAGCTCTTCCACGGTCCTGATTTTCGGGTCCACCCTTAGCGGTGTCACTACACGGCGCCCGGAATCCACCACATATACAGACATAGGCTAATTTGCCTCTTTAGTCAGTCCCTAGGGTCTGAAACGACCACAGACCCCTAGTTTCCCTTATTGAACCGGTCCGGAGCAAGTCGCTTTAATAGCGAATTTTCAATAGGCAGTGGGACGCCCTCAATCATATCCGCGATGATTTCACCTGCCAAAGGCGCAATAGCCAGTCCTTTTGAGCCGTAGGCAGTATTCACAAAAAGCCTTGGTAGTTGGCCCTCCACGGAGTGCCCGCTTTTAGCAATTACTGGTCCTATCACCGGCAGATAGTCAGGTAATGCACACCTGACTGCGGCCCGTCCCTGGATATCTGACTGCACTGGGCTGATAGCCTCAAACAATTCCTCAGAGATTTGACGGAGCTTGTTAAGGTTTTCCTGATTGTCTCCTGTTGTGACGTCAGTCGCTTCGGAATTTGGATGAAAGGAGGCCCCGAAAACGATTTTATCCTGTACCGCTGGTAGAGCGTATCCATCACCACAAATGACTTTTTTAAGTGGATAGGAAAGTGGGGGCGAATCCTTTTCTGTGGATTCCCGATAGGTGTGCAGGTAACTGATTTGCCCTCTGATGGACTTGAACGGCAAATCCTGCAGCAGGGGATTCTGGTTGCTGTTGTGTCCTTCGGTCAATATCAATGCGTCAGCCTGATACAGTACCCCGTTGTGATCAAGAATCTGCCATTGATCATTTAGAAAGTTATAGTCCGTAATATGGGTCAGAAACCGAGTGTTGATGTTGGGATGATCCAGAAGGTGTCGGCAAAGTGCCTGTGGGTTTACCCAACCTCCATTGGGAAAATGCAATCCGCCTTGCGATAGTCTTGTGTTCGCCAGACGGCTGGCTTCATCTGCAGTTAATGGATAAACAATGTTGTCTGGATAATCGGTTTTTTTAACAAACTTGTGTTGCCTCTGTGCTTCCTTGGAATTAAAAGCCAGCTGAATTACGCCACAGGCGGACCAGAGGTGTTCCGGTAGTTGTAAAATGTGCTGAAAGCTGCGTTGGGCAAACAGGTAGTGGGCCAGATGAATACGGGTATGTGGGTTCCAGTCCACAGCAGGTTTTATGTAAAGAGCGCCTTGTGAATTACCCGATGCGCCAGCGCCAGGTTGCTCGTGCTGTTCCAGGACAGTGACCTGGAAGCCCCGGCGTGCCAGAGTTGAAGCGGTCATTGCACCAGCCAGTCCGGCACCAATGATGGTTATCCTGCAGGATGTGGCCAGACCCCTGCTGATCGGAGCAGTTTCTGCCGCGCCCATATGCCCAACGGTCATGTCTCTTTTCTGGCCAAAACCTTCGGTCTTGGAAACATTGAAGCCGCATGCGGCCAGACCACGCCGAATAAAACCGGCAGCAGTAAATGTGGCAAAGGTAGTGGATTCAGCGGAATGGGCGGCAATGCCTGCAAACAGCTCGTCAGACCACATGTCCGGATTCTGTTTGGGAGAAAATCCGTCGAGAAACCAGGCGTCGGCTGTGAAATTATGAGATTTCAGCCACTTGAGTACGTCGCCGTGGTAAACCGTTAAACTCACCCGATCCTGTTCGAACTGGCAGCGATGGGTTCCCATTACCGATGGGGGTAACTGGCATTGAAGCTGCCTGGCATAATCTTCAAGATCAGGCCATACCTCATGACTGCGTATCATATCGGCAAGCTTCAGCGGGAATTTTTCGACTGAGACAAAGTGCAGACTGGCATCCTTTGGTGCGACTTCGGCCCAGATCTGCCAGGCAACAAGAAAATTCAGGCCGCTGCCAAATCCTGTTTCGGCAATGACAAAGCGGCTACCCGGGGGAAGAGACTGATATCTCTCCCTTAACCGGTTACCGTTGATAAACACATGTTCTGTTTCTGCTTTTCCATTCAGGCGGGAAAAATAGACGTCCTGGTACTGGTCCGAGACTGGCGTACTGTCATCACTCCAGTCGATACTGGCTTCCTTGATTCCTGGGGGCTTCATGAGGGTTGTTCAATCACCACGGTCTGTATAACGATTGGGACTTCCGGCAAATCCGTAAATGCACCTTTGCGAACGGTTTTGGTGTTGGCAATTTTATCGACCACATCCATTCCTTCAACCACTTTCGCAAAAACAGTGTAGCCAGACCGGCCGTTCTGGTAATCAAGGTAAAGGTTGTCGACGACATTGATGAAAAACTGGGAGGTCGCCGAGTTTGGTGCGCTTTTCCTGGCCATGGCGACAGTTCCCCGGACGTTGGAAAGTCCGTTGGAAGATTCATTTTTGACAGGAGGCAGCGTGATTTTTTCCGCCAGTTGCTGGTCGTAACCACCACCCTGGATCATAAAGTCAGCGATAGTGCGGTGAAACACCGTGCCATCATAGAAACCCGCATCCACGTATTTCAGGAAATTATCGACAGTCTCAGGAGCCTTATCCCCATCGAGCAGAATTTTAATGTCGCCCTGATTGGTCTTGATTATAGCAATAACCGAACCTTGAGCGTGACTGAATGTGGACAGGAAGCAAGTGGCGACAAACAACGTAGCAGCGATCAGAAACTTATTCATTTACACCTCTTGGATCAATAAAAGCAGGAAACCTGTACAACCCCTCTACAAATCCTCGATTCTCACGCCTCCAAAATCCGTTGTAAAGCATTCCTCTCCGGGTCCGTGGACTGTTGCCCTTTTTTGTTATGTTTTATCAACCCACCATACTCACTTCGAGGAGTGAACGTCATGGCTGGTAGTAAACGCTTCGTTTTTCCTGTCGGGCAACCCTGATAATAGAGGCTTTTACGCTCAAGAGAAAAGCAAAACCAGCAGGATTTTACCCTTTGGCGAAAATTGCTACAAAATTTAACGTTCCAGGGCCCGTTTACCGTTAGTTATATGAAAAGTGACAAAAAATAACGAGTACCGGCTGTACAAAATTCAATCCATTTTCCATGCTTAGAAAACTACTCAAATACTACTCTGGAGTGTCGCTATGGCGGTGCATAAAAATTCGCTTGAAAAATCGCGTCTCGGGCGTCTGCTCGTAAATCGTGGATATATCACCGAATCCCAACTGAATGAAGCTCTGAAAGAGCAACACCTGCGCGAAATGCGTCTGGGTGAATTGCTGATTGAAAAAGGGTGGATCTCAGAGAAAGAACTCTCTCGCACACTGAAGCATCAAAGTCGTTATCGTTATGCTGCCGCTTTTGTCGCCATGGCTGTGACGCCTCTGCAGCCATTAGTCGCCTTTGCCGCCACAGCGCCGGTTCAGGCTGTCCCTGTTAAACAGGTGGAACATTCCCAACAACGGACTAAAGGCCTGCGTCCGATGGATGAGTCTGAGATGGGAGCCGTCAGTGCGCAGGGGATTCAGCAGGACGTGGTGGATATTTTCACCCGTCTGCAGGAGGCCCAGGTCGATGAAGAAGCAATGAAAAAGTTTGAGGAAGAAGGTGGACTGGACGGGGTTGAAGTCATGGGTTCAATTGGAAAAATCTTTTTCCCTATCGCCAATGTGCTGGATGCGGATGTGGAAGTTGAGGGTGTCCAGATAGAACCTGACCGCGTCAAACCCTTGATGACCGAAGACGGCTATTTCAATGTCACATTGCCAAACCGCATAGAAAGGGTAAGTTTTAACAATATCCGTCCTATGGGGCAGGTGGGTGGTGCCACGATGGGCAGCGTGCACCTGGAAGGTATTGAGTTCAGCGACGACGCCTATATTCGCATCCGCACCTATTGATTAGTCTGGTTCCAGATCAGTCAGGTTTATTGATGTACCTGGCTGATATGATCTGCTTGTCCATCAAATTCAGGGCTATGTGGCTAGCACAGGGCTGTCCCCCAGTTTTAACAGCATATAATCCGAGCCGGTAGACCGGTTATCAGCTACATCCCCTTTGCTCGACCCCGAAACCTCACAAGTTGTGAAAATGACCTGATGTGATAGCATCCCCTTTTTTGAATTCTGGAATCGCTCTGAAATGACGATTGATCTCATGTTGTATGGAACTCTTGGCTGTCATCTGTGTGACGATGCACAGGGGATTATCAACGAAGTTCTGGAAGCCAATCCGGCTATCGCCGACATAGTCTTTCTAAATTATGCGGATATCAGCGAATCAGACAAAATGATGACTCTGTACGCTGAACGTATTCCCGTACTGGGTTGTCGTCAGAGTGAAGAAGAGTTGAACTGGCCATTTGATCATCAGGCCTTTGTGGATTATTTGAACAGTATATTGAGGGCTGCATGTTAACGGTTGTATCTCCTGCCAAGACTTTGGATTACGAATCCGATATTCCTTCTGTTGAATCTACCGTCCCCGCATTTCTTGACCACAGTCTTGAATTGATTGATGTACTGAAAGGCAAGGAGCCCTGGGAATTGTCTGAAATGATGAGTATCAGCAGTGACCTGGCCACCTTGAATGCCAATAGATATCAGCAGTGGTCCGTACCCTTTACGATCGAAAATGCCAGGCCAGCCCTGTTTGCCTTCAAAGGGGATGTGTACACAGGCATTGATGTCGAAACCCTTAGCGAAGAGGATTTGCAGGAAAGCCAGAAGCGCCTGCGTATTTTGTCTGGTCTTTATGGACTGCTGAAGCCTCTAGACCTGATGCAGCCTTATCGGCTGGAGATGGGCACTCGTCTGGTGAACCCTCGGGGAACCAATCTCTATCAATTCTGGGGAGACACGATTACCGAAACGCTCAACGATGAGTTGCAGGAAAAGTCTGATCCGATCTTGGTGAACCTGGCTTCTAACGAGTACTTCAAGTCTGTGAAACCCAAGAAGCTGAATGCTCGGGTGATCACTCCTGTATTCAAGGACCTTAAAGGGGATAAGTATAAGGTCGTGAGTTTCTGGGCAAAGAAAGCCCGAGGTCTGATGGCCAGGTATATTGTCCAGAATAGGATTGACGAGCCGGAAGGATTAAAGGATTTTAACGAGGAAGGGTATCGTTTCCGGGCCGAAATGAGCCAGGGTGATGAATGGGTGTTTACCCGCGATCACTAGCGATCCATCTGATAATTCAAGCAACGCTCAGCAAACCCTAATGAGCCATAAAGTGCTCTGCCGGCTTACCCGGCAGGGCAAAAAGATCCTGTAACTCTCCCGTTTCCCGCATGGTCTGAAGGGCGCTCTGAATCGGTTCGATTAAGGCCTTGTTGCTTGAGGCCCGTGAGAAGTACAGGACTGCCTGGGCGCTTCCCAACACCAACAGCGGCTGAAACATCAGCGGATTAATGCGTTCGTTTTTAAGGCCGTGATATAACGCCTGATCTGTGCCCACCATACCAGTTATGCGGTTGGCAGACAGCATACGTAGCCCTTGACCCATGTCCAATACTGGGATCTTGTTAATGCTGGTGTTGGTTTCAAAAGCTTTTCCGTACAGGGAGCCCCGGATATAACCCACCAGCTCCCCTGCCATATTGTCCAGACTTTGAACTTTCGGATGACTGGTTCTGGCCACCATGATGATATCCATATTCGTCACCACTCCTATAGGTAGGCCAATGGAGTCTGAACTGGGGCCGGCGAACATGACAGCGAAGTCCACTTTACCTTTTCTGATTTCATCAATGGTTCTGGGATAGGGGCGGAGATTATTGATGATGCGGATGCCGCTGATTTTGCCAAGGCGTTCCGCCAGTACTGACAGTAGACCGGCAGGGTGTCCCTGAGGGTCTTCAAGACCCCAGGGCGGGACCTCTGCAGTGGAGAAACAGGCAACAGGTTCTGACGCAGAAGCCAAGCTTACGGCCAGAGCAAGGCCCATTCCCGTTAGAAGACAGCGGAAAGTCGGACTCATATTCAGGTAATTTCGCTTTTATTATTGTTTGCACCACTTCAAGAGCGGGACAAAGCTCGTGCTACTGTTATTGGATTTAGCTGGTGTCAGGGAACTTCTGAATATCTTCGGCGACGCCGCAATGGCTACGCAGGCAGTTTTTCACTGACTCCTTAGCTATTATCCACCCCCGGCAGCGGGATTGGTTCAAATCTCTCATGGAACTTTAAGTGTATAACATGAACCAGTCTTTTGTTTAACTGACAATGGTCAATAACGCGCTTCTTTGTTGTATTTTTGTGAGCCGTTAACCTTCTGAGTCGAAAGTAATTTCGACGATCCTCTATTGTTTATAGCTGATTGATATATAAAAACCTCGTAAGATTCTGTTTACTTATTAACCGTTGACCGTATAATGGCTCCCGATTTTTGGGAGGAGAGACTAATGACTGTTGAGCAATTTGAGAATATCAGCCTGGTCGTTCTGATTACGGCTCTGATTGGTTTCATGGGTTTTATCGTTCTGGATCTGGCCAAGAAATCCAAAGCCGGTAAGTTCGGTACCATGGTGCTGTTTGCTGCTCTTGGCATGGGAGCTTTGGGCTTTGTGATCAAAACTGTGCTGGTCGAGGTACTGAACGTATAGTCGGCAATCAGGCACGTTAAAAAAACCGAACCTGTTGAGTTCGGTTTTTTTATGTCTGCAGAAAAGGTTTAATACGCTATTCAAGTATGACTTTTTAAGAGCAGGTCTTTACTAAACGTTCACCATAAATACGGGAAATACATGCTGACTCCAGAAGAAATTGTTCGCATCGACCAGGCCCACTGCTGGCATCCATACTCCTCCCTGATCAATCCACCACCGCTGTTTCCAGTTGAGAGTGCCTCAGGAGTCAGGTTTAAACTGATGGACGGTCGTGAACTGATCGACGGCATGGCCTCTTGGTGGTGTGTCATTCATGGCTATAACCATCCGCGAATTAATGAAGCCATTACCCACCAGGTTGAGCAGATGTCGCATGTGATGTTTGGTGGTTTAACGCATGAACCCGCAGCGCGGCTGGTTAAGCATCTGGTGGATCTCACGCCGGAGGGACTGACTAAGGTGTTCCTGGCCGATTCTGGATCTGTATCCGTAGAGGTTGCCATCAAAATGGCGATCCAATACTGGAACTCACAACAGAAGCCAGAGAAGCATCGTTTGATAACCGTGCGTAACGGCTATCACGGTGACACCTTTGGCGCCATGGCAGTGTGTGATCCGGTGAACGGGATGCATCATCTTTTCAGCGCTGTATTACCCCAAAATATTTTTGCGCCTGCACCACCGATGGGTTACGACCGGCAGATAACCGATGAAGACCTGAGTGAGTTGAGAGAATTATTTGAGCGCCATCATCATGAACTGGCGGCGATGATTATTGAGCCGATTGTGCAGGGGGCGGGAGGTATGCGGATTTATTCTCCGCAATACCTGAAAGCGGTTCGGGAACTGTGTGATGAGTTCGATGTTCTGTTGATAGCCGATGAGATTGCGACAGGGTTTGGTCGTACTGGCAAGATGTTCGGCTGTGATCACGCGGATATCTGTCCAGATATTATGACTGTCGGCAAGTCGCTCTCAGCCGGTTATATGACACTGGCGGCAACATTGTGTACTGACAGGGTGGCAGATGGGATATGCCGGGGCGAGGCTGGTGTATTTATGCACGGGCCGACTTTCATGGGGAATCCTCTGGCCTGTTCAGTGGCAAACGTCAGCATTGAGTTGTTATTGGAAAAGGACTGGCAAGCTGACATCGCCAGGATAGAAGGCATTCTCAAATCCCAGTGGGCGGATGCGATGAAGATCGAGGGAATCAGGGATGTCAGAATTATAGGCGCCATTGGCGTGATTGAAATGGAAGAGCCCGTGGACATGGCGGTTATCCAACCCCGGCTGGTCGAAGAGGGGATTTGGCTGCGGCCATTCGGGCGACTGATTTATACAATGCCGCCCTACGTTATCTCTGATGAGGATCTGATCTACCTGTGTCAGAAAACTCTGGAGGTGATTCGGGAACTCTGATCCGTATGCACCTAGCATTCATCGGCAGCATGTAGAGAGCTGTAGCGATCAACACATTGTTCGTACAGCTCTTCCAGCCCCCAGTTTTTCAGGATCGCCATATATTCTTTGGACGCTTTGAAATGTGCCAGACTGCGCCGGACAGATTCGAGTACCTGGTCAGCGGTATTGATGTTGGTGGCCAGATAATAGCCGTTGGATAATTCAGAGAGTGCATATACCCGACGCAACCGGTTTTTTGGGTTGTCTCCCTGGGAGCGGGCAATATGGTAGGCCACGGCGTCAGGAATCGGCCAAAGATCAATTCTTCCGGCCTTGAGTTTGAGGTAGTTTCGGGTGTTGGCATCTTCACCGCTCAAGCGGTCAAAGTGGCGGACATCGAATCCTTTGCTCAACAGATATACTTCCCTGGCATCGTTAACAGTTGTACCAATGCGATAGCGTTTCATGTCCTCCAGAGTTTCCACCTTAATATCCTGGTTACCTTGCAGGGTGAAAACACTGTAGCCCGCTGGCACGATCTTTCCGACCCATTTGAACAGGCCTTCCCGCTCTTTCAGGCGGCTGATCGAGTAGATGAAAGTATTCTGGTGATCCAGGGTTTCCCGGTAACTTCTGGTCCAGGGGTAAACATTCAGTGTATAGGCCAACCCTGTTCGATTCATGACTTCACGGATGATCCGGGTTGATACACCGTCTACGGTTTCATCGCTGGTGTAATTGTAGGGAGGGAATTCTTCCGTATAGATGCTAATCGCGTCTGCCTGTGCCCAGCCACACGTGCAGTAAATCAGGGCAAAAAACAAGATGTTTCTGATGTGGTAAACCTTGCTACGGTGTTGAAATCTTCGGCTTTGGGCAGGTTTCGCGTCAGGGTAGGACATGCTAGACCCCTTGAGGCTCATTCTTGGTTTCTACGGTTACGTGTTAGGCAATACATCGCCGGTGAACTGGTATCCAAACCATTAGAATAAGTAACAGACTATTGCGAAACTCGACCAAAAGGAATACGCAGTTATCCTTTTGGTGAATTTACCATCAGTATTTTTACACAATCAGGTATTGCTGATATTCAATCGGGTACTTCGGTTTTTCAGGTGTTTTCGCTTATTCAGTGATATCCGCTATCCGCCAGATTTTATCCATCAAACTTCTATGATCAGCAAGTCTTAGTCTCAAAGTTTCGGCCACCATTATCTATCCGATGAAATTCTCAGCCTACAAGCTCGATCTGTCATGCTCATTCTGACAGGCCTGACTTTACTGGCCCTATCTATAATAGATAGGGCCTCAGCTAATGGGCATCAGGCACTTCTTCAGTGAGATTTTCAGGTCTCTGGATACAAAGGTTGTAGTTGATTTGTATGTCGCTGTTCAAGTTTTGCCTGGATGCTTTTGGCCATACTCAGAACCTGGCTGGCAAGCTCAGTCACCTCGGCAGCTTTCTTCTGCCCTGAGGACGGATCAGCGTTCTGGCCATAGTGAAGTCGCTGGATGTCATTGAGTAATGGACGGGCGCCGTCATGCAGGGCATCGCATTCGCTAACGGGAAGAATTTTCCGCTGTTGCTGAAGCCAGTTGAGAAACTGTTCCGGAAAGCGAGGGTCTCCGGATGCCGCTAATTGCTCCAGTTTCTGCAGACTAATGCGTTCGTTTGGTGCAGGCGTTGGTTTGGGGGATTGGTCATTGCCAATCCTGTTTCCGGGCTTTTTCCACCATGCCCAAAGAGTCAGCAACCAGAGAAGCAGGAAAATGGCAGACAATACCTGCCATATCAGACTGCTTTCTTCGCCCGTATTCAAGGTGTCTTTTCCGGTATTCAAAGAGCCGTTGGGGCTTGCAGGACTGGTTGTTTGATGTTGTTCAAATTCCGGGCTCGACGGCTGTGTTTGCGGTCCCTGCGTCGGTTGGTTTCTGGTGGTAGGCGCGCCGGTGACTGTGATCGTTCTGCTGGGAAGAATGGCAACCCTTTCTTCATCATTTACCACATCCCACCAGGGAATCCGAACTTCTGGAAGGGTATAGACGCCTGGCTGCAGAGCTACGATGGCCTGTGTTTCTTGCCGTTGCCCGGTCACTCCGGCGGAATGCTCTTCGGTGTCCAGGGGCTCAGGTTCCGGATAAACCCGTAGTCCGTCAAGACTCTCGTTAGGAAGTGGGGGGAGTTGTACGCCTTCCAGTCCCAGTGCCTGAAGGGAAATGGTGCGCGTCATTGAATCGCCGGTTTTCATTTCTCGTGCCGGATCACTCCAGACATCTCGAATATTGAGGCTTTGTGCCGGCAGCCAGTTTTTGCCCGAAAAGCTTGATGGTGGCGCTTTAACGTTGATTTTGACGGACGGCGAGGATTCTTTGGAATAGATCCGGCGCCCGATTCGACGCTCCATTAAAGTCCCCGTAAAAATCAGGGAGGGAATCTCCATCTCACCGGCTTTCTGTGGAAACACAACATATTGCCGTTCGATTACATTAAAGCGTCGGGTGCCCACATAGCGGGAAAATTCTTTCTGTTTTCCTATCTGTTTGAACAGCGCATCAGGGTGATCCGGGTGTTGCAGTTCGCCTCTGATCAGGTCCTGGCTGTAGAAAAGCCTTACTTTATAGATGGCCTGCTGCTGAACATAGACTTCCGATAAGTCGATTTCGGCCTCAAGAAACACGTCTTTTTGCTGGTTGGGGATATCCTGAGGGCCGGTGAGCACTCTGATTGAGATCGGGGAAGACTTTTTATTCTCATACTCAATTGCAGGAATCGTCAGCTCCCCGCTACGCTTGGGTAATAATGTGTAGTCCCAGGTGATCACGGAATTGTTCTGATTGTTTTCGATCTGAACCCGATAACTCTGACGCCGGTCGAGGATCTCAAAGTCTTTTTCCAGCGCACTGATGTCCGGTTGTGGTATAGACAGACTATTCAGACTGAAGAGATCCAGCGTGGAAGAGACCTCCAGGGTACTGGTGACTGTCAGTTGCAAGGATTCATTCTCCTGGACCTCTGTCCTGTCCACTTCAGCTCTTAAGTCCGCCCAGGCGACGCCAGAAAACACTGATGCCGAGACTATCAGCCATAGTACGGCGATGATTTGTTGCCGGAAGGATCTTCGACTCTCCACCAAAACTTGTTTACCCATTACCATATTGTTCGACCGTTGTTGTCGTTTGACTGCCGCCTGTTATTCGATTGATGTTGCTGAAGAAATTTGCGCCTGAGCAGGCCGCCGGGATCATCAGGAATGCGTCTTAACCATTGCTCGGTCTGCTGGTCCTTCAGGCTGGCCTCATCTGCCAGAGTGGCGCTTTGTGAGGACTCTTCATTGGCTTGAGACTGCTCTGTTTCATTTTCAGGTGAGGACAATGCCTGTGATTGTTGCGCTTCTTTTTGAGATTCTTCCTCATTCCCATTATCAGCCTGCTGGTTCTCGTGAGTTTGCTGATTCTGCTCATCAGTCTGAGAGTCGGAGTTTTGGTCGGGCTGAGACTGCGCCTGTTGGTCACGCTGCTGCTGGGCGTCGGATTGGCTTTGCTGCGATTGGCTGCCTGCCTGTTCATTTTCCTGCCCACCCGATTGTCCGGAGGTGTTTTCATCTTGAGATGACTGGTTTTGAGATGGCTGGTCTTGCGAGTTGTTATCCTGACCGTTTTGTTGTTGGTCCTGATTCGGTGAATTTTTCGATTGTTGTTGCTGCTGTTTAAGAAACTGCTCAAGTTTTTCTTTGTTGTCACGGGCGGCTTCGAAGTCGGGGGCTTCCTTCAAGGCTCTTTCGTAGGCTTTAAGTGCTTCTTCAAACTGTTGTTGTTGTACTAGTGCATTACCCCGGTTGAAGTGAGACTGTGGGGTATCGACTGACGCAAATGCCTTGGCCGCTTCCTCATATTCACCTGCTTTGTAGTGAGCCATTCCTCGCCATAGCGGATCATTGAAGAGCTGGCCGGCAGTTGCATAATCCTCTTGATTGTAGGCTTCCTGCGCCTGTTGGTCCGGCGTCTTCCAAAGGTCCTGCCAATCTATGGCGTAACTGTTGTCAGGATAGGTAGTTATCACTAATGCCAGCATGATGGTGATACCTGAACGGCGATACTGCCACAAGGCCAGCACCATGATAGGGAACAGCAGCCAATAACCTGCGTCATGCCAGTCGAGTGACGTCTGGCCGGAGCCATCGTCGGAGGACAGAAGCAGCTCCTGGTCAGGAAGAGTGTAGCGGATATCACGATTATCCAGTGTTAACTGGGTAAATCGTCCGCCGGAATTCGTCGCAATAGTCTGCATGTCCGCAAAGTTAGGCCTGGCGACGACAATTTCATTGTTCTGTTTGATGAACCCCCGATTGGGAATCGGGATCGGGCCGCCATCTGCTGTACCGACCCCAATGACAGACAGCTCTGCGCCGGCTTTTTTGACAGCGTCTTCAATGGTGGGAATATCACTAGGCTCTATGCCATCTGTCATCAGCAATATTCTTCCCCGGCGGGACCCTGTCTGTTCCAGAGCCTCAACAGCCTTAAGTACGCCGGAAGCCGCATTACTGCCGAGCTCGGGCATAATGAACGGGTCCAGGGCCGGAATCATGGCGCGGAGGGTATCAGAATCTTCGGTTAACGGACTAACGACATGTGCGCTGCCTGCAAAAGCGACCAGTCCGGTTTGTCCTTCGCGACGATACTGAACAATGTCATACAGTTTTTGCTGTGCTTTTTTCAGGCGGTTAGGGGATTGATCGGTTGCCAGCATGGACAGGGACAGATCAAATACGATGACCACAGGATCTTCCTTCAACCCTGTCGGTGTTTCCTGCTGATACCAGGTAGGGCCTGCCAGCGCCAGAATGGCCAGCAGCAAGCTGGTTGGCCACAGCCAGGTAAGCACCGAAGTCTGCTTGCCGGACTGGCCAGTGGAGAGCGCCTGCAGGAACTCCGCCGGTAGAATCTGGTTCCAGGAATTGCTGCGACGGGCCTTTTGCCTCAGTACCCACCACAACACCAGCACCAGCGGTAAAAACCAAAGCAGCTCAGGGCGAAGAAAGTGAAACTGGCCAGGCATTACTTTCCTCCTTTTGCTGATTGTGCTGTCAGTCCGGCTTCAGTGGAGCCAAAGTGCTTTGAGATTCGTGGGTGGGAAAGAATCCAATTAATCGCCCAGAACATCAGGAGGAATACCATCGAGAATGCCAAAGGCAATGCATAATACTCCGTGGTGGGGCGGTATACCCGTTGATCCTGCTCAATAGGCTCCAACTGGTTGATAGATTCATATATCAACTCCAACTCACCGGTATTGCGGGCGCGAAAATATTGTCCGTCGGTTTTGTCTGCAATACTTTGCAATAGCCTTTCATCCAGGTCTGATGAGGGGTTTTCCTTGCGGTAACCAAAAATCCCGCGGCGAAGCACTTCGTCTGCACCAACACCAATGGTATAGATTTTTACGCCGGCTTCTGCCGCCAGTGTCGCGGCTTGCTCCGGGCTGACTTCGCCTCCCGTGTTGGCACCGTCAGTCAGCAGGATCAGTACTCGCGAATCGGCCGGTCGTTCACGTAGCCTTTTGATGCCCAGTCCGATGGAATCACCGATAGCAGTGGCGTTGCCGGCAATACCGAGAGTTGCTTCATCCAGCAGTTGGGCGACGGTTGTCAGATCGAACGTCAGGGGGACCTGAATGTACGGCTGTGCACCGAACAGAATCAATCCGACCCGGTCTCCCTGTCGTTGGGTGATAAAATCCGTCACGACGGATTTAACCACTTCCAGGCGGGTGGCCTGATAGCCTTTCAGAAGTAAGTCAGTTTCCTGCATGCTCGGGGATATGTCCACGGCGAGCATCAGGTCCCGGGCCTCGGATTTCACCGGGATGGGGTCTCCCAGCCATTGGGGTCGGGTGCTGGCAACGACAAGAAGCAGCCAGGCCAGAGTCGCCAGCAATTTCAGCCAGCGGGGTTGACCATTTCGGGCAGTACGTTGTCCCCCATACCCGGCAAGCGCTGATCTGGCCTGGTCATAAAAGGGCACGTAAACGGCGGTTGAGTTGGAAGCGTCGGGTTTGGTGCGCTTTCGGATCAACCAGGGCAGGGGGATCAGAATGAATAACCAGGGCCATGCAAAAGTCAGCACTTTAGCCTCCTGATCCAGTCCTGGAGTTTGACATACTGGTCTCTAGCCTCTTGTTGAGTGGTCTCAACGGGTCGGTAGAGTAAATGACAGAAACTGCTCACCTCACTATGGTAACGAGGGGGGAGTTTTTTCATCAGGAATTTTTGCCAGGATTCAGCCGGCATTGACGCAGTGTGGGTGTATCCTAATTGCAGGCAATGGCGTTTCAGCACCAGATTGGCTGCATGCCTGAATCCCGGATAGTCTTCTCTGGCGCTATGCACTTGCCAGCATTTTTCCAACGCTGTCAATGCGCGTCTGCGATAGGTTCTGTGTCGGCGGAGACGAATGAGCCAGTATATTCCCAGGGCTAACATGAGTAGTGCCAATACCAGCAACAGCCACCAGCCTGGGGCGGGAGGCCAGGCAGATATCGGAGAAGGTTCTATGACGTCGTTCAGTTGAAGTTGCTGTACGATGCTCATGAGGCAACCCCGGTTGAAGCAATTGAGCTGCGGCTGCTTTGCTGTAACAGTAGCAAGGTTTCGGCGGCATCTTCCTGGGTGGATATTCGGGCGCATCCCATTCCCAGGCCGGCAAATTTGTTTACGATGTCTTCCTGCCACTGCTGGAATTGTTGTTCAAATCGATACTCCAGAGCCTGGTCGTCGGTATTGATTTCCAGTTCGTTAATGCCGTCCGTCAGGCGAAAAGAGCCGGGAGGGAATGAGGCCTCAAGTGGGTCGTACACCTGAAAGGCCAGGAGCTGGCAATGACGTTTCAATTCGAACAACAGCTTTTCTGTCGTGCTGTCAAACTGTCGCCAGTCGGATATGAGAAAGCACTGGCTGCCGGGCCGGGCGATTCGTCGCAGTTCCACTAAAGCGTCATTCAGACCAAACTGCCGGTTTCCGTCTAAGGGCAGCTTCAGTTGGTTGTTAAATTCGTGCACGCATTCCAGTAGTCTTAACGCCTGCCTTGGGTGGCGAGAGGGTTTGATTTCCTGATGCCCGAAATCTGAAAAGACCACGCCACCGATGCGGTCGCCTTTGTTCAAACCGGCCCAGGCCAGTAGTGAAGCAACATCAGCTGCAGCGACCGATTTGAACGCCTTGTCGCTGCCGAAAAAGAGATTAATGGACTGGTCGACAAGAATCAGTACCGGGCGCTCCACTTCTTCATGAAACACTTTGGTATGGACTCTGCCGCGACGGGCGGTAACGCGCCAGTCAATGGAGCGTGGGTCATCTCCGGGCTGGTATTGGCGATGCTCGGAAAAATCAATGCCACGTCCGCGAAAGCGGGAAAGATGGGTGCCCGCCAGCTGCTGAAGCTTTCTCCTATCGAAGCGCAGGCTCAATCGGGCCGCCGAAATTCGCAGTCCGAGGAGTTCCTCCAATGTCGTATAAACGCGATGTGGTCGCATATTGTTCCAGGCTGTACAGAAATTTATACCAAAACCGTTGTATTCTAGTCTGATTCAGTCGTTGCCAACTTTGTGGCAATGCTAATAGATTAAAATAACATCAGGGGACCGGAACCAGTGAAATAATTCGGTCAATGACCTGGTTGGTGGAAACTCCCTCAGCTTCGGCCCGGAAACTGGTGATCAGACGATGACGAAGTACATCATGGATTACTGCCTGAATATCTTCCGGTGCGACAAATTCCTTTCCCTGCAACCAGGCATGAGCACGAGCACAACGGTCTAAAGCGATGGTTGCCCGGGGGCTGCCGCCAAACTCCAGCCATTGGGCCAGTTGCTCATCATAGGCCCCCGGATTCCGGGTCGCCATGATCAATTGCACCACATACTGCTCAACAGGTTCCGACATGTAGACATCCAGAACCTCCTGACGTGCTGAAAAGATATTTTCCTGGGTAAGTGCTTTGGCGGTATCTGCCGGAGCGTGACTGGCTTCCTGCCTGGCCAGGCGGAGGATGGCCAGTTCAGATTCGGCATCGGGGTAGTCAATGCTGACATGAAGTAGAAAGCGGTCCAACTGGGCTTCCGGCAGCGGATAGGTCCCTTCCTGTTCGATTGGGTTCTGAGTGGCCATGACCATGAAGAGACCGCTCAGTGGATAACTGCGTCCACTCACAGTGACCTGACGTTCTGCCATGGCTTCGAGCAGGGCGCTCTGAACTTTGGCTGGTGCTCGGTTAATCTCATCCGCCAGAACCAGGTTGTGGAAAATGGGTCCCTGCTTGAACTCGAATGCGCCGGTTTCAGGACGATAGATATCGGAACCGGTGAGATCTGCCGGTAATAGATCAGGGGTAAACTGAATTCTCTGGAAATCGCCTTGCAGGGTTTGTGAAAGCTCTTTGATCGCCTTGGTCTTGGCCAGTCCGGGAGCGCCTTCAACCAGGAGGTGCCCATCGGCCAGTAAGGCAATCAGTAGTCGGTCCAGTAGATGGGATTGACCGATGATGCGGTGACTTAGATGTTCTTTTAACTCTAAAAAGGTGCTCTGCAGTGACATGTTGATTCCGCTTTGACACTGAACTGGAAGTCACCATGACGTTGGTGTGGGTTCCGCACTTTAGCTTTGCCTGAAAACGAAAACACGGAAATTGTCGTCACGACCCCCGGTTCAGAGTGCTGTTATTGTCGTCTGTCTGATTGATCAGTTGTACTGCTCTCAAGGCAACTACCTCTCAGCTGTTTCAACCGAAAACTGAGAGGATTATGCAGGTGCCATGGGCCTGTCGCCATTAATTATTCGTCATATGCTGTCATCACCTGAAAAATTCAAGAGCTGAACTATCCTTATCTTTGTTGGGACAAATAGCTGGTTGATGTGGCTGACTCCGTGAACAGTCCAGGTCATGGACATAAGTATTAGAAGTGGGAAACTACGTACATATACCCCCTAAGTGACCATGGATAATTGCTTTTTTATTTTAATGCCTGACATATGCTCAGGCATTGGCACGGATTTACGAGCGCATCAATAAAAAGAAGGTGAATGATGAAGCAGGTCAACGTTGAAACGAAAGAACAATTTTTCACGTTGCTGGAAAACGAGTTCAAGGCAAAGTTGGAGCCCCAGCTCGCCGCTGAGCTAGCCCGGTTTACCCGTTTATACCTGGAAATGTCGCCTCTTGAAGAAGCACAGGGTCGAAAGATTGCCGATATTTATGGCGCTATTATGGCATGTTGGCACTTTGTTCAGGAGCATCATTTCGGTGAACCCAAGGTCAAGGTTTTCAATCCGGACCTTGACGAGCACGGATGGCAGTCCACGCATACCGTCATCGGCATTTTGCATGAGAACATGCCGTTCATTGTCGACAGTATCCGCATGGAGCTTAATCGACAGGAGCTGAATATCTATTCGATGCAGCAGGCAGTGCTGTATATCGATCGTGACCGCAAAGGTCAGTTCAAGGGAATTCGGGGTAGGGATGATGAAAGGCCCTTGGATATCGCCGAATCCATCCTCTACGTCGAAATCGATCGTCATGCGGACGAAGAGCATCTGGCTACGATCAAATCCAGCCTGGAACTTGTGCTTGAAGAAGTTCGCACTGCCGTGACTGATTATGCGGCTATGAAGGTGCATGCAACCAAACTGGTTGATGAGTTAAAGACAGAGATCCCCAATATCAAGAAGCTGGATCTCAAAGAAGCCCAGGAATTCATGAAGTGGCTTGTGGAAGATCATTTCACCTTCCTTGGCTACGATGAGTATGACTTTAAGAAGTCCGGCAAGGAAATGGTGCTGCAGCAGGTGAAAGGGTCTGAACTCGGTATCCTGAAAAGCCACCAGGAGCGACCGGCCACACTCAAGTTCAGTGACCTGCCGAGAAGAACAGCCAAAGAACTCCTGAGCCCCGAAATATTCATCTTCGCCAAATCCTCCCAACGTTCTATAGTGCATCGTCCCGCCTACCCAGATTACATCGCTGTCAAGAAATTCAATGACCAGGGCGAGGTTGTGGGTGAGCGCCGTTTTCTGGGGCTTTATACCTCCCGTGTCTATCAGCAGCCGCCGGAAGAAATCCCATTACTGCGGCGCAAAGTTAAATATGTCATGCGCCGTTCCGGTTTCAATCCTACAGATTATGCCGGTAAGGAAATTGACCAGATTCTGTCTGTCTACCCACGGGACGAGCTGTTTCAGATCCAACGTGATGAACTCTACGAAGCGGCCATGGGGATCATGTATATCCAGGAACGCCGCAAGATTCGTCTGTTCATTCGGGAAGACATTTACGGCCAGTTTGTCAGCGCGCTGGTCTTTGTACCAAGAGACATGTACAGCACTGAGTTGCGTATCAAGATTTCAGACATCCTGGTAGAGGCAACTCATGCAGAGGACGTTGAGTTCACCACCTTCTTTTCAGAGTCCGTATTGGCCAGGACCCAGTTCAATCTGAAGGTTCCCTGGGGTGAGAAGCGCTCCCTGAAGCCGAAGGAACTGGAAAACAAGATCGTTGCGGCAGCCCAGTCATGGCAGGATGGCCTGATGGAAAGCCTCAGTGAGGCACACGGTGAAGAGCTGGCCAACAGTTACATCAATCAGTATGCCCATGCCTTCAACGCCAGTTATCGGGAAACCTTTTCTCCCCGTCGTGCAGTGATCGATATCGATCATATTGCCTCCCTCAATGATGACGCGCCGCTCGCCATGAGTTTTTACCGCGCGATCGAGGAAGAGGAAAGTATTCTGCACTTCAAATTGTTCCATGCTCACGAGCAGGTACCGCTGTCGGATGTATTTCCGCTGTTTGAAAACCTGGGGCTCAGAGTCTTGGGGGAACACCCCTTCGAAACCCTTTCCCGGGATAAGAAAACGGTCTGGATTCACGATTTCGCGCTGCAGAGCCGAGACGGGCGGGTGATTGACATCTCCAAGGTTCGCAGTAAGTTCGAGCAGTTGTTTTACAAGGTGTGGACTCAGGAAGCCGAGAACGACATCTTTAACCGGCTGGTTCTTGCGGCACATATGGACTGGCGTCAAATCGCCATGTTCCGTGCCTATGCCCGTTACATGCGTCAGATACGCTTCAGCTACAGTCAGGACTTCCTGGCTCAGACGCTGGTTAACCACGTCAATATCGCTGATTTGATTTTCAAATTGTTCGAAGCCAGGTTCAATCCGGAAAAAATTCAAAGTGAAGCCCAGTGTGGGGCGGCGCAGCAGAAGCTGGAAATTGAAATTAATCAGGCCCTGGACAGCGTTGAAAACCTCAGTGAAGACAGAGTTCTGCGCCGGTTTGTTGAGCTGATTAAAGCCACGTTGCGGACCAACTATTACCAGAAAGATGAGAACGGCGAACTCAAAACTTACATGTCGTTCAAAGTCGCACCCAACGACATTCCAGAAATGCCGTTGCCACTGCCGATGTTTGAAATCTTTGTCTATTCACCGCGTATGGAAGGCGTGCATCTCAGAGGCGGTAAAGTGGCGAGGGGCGGGCTACGCTGGTCTGATCGCTTCGAAGATTACCGCACAGAAGTGCTGGGTCTGGTAAAGGCACAGCAGGTGAAAAACTCAGTCATCGTACCTGTCGGTGCCAAAGGTGGATTTGTAGCCAAACGGCTGCCTGAAGGTGACCGTGAAGCGATGTTGCAGGAAGGGATTGCCTGCTACAAATCGTTTATCCGAGGACTGCTGGATATTACTGACAATCTGAAAGCCGGAGAGGTTGTGCCTCCTCACGACGTAATCCGTCATGATGAGGATGATTACTATCTGGTTGTGGCAGCCGATAAAGGTACGGCCACTTTCAGTGATATTGCCAATTCCATTTCCGAGGAATATGACTTCTGGTTGGGAGATGCATTTGCTTCCGGTGGGTCTCAGGGGTATGACCACAAGAAAATGGGGATTACCGCGCGCGGTGCCTGGGTTTCGGTCGAGCGTCATTTCCGCGAAATGGGGATCAATACGGCCACTGACAAATTTACTGTCGTTGGTGTCGGGGATATGTCCGGTGATGTATTCGGTAATGGTTTGCTGCGTTCAGAGCATATCGAGATGGTGGCTGCGTTTAACCACCTGCACATCTTCGTTGATCCTAACCCGGATGTTGCCGAGAGCTTTAAAGAACGCCAGCGCTTGTTTGCGTTGCCACGCTCCTCCTGGACGGATTACAACGCCAAACTGATTTCCAAAGGCGGTGGGATATTCACCAGAAGTGCCAAATCGATACCGATCAGTCCGGAAATGAAGGCAAGGTTCGGGATCAAACAGGATCGACTGCCACCGAATATGTTGATTTCCCACCTTCTGAAAGCGGAAGTGGATCTGCTTTGGTTTGGTGGTATCGGGACTTATATCAAGGCCTCGGATGAGTCCCATGCAGATGTGGGCGACAAGGCCAATGACGCTTTGCGTGTGGATGCCAAAGATCTGAAAGTGAAGGTGATCGGCGAAGGCGGAAACCTGGGGATGACGCATCTGGGACGAATTGAATATTCTTTCAGGGGCGGCAAGCTCAACACTGACTTCATTGATAACGCCGGTGGTGTGGATTGTTCCGACCATGAGGTCAATATCAAGATTCTGCTGAATGAGATTGTGGCCAACGGCGATATGACCATGAAGCAGCGCAACAAGCTGCTGTCGGACATGACGGAAGATGTGTCTGAACTGGTTCTGAAGAACAACTATCGTCAGACCCAGGCGCTCAGTATTGCAGAGAATGATGCTTCGACAAGGATTGAAGAATACCGACGCCTGATTTCGCATCTTGAGTCTATCGGTAAGCTTAACCGGGCACTTGAATTTATTCCGGATGACGAAACGATCACCGAGCGTAAATCCCTGAAGCGCGGACTGGCCCGGCCGGAGCTCTGTACATTGATCTCATATGTCAAGGGATGGCTCAAAGAGACGCTGATCGACAGTGATATTGTGGACGATGAACATCTGGCTGCTGAACTGGATACTGAGTTTCCGGAAGTGCTGGTCAAAAAATTCGGTCCCCAATTGAAGGAACACCGTCTGCGTCGTGAAATCATTGCGACCCAGGTGGCAAATGATATGGTCAACCACATGGGAATTACCTTTGTGGATCGCCTGCGTCAGTCCACTGGTGCGTCGGTCGCTGCCATTGCGCAAGGCTATGTCATTGCCCGTGATGTGTTTCGTATGAACACCCATTGGGAGCAGATTGAGAGCCTGGACTACAAAGTCAGTGCTGAAACCCAGATTCGCATGATGTCCGAGTTGATCCGTCTGGTGCGTCGGGCAACACGGTGGTTCTTGAGAAATCGTCGCAGTGAGCTGAACGTCATGTCCAATATGGAGAAATTCACCAAGGGGATTGCTCAGATTGCTCATGACTTCAAAGACCTGCTGACCGGTGAGCAGCACGAGCTCTGGCAGCAGCGATATCAGGAGTTCACATCTGCCGGTGTTCCTGAAGACCTTGCGGAAACCATTGCTGGAGCACCTTTCCTGTATTCTGCTCTGGGTATCATTGAAGCACAGGAGCAGACTGGCATGGATCTTGGTTATGTGGCCAAACTGTTCTTCCGCCTTGGTGAGAAGCTGGATCTGCAATGGTTCAGTCATCAGATCAATATGGCACAGCCAACTTCGCACTGGCAGGCACTGGCACGGGAAAGCTTCCGTGAGGACCTGGATTGGCAACAGCGGGCTCTGACTGTCGGAGTGTTGCGGATGAAGGAAGCTCCAGAAGAAATCGACGAGAGAATCGTTGCCTGGTCTGATTCCTACATTGACCTGCTGGAACGCTGGAAGAGCATGCTGACTGAACTGAAAGCGGTCAAGGACCCAGAGTTCCCCATGTACTCGGTGGCGCTTCGGGAACTGTTGGATCTGGCGCAATCCACCACGCATGCCACTCAGGTGGTCTAACGCAAGTCAACCAGCCTATCAATCCCCAGTCAGCCGTGTTCTTCGGTTGACTGGGGATTATTTCTTTTCCCAACGAATACTGAGTCACCAGATCTACTGGTTTTGGCATTAGGACAACGTTCTTGCCATCAAAGCTTATCTCTATTGTGCTGTCGAGACTGCTCCACGATCAGCTGCTCTTTTGCCATGAGGCCACTTAAACACAGCGGTATATTGACGTTGAGCTCGTTATCAAGAGAAGCGTGATAGTGATACATCCCGAAAGGATAGTGGATTGTCGGGCCAAAGTGTCCTCCGCAGCTATCCAGGTTTTGGGGTTGGTTTCCATTGACGGGGAGGTTGGTATAGATGGGAAATCCGTCCATGGCGTAGCCGAGCAAATCACCTGAGCCTTTCTGATAAACCTCTTCACAGCGAATCTCAGAAATTTGATGATCCGCATAAATCTGATTGATGGTTTCCGGGAATATATGGGAATGATAGAACCCCTCATTAATGTGCCCTCCACAGGCATCCAATGCGGGCATGCTACCGACACCACTGGGAGCCCCGGGTATGCCATTGGCGACAGCAGGGGGCAATCCGTTAATTGGCATACCAATCAGCGATAGACCTACAATATCCATGGCATCGTCCATGGAAGTGGGTTCGGGAGCAAACCTGGGGAAAGCAGGTATTATATAGGTAAGTTGCAATGTATTATCGGGTTCGACCTCAATGCAATAAGACAGGTCTGGATCTAGGTTGGGTTGCTCTCCCGTCCTGAGCAAGACAAATCGGATGTTCCCGTTATCGTCCACAATATCGTATCCGTCATGCTCCATATCCTCAAAAAGATCCCTTTTCAAAACTCGTAACCCGGGATTTGTAGCGCCATCGTAAGGATAGACACCGCCAATATCATTGAGGGTTTCAGGGCAATAGGGACCATTTGGCACCGGGTTGCTTCTGACTTTCAGTTTGAAACAGAGGGAATTCTTGCCATTATCCAACTCACATGAGATGACGGATATATCTTCCAGGAAATGTTCCGAGTCATAGAACATTGGGTTGAGGACCGGCAATATCGGCGGCTTTTGCCAGGCATTTTTGGGTTGTTCGGCGTGACTCAGTATGCTGCCTGTCAGGCTGATCAGTGTAATAGTCATGAGTAAAACAGGAGGTATTCTCATAATCAGATTCCTCTTCAGATTTCTCTTCAGGTTCCTATACTGGTTGGCGGTGTTTGGTGGAATGGCATCACACCTTGGATGATTGTTAGATGTGATTGACTGTTATCTTGTTGGGGTTGTTACAGCTTATGTTTGGACGTTCTTAATGCGTGGAGTGGTGTTATGCTCCAGCCGAAAAAGAAGCTAAGTACAGCTGAATTGGAAGCAGAGGTAGGATAGGTAGGAGAGATTGTGCTGAAGACTGGTAAGTTGAAGGGACATATTATGTTTCCTTATGCATCATGCATTCATGCAGCCAAAGGCTGCTCCCTGGGTTCCCTGGTTTTCGGCAGAGACGGTTGTCCCTGAGAAAACAAATAACGGCTATTTTCTTATTGAGGTTACAAACACTACCCTAGATAGTTTGTAAGTTGAACAGTGTCAACCAATTGGTTGAAAAACGTTCGATCGCAGGCTTTTTTGATCCTGTCAGTACCAAAAACTGAAACCAGAGAAGTATATGGCTAAACCTCAGGCAACTACCTTTTCTCATTGCAGTCCCGATCGCTGGTGTCGCTATATTCAAAGAAAGAGGTTCTGAACAGGCTGGTCTTAGCAAGACCAAATAACATCCCTGAGAAACAGCGGGCCGTTTCCCAGGGTGTTTTTATGGCGGCTATTTCCCGGTATTTTTTACCAATGATTTCAGGTCTCAGGGTGATCTGGATGCCAAAGACTGATTCAGTTCGAATTCGGCGGTGAAATCATTTTTATGGGATAGAATTTGCCGATTCTTCTTGGCATCAACAATCAATGTGAGAATGTTGTGATGGTTTCTTCCGTCGGCAAAGCTTTGGATGGATGCTTCCAGAATTTTGAATTTATTGGGAATTCCTTCCAGTGTGAATACCGCACGGGTTTCATGACTCCCCAGGTTAATTGATTCCAACCGAAGCTTTGTGGTGTGACCATCCATTTTCATACTAATGGTGTTGATCAGGTAGTCGGCCAGCTTCTGCTCCAGAATCGCGGTGGCATCTTCGCTGTCACTGAGATCCAGGTTTTGTCTGGCGAACTCCTCGGTGACGCTGGATCTTGCCAGGACAGCGGAAAGACGCCACTGCATATCCAGACCCTGATTGACATTAAAAAAGGACATAAAGGAATGGTGCGAGTGGGCGAATGATGCGGCCAGGCATAACCAGGAAGCTGTCAGCAGCAGACAGATTTTTATTCTCATAGAGATTCCTCCACGACAAGCTGATTTTCCGCAATCACGCCGCTCAGGCACCGAGGAATATTGACTTCATTTTCAAGAGAGGAATGATAATGATACGTGCCGAATGGGTAGTGGGCAGTGGGCCCAAAGTGCCCTCCGCAATCGTCCAGGTCCTGTGGCACCGTCCCGTTTACCGCCAATGGCGTATAAATGGGGAAGCCATCCATAGCAAACCCGATGAGGTCTCCAGGTCCTTTAGGGAAGACTGACTCACAGCGCACTTCTGATATCTGGTTATCGGCAAAGATTTCATTGATGGTCTCGGGGAAAATATGTGAGTGGTAGAAACCTTCATTGATATGGCCGCCGCAGGCGTCCAGAGCCGGCATGCTTCCAGCTCCTGTGGGAGCGCCGGGAATGCCGTTGGCGACTGAAGGTGGCAGTCCGTTGATCGGCATGCCTATGAGCGATAGTCCGACAATATGGGCAGCATCCTCCATCGGTGTCGGTGAACTGGCAAACCGGGGAAAGGCAGGAATAAAGTAGGTTAATTGAAGGGTATTGTCCGGTTCCACTTCTATGCAATAGGCAAGATCAGGGTCCATATTCGGTGGCTCGCCCGCTTTGAGCATCACAAATCGGATATTGCCGTCGTCATCGACAATGTCATATCCGTCCTTTTCCATGTCTTCAAACAGGTCTCTTTTTAACACGCGAAGGCCCGGATTGGTTTCTCCGTCATATGGGTACACGCCCCCGATATCGTGAATAGTCTCCGGGCAGAAAGGGCCATTCGGGACAGGATTGCTTTTAACCTTGAGTTTGAAGCAAAGAGAATTTTTCTCATTGGTCAGCTCGCACTCGACCAGAGAGATATCTTCCAGAAAATGCTCCTGGTTATAAAATACCGGATTCAATACCGGAAGGATCGGAGGCTTCCGCCATTGTTCAGACACCGTGGCGGAATAGCTTGGAGTGGACATAAGAATAGCGGTGAATAAGCCTAGCATTTGGAGGCTATGAGGCGTCCTCATATTAGATTCCTCTTATAATTTTTTTGGGTTGCAGGAAGACATTGCAAAACACAGGGGAGTGCAGGTAATCCTGGATTGATTGCTTTTGGTAAATTGTTGTCCGGAAAGTGAATTTCCTATCTTCGGATGATGTCCGAAACAGGTTTCCGTGTAAGAGTATTGGGAGGACGTTGTATAACGCCTTGGGTTAGAGAGGGCATGGTCTGTTTCCTTTATGCTTCATGCATTATGCAGCCTGGGCTGCTCCTTGGTTTCCCTGGTCTCCGTCAGTCATTATCACATCAACTGTCGGGGACAATGAAGAAAACATACAGCATCAATAAGTATCTTATTGAGCGTCAGGGGAACTTAATTAAAACATAAAATTAACGATGTCAAATTAACTTGGAAAGCTGATTCTATGATGCTTTTATCGAAGCGAAAAACATCGTTAACCGGGTGTGAAAAGTGTCTTGAATCAGGTGCGGAAAACGATAATGTATGGTTTTCTGAATGGCGTCTAAAACCGATAAACTTCAATCACCGAGTCATCCAGTTCAGAGGCGGAAATATAACCAATATAGTTTTGATTTTGCGCCACCAGCGTTTTGATGTCCTGTGTGGTGGCAACTTCAATCATGGGAGCGGCTTTGCCGGTGAAAACCAATCGTGCCCATTAGGACAAAAATTGCCGGAGGCGTTGATGAACCACTTTGAAGCAAAACTCTTCGAACAGCTTTGATGAGCTATCGATCGTCACGATGGTGGCTTTGTTGCCATTGGGGAAAAACGATTTTTTCGCCATATATAGCTTCTGAATGTCTTCGCCACTGAGAGAAAGCTTAGATTGAGGATTAGCAATCACCACGATTTCAGCCCGGCTGAACACAGGCGCATGAATCAGAAAAGCTGCTATCAGAGTCAGCGGCAGGGTGATGGTCCATCGGCGTCTGTCTGGCATCCGTCGCTCCCTAAAAGAGAAAGCTGACGGCCGTACTGAATAATTCAGTATCCGTTCTGGATGGGCCACCCTTGTCGTAATTGACCTTACTGATATCAAATTTCAGTGAGGCGCTGGGGTGAAAATCATAGCGAACCCCCAAAGTGATAATGGTGTTGTCCTGGTCCGTGGATTCGATGGCATCGGTCAGAGCCTCTTTTACCGGATCACTATCTGCCACTAAATCCAGAATCTGGGTCTGTGGATCGGTATCAAATACTTCATAAGTGAGGTGGGGGGTAAAGCGGCCCATGACGTATCCTCCGGATAGGTAATAGGCGAGCGGGTTCTCAAATGCACTATCCTTGATTTTTGATTTCGTCACCTCTGCGATTAGGAATAGATTTTCGAAGTCGGCGCGTAAAGAGACGCTGGCGAAAGTGCCTGTATCATTATTCGCTCTGATTGCATCCGCCACCTCTTCAGAAACTGTTGGGCCCGGGGGAGTGGGATCTGCAGGTGACTCAGGGGGGAGAATGACATTGAATCCAGGTTGAACCCGTGGAAGGGTCAGCTCGGAACGGAAATAACTAAAACGTACTCCAATCCAGTCAATACCAAGTCGCCATGAACCACCCGCGACATACTTCAGGTCTACTTCTCCGATAGGGAGACTTTCCTGAACAGAGCCGTAAAACAGGTCCACTGTAGAATCAAGGCGACCGATGGTTGACGTATAGGTAACGTTGAGTCCGTCAAGATTATTGAACAGTGGCACATACACAAATTTGGGTGGTCTTATCCAGTGATAGGTATACCCCACGTCAATGGTGTCGCTATATTCGAAGAATGGGGTTCTGAACCGGCCTGCCTTGATCGTCCAGTGATTATCGATAGCGTAAGTCAGATAAGCCCATTCAAACTCTGCGTCATAGTCTTCAGCGCCTCGTGCCAGAATTTGGGCAGTTGCCGAGAGGTTATCACCCATTTCCGCGCGTATCTGAAGCCCCAGGAGTGACTCTTGCTTGAAATCGATGGTGTCGTCATAACCAAAATAGGGCTTGTCATCGTCGAAAGTGGTCGCGCCGACGATATTGCCGAAGCCGTTGATTCTGATTCTGTCTTCAAAGGAGGTGGCAAAGGTGCTGCTGGAGATCAGGGCCAGGTATAGGCAGAGAAGGGCTGATTTCATTCTGGATACCTTGCTGTCTTCCACGATTCTTGAACCTTGTCAGGCATTCCTTGGAATGATCTTGCCTTCTTTTGATCATCATTTTTCTGGTTGGGGCGATAATCTGCTTTGGATTCTTGCTAAACCAGAGCCATAACCGAGTGAAGAGTCCCATCTATAAGGGTAGCTGCAGGGTGAAAAGTGTCCAGTTCTGTGAAGACCAATATGCGCCCGGATGGACAAGCCATAGCTCTGACGCTACGCTTCAAATAATGGACTTGAATCTCAGGTTCTGTCTTCAGTTCACCCGCAATGCTGTGTGTCAGACAAAGTAAAGTGTCAAAATATAACTAAGCCACAGAGCCTGTTTGCGGGAGTGAGGAGATAGGGAACCCCCCCCTTCCGGGGGAATAACACCGGAGGGGAGCAGCGGTTCAAATGTTCTGCGATGCGGTAGGTAAATGTCCTTGCTAAAACCTTTATTGCTGTTGTTTTCCATTGGGTGGGGCACAATGTCCCACCTGGTTTCTGCAGAGGTTCTGCCATTAAAACTGGCAGCTGCCGAAGATGTGGAGCCTTATGTCTATCACCAGGCTGACGGCAACATTGGTGGCATTGATTTTGATATCGTTCGCGAAATCATGAGCCGTTTGGAGGTGGAATTCAGACTGCTAAGTTTTCCTCGACCCAGAATTTCCCTGATGTTGCAACAGGGCTTTCTCGATGGTTTGCTGACGACGACCGCCTATAATGATCAGGGGACGCTTGGAGACATGTGGTTGTCTGATCCGCTCTACATTTCAACCGTTTCCACCATCGTGCGCAAGGATCCCCCCCCAACTGGTGGCGCCAGTGATGTCCTGCCTTGCATCAAGGCCGGAATATTAAGAGATTTCAGTTATCGTTTTCCCAATCTGGATCTAAGCCGCTTCAAAAATCCCATTGAGGTCGACAGCGCAGAGCAATTGGTAAAGCTGACCATGTACGGACGTGTGGACTGTGCAATATCTGAAGATGTGACTTTCATGTATCAGGCCAGACGACTGGATTACTTTAATGATCTGAAAATCGTCGAGGAAATTGGTACCCGCTCAATCGTCATTGCATTAACCCGCCGTATTATCGAACAAAACCCTGGCCTGGACAGAAGGATTAACCAAGCGATAGAGCAAGTCAGGGAAGAGGATTTCATTGATAACACCATCATTGATTACCTGACTCCTGAAACTCACTGAAAATCCTATCTAATGTCAGCCCCTTAATGGCGTGGAATGGTGATCTACATGCCCCAGCGTATGTTATGATACGCGCGTTTGAATGGATCTTCTTCAGGCTGAATTCTATGAGACAAGTGGTCGTCGACCTTCATATATCGGCGGATGAATACCTTAAGCATTACCAACGGGTCGCCAGCGTTGTGGAAGTGGTGAGTAGGGAAGGGCTAAGAGTTCATTTCCCCACCGGTATCCTGCAGCGCTTTGTTACCAGGGACGGCATTCACGGCACCTTTGTCATCTACTTTGATGACAATAGTAAATTCCAGAATATTGAGCGTCTGGGATAAGCAGAATCAATTCAACCGGGGTTTACATTGAGTAAGAGAACAGCTGATGTTGTGGTGATCGGAGCAGGGGCGGCCGGTTTAATGTGTGCCATTACGGCAGGTTATCGAGGCCGCAGTGTCTTGGTTCTGGATCATGCAAATAAGCCGGGTAAGAAAATTCTCATGTCCGGTGGCGGTCGTTGTAACTTCACGCACCTGAATTCCACACCGGCCAACTTTCTTTCTGAAAACCCTCATTTTTGTATATCAGCACTAAAACGTTACACACCACATCACTTTCTGGAATGGGTGGAGCGACATGGCATTGAGTACTTTGAAAAAACGCCGGGACAGCTGTTTTGCCAACACAGCGCCAAAGATATTCTCAACATGCTGCTGACTGAGGCGGATTGGGCCGGTGTTGAGATCTCACTGAACACGTCCATTGAGTCTGTAGATCGTCATCAGACAGGCTATGAGCTCAATACCTCTTCCGGAATCATTCAATGTGAGTCTCTGGTCGTGGCGACCGGAGGCCTTTCTATCCCGACTATGGGGGCTTCGCCGTTTGGCTACAGGATTGCAGAACAGTTTGGTCACCAGATATTGCCAACGAGGGCCGGGCTGGTGCCGCTGACACTACAGCCGGTGGATCTGGAAAGGTTTTCTGTACTATCCGGCATCGCCGCCGATGCAATCGTTAGTGTGGATAATACTCGTTTCAAGGAGTCAATATTATTCACCCACCGGGGCCTGAGTGGTCCTGGTATTCTCCAGATCTCAAGCTTCTGGGAGCCTGGGAATGATATCCACGTCCAATTGATGCCTGATCTGGACCTGGAATCCACTTTGAAACAGTGGCGTCAGGAAGCCCCGAATAAAACCCTGGAGCAGATGCTGTCACAGTCTCTTTCCAAGCGCCTGGCGCAGGTGTTGTGCGAGTGGAAAGGCTGGTCCGGAAAATTACAGAATTATTCTAATCAGCGCCTGTCAGAAATAACGTCAGAACTTACCGATATTATCATTAAACCCAACGGCACCGAAGGCTATCGCACCGCAGAGGTCACGTTAGGCGGTGTAGACACCAAAGAGCTGTCTTCCAAGACCATGATGTCCAGTTTGCAGGAGGGGTTGTACTTTATCGGTGAGGTGGTCGATGTTACCGGGCACCTCGGCGGCCATAACTTCCAATGGGCCTGGGCGTCCGGGTTTGCGGCTGGGAATGTGGTTTAAGGTTTTTGGGCGTGGATGAACTCCAATCTGGCTTGTTAAAGGTGCATCTTGCTGTGATTAAGCCAATTCAAAGACTATTCGTGCTTACAACGTTAGTAGGTATTCTCATTTCATGTGTTAGCTTACCTCAGAAACAGCCCCCCATTGATTTTGTCAGCGCGTTTCAAAACCAGGATATCGACTTCATGCTGAACGCCCTCTATTACTCGGAAGATGTAGAGCGGTATCGGGATAATTTTCGGGCAGAATTCCAGAAAATCTATCGGTATTCAGGTCAGATTTCGAACTGTGTTCCGGCCACGCATGATGACTTTCTGGCGATGATTATCGTTTCTACTTATGAGACCGTGCAGTTAGAGCAAGAATATGTCTATGAATGCGAATTCTCGGAGATTGGTAAAGGCGTACTCGTTGTTAAAACCACAGATCTCAATAACCAGGAAAAGGTATATTCGATCTCTGTTGGCGCAATGGCAGTTGAAAAGAGCTCTGAAGAGGTCGTGAATTCAGTCAAACAGCTTGCGGCATCATTGATGGATGGAGACAACCCGGAAAAAATTTATTTTTTGGGCGATAAGCACTTTATTTATATGGAGCGGGAAGAGTGTTTGCAGGGGCAGGGGTATTTTATTCGTTATCGAACTTTGCAAAGACTCGAACCACAAAATGATTCCCTCATTGAAGAGCTACAATTCCTGGTACAAACACATTTAAGTGGAAACTTGCTGTCATGCAATGCAAAGGAAATTCAGGCCTTTATCAAAGAGACATACCCTTCAGTTGGATACGATCATCCCAGAATTGGTAGTATTTACCTCAGATTGGATGAAAGCCGAAAATTGTGGGTTGGGAACTGATTCAGTTAGGGGGCTCTTTTCTGGTCTCATAAACCACATCTCTGGCCGACTGGGGAGAAAAAACTCTTCTCCCCAGTCATATTTTCATCTGATTTCCGTCTACATTTCTTTAGACCAGACACCCGTCGCGATCGTTTTACTCACATACTCATCTAAGGTTGCTGGTGAGCGGCCCAATATGTGTTGTAAGCCGTTCACAGGCTTGGCATTACGACCGTCCAACACCTCGCTGAACAGCATTTCGATCAGCCAGACCATGTCATCTTCGAAACCTTCCTGGCGCATACCGTCCAAATATGCATCGAGAGGCACTTCTGTAAATTTGATCGGGTAGCCTACGGCGGCTTCGATCTGTTGAACGCAGTCCTGAAAAGTGATCGACTCAGCCCCACTGATTTCAATCACCTGATTCGCCAGGTCAGGTTGGGTGAGTGCCGCGACAACCACGTCGGCGATGTCGTCAGCGTCAATGAAGGGTTCTGTTGTCGCAACCTTTGGCAGTATGAGTTCACCCGCAAGTATCCCATCCAGCAGAAAACTCTCGCTGAAATTTTGAAAAAACCAACTGGCGCGAACGATGTTCCAGGTTAACCCGCTGTTACGCACCATGGCTTCTGCTTTCTCAGTACCGGGTTCGCCGCGGCCTGACAGCAGGACCAAGTGTTTTACACCAGCACTGCGAGCGGCGGCCACAAAGTCGTGCATGATTTGGGGGGCTTCGGGGATGGCGAGATCGGGTTGAAAGGTCACGTAGGCACGCTCCACACCCTGCAACGCCTTGTTCCAGCTATCTGGGCGGTACCAGTCAAACTCGGGCTCGGTGGAGCGCGATACCGCTCGGGTCTGGAATCCCAGTGCGCGAAGGTTTCGATCTACACGCACACCTGTTTTGCCGTGTTTACCAATTACCAGTATTGGGGCCTGTGAAGTTTGAGTTGTCATTTCGATGTCCTCTCATTGGTTTGATCGCATCAGGGGGTGTCCATCGGGAACCTGTTTGAAACCTGTGCCGTATCATTTGAAGCCATTATTCTTTAGTTTTTGTGGACAGTTAATGCCTGTAAATCTATAATTCTTTGCAGAACGTCCAATATTGTAGACTTGCTGCAAACTATTCCTATGAATGCAATTCGCTCAGAAGCCAATATTCCACCCTTATCCGATCCTCTCGGCGAGACGCTTCACTTGTTGCGCCTCAGCGGTATTCTCTACTGTCGTTCCGAACTCACCGCACCCTGGGGCATGACAATGCCACCCATGGCGGGTTATATGATGTTTCACATCGTGACAGCCGGACGCTGCTGGCTCGAAGTGGATGGGGAGCCGCCCCGCTTATTGGAACAGGGCAGTCTATCGTTAGTGCCACACGGTATTGGCCATACGCTCAGGAGCGATCTGGACTGCGAAGTCACGCCATTGTTTGATATTCCCGTTGAATCCTTGAGCGAGAGATATGAATACATGCGTCACGGCGGCGGTGGCGAACTCACACAGATGACTTGTTGCGTTATACGTTTCGATCAGGCTATAGCGCAGCAGTTCATTACCATGCTACCCAGGTTGCTGCATATTGATGCCTGGCGGGACGATGAGCATCATTGGTTGCAAAGCACAGTGCGCCTGATGACGAGCGAAGCGAAGGAAGTCAGACCTGGTGGAGAAACAGTCATGACCCATCTGGCAGATATCCTGATGATTCAGGCGCTGCGATATTGGCTGGATCATAGTCACGAAGCCGATAAGGGCTGGCTTGCAGCCTTGCGTGACCGACATATCGGGAGCGCTTTGGCACTGATTCATCGGTATCCCGGGCGAGCATGGAGTGTCGCGGGATTGGCGAGTCAGGTGGGGATGTCGCGCTCCGCATTTGCGGCCCGCTTCAATGTATTGGTCGGGCAGTCACCTATGCAATATCTGACCTATTGGCGCATGCAGCGTGCCCGAATTGAATTGAGCGAAACGAAAAAACCAACCGGCGAGATTGCTGAATCTGTCGGCTATCAATCTGAAGCGGCCTTCAGCCGTGCCTTTAAAAATGTATTTGGACAGACTCCCGGAACTTTTCGCAATAATGCAGATTTCCAGGTCTCTCCTCAGTTGATAACAGGTATCGCCCCTATTGATGAGTAGTGGGGTAGGGGAAAGCAAACGTTTGCATTGGGTTCTATTTGTGGTTTTAGGCTGCTGATTTAATAAGAAAGCACCAAAACCTGTTGGATATTTAGCCGTTTTGTGAGCTTTTTTCAGATTGTCAGACCATCGTGCCTGTTTGCTGCATATATGTAAATTTTTATTCTATGTAAGTGATGTTACTTATTTGTGATGCCCTCTAACTATCTAAAAATTAAGAGATATCTTCAAAGTTTCTCAACTTTTCAATTTGCCGGTCAAATTTATTAAAGGTTGCAATAGCCAAAAACTGGTGCTAAAAATAAAAATACAGCACTTGCTGGCATGAGTGGTTGTCGTAATGTCAACGTTAACATTTTGGCTGAGGGTGGACGCTAAATACCAGATTATTCGTATCTGATTCAGGATAGCCCGAACATCTCGGGTTTTTTGAATAAACTGAATGTAAACGTCAACATTTCTGGCATCAGGTGTTTAACCTCTAAAAATAACAAAGGGTAAAGCTATGTTTGCCTTAAAAAAAAAATAAAGTCCTCGCTGTCGTAAGCGGAATCGCGCTCACTTTAGGTTTGGCCGGGCCTGTTCAGGCTGACAAGATCAAGATCGGTATGTCCTTCCAGGAGCTCAATAATGCTTATTTCGTGACCATGAAAGAAGCATTGGAGAGTGCCGCCAAGTCTATGGGGGCGGAAGTGATCATTACTGATGCCCGCCATGATGTTTCCAAACAAATCAGTGATGTTGAAGATATGTTGCAGCGCGGTGTGGATATTCTTTTGCTGAACCCCACTGATTCGGTCGGCATACAATCCGCCGTTATTACTGCCCATGAAGCGGGTGTGATTACGGTCGCGGTTGATGCGCAGGCTGAAGGTCCCCTGGATTCTTTCGTTGGATCGAAAAACTACGATGCCGGCTACCTGGCTGGAAAATACCTGGCAGAAAAGTTGGGCGGTAAAGGCGAAGTTGCCATTCTTGACGGTATCCCAGTCGTTCCCATTCTTGAGCGGGTAAGAGGGTTTAATGATGCCATGAAAGAATATCCCAATATCAAGATTGTCAGCACCCAGAATGGCCGACAAGAGCGGGACAAAGCCATGAATGCAACTGAAAACATGCTGCAGGCTAATCCTGGATTGGATGGTTTGTTCAGCGTCAATGATACCGGTGCGTTAGGAGCGCTGACGGCCATCGAAGCCAGTGGTCAGGATGTGAAACTGGTGAGTGTGGATGGACATCCGGAAGCCATCAAAGCCCTGATGAAACCCGGCTCCAAGTTTATTGCTACCTCTGCCCAATATCCCCGCGATCAGGTCAGGCTGGGACTGGCGATTGCCCTTGCCAAATTCTGGGGCGCCAAAGTGCCCGCGTCGGTACCTGTGGACGTTAAGCTGATTGATCGTAAGAACGCCGCAGGCTTCAGTTGGTAATCACTACATATACTATGGGTTAGGGAAGCCATACCCGAAGGTAACACTGTCCAGACCGGATCGGTCATTGATTCAAGAAAAATGGCCCAGCGATATTCGCCACCACCGGTAACTGGTTCCTGATACTCCTGATATGTGCCCCGAGGACAGCCGGGCAGGGCTTCGCTCGTCCTCAAGAAGTGCTCGACTGCTTTGTATCGCTCAAATAACGCGATTTTAGGTGAAATGATGAATGCCATAAAAATAATACTTCAAGTGACAATCGCCGCAGCCACTTTAGCGACACTACCACTCTCTGGCCTGTCTGCAGCAGGTGTCAGCGACCAGATCAATGCGGAGACACTAGCTCGCATTGAGCATTGGGTGGACACGGAATTCAAAGACTCTTCCATCACACGAGAGCAACAGATTGAAGAGTTGAGTTGGTTCGCCAAAGCCGCTGAACCTTTTCGTGGTATGAAATTAAATGTTCTCTCAGAGCCGATCACGACACATCGATATGAAGCCGAAATGCTCACACGGGCTTTTGCTGATATCACCGGAATTGCGGTGAATCATGAACTCGCGCCGGAGGGAGATGTGGTCCAGAAACTCTGGATTCAGTTTATTTCCGACCAGCATCGCTACGATGCTTTTATCAACGATTCGGACAACATTGGTACCCATTCAAGGTCCGGAAAAGTGCTGGCTCTTGATGACTATATGAAAGGCGAGGGCAGAGACGTCACGCTCCCGACACTGGATATTGATGACTTCATTGGCATGAGCTTTGTCACGGGGCTTGACGGCAAAGTCTATCAATTGCCGGACCAGCAATTCGCCAATCTTTACTGGTTTCGCTATGACTGGTTTCAGCGCCCAGAACTGAAAGAGCGGTTTCGCAGGATTTATGGTTATGAACTCGGAGTTCCCGTCAACTGGTCTGCCTATGAGGACATTGCCGACTTCTTTACTCATCATGTGAAGAACATCGATGGTGAGCGTGTCTATGGGCATATGGACTATGGACAGCGCCATCCTTCCCTGAGTTGGCGGTTTACGGATGCCTGGTTCTCCATGGCAGGCATGGGCGACCCGGGATTTCCCAATGGTAAGCCGGTCGACGAATGGGGAATACGAATTGAAGGTTGTCATCCGGTGGGGTCCAGTGTGGCGCGTGGAGGAGCAACCAACAGTCCGGCTTCGGTATATGCACTAGAAAAGTTTATTGACTGGCTCAAGCGTTTTGCGCCACCGGGTGCGATCGATATGACCCAGGACGAAGCGGTGGCCTATCATACAAACGGGAACAATATCGCCCAACAGATATTCTGGTATGCCGTTTACACCGCTGATATGACCAAGCCGGGCCTTGCATTTGTGAACGAGGACGGTACGCCGAAATGGCGTGTGGCTCCTTCTCCCAGGGGCGCCTACTGGCAAAATGGTATGAAGCTTGGATATCAGGATGTCGGTGCCTGGACGATACCGCGCAACATGACGTCCACTCGGCAGAAAGCAACTTGGCTATACGCGCAATTCACTGTTGCCAAAACGGTATCTCTCAAAAAAACGCTGGTCGGTTTAACACCTATTCGTGAATCAGACCTCAAATCCCCTGCCATGCAGAAATTGGCACCGCGATTAGGCGGTCTGGTCGAATTTTACCTGAGTCCGGCCCGTAAGGCCTGGACACCGACCGGACCCAATGTTCCCGATTATCCCAAGCTTGCCAACTACTGGTGGCAGACGATCGGCGATGCGGTTTCCGGTGAAGTATCAGCCAAGGACGCCCTTGATCATCTGGCAGAAAAGCAGGGCCGCGCCCTGGCGGTAATTCAACGTAAATCCGAACTAATTAAATGCGGTCCCCGGATCAGAAAGGCCAGTGAGACGAAAGGCGAGCAGTATTGGCTGCAGCAGCCCGGAGCACCTAAGCCCAAATTGAAAAACGAAAAACCTCCGGGAGTGACAGTGCCCTACGAACAATTACTCAGGGCATGGAAGGAAGGGCGGGTCATGTGACCCGGGAATGGCTGGCAGCAGGTTAGCGTACAGATCACTAACAAAAATTGAGTGGTCCGCCAAAAGGCAGAACCACCAGGAACTGAAATATAAAAAAGAAATGAAACCTGAAAAAGCGAAGGGGCAATCACAGCAAAGGTATGCGGTGTGTCATAAACATTTATACCAAAAGAGGTATACCCGATGAAGATTGCATCTAAAGTCATTACCAGTGTTGTGACCGTTGCGACATTGGCGGCACTCAGTACAGCAGCCATTTTGAACCTGTACTCCTCAAAAGCCATGGAAGACTCATTGCTCACGGCCAGAAGCGATCAAATGGTTTCATTGCGTAATGTCACCAAGCAGTCACTGAATCAGTATTTTGATTCATTGGAAAATCAGATCATGAATATGGCGCAATCCAAAATCATTATGGATGCGTCACAACTGTTCTCCTCCTCGTTTAAGGCCTACTCCTTTTTTGTCGGCAGAAAAGATCGGGACAGCCAGATAGCCGGGCTGAAGAATTATTACCGTAATGACGTTGAAAAGCAGTTCAGGGCGCTGAATCCGGGTAGCGCCCTTCAGGGGAAACAGATTGTCGACGGCATGACGGAATTTGCGGTGGCTTTGCAGGCGGAATATGTGGCGAAGAATCCTAACCGCTTTGATCAAAAAGATGAGCTCCTGGAAACGCCGGATAAAACCTCCTACACCCGAACTCATAAGAAGTTTCATCCCTATTTCAAAGAGTTCCTGGACAGGTTTGAGTTGAATGATCTGATGATCGTCGACGCAGAAGAAGGCAATGTGGTGTATTCCACCCGTAAATACCTCGACTTTGCAACTTCTTTGAAGTCCGGAGCCTATGCCGATTCCAGACTGGCGAATGCCTATGATCAGGCCTCCAAGCTGGAAAGTGGTCAAATTGCCTTTGTGGATTTTGAACCTTATCCCGCGACTTATGGTATTCCGGTTGCCTTCCTCTCTACTCCTGTGTTTAACGAAAGTGGTGAGCGAGCCGCAGTGCTGATATTCGAACTGTCATCGCAAAAAATCACGTCACTCGTGACTTATGGCGCCGGCAGGGAAAAATCAGGGCTGGGACACACCGGCGAGACCTATCTGGTCGGTGCTGATTACAAACCCAGGAGTTCCAGCAGAATGTTATTAGAGTCTCCGGACCTCTTTGCGGGTTCTCTGAGTGACCAGGGCGTCGCTGACAATGTTGTTAAGAAAATGAAGACTTTGCAATCCAATGCCGCTCTCCACGAGGTAAAAACCCGTCCGGTTCAGGCGGCACTGGATGGTCAGTCCGGTACGCTGGTGGCCGAGAACTACCTGGGGCAGCGGGTTCTGAGCGCCTATGAACCTCTGGAGGTGTTTGGGAAACGCTGGTCTCTGCTGAACGAAATCACAATGGAGGAGACGGTCGCCGAGATTACGACATTGCAGAAAAATACGCTTCTCTATTCTGCATTGACGGTCGTTGTGGTGATTCTGATTGGTGGTGTCGTGGGGTATTTCCTGAGTCGTTCGATCGTTCGTCCCATCCGGGAAACCAGTAAGTCTTTAAATGAAATCGCCATGGGGGATGGAGACTTGACCAAGCGTCTGAACGCGCAGCGTAAAGATGAACTGGGTGAACTGGGCGGCGAGTTCAACAGTTTTGTAGAGCGGATACATGGTCTGGTGTCAGAAATTACCAATTCGGCAGAGTCTCTCTCAAATTCTGTTGGCAGTATGGCCAAAATCGCGGAAGACGGCAGTACCACTGTGGCGACACAGCAGCATGAAACTGAGATGGTGGCCACCGCAATTAATGAAATGTCTGCGGCGGCCCAGGAAATTGCCGGTAATGCTTTGCAGGCCGCAGAAGCTGCACAGAAGGCAGATGAATCCGGTAACCGGGTCCAGGAAACCGTCCGCGATGCGCTTGGATCGATTGAAGGCCTGTCACGGGAGATTGATGAAGCGGCTGAAGTGATCACGGAATTGGAAGGGCATGTGATCGATATTGTGTTTATTCTGGACGTAATTCGGGGAATCGCTGAGCAGACCAATCTGCTGGCCTTGAATGCGGCAATCGAAGCTGCACGCGCCGGTGAGGCTGGGCGTGGGTTTGCCGTGGTTGCCGATGAAGTGAGAGCTCTGGCTGGAAAGACGCAGGACAGCACCCATGAAATCCAGGACATGATCGAGCGACTGCAGTCAGGTTCCTCAAAAGCTGTTGAGGTCATGCAGGCGAGTAAAGACAGTGGGGTGAAATCCGCAGATTCGGCAAGGCTGGCAGGTGAATCAATACTGTCGGTCGCGGAAGCGGTGTCGGTCATCAGCAAAATGAATACCCAGATCGCCAGTGCCTCAGAAGAGCAGACGGCTGTGACCGAGAGCATTAACAAGAGTGTTGTGTCTATCTCGGAGTCCGGTGAGATGTCTCTGAAGGGCGTGAACGATGTTGCCGCCATGAGTCGCGATCTGAGTGATATTTCTGCCACGCTCAAAGGGCTGGTAAGTAAGTTTCAGGTGTAAATAACAATGAGCTTAATCCACATAAGGAAAACCTAAGATGAGTTGTCTCAAAGAAACTGCGGGCTCCAGAAAAATACTGGCCGATGCTGTCCGAATTTTGAGTATTGATGCGGTGGAAGCTGCAGGGTCGGGGCCCCCCGGCGCTCCGATGGGGATGGCAGATATTGCCGAAGTATTATGGCGGCGCCACTTGAAACACAACCCCATGAACCCTGGTTGGGCGGATCGGGACCGGTTTGTGTTGTCCAACGGGCACGCCTCAATGCTGCTATACAGTCTGCTGCACCTCAGTGGTTATGACCTGCCGATTAATGAGCTGAAACGTTTCCGTCAATTTGGTTCCAGGACGCCGGGACATCCGGAGTATCGACATACCCCGGGGGTTGAAACCACTACAGGGCCCTTGGGGCAGGGTCTGGCCAATGCCGTTGGTTTCGCGCTTGCCGAAAAAGTACTGGCCGCCCAGTTTAATCGCGGAGAGCACTGTATCGTTGACCACAAAACATACGTGTTTCTGGGAGACGGCTGCCTGATGGAAGGGATCTCTCATGAGGCCGCTGCCATTGCCGGTACTCAGAGGCTGGGCAAGCTGATCGCTTTTTATGACGATAATAATATCTCTATTGACGGTGAAGTATCAGGCTGGTTTACCGATGATACGCCGTCACGATTCCGAGCATACGGCTGGCAGGTGATTGAAGCGGTGGATGGTCATAATAGCGAAGAGATTCACCAGGCGATTCTTGCTGCCAAAAACGAGACAGACAAGCCGACGCTCATATGTTGCAAAACTACCATTGGACAGGGATCTCCCAATAAGGCTGGTACTCATCAATTTCACGGAGCGCCTTTGGGAGAGGCAGAGGTTGCTGACGTTCGTCGCGAACTGAACTGGCCGCATCAGGCTTTTTATATACCGGATGATATTTACGAGAGCTGGGATGCCAAAGAAGCCGGAGAGCTGGTGGAGGCTGAGTGGAACGGTCAGTTTCATCGTTATGAACAGGCGTTTCCTGATCTGGCAGCGGAATTTCTTCGGCGTACCCATGGCGATTTGCCCGGAGATTGGAAAGCTCTGAAGCAACAGTGTTTGGAAGAACTGTCTACTTTGGATAAGCCGATTGCGACAAGGAAGAGTTCCCAGAATGTACTGAATATGATGGCGGGTCGTCTGCCAGAGTTGTTGGGCGGATCAGCGGATCTGACACCTTCCAATCTGACTGACTGGTCATCATGTCAGTCTATTGGTGAACAGACGCCGGGCGGTAATTACATGCACTACGGTGTCAGAGAATTCGGCATGACGGCAATCATGAATGGTATTGCACTGCATTCCGGATTTGTCCCATTCGGGGGGACATTCCTGATGTTCATGGAGTATGCGCGTAATGCAGTACGTATGGCGGCCTTGATGGGCATCCGTTCTATACAGGTTTATACCCATGATTCCATTGGGCTGGGGGAAGATGGTCCAACTCATCAGCCCGTTGAGCAGGTTGCCAGCTTAAGATTGATTCCGAACCTGGAGACCTGGAGGCCCTGTGATCAGGTTGAAACCGCACAGGCCTGGTTCTCTGCGCTGGAACGAATTAACGGACCTACCGCATTGGTGCTTTCCCGTCAGAATCTAAGCCAGCAGCCTCGAAATTCGGAGCAGGTCAAAAATATCTGCCGGGGTGGGTACGTCCTGCAGGATTTTGGCGATCAGCCGGAAATTGTCCTTATTGCGACGGGGTCAGAGGTGGAACTCTGTCGTCAGGCGGCTGCGAAAATTTCTGATGAAGGTCATTCTGTCAGACTTGTGTCCATGCCGTGCCTGGAACGTTTTCTTGCACAGAGTGCGGAATACCGGGAATCTGTAATACCGGCTTCGCAAAAGAATAGAGTGGACGTTGAATGCGGAGAGCCAACTCCCTGGTATCAGATAGTGGGGACGGATGGCAAGGTCATCGGTATGAATGAATTTGCTCAATCAGCACCGGCTCAGGAGTTGTTCGCCGCCTATGGATTTACGGTGGATCAGATTGTGGCAAGGATAAAGACGTTATTGGATTAATCCGGAGTCAGCTGTCCGTAAAAATTTGCCTCCCCTATACGCCCCCGCTTGGGGTGTATAGGGGCTGGGGGTCGGTACAAGTTTGAATAATAAAGAGACGATGACATTTATGACTATTTCCTGTTCGCTGAAAATTCAGGAAATTGATGTTAATGGAGTGAATCAATTGACGTTTCCTGACGTCTTTCAGTCTCGAAGATTGATGGTCAACGGATGCTTGCGTAGCCCTCAAAAGCATCAGGGTGACCAAGGTCCGAAAAGCTGTCATCGCCACGGAGAAGAAGCGTTATCCCACCAAATTGATGTCATGACGGCCGGAATGGGTTGGTATTTGGCGAACAATCAACAATTGTCACTAAAACCGGGTGATATGATCTGGTCATTAGGCAAAAGCCGTCCACGCCTTCTCAAGTTAGCAGACAACTCAACGGTTATACGCATCACAGTCCCAATGATCAAAGCGCTGGAACTTAGACTTTCCAGGTCTTTTGAATTGGATCTCTTCTGCAGTCAAGTCTCGCGTTTGTCGATGGCGGATGACCATGAACTTGGCCAGTTCCGGCGGTTGATCAGTGATGTAAAGTCGCGAGACAGGGTGATCGTGGAAATCGCCCAAGAAGAGCTGAAATTACATTTAAGGCGGCTGTCGCAACATGCTGTAAGCGATATTGCGGTCAGGTCTGATGTTATTCGTGACAGCACCTGTAGGCAGGTTTATAACATGTTGTTATACATGTCCGCTCATCACCGCGAGAATTTAACGGTTGACAATATTGCCTCTCACGTAGGATTGCACCGAAACTTCGCAATGAATATTTTCAGGAAGGTAATCGGTCAGTCTTTGGTGCAATTCTTAACCTGCCTGCGTATTCGTTATGCTGAAAATATGCTACTGACTACCAGCGAGTCGGTCACCACGATTGCTTTTGCCAGTGGCTTTTCTTCTATAACCCGGTTTTACGAAGTGTTTGGCAAGTATTTTGGGGATTCTCCGCAACGCTACCGCAAGAGGTGCTGGAATAAATCTCTTTGATTTTTACATCAGGTGCGGTTCACACCAATTCGAACACCAGCCTACCAGCCAGCGCAATCAGGATGACACCGAACAATCGATCAAGCCATTGGGCTTTTTCCTGTAATAACCTCAGCCAGCGGGGATTGGAGAACATCCAGGCAACAATGACATACCAGAGCCCATCAATGATCATGGCCGTGGAGGCATAGAGTGCCTTTCCAAGCCAGGTGGTTTCAGTCCCCACCACCTGGCTGAACAAGGCAATAAAGAACACGGCGATTTTCGGATTTAGAAACACGATCATGAATCCGTCTCGCATACTGGTTTGTGTATGCACATCCGGGAGACCCTGCCCAGGGGTGGATCGGCTCAAAATCCCTTTGATACCAAGCCACAATAGATATCCTGCACCTGCCCACTGCAACAGGGTGAAAAGAAACTCAGAGGTGGTGATTACCACTGCCAATCCGGAGATGCAGATAAAAGCGTACAGTCCCACACCCAAGCCGTGTGCTATCGCCGCTGTGATGCCTTGTCGACGTCCGCCGGACAGCGTATGTTTAAGCACGACGGCCAGTGATGGCCCGGGAGACATGGCTCCCAGACAACAGATTCCAATAATGGTGAGCCAAGCGGTTAACGACACAAAAAACTCCATGAACCAGAGAAAGCTCCAGAGTGTTATTCAATCAGTGACCTGATGCAAGAAAGTTGTTTTCAGTGGTCTGAAGGCCGGGTAAATATTGCGATAGGGGAAGGCCATCTAGCTAATGCATAGTTTCGCCCTTGATTGGTCAAGTTTGATCGAGCTGTTTTTGCCTGGTTTAGAAAATATGTGTGTTTTGTCAAGTAAGACTTATGGGGATTGAATAAAAAGGAATGAGATATTGAAGGCGCTAAAAATCAGTATGCTGGTGCTGGGGATTATTATTGTGCTTGGCTATCTCCTGCCTGAAAGGATTAGTATGCCGGTAAAGGGAGCAACCTCAGCGGATTGGAATCAGGATACATTCTGGTATGAGCCCTGGGGATCATCTGGGGTACATAAGGGAATCGATATATTTGGCCATCAGGGTGTTGATGTGGTTTCTGCTGTCGATGGCCTGGTGGTTTTTTCAGGAACCATCGCAAAAGGTGGGCAGGTTGTGGTGATCCTCGGGCCAAAGTGGCGGATCCATTACTATGCCCACCTGGATTCCAGAAAGACATCGATGTTTGAGCCTGTCACTTCAGGTGAAACCATTGGTAAACTGGGAGATTCTGGAAATGCAAAGGGGAAGCCTCCCCATCTTCATTATTCTATCCTGAGGATGATACCCGCCCCATGGGCAATGGATTCCTCAACGCAGGGCTACAAGAAAGCCTTTTATCTGGATCCCGGTGCTTTTCTGCTTGGCCAGTAGAAAACTGTTGCGATATGACGTTTGAATAGCTCTTGTGAGCGGCTCTCAAGAGTTTGGCCAATCCTATGTATCCTCTACAGAAACCCAAGGAATGATTTGTATGAAAACCACGATGTATCAAGTGGACGCCTTCGCCGACAGACAATTTGAGGGCAATCCAGCAGCTGTCTTCCCACTCGATGTGTGGCCGGAAGACTGCTTACTGCAGGCGATAGCTGAAGAGAATAACCTGTCGGAAACCGCATTTTTTGTGATGTCGGATAGCGGTGCGGAAATACGTTGGTTTACGCCAGAAGCTGAGGTTGATCTCTGTGGGCATGCGACCCTGGCGGCTGCCCATGTAATCTTTACTCACCTGAAATACCTTAAAGATGAGATTCAGTTTTCCAGTCGAAGCGGAAAGTTGTCTGTCAAACGCACGCCAGAAGGATACTGCATGAACTTCCCTGCGTCTGAACCGGAGCCGGTTGAGGCGCCCGAGGCCTTGCTGCGAGGCTTAGGTGACACCCCTGCAACAGTTCTTGCGGCATTTGACTATATTGTAGTGCTGAACTCGGAAGAAGCGCTGCGGAATCTGGAACCTGACTTTGCCGCCTGGCTTGATCTGGATCTGAGAGGAGTCATTGTGACAGCGAAAGGAGATCGCCACGATTTTGTCAGCCGGGCCTTTTTCCCAAAATTGCGAGTCAATGAAGATCCCGTTACCGGTTCTGCGCATTGTGAGCTTGTTCCTTACTGGGCTGCGGCGCAGGAAAAAGAGCTGTTTGTCGCGCGCCAGCTTTCAAAAAGGGGAGGGACGCTACACTGTCGGCTGCAGGGTGATCGAGTGTTCCTGACCGGAAACTGCGTGGATTTCATGAGAGCTGAGGTGGTGATAGAAGGGTAAAGGCTCTTGACATCTAGCGTAGAGTGATCAAATATCGTTTTGTGTCAAATTTAACTTGGTAGTCATTGAAAACTTTAAAACAGCACATGTTTTATTGTCTGTATCTGAAAGGAGTTCGGTGACCGGGCCTGTTTTTAAAGTATACGAAAAACCCGCCGTTTGGCGCAATGCTGTTCACTTAAGAGGAGCAGCATTGCGATCTACTGGATATCGGGTCTTTGATATCTTAACCGTCCGAGGTGTCGTAGGCCTCGGACGCCTCTCCAAAAACAGACTACTAATTCCCGATCTTAACTCTGACAAGCGCCGACCTGTTCCAGATATCGGATTGGAAGCCGCCATCACAATTAACTGAACAGCAATATAATCACACACTGGTTTGAAGCGAATGTCAGACGGGGCTCGATCAAAGCTTACCGCCGCAATCGATGCTTCTCGCCTTATGATGTTG
>NZ_AQXX01000135.1 GCF_000376785.1 Hahella ganghwensis DSM 17046
ATGCACGGGTTCATCCCGAAACATTGCCATCCCCAAGACAAGCCAAAGTACTTGGTCTGATGGTAGTCGGCGCCTTCTAATCGTCGCGGAGGCACTCAAACGCAGTGCAGATTCAACCCATTCGACGGGGATGTTTTGAGTAAATGAGCTGAGGTCTGAGAAGTTAAAGAGGTCGCTGAGGTCGAGCAGGTCTTGCTGAAAATCCATAAAAAATCCGATGATGTTTCCATCATTGGATTTTCTATTAAGCCCTGCGTAACTCAAACACTTAAGTGAACAGCATTGCGACATCCGCCGGGCTTTGGACTCTTTGTAATTTCAGCTACTTCTCTTCACTGACGCACTCAAAGTCCTCATTTTTGAGAGGGGGCAAGTCACCATTACGATAATCTTTATCCAATTTGTGCAAGGACTTGCACATGGATTCGAGACGATCATCCACTGCATGCATATGATCAAGAATAGACCGTATGGATTTAGCGATTGGATCAGGCATTTCCTCACTCATACCATAGGCATCGAAGCCCATTTTTTCCTCCATCGCTTTGCGACGACCCTCATCTTCATCCTTCGGCTGCCTGACAACCACACGCCCCGGAATACCCACCACAGTGGCGTCAGCCGGCACTTCTTTTGTGACTACGGCATTTGAACCTACTTTGGCATTCTCACCCACTTCAAACGGCCCCAGAATTTTAGCTCCCGCCCCCACAACAACACCATTTCTCAGCGTGGGATGGCGCTTACCCTTATTCCAGCTGGTACCACCCAGAGTAACCCCCTGATAAAGCGTGACATCATCACCAATCTCAGCAGTTTCACCTATCACCACCCCCATACCGTGATCGATAAAGAAGCGCCGACCTATCCGGGCACCAGGATGAATTTCGATACCGGTAAACCAGCGACTGAGAGTTGAAAGAAAACGTGCCAGCCACTTCACACCCTTGGTCCACAACCAGTGACTGAAGCGGTGAATCAACAAAGCATGAAGCCCCGGGTAACACGTCAACACCTCGAACGCATTGCGTGCCGCAGGGTCTCGGTGAAACACACTTCTAATGTCTTCTTTGACTTGGGAAAACATGCTTTGCCTCTAAATTTAGGTTGTTTAACTTATAAATATTGAGCGTACCAACCGGCACTTGGCCACTATCCTGGCAACAACTGCACCGCCCCTGACAAAATCCGGAAGATTCAGACAGCGTCATGCACACTCTTCAAATCGACAAGAATCAACGACGAGGACTGTTCTGCTCCTCCGCCCTCCAGGTTCCTGCCACTTTTTGCACGGATTTCAGCATCCCGCGCAAAATATTCACCTCCATTTTATCCAGATTCGCCCTTTGAAACAGTCTTCGCAACCTGGGCATGAGCTGTCTGGGCCGATCCGGATCGTGAAACCCGATTTCTGTCAGCGTCCGCTCAAGGTGATTAATAAAGCCTTCCACCTCAGTTGTGGTCGCCGGAGGTTCATCCCATTGTGACTGAGAAGGTCCGGATAAAGTTCCGATATTGGTATTATTTTCTCCGGTTTCAAGCAGCGATTGCAGATAAAGTTCATAACACATCACCTGAACAGCCATCGCAATATTCAGCGAGGAATATTCAGGATTCGAAGGAATGTGGACATGCAGATTACATCGCTGTAACTCATCATTGGTCAGGCCACTCTGCTCGCGACCAAATAATATCGCAACATCACCATCAGCAGCCTTTTCTGACACCTGCTTTGCCACCTCTCTCGGTGCCGCTACCGGCCAGGGAAGATTACGCATTCGCGCACTGGCGCCCACCACCCATACACAGCCGTCCAACGCCTCATCAAGACTATCAACCACCGCAGCCTCCGCCAAAAGATCCTCCGCACCGGATGAGCGCCTGACAGCCTCCTCGCTTGGATAATCCTGTGGCTGTATCAGAACCAACTGACTCATACACATATTTTTCATGGCTCGTGCTACTGCACCGACATTTCCGGGATGGGAAGTGTTCACCAGGACAATTCGTATTCGTTCCAGCATATCAGCCTAATCTCTGACCTATAAATTAACGGGACCACGTAAAAAAGGCGCACATATTAGCAGAAGAGTGACCGATAAACCTAAAGCTCATGACCCTCTCCCATCGGCACTAACACTCAACCTCAACCTCAACCTTGCAAGCATGCCGATTAGTGACAGAAGAAGGTTAAAACACCAACTCCCTCGACTTTGCGCAGACCCGCCGAAATCTCTATCATTCTGATCAGGTGTAAGCAGTTTCCCGGATATCACTCTTTTTAACGTAAATTGTGATGAGAAGGCAAAGAGATACTGGTATTATGTCGCACCTTTTTTCCAGTTCTTTAAAATCCGACTTTGATCGCCAATAACCAGCGGGCAGGCATGCCTCGTTGCGAATCGGATCAAGTATGTTAAAAATCAGTCGATTCGCATGATAAAGAGTAGCGAGTGGACTGTTACTGGCCTTGCTTTAAACAACTTTTTAGTTAGGGATGCGAAAATGCAACCAATGATCAACATTGCCCTTCGGGCCATTCGCTCAACTAACGAGCAAATCAATCTGGCAATCGAACGAGAGGAACTTTCCTTCAGCGATCCAGACGCGATCAAGCGCGTTATTTCCAGAGTAGACTCGGCATTTTATGAAAATGTTTCACGCGCCCTGCAGCGAGCTTACCCCACCCACCAAATTAACAAGAAAGGCGATCTGAAAGGCAACCCTAAAGGAATCAGTTGGCACATACTGCCTCTGCATAACCCCGCCAGTCTGATCAGAGGCCTGCCGGACTGGTGCTTCTCAGTCATCTGCAAAAAAAATGACCAGCCGGAGCACGCCCTTGTCATATTCCCTCAAAGTGGCGACGAGTACACCGCAAGCCGCGGCTCAGGCGCATCCCTAAATGGCAAGCGGCTCCGAACCTCCAAAACCAAAGACCTGGAACTCACCCTGGTCTCCACCAACATCCTTGACGGCATTGGCAACAAAGAAAATCCTACCGGAATTTTCAACACCTATGCCAAACTGGAGAAGGATTGCTTTGGCATTCGCAGCGCTCAATGCATCCCGGAGCAACTGGTCTGGATAGCAGCCGGAAAGATTGATGCTGTCATGCTACAACACATCTCTCCAACAGAAACCGCAGCGGGACTCATGATCGCAAAAGAAGCCGGAGCCTTGTCTGCGGACTTCAATGGCAACCCTCTGACAGACCGGACCAGTAATTTGATATGCTGCAACCCCAAACTGTTGAAGAATATTGCTCCACGAGCCAAAGAATTTACCGCCAAGCCGGAATAAGCACCACAAAAACACCAGGCCTCCTTAAACTAGAGACTCTGGACACCATAAAAAAAGCCAGCTTTCAGCTGGCTTTTTTGCTTTTACGAAACCTGCCGCACCAACTAAGGTATCTCGTCCAGCTCTTCGCCTTCTTTCACAGGAATCATCAAATCTTCTTTACTGATCCCCATCATCAGCAATGAGCTACTGGCAACATATACCGAAGAGTATGTACCCACAACAATACCAATGATCAGCGCCTTAGAAAATCCTTCCAAAGCCTCCCCGCCCAAGATGTATAGTGCGACCAGTACCAGCAATGTAGTCAAACCGGTCACAATCGTACGAGAGAGCGTCTGAGTCAAAGAGATATTAATAATCTCGGTGGGCGTTTCCTTACGAACCTTACGGAAGTTTTCACGTATCCGGTCACTCACAACAATGGTGTCATTCAATGAGTAACCTATTACCGCCAGCACAGCCGCCAACACATTCAAGTCAAAATCCCATTGCAGCACAGCAAAGCACCCAACAGTGATAATGACATCATGAACCAATGCGGCGACCGCACCAATCGAAAACTTGAACTGGAAGCGGAACGAGATGTAAATCATGATCATGCCCAAGGCAAGCAGAAGACCAAGACCACCCTGCTCTCGTAACTCTTCACCCACCTGAGCACCAACAAACTCAGAGCGAACCAACTCTACAGATTGACCACTACTCCGAAGAGCTGAAAGAACCTCACCACCGATCTCGTCGCTAAACCCTTGCTGCAACCTGACCAAAATACTGGTATCTGCACCAAATTTCTGAACGACAAAGTTCTGGTAACCACCTTCCTCAAGCAACTGCTTGATATCCGGCACCGCCGGTGCTTGCTCGTACTCAACCTCAATCAAAGTACCGCCGGTAAAATCCAGCCCCAGAGACAATCCGCGATAAGCAATGGCCACAACGGAAATCAGGATCAACACCAAGGACAAACCTACTGCCGCCTTGGAAAAACCCATAAAGTTATAAACTTTTTCATCTGCCATGATTATGCTCCTGTTACCGCAATTGACTTGGCACTACCAATCGACAGCTTATCTATTCTTCGACCGCCATAGGCGAGATTAACAACCGCCCGTGTCACCACAATCGCAGTAAACATCGACGTCACAATCCCGATAGACAAAGTCACGGCAAACCCTTTTACCGGACCAGTGCCGACAGCAAAGAGAATCAGTGCAGCAATCAGCGTTGTGATATTGGCATCAAAAATCGAGACAAAGGCGCGATCATAACCTGCGTGAATCGCCGACTGAGGAGTCATTCCATTGCGCAACTCCTCCCGGATACGCTCGTAGATCAACACATTGGCATCCACAGCCATCCCGACCGTCAATACGATCCCGGCAATCCCCGGCAATGTCAGCGTGGCAGACAATAATGACATCACCGCTATCAGAATAAATACGTTGGCCGCCAGTGCAATGTTGGCAACCAGACCAAAGAACCGGTAATAAAAAATCATGAAGATCAGCACCAGACCAAACCCGAGCTGAACAGAAAGCGTTCCCGCCTCAATGTTCTTCTGCCCCAAAGATGGCCCTACAGTCCGCTCTTCCACAAAATAGATCGGTGCTGCCAAAGCGCCTGAGCGTAGCAAAAGAGCCAACTCACCCGCTTCTGCTGCGGAATCCAGACCCGTGATACGAAAATCAGTTCCCAGAGCTGACTGTATAGTGGCCAGACTGATAATTTTCTTTTCGACGTAACGCTCTTTCTTGAGCACCACTTCGCCGTTTTCCCTGACCTCTCTGTTACGCTCTTTATGTTCAACAAAAAGCACGGCCATCTTGCGATGGATCGCATCCACGGTCACACGGTACATTTTTTTACCGCCAGCCGAATCCAGTTTGATATTGACCTGAGGACGTCCGTTTTCATCAAAATTCTGAGCTGCACTGGCAACACTGCTACCCGTAATGATGATGTCTTTTTCCAATATTGCCGTTTGCGGGCGGTTGCGGAACTCGTGGCGCTCAGTAGAGGCAGAGCCTGCATCCGGCTTGGCCTCCAAACGGAATTCCAGGTTGGCTGTCGCCCCCAGAATTCGCTTGGCAAGGGCAGTATCCTGCACACCAGGCAACTCAACAACAATACGTCCACGCCCCTGGCGCTGAACCAATGGCTCTGCCACGCCCAGTTCATTCACCCGGTTACGCAGCGTACTGAGGTTCTGGGAGACTGCGTAGTCTTCAATTTCTTTGGCACGAGATTCTAGAAGCGTCAGACGAACACCAAACATGTCATCCCGCTCAACCCCTTCCGCCAGAAAGTCCGTAAACTGACGACGACTCAGGTTAAGCGCTTCGTCACGCTCATCTTCCTGCGGAAACAGCACAGTAATTTCACGCTCCCCCGTCTGCTCCACCGAGCGATATCGCAATCTCTCTTCTCGCAGATCGCCTTTAACCTCGCCAAGAGAAACTTCCATCGTCTGCTCGATAGCCTTCTCGAGATCTACCTCCATCAAGAAGTGAACACCACCACGCAAGTCCAGACCCAGCTTCATGGGAGACGCCCCCATATTAGACAGCCAATCAGGAGTGGTCGGCACAAGGTTCAACGCTACGATGTAGCCATCTCCAAGCGCGCGCTGAACCCAAGGCTGGGCATTCAACTGGGTATCATTATCGGCAAACCTGACCGTTATCACCGATTCCCCGATTTCTGCAGATTTGAAAGGGATTTTTGCCTCATTCAACGCATTGCGGGTTCGCTCCAGTACAGCGTCATCAATGACCGTTGAACCTCTCGACCCGCTGATCTGCAGGGCATAATCATCCGGATACAGGTTGGGAAGCGCATAAATAAAGCCAAGTACCAATACGGCTAATATGAGCAGATTTTTCCACAATGGGTTTTTATTGAGCATGCCGACAACGGCTCCGTACTATATTTTTAAACCAAATGTCTTCTAAACAAACTTCCTAATATTTCACTTCCCGAAGGTCCAGCATTACTGGGATATGAAGGCCAAATGAAATATTAGAAAGCCCGGCTTCAGACGCGAGCAGCCACTTCTGGACCACTGATCATTCCACCCGATTATGACGGCAGAATAAAACAGAGGCCTGATCGTCTGTTATCAGGCCTCGTGTCTTCAAATTAAATATCTTTCAGAGTACCTTTCGGCAGCGCGGTGGTGACTGCAGCTTTCTGCACCTTAATCTCTACGTTGTCAGAAATTTCAACCACAATGAAATCGTCCTTCACACGCACGATCTTGCCAGCAACGCCACCATTGATCAGGACTTCATCACCTTTACCCAGGCCACCGACCAATTCCCTGTGCTCTTTGGCCCGTTTGCTTTGCGGGCGCCACACCAAAAAGTAGAAAATGAGCACGAAGCCACCCAGAAACAGGATCTGCATCATGGCACTGGGACCCTGAGGCGCACCCTCCTGAGCCAGAGCAAAGGTAGGCAGCAGCGCAAGAATGGCAGCGAAAATACGCTTATCTAACATGAGATATCAACTCCAGTTAAAGTTAAGTGTTGCAAGGAAAAATCTGAGACTTTCCGTTAAGAGTCCAAAGCTCTTTAATAAAGCTCCCGATACCGCCAGATACTTGTCTAGACTGACATCAAAGCCCTATAACCATTTGAATTAAGCCGGAATACCAGCTCTGATTTTTTGGTAAAACTGTTCTACAAAGGCCGACAATTTACCCTCTTCAATCGCCTGACGCAAACCAGACATGAGGTTTTGGTAGTAACGCAGATTGTGAATCGTATTCAGCTGCGCCCCCAGCATTTCGCCACACTTATCAAGATGGTAAAGGTAGCCTCGGGTAAAGTTCTGACAAGCATAGCAATCACATTCCGGATCCAGTGGACGAGTATCCGTTTTATAGCGACTGTTGCGAATTTTCACCACACCATGACTGGTAAAGAGATGACCGTTACGAGCATTTCGGGTCGGCATGACGCAGTCAAACATATCAACACCGCGCAGTACACCTTCAACCAGATCCTCCGGCTTACCCACCCCCATCAGATAACGCGGCTTGTCAGCAGGCATTTTCTCAGGCAGGTAATCCAACACCTTAATCATTTCTTCTTTTGGCTCACCGACAGACAAACCACCAATGGCATACCCGTCAAAGCCGATTTTCAGAAGCCCTTCGAGAGACTCCTCACGCAAATGCTCGTACATTCCGCCCTGAATAATACCAAACAGTGCCGAAGGACTATCGCCATGCGCATCTTTGCTACGCTTGGCCCAACGCAGAGATAGCCTCATGGACTGAGCAGCTTCGGTTTCTGTCGCCGGATAAGGCGTACACTCGTCAAATATCATCACAATATCTGACCCCAAAGCCCTTTGGACTTCCATCGATTTCTCCGGATCCATAAAGATAGTGGAGCCATCGATGGGAGAGCGGAATTTAACCCCTTCTTCGGTAATCTTGCGGATATCCCCGAGACTGAACACCTGAAAACCACCGGAGTCCGTCAGGATAGGCCCCTTCCACTGCATAAAATCGTGCAGATCACCATGCTGCTGCATGATCTCGATACCCGGCCTCAACCACAGGTGAAAGGTATTACCCAAAATAATGTGCGCGCCGATTTCCTCGATATCCCTTGGCGTCATTCCCTTGACCGTACCGTAGGTTCCTACCGGCATAAAAGCAGGGGTTTCAACCACACCACGGGGGAATGTCAGCTTTCCGCGACGGGCCTTACCATCCGTCTTGGATACTTCAAAATTCATAAAACAGGTACGTGACAAATCTAATTCTCCTGGGAACACCGCCAACAAGACCCGGCGGTGAACTTTTCAGATAAAGCAAATTCCTGACGGCCCGATAACACCGGACCAGGTCAGCATCATCAAACTCAGGTATGCAACAGCATGGCATCGCCATAACTGAAAAAACGATATTCCCGGGCAACAGCCTCTTTATAGGCAGCCAGAATATTTTCCCGTCCGGCAAAGGCCGATACCAACATCAGCAATGTCGACCTGGGCAAATGGAAATTGGTCACAAGCATATCCACGACCCGGAATTCGTAGCCTGGATAAATAAATATCCGGGTTTCCCCCATAAAGGGTTGCAACTCACCCGAACTGGCCGCGGTTTCCAGTGAACGCACAGCGGTCGTCCCCACTGCCACGACTTTATTACCCTGCGTCTTCGCCAGATTAATCTTCTCGACGCATTCTTTGCTGACTTCGAGATACTCCTTGTGCATCTTATGATCACTGACCGACTCAACACGCACCGGTTGGAATGTCCCAGCACCTACATGGAGGGTTACATAGGCAAATTCAACCCCTTTCGCTTCCAGCCGGGCCAAAAGTTCCTCATCAAAATGCAGGCCTGCAGTAGGGGCCGCCACTGCCCCCGGGTTCTTACTGTAAACAGTCTGGTAGCGCTCCCGGTCAGCCAACTCATCTTCCCGATCAATATAAGGAGGCAGAGGCATGTGACCATGCTGCTCCAGAATATCGGAAATCACGGCATCACCCAGTGTACGTATATAGAAGAGAGCGTCATCCCGCCCGGTCACTTCCAGGGAGAATTCCCCCACCTGAATCCGGGCCCCTGGCTTGGGAGCTTTGCTGGAACGAATATGCGCTAAAGCTTCATGGCTATTGATGACACGCTCGATCAGTATTTCCAGCTTTCCACCCGTTGCCTTTTGCCCGAACATTCGGGCAGGGATCACCCGCGTATCATTAAAGACCAGCAAATCCCCTGGGTTCAGGTATTGTTCTATATCCTGAAACTGCCGGTGCTCCCTTTGTCCGGTTTTCCGATCCATACACAGCAGGCGGCTGGCACTTCTCTTCGACAGAGGGTATTTGGCAATCAGGGTTTCAGGTAATTCAAAATCGAAATCGTCTACACGCATTTAATGCTGGCTTAGCTCAAAAAAAGGCCGCATAGCTTATCTGAAATCACACCCCAAAGCCATACAGTGCGGGCCTTAACGAGAACTACAGCAGCATCCCCGGCAAAGCCGACATATTAATTCCAGCGCCCGCATGACGACGAGCGGATGATTTTTTCATCAAACAATTCAATAACCTGGGCAGACAAAAAAGATGGAAATAAGAAACAAAAGAGTTGACCGCTATAACAAAAGCAGTATAATCGCGGGCCTGTAATCGCTTGGGTGTCCTACCCGGTGGTTCTGAGTGCCGGAGTGGCGGAACTGGTAGACGCGCACGACTCAAACTCGTGTTCCTTCGGGAGTGAGAGTTCGATTCTCTCCTCCGGCACCACTTTTCTTTTTCTTCTCCCCAATTTATTCAACCGTAGTGTTTTCAAACTCAATCTGCCTGACGAAAACCATGCAACCTTGTCTAATCTCGATATTTTCTTAAGACCAGACCGGTTTTCTTTGCATTCAAGCACCAAAACACACCAGAACCAGTGCTGACACCCAACACTTATCAGCCAACGACTTCAATCACAACTCATCACCCTGGTTACAACAAATCAAACAACGACAGATTCGTGACCTGGGTATAGGATTGCTGGGCTGCCTGCAGTATCAGATTCTGAAAACTGAGGCGACTGACTGCCTCGGCCATATCCACGTCCTGCAACTCAGATAACACTTCTTTTGTATGAACCTCCACATCTCCCTGGAGCTGATCAATACTCTCGATCGTGTTGAGCCTGGCCCCCAGTTCTGAGCGCTTTTCCAGCAGCTTGGTTTCCGCATTGGTCAGGTTGGCCAGGGTGGAATCAATCAGATCTGTCAGAACCTGCCGCCCTTCCGGTGTATCCTGGTAATCATCAAGCCCCGCGGCCAGACGCTCGACGGTCGTCAGCAACCCCTGCTTTTCCGAGGACTGAACAAAGAAGGTATCCCCCGGCTGAGGCGTACCGATAATCTCAAACTGGACACCATTCACCGCAATCGGCTGCCCGGTGGCAAAGACCTGGTTACTGGCCACTGGACGGCCGTCTGATTTTTGGACAATACTGTAATTCGGGCGGGCGGGCACCACATTGGTTTCATCGTTGAACACCACCACCAGATCTTCAGGATAAAACTCATCGTACAACTCCTGATCAATCATCTGCCCCTGAGTGATCACGGCCGGCGGGACAGAAGTGTTACGTGGACTCGCCTCTGTATAAAAGGTGTTGTTATCGCTATCGACATTCACAAAGATGGCTTTGCCGTTATCGCTGGCAGCAACGGAAACCGCCGCATCAATCTGCACGAAACGCTGCCCTTCGTCCCCCTGATACACATAAGCCCCGGCTTCGTTCAGCTGAAATGGCTCCGTTTTCCCCTGATAACCTCCAAACACATACTCCCCACTGGGGTCTTTGGAGTTCAAAATGCCAACCAGTTGATCCAGCCTTTGTTTGACTTCTTCCGCAATGAACGCCTTATCGTCAGAATTCTGGGAACCATCCCCCGCCTGCACGGTCAGTTCGCGCAATCGCTGAATTACCTCACTGACACTACCCAGAAGACCGTCTTCAAGCTCCAGCCGGTTCTGCGCCAGATTAATATTGGTCTGATACTGCCCCAGCAATGCCAGCTCCTGATTAATCTGCAGAATCCGGGTGGAAGCCACCGGGTCATCTGCAGGCGTCAACACTCTCTTGCCGCTGGAGATTTGCAACTGGGTTTTCTGCAGCTGCGCATTGACGTCAATAATGTTATCCAGACCACGATTAAAAAGCTGATGGGTTGATATGCGCATCTCAAATACCTCTTAACACCCAATCGCCAAAGATAGCGACAGGCATTTAATTAAACGTTCCCAGCAAAGTGTCAAACAACTGGCGAGCAATCGACACCACCTGCGCCGATGCGTTGTAAGCAGCCTGATACTGGATCAGCCTCCCGGCTTCTTCATCAAGGTTCACGCCGGCCTGCTCAAGCCAGCGATTTTCAGATTGAGTCAACAATGACAGCGATGTTTCTGCATCCAGATTCGCCTGACTTGCGGTGGAGCCCACCACTTCAACCAGTTGAGAGTAGGATTCGCTGTAGGTACTGACACCCCCACCAATCGTGCCGGTCACTTCCAGCTCCGCCATTTTCAGCGCGTTACGGTTGTCGGAGATCCCATCTTCGTTGTATTCAATGGTAAAGCTGTCACCTTCCTGAGGCGTCCCGGTAATAAAACTTTGATATCCGGTAAATGTGGACTCTGCCACCGGCGCCTGCTCAAACAGGGCATTACTGTCAGCAGTAATCCTGACCCCCTCATCAAGCCTCACATCGATATAGCCTCCCACAGCGGTTCCCTGCCCTCCCACAATAGTGACAGACGCCCCCGCATTGGCGGTGTCGATATCCACAGAATCCGTGGCATCACCTACTACTTCAACAGTAATATCCTTCCCTGTTAAGGACCTGACCGTCAGCGTTGTACCATCACTGGAAGCAATAATCCCTTCATCCGACAATGTCGCATTTTCGTTAATGAGATCCGCGAGATCGTTGGGCCCGAAGCTTCCATCACCCGGTATCGTCAACGTTTCACCATTAATGGTCAGCGTTGGCGAGGTTCCTGCTGCGTCATCGACAAAGTTGCTCAATTCCACAATGGTGTAGGCACTGACAGACACCCCATTACGGCTGGACAGCGCCGCGGCGATATCTTCCGCCGACGCATCTGCAGCGATATTCAGAGCAGGCTGCGTGGTCACGATACCTGTATCCAGATCGCGATTCTGAATGGTCAGTGTCTGAGCACTGTAGCCATTAGCAAAAGGACCCGGAGACGCAATAGTGGCAGGAATCTGCGCGATATCCGTCCCTTCCGCACTGACACTTGTCTGCCCTTCATCAGAAGTGAAGATATAATTCTTGATACCGGGAATATACAACTCATTATTCATGGGCGGATCGAGCGGCACCGGGTTTGCCGGATCAGTATTATCCAGAACCTCGTAATAAGTATCGGTCAGAAACCTGATGACAATCGGTGGCGTCAACTCACCCTCAACCTCAAATGTGGGCAGCAGACTATCGGTAGAATTCTGATTGACTGCCAACATTTCACCCGGACTGATCACAGCATTGCCAACATTCCCCAAATCCGCATCGGTACGAATTGGAGAGGCGAGCGCAATCTCTTCTACCCGACTGATAGATAAATCAATATCTCTGGCACCAAACCGCGTCGGGGTGACGATATAACTGTCACCCGTCTGAAAACTCCCAGATTCAAAGGTGATCTCAATACCATCAAATTCGAATGTTGACGGAAAAAATCCGGTCAGCCTGCCACGCGTTATCACTTCACCCGTCGCAGCATTGGTCACCAGAATGTCGTTATCCGAAGGACCAGTGAATTCAAGCTCGTAATCCAGAGTCGTCAGCTCACCGGTATCAACGATGCTGGCATAAATGACACGATCATCAGGAGACGCATTATTGTCATTTCTGATGACCCGGTTCGTCATATTGTCCAGGGAATTGATATCTTCGAAAAACAACCCTCCCAGACCATTTTCAAGATCCATCCCCAACTGATGCTGTTCGTTGATGGTATCCGCCAGAGTCCAAGCAATCCGCCCCATGGCGTTGTAGGATTCAGACAAAATTTCATCCCGAAACTGAAGAATCCCCCCAAGCTGACCGCCATCTATTTCAGAAGTGATCACATTCCGGCTGCCACCGGTCACCATGACGATATCCTGCTTGCTTGGATCCTCATCACTGATTGCAACCTCCATGGTATTGGCATCGGAACCAATCACCAATGTCTGCCCGTTACCAATCAGAATATTGTATTGCCCGTCTGTTTGCTCAACGACCGTGACCGATACGATTTCGGACAATTCCCGGATAAGCTGATCCCTTTTGTCGAGCAGATCATTTGGCTCCACCCCGGAGGCCCTGCCGGTGGAGGAAATAATTGCTTTATTCACCTGAGCAATTTCTTCGGCCAATGCATTCAGGTCGGTAACCTGTGCACGCATATCCTGATTAATACTGCTGGCCAGTGCATCCAGTCGCCCATAGAGAACATTGAATCGGTTCACCAGGCTTTCCGCCTGAGTCAGCACCAACTGCCTTTCCGGAATGGAGGAAGGGTCATCCGCAGCACTCTGCAGGGATTCAAAAAAATCACTCAAGCCAGGCGAAAGACCCGTAGACGCATCCGCCAGCAGGCTGTCGATCTGACTGACATTGGATCTGATTTTTTCAATCTGGTTGTACAACGAGGAATCACTTCGGACCTGGGCAATCAAAAACTCATTGGTCATACGAGAAATACTGGCGACATTGACACCAGTTCCCAGATATCCTGCACCTGTATACTGGGACGGAGTGGTCTCAAAATCCACTCGTTGCCGGGTATAACCGTCGGTATTCGCATTGGTGACATTATTACCGGTGGTTGAAAGCGCAGTCTGAGTGGCTTTCAAGCCAGTCAGACCAATATTGATTAGACTGCCGCTCATATCCTCCTCCCTTTATATCCGCTTACTACCGCCGGAAGCACCTGAGTATTGCGCATCGTCTTGCCGTGCTTCGCTCTGATTCTGCTCCCGACCATTGTCAGGCACAGGTCTTTCAACATCCTGCAATCCATCTCTGGACATTGGTTCTTCGATTCCAGTGGTTAAGCCATCAAACCAGCTACCCTTCACAATCCGATTGATCTTATCTGCATACCGGGGATCCGTGGCATAGCCGGCATCCTGAAGAGCCTGAGTATACATTTCAGGATTTTTCGCCAGACCTAACGCTTCTTCGTAGCGGGGGTTTTCCCGGAGAAAACGAAGATAATCGTTAAAGCTTTCTTCATAACTTCCATAAGCCCTGAATCCCGCGCGCTCTTTCATTGCCACACCATCACGGTACTCAGTGGTATCAGTCCACATCACTTCCCCTTCCCAACGCTGATCAGCCTTGATACCAAAGAGGTTGTAGCTATGGCGATCCTGCTCCCGGATCATATGCTGCCCCCATCCGGTTTCCAGCGCCGACTGGGCCAGAAGCACTCTGGGATCAACCCCCATTTCTGCCGCCACTTTTTCAGCTGCCGGCATCAGAGCAGCAATAAATGCCTCCGGGGATTCAAATGTCTCCGGAATCTCCGTCAATGCTGAAGAACCTGTCGCTCCTACGACATTTCCTGCTGACAAAGATTGACCATCTGATTCATTCTCCTGCCTTTGCGCAGTCATCTGCTCAGCATAAAACGCCACCTGCCCAAGAGTTTCCACCTCTTCTCTGGAGAGCTCTCCCTCCAACTCCGGCGACAACGTTCCAGTCACTGGCGCCGCCTGGCCGGTGCGAGGGTAATCAGATAGAGTCTGATAAAGCACAGGGACACTTTCTCCAGATTCCCGACGCGTCAGCTGTTTGACCAGCATGTCAGCCAGCCCAATACCTTTTTGCCGCGTCATTGTCAGACTTAACTGATGATCCAACATCTCCTGATACAACTCCGAAGCCGGCTCATGAAACATGTTGCCTTCAGCGAATACTGAATTTGCCTGCCGCATGGACTTCATCATCAGATTGACCATCATCGATTCAAACTGACGGGCAACACCTTCGATCGCCTGATGACGCTCAATGCCCGGCCCCTTCAGCTTCTGCAGGGCGGCCAAATCAGTGTAAACATGAGCCTGGTCTATTGAGGTTGTCGTTTTCATATCTGTCGGATCGCTATGGTCAGATCAACATTATCTAGCTGTCATCAAATCACTATCAGGTCAGCCTTCAACGCACCGGCCTGCTTTAATGCTTCCAGCACCGCCATCACATCCCCTGGCGCAGCCCCCACCTGGTTCACCGCCCGCACGATGTCATTGAGCGTTGCCGCCGGGCCGAACTTAAACATTCGACTGGGCTCCTGTTCGATTTCCACCTCACTCTGAGGCACAACAACAGTTTCCCCATCCGCTAGCGGGTTGGGCTGACTGACGCCCAAATCCTCAGCAATGGTCACGGTCAGATTTCCATGAGTGACTGCCGCCGGCAGCACCTTCACATTCTGGCCGACCACTATCGTGCCGGTCCGCGAATTGATCACGACTCTGGCGGCCTCAATACCTGGCTCGATTTCCAGATTTTCCAGAATAGAAAGAAAGTTTACCCGCTGGGATGGATTCCTCGGCGCCAGCACCCGGATACTGGTAGCATCCAAGGCCTCTGCCGACTGCGGTCCCAACAAGTTGTTGATTCGATCCTGCACCCTCTTGGCCGTAGTGAAATCAGGAGAATTCAGGTTCAGCGTGAGAGAGTCACCATGACTGAAAGCATTCGGCACGGTTCGCTCGACGGAAGCACCATTTGGAATACGACCGACACTGGGAACATTAACAGTGATACTGGAACCGTCTGAGCCAGCAGCACCAAAGCCGCCGACCACGAGGTTGCCCTGAGCCATCGCGTAGATATTTCCATCCGCGCCTTTCAGACTGGTCAGCAATAGACTGCCACCTCGCAGGCTCTTGGCATTGCCAATAGAGGAAACAGTGATATCAATTTCCTGGCCCGGTTTGGCAAAAGGCGGTAACTCCGCGTGCACCGACACCGCAGCCACATTTTTAAGACTGAGGTTGGTTCCCGTCGGTATCGATATGCCGAAGCGGTTCATCATGTTACGGAAAGTCTGATCTGTAAAAGGCGCTTTATCACCTGTACCGTCAAGCCCCACAACCAATCCATATCCCACAATCTGGTTGCTGCGAACCCCAGCCACCGACGCAATGTCCTTGATCCGGTCAGCCATGGCGCCAGAAGCCAAACACATCATCAAGACTCCCAACAGACCCGCTTTCAGGTGACCATTCAACCTCATCAAAAAAGTCCCGCTCAATCCAATACTCAATCCTTTTTTCAAACGGTTTTCAGCTTTCATCATGCAACCTCGGCACACATGCCTCCCCCGGAAGAATTACAGGGGAAACCACTCACTGTTAAAGAATCGGGACAACCAGCCCTGGCGATTTACATCAGCCAGATCACCGGTTCCGCTATAGGAAAAACGAGCATCCGCAATTTTGGTGGACAGGATCGTGTTATCGACCCCTACATCCTGAGGCCTGACCAGGCCTGAGACCCGTATATACTCATCACTTTCAGTAAGCGTCAGCCACTTTTCGCCACGAATACGCAATAATCCGTTCGGCAGCACTTCAGCCACCGTGACACTAATACTGCCGGTCAGACTGTTACTTTGATCAGCCTCTGATGACCCGGCAAAATCCCTTTCAAAATTGGGGTTCGTTTCCAAACTGAGATTGGCCGCTGAAATCCCGGTCCCCAATATGGTGGCTTCATTAAAGGTGGTCTCTGAATCCTTGGTCATATTGGTGGCCGCACTTTTCGAGGACTGGGTACGTTCCTGCAGTACGATCGTCAGAATATCGCCGACCTGGTGCGCCGTGCGGTCGCCATACAGGCTAAACCCCGGACTACTGGAATAAATGGAACCATCCACCGGAGCCGGCGGCATCAGAGTTTTCGGCGGTACCGGCGCGAACATGGGATCACCGGGCAGCGGACGCTCGCGGGTTAACGGAGCACAAGCCGTGGTCAGGGCAATAATGCCCAGAACCAGCAACTTACTTAGCTTCAACGTTAAAGATTTCATGTCATTCAACTCCCGACCAAACTTTCAGCCACTAAAGAATTGGCGGCGACTATAGATTTTGCGTCACGTACTGCAGCATCTGGTCAGCAGTTGTAACCACCTTGGCATTCATCTCGTAGGCACGTTGAGTCGTGATCATGTCGACCATTTCCTCCACGATTTCCACGTTGGAAGTCTCGATCATGCCCTGCTCGGTCGTCCCCAAACCATCAAGCCCCGGCGTACTTTCCTGCGGGTCACCACTGGCTCCAGTCTGCACGAACAAGTTATTGCCGATAGCTTCGAGGCCGGCGGGGTTAATGAAATCAGTTAGTGTAATATTGCCGATCTGGGTAGGTGTTGCAGTCCCCGGAACAGTAACACTCACAATGCCATCCGTGCTGATGGTAATATTGGTGGCATCATCCGGCACTGTAATGGCCGGCTCCAGCGGATAGCCGTTGGCAGTAACGATATTTCCCTCTGAATCCAGGTGAAATTGCCCGTCACGAGTGTAGCTGATAGTGCCATCCGGCATCAGAATCTGAAAAAAGCCCCGACCGTTGATCGCCATATCAAGCGGCTGTTCCGTCACTTCCAGATTACCTTCAGTAAACACTTTCTGAGTACCCACCACCCTAACCCCTGTACCGAGCTGTAGACCGCTGGGAATTTCCGTATTCTGGGAAGATTGTCCGCCAGGTTGGGTTTTGATCTGGTACAGAAGGTCCTGAAAGACCGCCCGATCCTTTTTAAAGCCGTTTGTATTGACGTTGGCGAGGTTATTGGAAATGGTCTTCAACGCTGTGTCTTGCGCTGCCAGGCCTGTTTTGCTTACCCACAAAGCACCGTGCATAAAATATCTCCTATCCAGGTCGGGCGAAATCGATAACAACATCGACATCTCGCGCCTGAATTCACCTTTTTAACAACATCACAAAGTGAACCTGGGTGTATGGCGGAAAATTGCCGCCATGACACCTATATCAGGAGATCTGCAATAAGCGTGCCGCAGCTTCTGTATTCTGGTCAGCCGCACGCATAACTTTTACCTGCAGCTCAAATTGGCGGGATAGAGAAAGGATTTCCGTCATTTCTTCGACGGCATTGACGTTGGAGGACTCCAGATAGCCGGACTCCAGTTTTACAAAAGCATCAGGCGGCACAGGCTGCCCGGCAGTTTCAGCATCCGGTTTGATTCGCACCAAACCATCTTCGCCTTTGGTAAGCTGCTCCGCTGGCGGATTTACCAGTTTAATGCGGTCAATTTCCGCAATTTCCTGTACTTCCTCCCCCAGCGCTACAACCGAGATCGTGCCATCACCACCGATCTCCACTTTGGCTGCTGGCGGAATTGCCACAGGTCCGCCGTTGCCGAGAACCGGCAAACCGGAACCGGTGCGCAGAATTCCATTGACATCAATCTGCAGCTCACCCTCACGGGTATATGCTTCAGTACCGTCCGGAGCCTGAACCGCTATCCAGCCTTCACCAGCGACAGCGACATCCAGCGCACGACCAGTCTGAATCATCGACCCCTGATCATAGTTAGTGGCCGGCCGCTCTGTCATGGCATAGACGCGACTGGGATAATAATCTCCAAACACCGGCATCGCCCGAGCCTGCATCCAATCCGCCTTAAAACCTGTGGTATTCACATTGGCCAGATTGTTGGCGTGCCCGCGCTGTGACAGCATATTCTGTGCAGCACCGGTCATGGCAATATAAAGGGCTTTATCCATACCTCAACACCTCATGCCTTAACAACCCTGCCAGCCCATCAACCGAGCCGCCAGGAATCTCTTTACTATTAACTAAAAGACCCATAGCTGTTGTAAACAGACCGTTATCGCAAATAGCCAACGCGACCAAACAACCGCCCTAAGCTAATCTACTACCTTAAATTAATAATGGTCTGAGTGATCGTATTTGCCGTCTCGATGGTCTTGGCATTTGCCTGATAATTACGCTGAGCGATAATCAGATTAACCAACTCGTCGGACAGATCGACATTGGATTCTTCCAGCGAACTGGCCTGAATAGATCCCAGGGAAGCCGTTCCTGGCGATCCGATAATCGGATCACCGGACTCAAAGGTTTCCACCCAGGTCGTCTCTCCGACTGGAGCAAGACCATTAACATCATTGAAATTCGCCAGCGCCACCTGCCCGAGCACCAGTGACTCACTGTTGGTAAATCTGGCATAGACAATACCTGCATCATCAACTTCCAGCCCCGCCAGCCGACCGGTGGTAAAACCGTTCTGCTGCAGATCATTGACCGCAAAATCACTGCCGAACTGCGTCATCTCGGTAATATCAATCTCAAAGTTGGAACTGGTAGGGGGATCAGGAATCGGCAAGGTACCACCATTTACCACACTTAGCGGCCCGTCAGCACCATTGGGAACGCCATTGGAATCCAATGGCACCCAGTTGGAAATCAGCACCTCATCAGACAGAGTTTCATTCAGCGTACCATCTTCATTAAATACCAGACTGTAGGATGCCTGTGTCGCCGCACCTCCAGTTGTCAGTGGATCCCCGACGTCCTCGCCATCAACCTGCACGTACATAGTCCAAAGGTTATCCACGCCGGTTGATGTCAGATCTTCCTTTACAAAGTATGAAGTCATGACATGCGCGTTTCCAAGGCTGTCATAGATGGTCGTCGAAGTGGAATGGTTGTAGGTATTCTCGTCCTGTGGATCAAACGCATTATTAACAAATGGCGTACCGGTAAAGGTAGAAAATATATCGCTCGTACCACTGGCCACAGTCAGGTTGTCATCGATCGTCATCGTGACCGAGCCCCCGACCACCACTTGGGTGTTACCGGTATTGAGAGTCTGTGTGCTGGCACCCGCATCACTTCCGTTAACCACAAAACTATCGCCAGGGTCGCCGCTGAACGTAAAATCCAGATCCCCGCCCCGACTGTCGATAATGACCAGATCACCACCATTCAACACCGCACTCACCCCCACCAGCGCAGGTGATGAGTTGATTGCATTCCCAAGACTGGTGAGATCCGTATATCCATCAAAAGACACCCCACCAATGTTCACTACCATATTCCCGGAGGCATTATTAAAACCGGCAGCAGTGATTGTCGCCGTTGTGGACCCAGACGCTTCTACGTTGTCCACATCATTCAGTAGAGCAGCGATGGCACCAGCGGTACTGTCAGCAGGAATCGTCACGGTCGAAGTCGAACCATCCGCTTGGGTAATGGTTAACGTCTGGGCGGTATAGCCATTCGTTGTACCAGCCACCGCCACACCAACATCAGCGCCATCAGAATCGATCGTAAACCCTCTTTCGACCAGAATATCCTCAGAGGCATCAAGGTTGATCTGAGCATCAATCAATGTGGTTCGGGTGGGAGGAATACTGGTAATATCGATCACCAGGTCATCCATCACGCCACCGATCTGGCCATCGTCGTTAGCCAGAAATCCTTGCAATCTCATGCCGTTACTGTTGACAACATAGCCGTCCTTATCAACACCAAACTGCCCGGCCCGGCCGTAACGACGCTCACCATCATTATCGAGAACAAAAAAGCCCGAGCCGTTAATCGCCAGATCAAGACCGTTGTCGGTAAAGGAAATATTCCCCTGAGCAAATGACTGCTGAACACTCATCACCCGAACCCCATCACCAACAGGATTGGTTCCGAGACTCAGAAAACTGTTTGAATAGAGATCACCGAATTCCGCGCGTGATTTCTTATACCCCGTTGTACTGGCATTGGCTATATTGTTGCCCGTTACTTCCAGGTCTACAGATGCAGCCCGAATACCTGTTAAGGCGACATTGAACGGCATATCACACCTCGCTTTGAATAAATATCAATTTCGGTAAATCAATGTTTGACGGCACATCGGCGATCAGCGCCATATCCATCATTCCCGGTAAATCAGTAAATCTGTTTCACATCCCCGATACTGACAGACCCCATGTCAGCCAGATTCAGGACCACGCTACCACTCGTCCCGACAGAAACACTGTCCACGTTGGCTGCCAGATAGGAAGCCAGTTGTTCAGTTTCTCCGTTGTACTTGGCCTCTGCCACAACCTTATATTTGCCGGCAGGCACAGTTTCACCCTTACTGTTGGTACCATCCCAGGCGAACGGTACATCACCGGCAACTTGTTGCCCCATATCGACTCTAGCTACCAGTTCATTAGACTGATTAAACACACTGACCACCATATTGGGTGTTGCGCCGGGCAGCTCAGCCACACCAACAACACCACCTCCAGCCCCTTTGTACGCGTACTCCGCGGGCACCAGAACATCTCTACCAACCATCGCGGAAGCCTGCAGCGCCTGGGTACTGCGAAACTGAGAGGCCATGGAATCTGCGGTGTTGTTGAGCTTCTCAATCCCTTCTACCGAGCTGAATTGAGCCAACTGAGCCACAAATTCCGCGTTATCCTGAGGATCAAGAGGGCTCTGATTGTTCATCTGGGCAATCATCAACTCCAGGAACTCGTTTTGCCCGAGCTCATTACTTTTCTCTTTTTGCTCAGCTTTCAGGGTGTAGTTACTCAGCACATCGCTGGAATTAACTGAACTGACATTGCTCATTTAACTAATCCTCGCCTGGCTGATCTTTTATTGCCCCAGCGTCAACAGACGCTGCATCATGGTTTTGGCGCTGTTCATCACTTCAGTGTTGACCTGAAAGCTTCGAGAAGCAGACATCATGTCAGCCATCTCCTCAACAACATTCACGTTCGGGTAAAACACATAACCCTCTTCGTCTGCCATGGGATGATCAGGCTGATAACGACGCTGCAGAGGATCCTGACTCTCAACAATGCCACGAACTTCAACACCGCGGGATGCTTCCTGATTGATATCGCCACTAAGTGCATTATTTAAAGCATCCTGTTGGATCGCCGCAAACACTGGCTTTCTGGCGCGATAGGTTTCATCAATACTGGAACTGGCAGACTCAGCGTTGGCCAGGTTACTGGCCGTGGTATTCAACCGGACTGACTGCGCCGCCAGGGCCGAACCAGCAATATCAAAGATGCTATTGATTGCCATCATTACTCCCCTTTTATCGCTCTAACCATGCCTTTCATCTTGTTATTCAAGAGCAGAAAGCTGGCCTGAAAGTCGAGTGCATTCTTGGTGTACTCAACAATTTCCGTCTGGGACTCGACAGTATTGCCATCAATGGAAGGCTGTGAAGGGTTCCGGTACATCAATTCACCATTTGCCCCTGTGCCGGGTATGGACATATGCCCCCGGTCAGTCCTTGCCACATCCAAATGATCCTGCTGCCCTATTTCCTTTTGCAAAACAGCCCTGAAATCAACGTCTCGAGCTTTAAATCCCGGGGTGTCAGCATTCGCCAGGTTGTTGGCGAGAACTTCCGCCCTCTGGGTTCTGACCTTCAGGGCCTGCTCATGGATTCCCAGAGCATTGTCAAATGAAATGGCCATTCACTCACCTCTTCATGCAATTCCCCTGGATTACAGCAAGACCAATGCCATCAATAATATATCCTTATTTTACAACAACTTAAGAAATCACCCCGAAGACATTGCGGCAATCTGATACCGCCACTTGCCGCAATATTCAAAAGCCAGGGAGTAAAGAGGGAATAAAAAGGAACCAGAAAGTGATTGAGATATGAGAGAAAGCAATAGGAACGAAAGTATTACCAAGAGAAAGCAAGGTCTGCCGGGGATCAAATCCCCGGCATCACACCTGGACGACCATCCTGTCTATACAGTCGTGATCACCATCTTTGATGAATCATTCAGTGATGAACTGCACTCGATCCTGAAATATCGGGGCCTCTACCGGCTTGATCTGACGATCTAATGGGGTCCCTACGTAGACGAACCCTACCAGCTTTTCGTTCTCAGCCAGCCCCATATCCTTTAAAGCCTGAGGGTCGTAAGCAATATCTCCCGTTCGCCACATCCCTCCGTACCCCATAGAATCCAAGCTCAGCAGCATGGCATAAGCACTGCACCCGACACTGATCACCTGCTCGATTTCAGGCACTTTTGGATGCTCCTCAATCCGGGCAATCACAGAAATCACCATTGGCGCCCTCAAAGGTCGCCCCCTGGCCCGCTCAATGGCTTCCGGAGTAGACTGAGAATCCTTCCTCAAAGTGTAGTCAACGAAGACCTGAACCAACCGATTCAGCCCTTCCCCCTGCCAAACCTGCAACCTTAGAGGCCGAAGCCGGGCATGATCAGGGGCTCTCATCATTGCCTCATAGATATTTTCAAGCTCTTCAGCCGAAGGGGCCGGAGCCTCCAGCAACGGAGAAGAATAGCGCGCAGATAGTACGCCGAGCATGTCCATAAACGATTCCTTAAATGATTTGTTGATTCCGGCAATCTCAAATTGCATCAATACACTCTGCCAAACATTGAAGGCCGGTTAGGCCACATAACCAAACCAACCCGAAAGTGCAGGCAGATTAATACCAAAGGCGTATAGACATTACACCTTGGCCTATATCTGTTTTACTGATACCCTGAAGTCGCCCGCGGCTGGCCCTATATTTACATAATTACCGCATCACACTGTTTTTTTCTGATTTATACTGATAAAGAAAAAGCACATCGAAGTTTACCTGAATATTGGTCCGGCAGATTCAAAACGAATCACTCAATACAACCGCAGCCGCTTAGACCTTATATTCCTGACCTTCTATGCTGCCCAATAATTAGCACAAGCGAAGTAACATATCGGATTGAAATGCCTGAAAAAAAGCTACCAGAACCCAAGAACTGCACTGGCAGTCAGACACCAAGGATGAGGTCGTTATGAACCAACCGCTGACCAATGCACCGGTGATGCGAACCGGTCACTCAGTGTCACCGGTCACTATCCCCCCCATGCCGGATTACAATGCCAGGGTTTTGGGATATCTTGCATTGGCAGCCATTGTTGTTTCAGGCATCCTGGAAAAGCATTTTAATGAAAACCTTATATGGCTGGTACCCGCAGCCATGCTTTGGCCACACATACTTTATTTTGCCCTGCGCTATCTGGGCCGGGACAAAAGCATCAAAGTACGCCACAGTATGCTGCTTTTCGACAGCAGTCTCGGCGGCATTCTTCTGGTATTGATCGACCTCAGCCTGACCCCCACGCTATTTCTTCTGCTGATGCTCAATTTCAGCCTGATCATCGTGGGCGGAGTACGTAGTTGGGGCCTGGGAAATGTCGCATTTCTTGGCGGATTCACCCTGGCCTCGCTATATTTCGGACTTAACATCGCACCTCCCACCCCCATTAGTGTCAGCATCGTTGCAGGGTTCAGCTGCTCTATTTTTGTCTCAGTTACCGCCTACTACACCCACCAACAGGCCAGAGCGTTGGTAGGCGCAAAGTCACAGATCCAGTTCCAGCGGGAACAATCCATCGCCCTGTCACACAAACTTGCGAAATACCTCTCCCCACAGGTCTGGCAATCCATCTTTACCGGCGAACGGGATGTAAGACTTGAAACCCAACGCAAAAAGCTGGCGGTATTCTTCTCAGATATCAAAGGATTTACCGAACTGGCCGAAGAAATGGAGCCGGAAAGCCTGACCGAGCTGCTGAACAACTATTTTAATGAAATGTCCCAAATTGCCCTCAAATATGGAGGCACCATCGACAAATTTGTGGGCGACAGCATCATGATTTTCTTCGGTGACCCCACCAGCCGAGGCTCCAAGGAAGACACCCTGGCCTGTGTTGCCATGGCAATAGAAATGCGCAAACACATGAAGATCCTTCGACAAAAATGGACAAGCCAGGGGATTCGGACGCCACTGGAAATTCGCATGGGAATCAGCACAGGCTTTTGCACTGTCGGCAATTTCGGCGCTGAGAACCGCATGGATTACACCATCATCGGCAAAGAGGTCAACCTGGCCAGCAGACTTGAGACTCTGGCCGCCCCAGGGGAAATTCTGGTATCTTATGCCACCTTTTCACTGATCAAGGACACCATCATGGTCAGGGACAAAGGGGAGATCAGCGTTAAAGGCTTCTCCAGACCTGTCCCCATATACTCTGTCGTCGACTTCCGCCGTGACATCGGCGCCAATCAAAGCTTCATCGAGCATGAAAGCGAGGGATTTGCCATGTACCTCGACGCTGGCAAAGTGAATATCGAGGCACGAGAAAAAGTTCTAAGAGCCCTGGAAGCCGCCGCCGAAAAGCTGCGCAGCAATTAAAGAACTTCAATCACAAGACTACTGCCTCGCCAGCTTAAAGTTATCTGCCCTCACTGAATAATTAGACCTTAGTGGGTTAATATCCAATCCTCCACGACGGGTATAGCGGGCATAAACCGCCAACCTTTCAGGCTGGCAACGCGCCATGATCGCCATATAGATCGACTCGACACAGTGCTCATGAAAATCCTGATGCCCGCGCATGGACACGATATACCGCAGCAGTCCGGCATGATCTATCCGCTTCCCTTCGTAGCGGATATAAACTGTCGCCCAGTCCGGCTGCCCCGTCACTGGACAGTTGGATTTCAACAAATGCGAGCACAGGGTTTCTGAAACTCTTTCTGATGAACCCGAAGCATCATCAGCGAGCTGAAGCAAACCGGTATCAGGCGCGTACGTTGTGCAAGTGATATCCAGCCCGTCCAGACACTCGGCCGCTTCCCAGTCATTAGGATCATCCACCCACTGCGCCGAAGGCAGAATCTGCACTGACACATCAGCATTAACAGCAGCGGAGAGATCTCGTGCCATAACACCCTGAACCTCCTCCAGACTGGCATAGGACGTCTGATTGAAAGAGTTCAGATACAACTTAAACGACTTTGACTCAATAATATTCGGACTGTCTGCCGGAATCCTGAACACGCCAATCGCGGCCACCGGCTTTCCTTTCGGATTCAGCCATGACAACTCATACCCGTTCCACAAATCCTCACCGAGAAACGGTAGCTCGCCTGAAATCCCCAGCTTTTCCCGATTCGCCTGACGGGGAATCGGTGTTAGCAGCTTAGGATCATAATGTTCCGGATATTCGGTGGACTGTCCAAGTTTAGTGGTTTGCTTTAAATCCACGACTCACCTGCTCCTGCTGTGATCAAAATAAGGGTTAACTTTTAGTTCCGAATGCCGACGCCACGATTAAGCAACGACAGGCTGTAGAAAAACAAAATGGCAATAAACAGAAGTATCATCCCATAAGCGACACCAATATTGATATCACTGACGCCCAGCAAGCCATACCTAAAGGCGTTCACCATATAAAGAATGGGATTGATCAACGAAACATCCTGCCAGAAGCCAGGCAACAGGGTAATTGAATAAAACACCCCGCCCAAATACGTCAAAGGCGTCAGCACAAAAGTGGGAACGATGGAAATATCGTCAAACTTGTTGGCATACACAGCATTGATAAACCCACCTAGAGAGAACAACACTGCGGTTAACACCACAACACTGATCACCACTCCCAGGTGATGAATTTGCAGATCTGTAAACCCGAGAGATACCAGGGTCACGATAAATCCAACCGCCAACCCTCTGGCAACACCGCCACCCACATACCCCAACAATATAATGTAATTCGGTACCGGCGCTACCAGTAGCTCTTCAATGCAATGCTGAAACTTCATCCCGAAAAAGGACGACACCACATTGGAATAGGCATTGGTGATCACCGACATCATTATCAGGCCGGGCACAATGAAGTCCATATAGGCATACCCCCCCATTTCACCAATCCGGGGGCCGATCAAATTACCAAAGATCACAAAGTACAATGTCATGGTAATCGCCGGAGGCAAAATGGTTTGAGGCCAGATACGGGTGAATCGACGCACCTCTTTAATTACGATGGTCTGAAAAGCCACCCAATTAGCGTTAAGCATCAACCGCCTCCTTTTGCTGCTTCTCCTTCTCTTCACTGACAAGCCGAATAAACAGCTCTTCAAGGCGATTGGTTTTAGTCCGCATACTACTCACCTCAACCCCCAGGGAATCGAGCTGCCTGAAAGCGTCATTGAGACTGCGTTCACCGGCAACATCCACTTCAAGCTGCCCCTCTCCGGTCAGCCTCACCGGATACCCCTCCAGTTGAGGGGCCTGAGATAACTGCCCGGCAATATCAAGCACAAAGGTTTCATTATGCAGCTTGCGCAACAGATCACGTTTGTTTGCATGCTCCAGAATCTCACCCCGATCAATAATGGCAATATTGCGACAAAGCGCCTCCGCCTCTTCCAGGTAGTGAGTGGTCAAAATAATGGTCTTGCCTTCCTTGTTGACTTCCGTCAGGAATGACCACATTGAGCGTCGAAGCTCAATATCAACACCGGCCGTAGGCTCATCAAGGATGATCAATTTAGGGTCGTGCACCAACGCCCGGGCAATCATCAACCGGCGCTTCATCCCTCCAGAAAGCATTCGTGCGGGCTGGTCATGCTTGTCCCACAAACCCAGTTCATTAAGGTACTTTTCCGCGTTATTTTTTGCGATCTTAGCCGGAATACCGTAATAACCCGCCTGAGTGACGACGATATCGAAAACTTTTTCAAACTGATTAAAGTTGAATTCCTGCGGAACGACACCAAGATTCAGCTTGGCTTTGACCAGATCCTTATCGATATCATGCCCAAATACTTCTACCTTGCCCGAAGTCTTGTTGACCAGGGAAGACACGATCCCCAGAGTAGTGGATTTACCAGCACCATTAGGCCCCAACAAGGCGAAAAAATCGCCTTCCTCCACTTCCAGAGTGATACCTTTCAATGCTTCAAAACCGTTGCCGTAGACTTTACGCAACGACTCTATCGCCAATGCAGTCGCCATGATAATCCAATTGTTATGAGCTCAACTTCTCCTAAATTGTGGTGAACGACTGAAAATTCAATCCCAAAAACTGAATAAACACCCAGTATCTTCCGCCAGAACCTTATAACTCTTGCTTTAAGAAAGAGGCTCATTTTGAAAAAAGACTCTCATCAAGATACAGAGGTATTCATGCAAAATCGGAAGGGTCGGCTCCAAGTCAGCTCCACTTTGAGACAACTGCTCGGATTTTAAGAAAACTGGGATGGGCTTCCTGTTTATGAATTTTACCGATCTATATAATTTGGCCAAATTCAATATAGAAAATGCATCTTTACGTAAAGGACTGTTTTCCCGTATGAAGCAAGTGCTCGCAGTAATCCTGACACTTTTTCTCGTGGCTTGTGGTGGCGGAGGTGACGATAGCAGCAGTTCCGACGGCTCCATTACTGGCTACCTGACCCACGAAGGCATTGCGGGAATGTCCTACCGTACCGCCAGCAAATCCGGCGTCACCGATGAAAAGGGACGCTTCAGGTACAGAAAAGGCGAGACCATCACCTTCTATCTGGGTGATATCGTCTTTGCAGAAGACATTCCAACAAAACAGTACATCACAATTATCGATTTCGATCAGGACGTGGTTGACCTGATTGACGAAGGCAGCCTCGTCCGAGGAATGACAGATCATTCCGCCCTGGTAGAAGAAGCCGCCAAACTGGAACACATAGTCAACATGACCCGACTGCTTTTTGCTCTGAGCTCGCCTCCTGATGATAAAGACTCAGAAGAAATCGCCCTGATTTACATTCCTACAGATGTCCGTAGCACGATAGAAGCCTACACTTTCGACACCGCAATCAATTTTCATCAGGACGTCGGCAATTTCGGCAGCGAAGATTTGCCGGATAACCCGGAGAATATTTTCATCAACTATATCTGCCAGGAACTTGAGCAACCCGCCTGCCTCAATAATGGCGTAAAAGAAATGCCGACATCAGAACAGGCGGAAACTTTCGGCAAGTCCCAGTCAGAAGAAATCACGAGCATCATTGCCAGCAGAATTTTCCTGTCGCCGAGAATCGTGGAAATCAATGCCGCCGACACCAGTGTCCACGACATCGCCATTTCGGCCGTCAATCAGGGACTGAACATTGCACAACTGGAAGTAAAGACCACAGACGAACTACCAGACAGCGAAGGCAACTTTCCTGACACCCCACGCTCAGTTGCCGCAGTACAGTATGGCTCTGCCGCCAGCGCCCGATTCGGCTTCTACGCCACCGGAGAATCCGGCCAGGAGACCTCCATTATTGCCAACATCAAATTGGACGGAGACTATCGCTGGTATAAAAAGTCTCTACGCGTTCGATTACTGTAACCGCCCTCGCTACAATAGCAACAATCGCCCAAAAAGAAAGGCTGCATAGCAGTGTCCTGCTTTTGCAGCCTCTTCCAACAAGCAAATTCTGAAATATAAAAACAGACGAGAAAGTGAGCCTCTACAAAGTTAGCTCAGAACACTCCTGGCACGCCAACGCCCCATAACCTCAGGCAAGACATATTCAGCAGGGTTTATATCATAAGCACCAAAAGGCAAGCTTCGCATCACCTGTATAAAATCTTCCTGGCGCTTCTTTTTGTCATTGTATTCCCTGAGATTGACCACCTTACCTTTCTTCAAGGGACGTTCATGTTCATCAATCACGACCATCACCGTCGGCCAGAGCTTTCTCTCAGGATTGTTCGCCACAACCACGCCAATCTGATGATTACTCAACTCCACCATGGTGCCGGTAGGATAAACACCGATTGCATCAATAAAGCGCTCGATCAAATCTTCCTGAAACTCAATATTACGAACCTGGTATAAACGAGCAACCGCCTCAGAAGGCTTCATTGCCTCGACTCCAGGGCGTGGCTCAATCATTTCCTGATAGTAGTCCACAAGACCAGCCACTTTGGCCAGCAATGGAATCTTGTCTCCGCTCACCCCTTTGGGGAACCCGGAGCCATTGTGGCGCTCGCGGTGATATTCGACGATGGTGACCACCTGGGGAGGGATGGCAGGATCGGCCATCAGAATATTCACCCCTTCTTCCACATAGGCCTTGTATTGCTTGAACTCTTCAGCGTTCAGATAATGATTCTTACTCAGCAGTGCATCCGACAACTTGGCTTTACCCACCTGACTCAACAGCAGGCCGGAGGCAAGGGTTTGCAATACTGTTGGAGAAAGCCCCAGATGACGACCCAACACCAACCCCCAGATACTCGCAGACACGGCATGAGAGTAGCTATGCTCATCCTTTTTCTGAACCCGGGACAGCCAAACCAGAGCATCAGGATTTTGAAGAACACTCTGAGTCATATCATGAGCCAGTTTTTCGGTGACTGTAATATCCACCGGCAAACCTGCATTCACCTCCTCAAGAATTCGCCCCAACGTAGCGTCAATGTCCTTAACCAGCTTGCGAGCCTGACGTATTCCTTTTTTCAGGGTCACCTTGGTGTCATATTGGATGGGCTTACGAATAACAATGGGTGAATGGGGAAGTCTTTGCTGGGATTCATCATTGCGGGCATTAACTCCCGACTGAAGCAACTCCTTCAGACGAGTCTGCAAACCTGAGTCGACAGACTCCAGCCTATCGTAGGCAGACCGCGCCAAGGGACGATCAATAAACACATGACGACAGTAGGACTGTAAGGCATGAATGTCATCGCTGCTACGAATGTAGAACCCCTGTAACGGAAACGGTGTCTGACACCAGGGTCTGTCAAGGTCAGCGACGAACATGCCAATAGACAGTTCGGAAACTGACACTTTAATACTCTCTGCTGCCACTACATTTACCTCTGAACAGACGTTCTTCTACTACCTTTCATTTTCCATTGTGCCACACAAGACTCCACTACATTTTGAAGTAGTTGAGTAACACAAAGCCTGAATTTCTTTACCAAATGTACAAACGCGGACAAATATACAAACAGTCTGAGACTTGGTTCACAGCTATAAAGAACTACCATTTTACAGGATTGGTCAAGACAGTCTCTATCGTCCAAAAGGACAGTTTCTTCTTTTTTGACAAACAGACACAAACACAACAAACAGGCATGAAAAGCAGGCCAAATCGATATTATGGAGCCCTCCCCTAAGAAGAGCAGACTCGGTCACTGAGGACAGGAGGCCTGTCTTCTCCGCTACCTTTCACAACCTTTTTCACTGTTACCGCATAAGGAACCACTGAGGCCTTGAGATAATCAACATTCTGTTTGTCCTCCCCCGTATCCACCGTAGTTTCAGCCGGATAGCAGAATACGCTCAGCTCAATGTTCTTTCCGAAGGATTCTGCTTTTACAGCGCCATTTGCGCCACGTAGACTGCCGCAGGCAACATTCACCGACGCTACGGGAAGACCATCCAAAGTGAGGTCAGCTTCCGGTTGCGCGCAGAGCACAACCTGACTTCCGTCCGGCCCATCACAATGATGACCTAGTGCAGCTTGATTTCTGAACACCAGGGTTCTGGCACTACACTGGGTTTTAAGTGAAAAATCTGAGGCGGACACCCCTCCCATCAAACCCTCCGTAGACTCCCATTCCAACAGAAACTCCCGCGCCTCTCCGGCTGAATTTTCCGCATAAAACCGACCAAAATGGGAATAAGTCGTCGAACAACCACTCATAAAAACCAAAAACACCAATACCAAAACTCTTGCCAGAGATTTCATTACTACTCTCTCCTTGCTCTCAACGTCGAACTGTTTTTATTGCTTCTCTTGTTCTCTGGTTACCCGCAGCTTAATTCCATACCTTGAGATTCCCAATCCTCTACATAGCAGAAACCCTGCAAATCGATACCCCACCTCCATACTGACTTTACAAGCTATACAAAATCCTGATTCGGCACATCAATTTTGACACCAGAGAACAACGCGCTATTGATAACCAGCCGCCATTCTATCCAAAACGACCTAGGCACTCGAATTAATACTCTCTCGACTTTCCCCTCTTGTATTGAGCACTTTCCAAAATGAACATTTTCGCTGGAGATGATGCCCCCTAACCCGGCTCTTCAAAAGAATCAAAGACACCCGACCAATAAGGTCAGATCTCCTTACCTGAAAACTGCCACTTCACATATAAACTGAGAATTATTATCATTCATATTTTTATAAACATTAATTCAACCTATCCCTTACAATTCCAATTAAGGAAAATAATATGAAGTTCCCCTCTCTTAAGCGCCCTTCTCTTAAACGCCTAAGTACCAGCCTTCTTGTCGTGGCTGCGGGGCTTACCTCTGGTCAACAGGCCGTCGCTGCTGATGAGGTCAACATCTACTCCAATCGCCAGCCTTTCCTTATTCAACCTATTCTGGATACCTTTACCCGCAAAACAGGCATTGAAACCAATGTGGTGTTTGCCAAATCTGGTGTCGCAGAACGTTTGAAAACCGAAGGGGCAAACAGCCCTGCCGACCTGGTACTCACCGTCGATATCGGGCGTTTGCAAGAACTTGTAGAAGCGGATGTGATTCAATCCGTCAACAGCGACATTCTGAACAACAACATTCCCCAGCAATTTCGCTCCAAGGATAATCTTTGGTTTGGCCTGACACTTCGCGTACGTAATGTCTATGCCTCCAAAGAGCGTACTGACATTAACGGTATTGCCTACGAAGATCTGAGTAATCCAGAGTGGAAAGGACGCATTTGCACCCGTTCCGGAAAGCACCAGTACAACATTGCCCTGATCGCCTCCATGATCGCTCATCACGGGGAAGCCGAAACCGAAAAATGGTTAAAAGGTGTTAAGGCCAACCTGGCACAAAAGCCACAAGGTAATGACCGCGCGCAGGTCAAAGCCATCAAAGAAGGCATCTGCGATCTGGCGATTGGTAACAGTTACTACTACGGAGTCATGCTGACTGACGAGAACCAGAGCGAATGGGCACGTTCAGCAAACATCCTGTTCCCCAACCAGTCCAACCGCGGCGCACACGTCAACGTCAGTGGTGTAGCCCTGACCAAAGCGGCCCCCAACAAAGCAAACGCCATCAAACTAATGGAATTCCTGTCAGAAGAACTGGCTCAGAGAATGTACTCCGAGCAGAACTTTGAATATCCAGTCAAACCCGGTGTTAAGGCTTCCGGCCTGGTATCTTCCTGGGGCGAGTTCAAGGCAGACACCCTCTCCCTTGATGAAATTGCCAAACATCGTGAGCAGGCGGTCAAACTGGTTGATAAGGTCGACTTTGACGGTTAATCAATCCACATGATAAAGAGACCTGACTGAATGGAAGCCATCTCGGCTCCAGTCTTTGACGCCGGCCGCCACCAGCAGACAGAACCTGTCCAATGGTGGCGCTGGCTGACCTTCTTTCTGGCGGTACTCGTCCTGATACCGCTTGTGTCTGTGCTATACCTGTCTTTTTTCCCCGATGAGAATATCTGGCCTCATCTGATCAGCACCGTCCTGCCGCGCTACCTGCTTACCACGGCCTGGTTGATGCTTGGAGTAGGACTGCTCAGCACTTTTTTCGGACTTACCAGCGCTTGGTTGGTAGCTCATTATCATTTCCCGGGGCGCAGATTCTTTTCCTGGGCGCTACTGCTTCCGTTTGCTGTTCCAGCGTATGTTATCGCTTACGTATATACCGACCTGCTCGAATACTCCGGCACGTTTCAGGCCACCTTAAGAGAATTGTTTGGATGGAGCTCACCCAGGGATTACTGGTTTCCGGAAATCCGCAGTCTGGGAGGCGCTATATTGATGTTCTCACTGGTTCTCTACCCTTATATCTACCTGACCTGCCGGGCAGCGCTGCAGGAGCAATCCGAAAGCCTCATCCTGGCAAGCAGATCCCTGGGAGCAGGAACTCTGAAAACCCTGTTCAGAGTCATTCTCCCAACAGTTCGCCCCGCCCTTGCCGTGGGGCTTGCCCTGACCCTGATGGAAACTCTGAACGACTATGGAACCGTCAGCTACTTTGCTGTACAGACATTGACCGCCGGACTTTATGACACCTGGTTGAATCTCAGCAATTTGGGCGGAGCAGCACAGATAGCTGCACTGATGGTCGGCATCGCCCTGTTACTTCTCTACCTTGAGCGCAGCAGCAGAAAACAGGTAAAGACCTATCAAAGCGGCGTAAAGGTTCGGCCACTTGAGCCAACCAGATTAACCGGCAGGCATGCCGTCATGGCAACCACATTCTGCTTCCTGTTGGTATTCGCCGGATTCCTGATACCTGCCGGGCTTTTGTCTTACTACGCTGTACTGTACTTCGAGCAGAGCTGGACCAGCGACTTTGTAGAATACGCCCTGAATTCACTGCAACTTTCGTTTCTCGCTGCACTGATTCTCATCATCGTCGGCACCTTGCTGGCTTACTCTCAGAGAATCGCCCCATCAAGATTCAACAAATCCATGGTCAGAATGGCCTCTGTAGGCTATGCAATGCCAGGTGCCGTATTGGCCGTCGGTGTGATAGTCCCACTGGGAACCTTTGATAATTGGGTGGACGGCGTTGCCAAGTCCTGGTTTGATACAGGAACAGGGCTACTGCTGAGCGGAACCATATTCGCTATTCTTTATGCCTATTCCGCCCGCTTCCTGACCGTCTCTCTCGGCTCAGCGGAGAGCGGGCTTGCCAGAATCACCCCAACCATGGACCAGGCAGCCAGAACACTTGGCCATGGCCCCTGGACCAGTCTGCGTAGAATTCACCTCCCCCTGCTCAGACGGAGCCTACTGGCCGCCGCTATCATTGTCTTCGTTGATTGCATGAAGGAATTGCCCGCCACACTGATACTCAGACCCTTCAATTTTGAGACTCTGGCAACCTTTGTATATCAGTATGCTTCAGATGAGCTGCTGGAGCAGAGCGCACTGGCTGCACTGATGATTGTCGTGGTCGGCCTGTTGCCGGTATTACTTCTAAACAAAGCCAGCAACAACGAAAAATCGGCATAAAAAACGCACCGGCAGGTGCGTTTTTCGTTATGGCCTGAGAAGTATTGCAAGATAGCTTCTATTGCCAAATCACTTTCTGACGGGAGGCATACCATCCCTCCATCAGAGGGTTGTACTCATCCTCAATCACATTCCGCTTCATCTTCATTGTCGGCGTCAGGAAATCGTTCTCAATAGTCCACTGATCCTTCACCACAACCATGAATTGCAACTGCTCATGTGGATCAACCGAGGCATTGATCTCATTCATTTTCGCCGTCAGATCTGCTTCCAGCTCTTTCTGGAAGGCAGGATCACTGCGTCTGGGATATGCATCTTCCGCCAGCATCACCAGACAACAGGGTTGAGGATAGTCCGCTCCAGCCACACAACTCATCTCAACTCTGGACAGGGAAACCACTTTATTTTCAATCGGCGCCGGAGCAACATACTTCCCTTTACTCGTCTTAAACAGCTCCTTGGTACGACCTGTCAGTTTAAGGCGGCCTTTTTCATCGATTTCACCACGATCGCCCGTCCTCAGCCAACCGTCGTCGGTCAGGGCTTCCCGGGTTTTCTCCTCATCCTTGTAGTAACCCATCATATTGGCCGGACTCTTGATCTGAACCTCTCCCTCACCGCTAATTCTCTGCTCAACACCTGGCATAGGTTCACCAACATACCCGACCCGGGTCCGGCCAGGCTTGGTCATATGGGAGTACGCAAAGTTTTCGGACATGCCATAGCCTTCCAGCAACTCCAGCCCAAGATTGCGATACCAGTTCAGAATATCCTGGGATAACGGCGCAGACCCGCTACCGGCAATCCTGGTGTACTGCAAACCAAGCGCAGTCAGCACCTTCTTTTTCACAATTTTGTTAAGAAGCGGAATTTTGAGCATCTTGTTCAGTTTCTTCTCCGGCATCTTCGCCAGTACACCTGCCTGGAATTTGGTCCAAAGGCGTGGCACCGAGATAAACACCGTTGGTCGGGCTCTTTGCAGATCCTGAACAAATGTGTCCAGCGCCTCTGCGAAGTAGACATGGAAGCCAATTTGCAGGGAGGTTGCCTCTACACAGAAGCGCTCAAAAACATGAGAAAGCGGCAGGTACGATAACATCCGGTCTTCGCGGCTGATTTTCAGTTCATTGATTGCCCCCTCTGCACCAACACAAAATGCGTTGAAGGAAGTCATCACCCCTTTGGGCATACCGGTCGACCCTGAAGTGTAGATAATCGTCGCCAGCTCTTCATGAGAACGCTCTGGGCTATCGGTCAACGGTGAAGTTTTATCAACGATCTCATCCCAGCCAATGTAGTCATTTGGAGGACTTAATGGATAAGAGATACAATGCATTTCGGAAGACACACCGTCCTTCATATTGTCCCAGTCATCCAGCTTACCGACAAACAGAACCTTCGTTTCACTGTGCTCAAGAATCTGTTTGACACTGTCAGCATGCAATGTCGGATACAGGGGTACAGAGACATATCCCGCCATCCAGATCGCCAGATCAGACATTATCCAGTGCGCGCAATTCTTTGACAGAATGCCAATTTTCGAGTTTTCAGGCAAACCCAGAGATTTGAGGTAGTTTGCCATGCGACGCACCTCCTGAGCTGTGCGGGCCCAGGTATACTCTTCGCAGACACCATTTCCCATAGGTTGAGTCATATAGATGTCACTTGGCCGGGATTTCTCCCAGTGATAAAGCCGTTGCAGCGGAGTCGGTATATGGGTGTGTAGCTCCATTGTGTTCTTTAGCCTTCTCTTTATTAAAATTATGGTTGTTTTTAGCGCCTGATACAGACCTCTCCCACTCTACTCCAGCGTCAGTTGCATCGGCACCATTGGGAATTTTGAGTGTGTCGTATTCCGAAACTGCTTCCTTTCGTCAGGAAGCCTCTGAGAGAGCTTCTGAAATGAAAACGCTCTCCAATTGCCTGATTACGAAAGTTTACATTGTTCGTACCAATACGTATCAGGCCTACTTCGCAAAATCAAAGCACACAAAACCAAGGGATTCAATGGAATAACGATTTAAACCCTGATTTTCCTGATCGCCGGCAAAAATCGATACTGAGGACCTCAGTTCCACCAATAATCCCGCGGAATCTATGCAGCGGATGCGGGATTAACGACACAGGTCATAGATATTGCTGCGTGCATCACTATAATGCTCCTTACCCGCATCCTTCAGACTTGGACCCATGAACAGATATCGCTGCCGAAAATGTAAGCAAGGCATTCTTAAGCCCATCATCGTAGATGATCATGAGACCGAATTGAGTGAATCATTCATCTGCAGTCGATGTCATCACAAAGCCAAGATTCCGGCTGCCATGATCGTATTCAGCCAGATGCTCAGCAGTCTTGCTGGCGGAGTGGTGACGGCTTATCTGTTCATAGAGCAGCTATCAATCCTGGTGACCTCCATTCAATTTGGTATCGATGCGAACTTGACCAAAAATATTTCTCTGCTCATCATATCGCTCCTGTTTTTACTGGGGTTCGGATATACCTTTTTCATCGGGCTTCAAGGCTTCTCCCGAAGGCAGCTTTACCTGAGTGCCGACCTCCGGGTGGATGACCACACAACCGCGCCGGAAAATACCTCCAACAGCAGTTAGAAAACCAGGCAGGCCGCAGCATCCTCTGGGATCCTCCTGCGGACATGATAAGAAATGAGGAAATTTCATGATTAAGAAAATATTTACTGCAGGCCTTCTTTTATTGGGGCTGACCGGATTTAATGTCCAGGCAGAGGAAAAATTCGTCGCGATCACCCAGATCGTTGAACACCCTGCACTGGATGCATGCCGTCAGGGTGTCCAGGATGAGCTCGCCGAACAGGGTTATGTGGTCGGTAAAAACCTTAAATGGATGTATGAAAGTGCTCAGGGCAATCCAACGACTGCCAGCCAGATCGCCAAAAAGTTTGCCGGCGAAGAGCCTGACGTCATTGTAGCAATTGCGACTCCGTCAGCCATTACCGCTGCTGCTGCTGCCCGCAACACTCCGATCGTATTCTCGGCAGTGACAGATCCGGTCGGAGCCAAGCTGGTCAAATCTTTGGATAACCCGGGCGGAAAAGTCACCGGCACCACTGATATGCTGCCCCTGGCCAAACATATGGAGTTGATCCAAAGAATTCTTCCTGGTGCGAAAAATATCGGTACCATTTACAATCCTGGCGAAGCCAACTCCGTATCCATGGTTGAACGCTTGAAGACCGAACTTCCTGACGGCATCATTCTGCACGAAGCCGCCGCGACCAAAAGTTCTGAAATCCTGAATGCGGCCAGATCACTGGTAGGCAAAGTCGACGCTATTTATCTGCAGACCGATAACACTGTGATCTCTGCCGTTGAAGCTGTGATCAAGGTTGGCGAACAAAACCAGATTCCTGTCATTGCTGCAGATACCGATACTGTTAAACGTGGCGCTATCGCAGCTTACGGATTTAACTACTATGACGTGGGCCGCCAGACAGGCGCGATCGTTTCAGAGATCTTGTCTGGTAAAACACCAAGCGAAATCCCTGTCGGCCAGGTGGAAAAGCTTGAACTTTACCTGAACCCTGGAGCAGCCAAGAGAATGGGCGTGGACTTCTCCAAGGAACTGCTTGAGGAAGCCAAGGAAATCGTAGAAAGTTAATCTTCTCCGGGCCGCCAGCAAATACTGGAAGTGTTTATCAGCGGCCCGTTTTCCTTTCTGATTGAACATTAATCCTGCATCTTCACCTCAAATCCAAAACGACATTTGGAGGATGTTTTGAGTCAAATTGCCTTTTTAGGCGCCATAGAAACCGGTCTGATATTCGCACTGGTCGCTTTCGGTGTTTTCATTTCGTTCAGAGTATTGGATTTTCCTGACCTGACAGTTGATGGCAGCTTTCCACTCGGTGCTGCTGTTTCCGCCACACTTATTGTCAGCGGCGTCAATCCTTGGCTGGCCACTCTGGCGGCAATCCTTGCTGGCGGCTGTGCTGGCTGGGTCACCGCGTGGATGAACGTCAGACTGAACATCCTGCATTTGCTCGCATCCATCCTGACCATGATTGCGCTTTATTCTGTCAATCTGCGCATCATGGGAAAACCCAATACCGCGCTTCTGGGGGAAGATACTGTATTGATGCCGTTTGAGAGCCTCGGCCTTCCCTATTACTACACGACACCCCTGGCTTTTGGCGTTGTAGTGCTGATTGTTGTCACTCTGATGTACTTGTTTCTGACGTCAGAGATTGGCCTGGGCATGAGAGCGGCTGGAGCCAATAAGAACATGGCCCGTGCCCAGGGTATCAATACCGGTGGAATGATCATGCTGGGCATGGCCATCTCCAACGGGCTGGTAGCGCTGGCCGGTGCCATGTTCGCCCAGTCTCAGGGCGCCGCAGATGTCACTATGGGAGTCGGCGTCATTGTCATCGGGCTCGCTTCCGTGATTGGAGGGGAAGCGGTGCTCCCGCCCAAAACCATACTACTGGCTTTGCTGGGCTGCATTCTCGGTTCCATCCTTTACCGGCTGGCCATTGCCGCAGCCCTGAATGCCGACTTTCTCGGTCTTCAGGCACAGGACCTCAACCTGATTACGGCAGCCCTTGTGGCCTTTGCCATTGTTCTGCCCAACGCCAAGCGTTCAGTATTCAAGAAAAGCGGGGCATTGAAATGATCAGCGTAAAAGACCTTCACGTCTGTTTTGGCCGAGGCACCCCCCTTGAGGTTCATGCTCTTAGAGGAATTGACCTCAACATCCCCCAAGGGCAGTTCGTCACAGTCATTGGCAGCAACGGTGCCGGTAAAAGTACATTATTGAACGCTATTTCTGGTGACATTCCGCCGGAAATGGGCCGTATCATCATCGGACACCAGGACGTTACCCGCTGGCCAACACACAAAAGGGCCAGATCCGTTGCACGAGTATTCCAGGACCCTAAAATGGGCACCTGCGAAACCTTGTCTTTGGAAGAAAATCTGGCACTGGGATTATCCCGTGGACTGCGTCGCGGCCTCAAGCCTGCACTGAAGTCCGGCAAAGTAAAGGAACTCAAAGAGCTCGTCGCCAGCCTGGGGCTGGGCCTGGAGAACCGTTTACACGATAAGATTGGCCTGCTTTCAGGTGGTCAGAGGCAGGCTTTGAGCCTGCTGATGGCGACCTTGCAGCCAATCGAAATTCTTCTATTGGACGAACATACTGCCGCGCTGGACCCCAAAACAGCCAATTATGTACTGAAGCTAACAGCCGAGATAGTCGAAGCCGACCAACTGACGGTGATGATGGTGACACACAGTATGCAACAGGCACTTTCTTATGGTCATCGAACTTTGATGTTGCACGAAGGGCAGATTATCTTCGATATCCATGGCGAGGAACGCGAATCCACTACCGTGACAGACCTGCTTAACCTGTTTGAGCGTAAGCGGGGCGAAGCACTTGCTGACGATGCCTTACTCCTTGGTTGATAAAAAACCAGACAGAAAGCGAAATTAGGCTAAAAATCAAATTCTTCTCCAAAGGCGGCACCAGAGCCGCCTTTTTTATATATTCCCAATGAAAATCTGCCACCCAAAATGATAGTTTTGGTCATTTATTCCCAAATTTAACAAACAACAACTAGGCAGCCCCCCTGAAGCTTAGCTATATTTAGACTTAAACGTTGTTGCAGGAAGCTTAAAGAACCAGACGCGGGCGACCGCTCCCCCTATTGGTTTCCCAAATAACGGTTTCCAAAAAGCAGAACCATATGCACAAACTTTTAAAGAAGCAGATAAAAGAACTGATACCTCAAGATGCCGACCTGAATTTACTGGCGCCATTTCTACAGGAAATAGAAAAAACCTACTGTTCGTCTGAAGGTGAACTTCAGGATCTCAAGCATCAGCTGCATAACACCAGCAACCAACTTAGCGAGCGCTTCCAGCAGCTTACCTACCACCTGGCACAAACTGAAATCACAAAGCGCGAGCTAGAACACTCCATTTCTTTGCTGAACGCCACTTTGAATGCGACCTACGATGGCATTGTGGTATTCGACGAGGATGGCAATCCAGTTACCTGGAATGAAATGTTTTTGTCCATGTTCAGCCTGGAACTTGGAAAGAATTCTCCAGACAATCGACAGATCATCAAGAACAAACTCTCAACCATCATGCGGAACCAGGACGAATTTGATCAACTCTGGGAATTTAATAAAACATATCTCGACCAGCCCAGTTATGCGGTGCTCTCAACGAAAGACGGCCGCTTTATTGAATGCAACACCAACCCCCGCTATCACCATGACCGGAATGTTGGAAGAGTCTGGAGCTTCTGCGATATCACAGAAATCCGAATCCGGGAACAGCAGGCCATCCATAAAAACTACCATGACGATCTGACCCGACTTCCCAACCGAGCTCTGATATACGATCGCATTAATCATGCAATCCAGACAGGAAGCGAAGACGATGAAGAACACGCGATATTGTTTATCGGTCTGGATGGATTCAAATACATCAATGACACTCTTGGCCTGGAAATGGGTGACAACCTGCTGATGGAAGTAGCAAAACGGCTACAGAGCGACATCCCCCCCAGATCAACACTGGCACGTTATGGCGGCGACGAATTTATTCTGTTTCTGGAAAATATCCGCAGTTCCTTCGAAGTCAGTCTTGCCGCAGAAAATATTCGCCAGATTATCGAGAAACCTTTCGAAATCAAAAACCAGACATTGCATCTGACGACATCTGTGGGCATTGCCCTGTTCCCTGCCGATGGATCCGATGCCGAGACCCTGATCAGAAAGGCCGACATGGCGATGTATCACGCCAAAAACAAGGGTCGCAACAACGTACAGTTTTTTGCCCGTGAATTGGAACTCCTGACCAGCCACCGGATGAATATTAGAAACAATCTCAAGCGAGCCATTGATAACCGGGAGTTTTACCTGCTTTACCAGCCCAAAGTGGACCTGAGAACAGGCCATACCATTGGCGTTGAAGCCCTGATCCGGTGGAAGAAATCTACCGGCCAAATCATTTCACCAATGGATTTTATTCCTGCCGCTGAGGAAAACGGATTTATTACCGAAATCGGGAATTGGGTACTGGAGGAGGCATGCCGACAGTTGAGTCAATGGTCCTCATTCAATCGCAAAGCCTTTCACGTTGCAGTGAATATCTCAGGACAGCACTTCCAAAAAAACCAGATTCTGCACACGGTTGAGGATCTGATCAGTCAATACAAGGTCGCTCCGGCAAGCCTTGAAATCGAGATTACCGAAAGCGTAATCATGAACGATATGGATGAAACCATTCTTACTCTGCAGGCGCTCCGGAAAATGGGTATCAATGCGTCAGTGGATGACTTCGGGACAGGGTATTCGTCGCTAAACTATCTGAAACGACTTCCCGTCAGCACACTCAAAATCGACAAAATATTCGTTGATGATATCGCCAAATCCCGTCGCGATCTTGCCCTCGTAGACACTATGATCAGTCTGGCTCATCACTTGAACATGACAACCGTCGCCGAAGGTGTTGAAAGCAGGGAGACACTGGATCTTCTCAGTCAATTAGGCTGCGATATCGGCCAGGGATATTACTTCAGCCAACCGGTCAGCGCAGAGGAAATCACCCGCCTGTTAACCCAGGATGTAAGCAGTGAGACAGTTTAAATCCAGGACTCGATTCCAGATTCGCACAAGCCTTTAAAAACCTGTTCCATCAGCAACCCGGGATACCGGAGCGGAAAGCCGGCAACGTGTAAGCTTCTTCCAGCTCATCAGGCGACGCAAAACTACTACTCATATAGAGCACCACGGTCTTACCCGCCAACCTTTCTTTCAACCTGTAGGCCGCCATTATCGGCGCAGCCCCCGCAGCATCCACCAATTGCCGGCAATGGAAAGCCGCCAATGCAACGCTCTCGTGCAGCTCTTCTTCGGTCAATAGGAGAAAATCTGCCAGCTTTCGGGCATATATCCCAAAAGGCTGCGCAAAAGCAGTACTGACGGCTAGCTCAGTGGCAAAAGTGCTCTGCGCCTGATCAACGATTCGCCCGTTCTGCCAGGATAGATAGGCCGCCGGAGCCCGCTCCGCCTGCACACCGATCACCCGGACTTTGGGACTGATGACGGACGTCACAGCGATAGTCGAAGAGATGCAGGTACCGTAACCCAGGCTGCCTATCATGACATCTGTATCAGGAAGCTCCTCCAGAACCTCCAGACAGGCCGTACCACAACCACTGATAAACTCATTTTCTTCCGCCGGATGTACGAAATAGTGTCCGGTTCGTGATTCGACGCCCTGAGCCAGACGCAGGGATTCCGCATCATTGCTTCCACTGATGCTGACCTCTGCCCCCGCATCTTTCAGGCGATCCAGCAACAAAGGATTTGCTCCTTTCGCAGCCACTACCCTCAAACGCATTGCAAACATGTGGGCAGCATATGCCAGAGCGACACTGTGATTTCCAGAGGCAACAGTGACAAGTTCAGTCACGCCGTTTCGACGCAACTCGGAGACGAGATTGACCGCACCGCGTATCTTCATGCTGGAGGATGGATGATGGTTTTCGTGTTTGACATAAACATCCGCACCAATCAACCGGGAGAGACTCTCGTATCTGATCAATTGGGTGGGTTTCAGGTTCCTGGCAACTGTTTGCCGTGCTTTCAGAACGTCCCTGATGTCTGCTGTAGCTTCCCGGGTCATTAGGCTATCCTAGGGTCTGTTGACGTGATTGAAACAACGGGAGGGCATTGAAACGTGAAGCTTACTCTTCATTCACCCTCAGGGCTGTGATAGCCATCAATATTGCCGAATAAACCCAAAACAAGGATGCAGAATGCTAACGACCGCACATGATTGCCTGAACAAACTGGAGGATACAGATCTTGTCATCTTCGATTGCCGTTTTGCTCTGGACCAGCCGGACAAGGGTCGACAGGAGTATCAGCGAGGGCATATTCCCGACGCCATCTATGCCGACCTCAACCAGGACCTCTCTGCTCCAGTCGTTAAAGGCGTAACTGGGCGCCACCCTCTGCCAGACTCGGAAACATGGCAAGCAACATTGGAACACTGGGGAGTCAAGCCCGACTCAAAGGTGATTGCCTATGACGACGCTGGGGGTGCATACGCCGCCAGACTCTGGTGGATGCTTAAATGGGTCGGCCATCATGACGTTGCCGTGATGGATGGAGGCTGGAACGCCTGGCTGGAAGCAGGCTATCCGGTCACAGATGACATCCCTGAAACGACAACCTCTCACTACCCCGTCAAAACCGATAACACAATGATCGTTACTGCTTCAGATCTGCTGAATCAACTCGACACTCCGAACCTGATCATGCTCGATGCCAGGGGAGAACAGCGCTTCCGTGGAGAGGTTGAGCCTATCGACCCGGTTGCCGGGCATATCCCCGGGGCCGCCTGCCATCCATTTACCAACAACCTGGATTCCGGAGGACGATTCAAGTCCGCGGAGGAGTTACGACAGGGTCTGAGATCATCACTCCCCAAAGCTATCAATAGTTCTGGTGAACAAACGAAAATTGTCTGTTATTGCGGTTCAGGTGTGACGGCTTGCAACAATATCCTGGCAGCAACTCTGGCGGGGATGCCAATGCCTTTGCTTTACGCCGGATCCTGGAGTGACTGGATAACCGATTCCAACCGTCCGATTGCCCTTGGTGATGATTGACACAGAAGCTAACAATTTGGCAATAAAAGAATATAGCCCTCTTCTTTAGGAGGGCTTTTCCTGACAATTACCAGGAGGCAGCACTGACTTCCGGCAAACATTCAAAACCGGGCCTTGCAAACAAATACCCTTGCATTAACTCAACTCCGGCCTCCTGAAGCCATGACCGTTCTTCTGGCGTTTCCACACCTTCTGCCAATGGTGTAATACCTATGTCAGAAAAAATATTCAGGCAGTTCTGAACAATCGATTGGCGAATCCTGTCTTTTTCGATACACCGAATCAGTGCCATGTCCAGCTTTACCACGTTGGTCTGAAAATCCGCCAGTAACCCGAGGCCGGAATACCCTGCCCCAAAATCATCAATGGCGGTTCTGAACCCGAGCGCGTGATAGCACTCGACGATGTTTTTCACATGTTCGCTGTCATCAATCCTTTCCACTTCGGTGAATTCAAACATAATCTTTTCTATAGGAAACCCAAACTCTCTGGCCGCATCCAGGGTTGTACGAAGACACCTCTCAGGCTGGTATATGGCATTGGGAAGAAAATTGATACTCAGAACCGAATCCAAGCCCAACTGATAAGCCAACGTGATCGCCTTTACTCTGCAAAACTGGTCAAAAACATACCGGTTACCCTCATTGACCTGCGATATGATAGAACCGGCAGACTCGCCGTTCACACCCCTTATCAGTGCTTCATAGCCAAACACTTCATGCGTCCTGCAGTTCACTATGGGCTGAAAGGCCATTGTAAAATCAAATTCCAACTGCGCATCATTCATACAATGAGCGCAGATAGTACGATTAAATTCCTTAGCTTTGTTATCCATTTCAATAACCTTATCCAGAATTGGTCTATACCCCAAAATGACGGCTTTTATGACCGCAAAGCGCTTTACCGCTACAGATACCCGCCAATCAGACTGCCACACCAGAAGCTGCCGCCTGCCCACTCTCCTTAAGAGTAGACAAGGACCGAAAACTTCGCAGACTTGAGTCGGCTCAAATACTCTGCATGAAATAAGTCTTTTATAGCCCCAATAATCTGCCCCTCAATCAAGAGGAGGGTTAACTGATTGAAATCCGGGACTTCTTTAAAGACCTTATTTTTTGATAGAGTTGACGCCCCATCGCAGAAGTCATAAAAATTTCGCGAAATCAAGGGCAACCCAACCCCTATCACAGTGAGGTGAGAATATGAAAGCAAAGTACTTATTAATTGGCCTGTGTTGTATCAGCAGCTCTGTGTTTGCAAGCTGGAAACTGAACAATGATGAATCACGTTTGAGCTTTATTTCTGTCAAAGCGACAGATGTGGCTGAAGTCCATCGTTTTGATCGTCTGGAAGGCACCATTAACGACGCTGGCGAAGCAGTACTGGAAATTGATCTGGGCAGTGTTGCCACCAACATCGATATCCGTAATGAGCGCATGAAGAAAGAGCTGTTTCAGACTGAACGCTTTCCGAAAGCCGTATATACAGTCAAGCTGGATCCTGCGTTAATCAAGCAAACAGCCTCCGGCCAGAGCATGACCGCCAATCTGAAAGGAACCCTTGAGCTGCACAATGTCAGTAAAGAGGTGACGGCAGAGGTTCTGGTCAATCGTATTTCAGACAAACAAGTGGTTGTTTCCACCCTGCAGCCACTGATCATCAACGCGGCCGATTTTGCGTTGAATGACGGTGTTAAGAAACTTCAGGAAATTGCCAAACTACCTTCCATCAGCATTGCCGTTCCAGTCAGCTTCAACCTGACATTCGATTCCGAGTAATCTGACTTTCTCCCCAATCAGTAATGATTGGGGAGATTCACTTCACTTAGTATTCATCGAATACACAGCCAGATTGAATTGCGCCAGCTCGAATAGGTTTTTCGTCGGCTGATTGACAAAGCGCAATTCCGATCAAAAAAACGGCTCGGCCATTGATTAGAGTTCCTCTTGAGTTCGGTCACAAGACCAAATCATCATTCAAACGAGGAAACAATCATGAAAAACCTGACCAGCTACTACCCGGTAATCAGCACCAATGAAGGCGAAAAACTGGTGGCCTTTTTTCAGGAAAACCTGGGCTTTGAGATCGTATTCGAATCCGACTGGTACTGGCATCTCACTATGAAAGGCCAGCCTTCAGTCAACATCGCATTTGTCCAGGCTGATCATGAGAGCGTGCCTGAGGCATATCGCCAGCCGGTACAGGGATTGATTCTCAATATCGAAATGAAGGATATTGACGCCTACTATCAACAGTGCAAGGATCAAAACTGGCAGGTGGTCCTGCCACTGAAAAGTGAGCCTTGGGGGCAACGCCATTTCATCGTGGCATCCCCGGTCTCTGGTTTACTGATTGATCTAATTGAGATTATTCCGCCCTCTGAAGAATTCAGTAAAAATTACACCAGCGATGCAGTCCCGGTTTCTTGAAGCATTATTAAAATTTTTAACAGACTCCAGCGATGAAGCGCTGGATCTGGACACCCTGGCACAGAAAACAGGTTACTCCAAGTACCATCTGTGCCGGGCGTTCCATGCAGCCACCCAGGAACCTTTACAGACCTATCTAAGACGGTTACGCCTGGCCCGCGGCGCGGAGGCCATACAGAAAGGCGCAAGAATACTGGATGTCGCCCTGGACTGCGGATACCAATCCCAAGAGGCTTTTCACCGGGCATTTTCCAGAATGTTCGGCATCACCCCCAAAGCATTGCAGAAAGGCCACCAGCACCCGAGCCTCCTGTTGAAGCAGCCTTGGCAGGAAACCTTCATGCCACCTCCCCCCCTGACCTGTCGCGACGAAATGCTTCCAGAGTTCACCCTGCACGGAATTGGGGGCATTTATAGCTACCACCAGATATGCGACATTGAGGCCCTGTGGCAGCGCTTTCACCAAAGATATTCACAGCAGGGTAACAGCTGGGGAGTCACATTAAGTTGCGACGGCGACAACAGTTCCTTTCGTTACTACGCCTCGATAAAAGCAAACTCTGTCAATGATTTGTCTGGCCTTGAAGCCATTCATATTCCCGCTCAGCATTACAAAGTATTTCGCCATCAGGGACAGGCTTCAACCATGCTACAGGCGTTTAACTACATTTGGGGCATCTGGCTTCCTGAACAGTCAAAACTGACGGTAAAAGGCGTCGATTTTGAGTATTACCCGGCCGGGTATGATCCCAACCAGGAATCCAGTTGGGTCGATATCTACATCCCGGTCGTGGCAAAGTGACGCCGCAGATTCCTCAGCCTGCAAACCTATATCACAGAAGAAAGACGATACCGACACTGGTTACGGAATCCTGGTCATACCGTCATATAACCCCGGACCTGCTCTTTATCCATAGACTCCCCTGTTCCGCTCAAAACCACATTACCCCGATCCATAACCACATAGGAGTCTGCCAGCTCATAGGCAAAGTCCAGGTATTGCTCCACCAGTACGATGGCCATTTCACCACGATCACGGAGCTGAGCAATCACTTGTTGAATATCTTTGATAATGGAAGGCTGGATACCCTCAGTGGGCTCGTCCAGCATTAACAGTTTGGGACGCGTCACCAGCGCTCTGGCAATAGCCAACTGTTGTTGTTGACCACCGGATAGATCACCTCCCCGACGCTTCAGCATGGCCTTCAACACCGGAAACAAAGTAAATATTTCATCTGGTATAAAGCGCTGGCTGCGAGGCAATGCCGCAAAACCGGTTTTGAGGTTTTCCAGTACACTGAGCTGGGAAAATATTTCTCTCCCTTGGGGAACATAAGCGATTCCCAAACGGGCACGATCACTGGCGCTCATTTTATTCAAGGAACAGCCATCCCAGTTCATACTACCACCCTGTACTGACTGATGGCCGGATAACGCTCTTAACAGAGAAGTTTTGCCAACCCCGTTTCGCCCCAATATACAGGTCACCTGCCCCGGCTCGGCGTTAATATTGACACCGTAGAGCGCCTGACTGGCACCATAATACAAATCAACGTTTTCTACCTGTAGCATGTCAGCGTCCCAAATATACTTCAATTACCTGCTCGTTCTTCTGCACCTGGTCCAGACTTCCCTCAGCCAGCACCCGGCCCTCGTGCAGCACCGTTACTTTGCACTCCAGAGCCCGCACAAAATCCATATCATGCTCAACAACCACCAGAGAGTGTTTTTTCGACACTTCCTTGAACAACTCGGCCGTTTTCTCTGTCTCCACATCGGTCATTCCAGCGGCCGGCTCATCAATAAGGAGCAGCTCAGGCTCCTGGATCAACAGCATACCGATCTCCAGCCACTGTTTCTGGCCATGGGATAATGCACCAGCCAGTTCATCAGAGCGCTGTACCAGGTCCACCAGAACCAGAATTTCGTCAATCCTTTCTTTCTGCCGTGCCCCCAGCTTATGAAATAGAGAGGCCAGAACACTTCTTCCACCGGCCAATGCTAATTCAAGATTCTCAAATACCGTCAGGGATTCAATGACGGTCGGCTTCTGGAACTTCCGCCCGACCCCCATATTGGCAATGGCGGCCTCATCATGTTGGGTCAGGTCAACCCGATTATTGAATATCACCTCTCCCTCGTCTGGACGAGTCTTCCCGGTAATCACATCCATCATGGTTGTTTTACCGGCGCCGTTGGGTCCGATAATCGCCCGCAGTTCTCCGGGACGGAGATCCAGAGAAAGACTGTTTAACGCCTTAAAACCATCGAAGCTGACGGAAACACCATTCAGATATAGTATCGATGGCTGGCTGATATGTTTTGCTTGCATAATTTGCTTGCCCTTTCCTGTTGCTCACATGGTCAGTTGGTCGAAAGTTCCACTGCTGACTTTCTGTTAGTCCCGGCATCGTCATTCTTTTCATCTTCTGGCGGTGAATGATCTCTTGCAGATGCCGCTTGCCCAGTGGCATTTTGTCCAGACGTTTCCAGGGAGGCAGCGTGTCTGCTCCGCCATTTTTCCAGGATCTGCTCCGCAAGTCCGACAACGCCACGGGGCAGATACAGTGTCGACACCACAAACAGCGCCCCCAAAAAGAACAGCCATAGCTCAGGGAAAGCGGCGGTAAAGTAGGTTTTGGCGTAGTTCACCAACACCGCCCCCACGATGGCACCATATAAAGTGCCACGCCCTCCGACGGCCACCCAGATAATGATTTCAATCGAGTTGATGGGAGAAAACTCACCCGGATTGATAATTCCCACCTGAGGGACATAGAGGGCGCCGGCGACACCAGCTAGAACAGCCGAGACAACAAAAACAAAGAGTTTGAATTTATCAACCCGGTAGCCCAGAAATCGGGTACGGGATTCTGCGTCACGCACAGAAACCATGACACGACCAAGCTTGGAGGAAACAATGTAGCGACAAAGAATATATCCAAGGACCAATGAGAGCGCTGAGGCAACAAACAACACTGCTCGTGTCGTATCTGACTGAAGATTGTACCCAAGCAGATCCTTGAAGTCGGTCAGGCCATTGTTACCACCAAACCCCATATCGTTACGGAAAAACGCCAGCATCAGAGCATAGGTCAACGCCTGAGTAATGATCGACAGGTACACCCCGGTCACTCTGGAACGAAATGCCAGCCAACCGAATACAAAGGCCAGGATACCGGGCACCAGCGCCACTATGATCATGGCAAAGAAAAAGTTGTCAAAGCCAAACCAGTACCAGGGGAGCTCCTCCCAATTCAGAAATACCATAAAGTCAGGCAGTTCCGGATGACCGTAAACGCCTCGGTCCCCGATCTGACGCATCAAGTACATTCCCATGGCGTAGCCACCCAACGCAAAGAACGCGCCATGACCAAGACTGAGAATGCCGCAGTATCCCCAGATCAGGTCAACAGCCAGCGCAAGCAGCGCATAGCACAGATACTTTCCTAACAGAGTCAGTGTATAGGTGGACACATGCAGAGCTGAGCCTTCCGGCATCATCAGGTTCAAAGCAGGTATCACAAGGGCGATGCCCAACAATACAGACAACAGATACTTGCCCGCTGTGTCGTTCATCAGGAATTGAGTTACAGGTCCCAGTTTCATCTTGTTCATTCCTCTTATTCAATCCTCTGCCGCTCTACCTTTCAGGGCAAACATTCCCCTCGGGTATTTCTGGATAAACAGAATAATGACGACCAGGACCAGAATTTTGGCCAGCACAGCGCCAGCGAAGGGCTCCATCATCTTATTGGCGATTCCCAGAGACATTGCCCCGACAAAGGTTCCGACAAGATTGCCAACACCACCGAACACCACCACCATGAAAGAATCAATGATGTAAGCCTGCCCCAAATTGGGACCAACGTTGGTCAATTGACTCAGAGCAACCCCGGCAATGCCGGCTATCCCAGACCCCAACCCAAAGGTCAGTGCATCCAGCCAACCGGTTCGAATCCCCATTGAGCTGGCCATACGTCGATTTTGAGTCACTGCCCGCATCTGCAGACCGAAAAGGGTTTTACGCAGCAACATGGCGAGCGCAAACAGCACCATCAGACTAAAGATAATGATATAGAGACGGTTATAAGTCAGAGACAGTGCCCCATTGATCTCAAGCGAACCGGACATCCAGCTGGGTGTGGACACTGACTGATTCAGTGGACTGAAAATAGTTCTGACAGCCTGCTGTAAAATGAGACTGATACCAAAGGTGGCCAACAGAGTTTCCAATGGACGACCGTATAAGTGTCGGATCACACCTCGTTCAATGATGACCCCTACCAGACCAGATACGAGAAACGCCGCCGGAACCGCCACCAACAAAGAGTAATCAATATGATTGGGCATCAATTGCTGAATCACAAATGTCGTGTAAGCTCCCAGCATAATCATTTCGCCATGGGCCATATTGATGACCCCCATAACGCCAAAGGTAATGGACAAGCCAACAGCTGCCAGCAACAGCACAGCCCCCAGACTGATGCCGAAGTAGACGTTCTCTACTCCCTTGTTAAAAGCCACAAGGTCTTCAATGGACGCAAGTGCTTCAGCCGCTGCTTTACGTACATCGCTATCCGCTTCCAGAAATGCACCGTCCCTCTCAATCAAAAAACCGGCTAGAAGGGATCTCACTTCCGGATAGAGCTCACCTTTCAATCGTCCGATAGCGTCAACTCGCTCGTGGCTACTGCCATAGCGGGCCACCAGCATGGACTCAGAGACAGCCAGCAGTTTCTTCACTGACGCACTCTCTTCTGCCTGTAACGCCTGCCTGAGTGGCTTGATATTGGACTCATCATCAGACTTCATCATCGCCCTGGCAGCATCAATCCGGGTTTCGACATTAGGTGACCGGAGCTGCAGTGACGCCAGTGTTTCGCGCAGCAGACGACGCAAGGAGTTATTAACGCTGATTTTTTTGTAATCGCGCTTACTGATATCGCTGAGCATTTCGGCAGTGAGTACGTTCTGTGCCAGATACCCGCTTTCTCCAGAGCTCAAAACGAAAAAGCTGTCAGCAGATTGCTTGCTATAGTATAGGTCGCCGCCCAGCATCCCCTTAAGAATCAACAGAACACGTTCGTCTTCAATATTGCTCAGATCAACGACCAGTTGTGCTTTTTTGGAGAAGTTTGCGGACTTCAGTTCAGCCATAGGTGCCAATAGTTCTTCGTCCGGCACCGCCGCCAGAGACTCCCTGGCGATCATAAAAGTGTTTACCGTGAGAAGTGTCATAACGGCAGTGACATGCAGTAGACGTTTGAGCCATACCGACGACATGCGCATAGCGATTCTCTTTGTGATGATGAATTGAGGGTTGTGAGTGTCTTGGCCAATCTCGGCAAAGACCTCATCCGTGAGGTCGGATTCGGGTGATCAGATCAATCAGGGCTATTGATTCGGAACAATTCAGAGCCAACGATCCTGAATCAATGATCTGAGCCAGAGATCCATGATTAGTAGTTCTGACCTGAACACTTGCCGGTTTTCACGTTATAGTTGCCGCAAGCCAGAGGCGCCGTCCAGTCAGCAGTGATATCTTTGCTGCCATCCAGAAAGTCGGACCATGCGTCGCCCATAACAGCACCAGCGGTCTGCCAGACCGTCTCGAACTGACCATCATCCTGGATCTCACCAATCAAGACCGGCTTGGTAATGTGGTGATTCGGCATCATCGTGGCAAAGCCGCCAGACAAATTCGGTACAGTAACGCCGATAATGGCATCTGAAACTTCATCCACTTCCGTTGAGCCGGCTTTCTTAACCGCTTCGACCCACATATTAAACCCAATATAGTGAGCCTCCATTGGGTCGTTGGTCACCCGATCAGCGTCTTTAATGAACGCTTTCCATGAATCAATGAAATCAGTATTGGTGTCGGAATCAACACTCATGAAGTAGTTCCAGGCTGCCAGATGCCCCACCAACGGTTTGGTATCGAGGCCGGAGAGCTCTTCTTCACCGACAGAAAACGCCACCACCGGAATATCTTCAGCGGAGATTCCCTGGTTCGCCAACTCCTTGTAGAAAGGAACATTGGCATCACCGTTAATGGTGGAAACCACTGCTGTTTTTGAACCGGCAGTACCGAATTTCTTAATATCAGACACAATACTCTGCCAGTCAGAATGACCGAAAGGTGTGTAATTGATCATGATATCCTTTTCAGCAACACCTTTGGCTTTAAGGTACGCCTCCAGAATCTTGTTGGTAGTACGGGGATAGACATAATCCGTTCCCGCCAGCACCCAGCGTTCAACCCCCACTTCATTCATCAGGTAATCGACTGCAGGAATCGCCTGCTGGTTGGGTGCTGCACCAGTGTAAAAGACGTTTTTGGAGGACTCCTCACCTTCATACTGGACAGGATAGAAAAGCAACCCGTTGAGCTCCTCAAATACCGGCAAAACAGATTTACGCGACACCGATGTCCAGCAACCGAATACGACGTCTACCTTTTCTTTCTCCAGAAGCTCTCTGGCTTTCTCCGCAAACAAAGGCCAGTTTGATGCAGGGTCTGCAACCACCGCTTCTAACTTTTTACCTAACAGGCCTCCTTTCTTGTTCTGCTCCTCAACCAGCATGAGAACAGTGTCCTTCAAAGTGGTTTCACTAATCGCCATGGTTCCGCTGAGGCTATGCAGCACGCCAACTTTAATCGTATCCGCCGCCTGCACCAGGGTCGCACCGATTGACAACGCCATTGCACTAAACCCTACCCCAATACTTTTAGTGTATTTTTTCATTTTTAAAACTCCGGTGATGGTTGTTTTGAGTGAGTTTCTCCCGCACAACAAACAGCACAGGTTATTCCATAGATTTTTTTTCCTTTAAATTTCATAGCACTAAGTCACTTCTTACGTCGCCAATGATTAAAAAGGAAGAATATTTAGCCCATTAACGCACCAGTTAGGCGCATCATTTTTTGCACCTCGCCCATTTTTAGTGCCAACCCACAACTCTTCCGCCAGAAAAAAATCCGGCTCTACACCAACAGTTCCATTTCGGTGCATAGCCATACTTGTCTATAACTCAATAATGACGGGGCTCTCAGGGATATCGGCCAGCTTCAGAGGCAATCGTGCCTCATTCTGGCACGCGATTCGCTATACAAACCAAATCAAGAAAAGGAATTAACTCAAAAGGAACTGAAAGAACATCATGAGGCACTCAGGCGGACAATCTACCGTACTGACGATTACTGCGAAGACTATAAAAGTACCCATCGCCAATGAATATAACTGAGCAGATAGAGATTTCAGACCGCGTCGAGCACATCGATTACCCGACCCATAATGCTGTCGCTGCCCACCAACAAAACAAGACAACCACCAGGGAATGGGCTGCCCTGCTTGATATCATCGCAAAAGGACGAACTTCAGAATCAGGACTTCTTTCGCGAACCAGCATCATCCAGGCCCGGCATCAGGGACCATTGAGAATTCAGCGGCCATTTTATCCCGAAGGACCATCACGCCCCCATTTATACCTGCTGCATCCTCCCGGCGGGCTGGTCTGTGGCGATCATCTCTCCATTAATATCGCACTTGAGGATCAGGCCAGATTACTGGTCACGACTCCTTCTGCAGGCAAAATCTACCGCACTGATCAGTACGGCCACCTCCAGCAGCAGGACATCAATATTGACTGCACCAGTAACGCGCATATCGAGTGGCTGCCACAGGAGAACATTATCTATGATGGTGCAAACGGCGAGCAACGCTTGACATTGAACACCCGCACCGACAGCGCTTTCTTCCTTTGGGATATCACTGCCATGGGGCGTCCGGCCACCAACGCCCCTTTCAAGCGCGGCACTTTCATACAGAAACTCAACATCCTGAAAGAAGGCATCCCCTACTTCCATGAACGAGTTCACCTGGAAGATGCCGGGCCAAATTTCACTGCACCCTGGGGCCTTAATCGCTTACCGGTATACGGCTCTCTCTTTGCAGGTTATGTGGAGGAAAGCCAGCAACTGCTGGAGTCTTTAAGACACCACCTCAACGAACTGATCACCGGCGGCATAAACGGATGCATGCCCAATATTGACCTGACACAAGCAGCAATGGTGTGGTCTGCCACACGCAGAGACAACATCATCATATTGCGAGCCCTGGCCGCTCAGTCAGAACCGGTCAAAGCACTGTTTACAGAAGCCTGGCATTTTATGAGGCCCGACATTATGGGAGGTCCGGCCAGCATGCCCCGAATCTGGGCAACCTGAGCATAAAATCACGAAAAAGAAGAAACGATGAGGATTCTTCAATGGAATTAACCCCAAGAGAAAAAGACAAACTACTGCTCTTTACCGCTGCATTACTCGCAGAAAGGCGCAAACAGAAGGGACTTAAATTGAACTACCCCGAAGCTGTCGCTTTTCTAAGCATGGAGATCGTAGAAGGTGCCCGCGAAGGGCGCACCGTGGCAGACCTAATGGACTACGGACGCACCCTGTTGACGCGGGAAGATGTAATGGACGGTGTGGCAGAAATGATTCCCGAAGTTCAGGTTGAAGCCACTTTCCCGGACGGCACCAAACTTGTCACCGTCCACAATCCGATCCCTTAACTTCAAAGCTTTGCACTGACAAGTCAAATTGAGGTTTTTAAGAGATCACTATCCATCTTATGACACCGAGCAACCGATCCCTGACAACAAGGAGCTTCCAATGATTCCGGGAGAATATGCCACCCTTCCTGGCGACATCGAACTTAATCAAGGGCTGCCCACGATCACCGTGGAGGTAACCAACAGCGGCGACCGCCCAATCCAAGTGGGATCTCACTACCATTTTTATGAGACCAACCCGGCACTGAATTTTGAGCGATCCAAGGCCCGTGGATTCCGCCTCAACATCGCCGCCGGTACCGCTGTCAGATTCGAACCAGGTCAGACAAGAACAGTCGAATTGGTGGGAATGGCCGGCGCAGGCAAGGTGTACGGTTTTCGCGGCGACATCATGGGCGAACTTTAAGCAGGAGACAGAATAATGGCAAAAATATCCCGCGCAGCCTACGCAGACATGTTCGGGCCGACAGTCGGCGACCGGGTCAGGCTTGGAGATACCGAATTATGGATCGAGGTAGAGAAAGATTTTGCCCAATATGGGCATGAAGTAAAATTCGGCGGCGGTAAGGTCATCCGCGACGGCATGGGCCAATCTCAGGCAACCAACCAGGAAGCCGTGGACACCGTAATCACTAACGCGCTGATCCTGGACTACTGGGGCATTGTAAAAGCCGATATAGGAATTAAAAGCGGCCGTATTGCCGCCATTGGCAAAGCCGGCAACCCGGACATTCAGGACAATATAGATATCATTATCGGACCCGGGACCGAAGTCATAGCCGGGGAAGGGACAATCGCGACCGCCGGTGGCATCGACTCCCACATTCATTTTATCTGTCCTCAGCAGATCGAAGAAGCTTTGATGTCCGGCGTAACCACCATGCTGGGCGGCGGAACAGGTCCTGCCACCGGCACCAACGCCACCACCTGCACACCAGGCCCCTGGCATATCAGTCGAATGCTGCAGGCAGCCGATGCTTTTCCTATGAACCTGGGCTTTCTGGGTAAGGGTAATGCCAGCCTTCCAGGCGCGCTTGAAGAACAGATGATTGCTGGCGCAATGGGGCTAAAGCTCCACGAAGACTGGGGCACCACACCAGCTTCAATTGACAACTGCCTGAACGTGGCGGAGAAATATGATGTACAGGTTGCCATCCATACTGACACGCTGAACGAATCCGGGTTCGTCGAAGACACCTTGGCCGCGTTCAAGGGCCGCACCATTCACACCTATCATACAGAAGGTGCTGGCGGCGGCCATGCGCCGGATATTATCAAGGCCTGTGGCGAGAGCAATGTCCTGCCTTCTTCCACCAATCCGACTCGCCCCTACACTATCAACACAGTGGACGAACACCTGGACATGCTGATGGTCTGCCACCACCTGGATCCGGACATACCTGAAGATGTCGCATTTGCAGATTCACGCATTCGCAAGGAAACCATTGCTGCTGAGGATATTCTCCATGATCTTGGCGCTTTCAGCATGATCGCCTCAGACTCCCAGGCCATGGGGCGCGTGGGAGAAGTTATAACACGCACCTGGCAAACAGCACATAAAATGAAAGTCCAGCGAGGCCCACTTTCACCGGACTCAGACCGCAACGACAACTTTCGCGCCAAACGCTACATTGCCAAATACACGATCAACCCCGCCCTGACTCATGGCGTTGCTGAAGACGTCGGATCTCTGGAAGTGGGCAAACTGGCTGACATCATTCTCTGGAAGCCCGCTTTTTTTGCCACCAAACCAGCCATCATTATTAAAGGCGGCATGATTGCAGCGGCTCCCATGGGCGACCCTAACGCCTCCATACCGACACCTCAACCGGTGCACTACCGTCCAATGTTCGGCGCCTTCGGTACAGCTTTACCCCAGACACGCATCACCTTCGTCAGCGAGGCAGCTTTGGATAACGATGTCAAAGGCAAGCTTGGCCTAACATCAATGGTCGCCGCCTGTCGCAACACGCGCTCTATCACCAAGAAAGATATGTTGCTGAACAACCTGATGCCTCATATGGAAGTGGACTCCCAGACTTATGAAGTGCGTGCGAATGGGGAATTACTGGTATGTGAGCCAGCCGAGGTTTTACCTCTGGCCCAACGATTTTTCCTGTTCTAGACATCGCGGAACTTCATTTGCGCAGCAGCATATTTTAGACAACAGAAAATCACTTAAAACAGAATTTCCCTTCGAGGGTTTCTGACAACAGGCATAACCGGCCCGAAGGAGATAACCAGATGCTCAAAGTAACCAAACGCTTAAGCGACAACCACACTGCCGGCAACCCGGAACGCCTCACCACTGAGGTAAAACTCACCTATGATGAGCGCAAACGAGGCAGACTGAAAACCCGCACCGGCTGCGGAAAAGAAATCGGACTTTTCCTTGAACGCGGCAAATGTCTACTTGACGGGGAGATTCTGGCAACCGAATCAGGAGAGCTGATAAAGGTCATTGCCGCCCCGGAGGAAGTGGTGACAGCTTACGCCGAAGATCCTTTGCAGTTTGCCCGTATTTGCTACCACCTGGGTAACCGGCACGTCCCCTTACAGATTGGAGACTTCTGGATACGCATGCAGCCCGATCACGTTCTGGAAGACCTTTGTCGCCTGTATGGCCTCAAGATCAACAGTGAATTGGCCGCATTCCAGCCTGAAAACGGCGCTTATGGTCAGCATGGCGGTCACTCTCATGGCGATACCAATGCAAGCGAACACCATCACGCCCATGACCATCATCATTCTCACCATCACCACTGAACGCCGGAAGATGATATGAATACGCTGCCAATGCTTAGACTATTCAACCTGATCAGCCCAGCCCTGCCGGTAGGTGCGTTTGCCTATTCCCAGGGGTTGGAATGGGCGATAGAAGAAGGCGGAGTCAGCACTCCAGAAGCGATACAGGACTGGATTACCAACCTTCTACGTTACAACATCAGCCACACTGATATTCCGGTAATCTGCCGTCTGTACGATGCATTCGAGCGCAGTGATACGAACGCACTTCAATATTGGAATCAATGGAGCCTGGCCAGTCGGGAAACCCAGGAACTACTGGATGAAGATCGTCAGGTAGGAGCGGCCTTGCTAAAGGTCCTTGCCCATCATGACATTGACTATCATCGCCATCTGCCTTTTATCCAGGAGGAGGCCTCCCAACCGTCACTGCTATTGGGCTGGACCCTGGCCGCCTGGTGTTGGGACATCGATCTTCAAAGTGCCGCGACAGGCTTTTGCTGGAGCTGGGCCGAAAACCAAATCACCGTTGCCGGCAAAACCCTCCCACTGGGCCAATCCCAAGCACAAAAAATACTGGGAAATCTGATACCGGTGATTGAACGAAGCGTTGATGCAGGCCTCAGCTTTAACGACAGCAGTATGGGGCATTCACTCCCCGGATGGATTATGGCCTGCGCCAAACATGAAACCCAATATTCAAGGCTGTTCAGATCCTGAACCAACAGCCTTCCCTATAAGAACAGGAGAACAACCATGAACAAACAAACATTAAGAGTCGGCATCGGCGGCCCTGTCGGGTCAGGAAAAACCGCCCTTGTATCCGCCCTGTGCCAGAAACTGAAGGAGCGATTCAATCTTGCCGTTGTCACCAATGACATTTACACCAAGGAGGACGCCCAGTTCCTGATCCGGCACGAGGCGCTGACAGAAGACCGCATCATGGGTGTTGAAACCGGAGGTTGCCCTCATACAGCAATCCGGGAAGATGCCTCAATGAACCTGGCCGCCATAGAAACCTTAAACCAACGCCACCCGGGCCTCGATCTGGTATTGGTCGAAAGCGGCGGTGATAACCTCAGCGCCACTTTCAGCCCGGAACTTTCGGACCTGACGCTTTATGTCATTGATGTGTCCGCCGGCGACAAAATTCCCAGAAAAGGCGGCCCGGGGATCACCAAATCAGATCTACTGATCATCAATAAGACCGACCTGGCACCCTTGGTCGGGGCATCACTGGAAGTCATGGATCGAGATGCCCGAAAAATGCGGGGAGATAAGCCTTTTGTCTTCAGCAACATGAAAAACAGCAAAGGCCTGGATGACATCATTGAGTTTATTGTGGACCGGGGAATGCTCGAAGCAGCAGCTTGATATATCCCGCCTATATGGCGAAACTAACCGGCCTTAATTTCTTCTTAAGCAGCATGGAAGTCTGCTTTCACTTGTATACAAATGGGGTTCTGCTTATGACAAGCACACATCGTCCTTTATGTAATATTCGTTACTCACGCGCCCTGACCGGCATGGCGCTATTATCCACACCTCTGGTGGCAGCAGCACATCCGGGACATGATACCGTTCTTGGATTCATCAGCGGTCTGCAACATCCTTTTTTCGGGCTTGACCACCTGGTGACCATGATCGCTCTGGGCTTCATCGCCACAAAGCTGAATGCACGAACATCTACCATTATGACATTCAGCCTGGGCATGCTGGGAGGCGGCATTATTGCACTGAGCGGTATCACAATCCCCTTTGTGGAATATCTTATCGTAGCCTCACTGATCGCCGTTGCCCTTGTCCTACTCAACTCACAATTCAAAGACTTCCGATTAATGTACGCACTTCCGCTGGTAGCATTCTTCGCAGCCTGCCATGGCTGGGCCCATGTCGCAGAACAACCGGCCGATCTCAGCAGCGTCTGGTACATGGTCGGAATGATCTCCGGCGCAACCATTCTCCAATTGGGAGGTCTCGCACTGTCAGTCTGGCTACAGCATAAAATTGCGGCCAGAAAATTGATGGGAGGAGCCGCCCTGACAACAGCAGTCATTTCTGCCGCTGGCCTTATGCTGGGCTAAAAAGGGCCTGCCGACATCCGGAACTCGCCCTGGGTCTGCTGACGTTTTATACGACACTCATGCAGAACCTAGGGCTCTGCATAGGTATTTTCCACCACTCCACCCCACATACATCAGTTTTTCCTTATTTTTGCCTGCCCAGATTGCTCTCATTCGTTATAGTATTGATCAGAGATCTGCTGATCTACCATTCGCTCCTTGTGGACTCAACAAATCCAGCAGACCTAAGACCAGTCGACCCGATCACCAGTCGACGAGAATGCAGGAAGTGCCATCAGTATGAATTTAGAAGACATTCGCCGTGAATATTTGCAGGGAGGCCTGGATATGGCCGACCTGGATGAAAACCCATTCAGACAGTTCAAATCCTGGCTGGATATTGCCATTGAAGCCAAGCTAAGCGCTGACCCAACCGCCATGACAGTAGCAACCGTCAATGCGGCCGGCATTCCAACGCAAAGAGTCGTGCTGCTCAAGCAGGCTGATGAACAGGGGTTTGTCTTTTACACTAACCTGGGCAGCCGAAAAGCTCGCGATATTGAAGAGAACGCCAATATCAGCCTTCATTTTGCCTGGCTGCCACTGGAACGTCAGATTGCTATCACCGGAACCGCTTCCAAACTGTCCGTTACCGAAGCTACCCGCTATTTCCTATCCCGACCGCATGACTCTCAATTAGCCGCCTGGGCCTCAAAACAGAGCAACAAGGTCAATTCAAGACAAATGCTGGAACAGGCCTTTGAACAAATGAAAAACCGATTCAGAAAAGGAGAAGTCCCTCTGCCCTCCTTTTGGGGAGGATTCAGAGTCGTACCTTCTAGATTCGAATTCTGGCAAGGACGCGCCAACAGGCTGCATGATCGCTTTGAATATTTGCCTGCCGGTGATGGCTGGGAGATCAACCGTTTACAACCCTGATCTCCCATCGGAGAAGATGATGCTTGCTTTCATCATCAGCGCCTGAGTACTGATAAGAGTTCGTACTCAGGCTGACCAATCCAGCGTTTATTGGCCCTGACTATCGAAGAACTGCATGATTTTACCCATTTGAGGCCGAACAGCTTCAACATCTGCTTTAGGGGCGTTTTTAGCCCGCTCCATCATCTCAAGCCCTTCAGACATCATTTTCAGCATCATATCCTTTTGCTCCTGCGGAATGTTCGGATCGTTTTTGATCTGATCAATCTGCGCCTGGGCATCAAAGTTGGCAGCCTGAGCCTCCATCTGTACCGCACCTACTGCATGCATGATTCTTAAGGAGACGCCTGCCCAGTCTTCTGGCGTATCAAAGCCATAGTCTTCCAAAACATCTTCAGCTTCAGAGTACAGCCCGGAATTTTTTAGAGGCTTCACAAACTCAGCGACGTTGGAAGGAATACCTTCGTGATCCAGCCCATCAAGCGCGTCCTTGTTCTCTTCGCTCCACTTCATAATGGCCTGCTGAGACTCAATCCAACGATCCACCACTTCTTCCGACAATGCAACTTCAGCATTAGCAGACCAACCTGCGAACATTAGCAACAAGCCAAAAATGGTTTGTTGCAACAAAACTGTCTTCTTCATAAACACTCCATAATTAAATAGGTTACATCCGATACTGCAGAAGCTTTCTAGATGATATTTCCAGAGGTAAATAGGGATTTGAGTTTAATTGATAAAGCATCTAACACTCCAGTGCCTGTCAGCTAAACTTTCTATTATCTGAAGCGATTCAGATTCTTTTCATTTCGTCTTTATCCTGCTTTTAAAACTTACAGAGATTATGTAAGGTCAATGCGCTGAAGGATCAGCGCTTTTTTTTGAGTTTTCATTATGTCCGATTTTACGCCCAGCAGCCTACTTTTAGACTGGCTGAACACCCACTGCCCTCAATACATTGTGGCCATTGGCCAGTCCAGACCTCCAGCTTTGGACGGCTTCATGAACGACAACGATATTCAGACTCTCTACCTGAATAATCATCACGACCTGCAGCTTGATGAACACATCCCCGACACTGTCATTATCAGCGATTATCTGGAATATTGTTCACGAGAATCAGGCCAGGAACTCCTTGCCCGGCTACGAAATCACCTGACCGCCCACGTCCTGATTTTTATTGACCATCAAAAGGCCTCGGACTGGGACTTCAACACGTTGATTGGGCTGGGTTTTAAAAAGCTGATGACATTTGACCACTCTTCCCGGTCACTGACCTGCTATAGCTACGACATCGATAACTACAACCCAAAACGCTCGTGGAACAACGCTGACCATTGGGCGAACCCGGAAATGTTTGGAAAATATTGGTGGTAGCCGTCAATGTGATGGGGACATCTATTGGCGCTGATGATTAACCATACAGACTATAAACATTTAGGTAGACAGCGCCCATGTGCGCTCACAGCAAATACATTTGCCTTCAACAAAGACCAGGATTGACAATCAGCTCTTGTGACCAAGACAGAAATCTGCAAAACGCACCAGAATTTTTTCAGCATCGGGACAATCATGCAAATGTTCCCTGATCTCCTTTAATTGTGCCTGGGATATTTCCCTCTGGTAATTATCCAGATAGGCCGCCATCACTGCCCGATTAAATTCAGGATGAAACTGGACACCCCAAACAGACCGGCCATAACGAAAGGCCTGACAACGAACACGACTGCCACTGGCCAACAGGACCGCATCTGGGGGCAAGGTCAGCACAGATTGCGCATGACTTAACTGAGCATAGAAACTTCGAGGCATGTGCCTGAACAATGGATCATTGCCAGCCTCCTGAGTGCAGGACATCAACAGACTTCCAATTTCGCGTCCACCCGGGTGAAAATCCACCTCTCCACCCAAGGCGTCTGCCAGCAATTGATGGCCATAGCACACGCCCAGCACCGGAATATTCAACTCAACACACTCCAATATCCAGTCAGCCAGGGCAATCGACCATCCCGCGCGATCGGTCACCATAGCTGGGGAGCCTGACAAAACCACCCCAGCAAAGGAAATATCAGGCATATCATGATGCTGGTGAGCATTCCAGGTCACCACACGCAAGCCAAGACCTTTCAGCGCACGGGTAAACCATAATTCAAAATCTCCATGGCTTTCACGTATCGCCGGAAAGGTATCACCGCATAGCACCAAAAGCAGGTTTGGCTCAGACACTCCCTCAATCCTGTATTGATTAACAGAGAACAATGGAAACAAGTTCCGTCCCCGAGTAATTGGGTTACGTATCCCAGTGGATACCTGATCATGTCTGTAGTAAAAATAAGGAAAAGAAAAATCAGGAATATCAATTTTCTGGAGAATCAGCATGACAGAAAGGAAATCCATTCACGCCGTGATATCTGGGAAGGTACAGGGAGTCTGGTTTCGGCAGTCAACCAAGCAAACCGCGCAAGCTCTCGGTATTTCCGGGAGTGCCGTCAATCTTTCAGACGGACGGGTAGAAGTCCATGCTCATGGTACGCCGGAAGCTATTGAAAAACTGATCGAATGGCTTCATGAAGGACCTGAGCAGGCCATTGTCAACGAGGTGTTGATCAGCGAATACAGCGGGAACGATAACACTCCAGAGGGCTTTACGACGGGATAGGACCAGGAATATTTCCAACAGGTGGGGAGCCTCATCAGACTCCCCTTTTGAATTAGACCACCAAAGCTATCTGACTTGCATCACTAGAAGTAATACACCATTTCCAACTGGACGTAATCTTCATTCTGCAGTGCACCTGTCTTATTGTCCGGATCCGACAAGGCCTGGAGTCGTTCAACTGTGGCCGTCGGCAAGGGATCGCCACCTTCAAAAGCACGAACTTCCATATTGACAGTAAAAATATCAAATAGCCGGCGACTGGCCTCAATGCTGTACAACTGCTCATTTGTTTCCGGGTCGTAAATGGCTCCCATCAGGATCTCGGTGGAATTGATATCGTTAAAAGCCCAGCGCCAGCCCAGAAAAATATCTCGCTCCAGAAAAGTCGTAGCTTCATCTCCCCGCTCATCCCAGAGCCCTTCCAACAGCCACCCCAGATCCGCATCTGAACCGAAAACACCAACCTGAGTATATTCAAAGCCGGCAGTGACAGCACCATAACGCTCTTCATCGCCCTGAGAATTGGCAAAGCCGGATCTGACAATTCCCTCGAATTTAAACAGCCACCCTTCCATGATGTACTGCATGACCAGACCAGTCTGCTCGATCAGTGGATAAACCGGTACAAGCTTGGGGTTGGCCAGATCTTGATTAAAAACCAGATTGGGTTCCCGACTGGTCCCGGAAAAGTGCGACAGAGACACTTCGAAGTCATCACCGATGATGGCGTATCTGACGGCTATGTCCGGGTGTGACTCCTCTTCATCCGCCTCATACCGGGCATGATCCATATCTACTTCAAATGGCACCCCAAGACGCCCCTCGACACCGGGATAGTTTCGCTCCCGAAAATACGGCAATACAAAGAAATCCAGAACCACCTGATCCTGCGCGGTGGAAAACTTAAACATCGGCTGACCCAGTTTTTCCTCCCCATCGGGACTTTCCACCAAATCGGTCTGATTGATAACATCCACCAAGTGCTGAGACTCTGTCACCCCCCAGAACACTTTCCCGACACCTATTCGTGTTTCCCAGTAATCACCGATGTGTAACCAGTTGGCTTCTCGTACATCGCCATGGGTCCTTTCATCATCGTTTTCATCGTGCCTGTAGTAGCCGATAAAGGTTAGACGGTCATAACCATCATTCCATTCATAGTAAAGCTCTGGACGAGCCCACACAGATCCATTTTCCTGTTTCTGCCCTGCATCTCCTTCTTCCACAAAATAACGACCTTCCAGACCAAACTGGGAAATAAAATCAATTGCCAGTGACTGGGAGGAGACAAACGAAAGGACAGAAAAACTTGTGGCTAGCAGGGCGGACCGCATTGGATATAACTCTTTTCAGGGATGTTAATAGAACAGTTCTCTGGAAGCTCAGGAATACCGTCGGAATACCATAGCGCCACTATAGCTGGCGCAAGTGCCAATCAATCGAGACCAACGACACTTATCCGTCAACTTTTATCCTGCATCACCAGTGTCGGCAATGCTTTTTATAAGCTTCCATTACAATCTTCTTAAATAGAATCAGGACCTACGCCCAACTCTTTGAGGTGCCTATAAATATAGGCAATCCGGGATAGAATTGACAGTCCCCCGCAACAATATTCAATGATATCTTTGTTACCAAAGACCGATTTTTCTCATAACAAATCCAAAGACTTGGTTATGCAACCATCAAAAACGGCATGCCAGACAATAAAAACACTAGAATTTCAGCGGACTAGCTTTACATCAGAAAGCTCATACTGTATACATTAACAGCCATGGATATTCATGCAGTAAACAATACCTGCAGACCTTGGGAGATAACGTGATAAAGCTGACCAAACGCCAGGAACAAGTCCTCAACCTGATAAAGGAACACATTGGAGAAACCGGTTACCCGCCCACCCGCGCAGAAATTGCCAGCAAGCTGGGATTCCGCTCCGCCAATGCCGCAGAAGAACACTTGAAAGCCCTGGCCAAAAAAGGGGCCATAGAAATGGTACCCGGAGCCTCCAGAGGTATACGGTTGCCAGAACCTGAGTTCGATGGCATCCCCATTGTTGGTCAGGTAGCAGCAGGTTATCCGATTCTGGCTCAGGAAAACATCGAAGATTATTGCCAGGTGCCCAACAGCTTCTTCACTCCTTCAGTAGATTACTTTCTGCGGGTTAAGGGATTAAGCATGAAGGACGCAGGCATTCTGGATGGCGACCTACTGGCAGTACACAAAACAACCGATGTTCACAATGGCCAGATTGTTGTGGCAAGAATCGGGGATGAAGTGACGGTAAAAAGATTCCAGAAACAAAAAGGGAAAGTGGTATTACTACCAGAGAACGATGAGTTTACCCCTATTGAGGTTGATGCCGGATCAGAGCCATTTGAAATAGAAGGTCTTGGCGTGGGGATTATCAGACGCTGATCTTAGACATTACGAGAAAATGAAAGGGAAATAAATTTCCCTTTCATTTTCTCGTTCAGACTTTCAATGGATCGTTTTAGACGGAGTTTCCAAAGAAGACTTCAGCTTAGCTTCTTCACGCATGTTCCCTACCACTTTAATCGCAGCCTTGATCATTGCATGCGCGACATCCACATCCTTGTCTGCAAGAAAAGCCTTCGCATCTGCCCCAAAACTTATTTTAACCAGATGCTCGCTGCTACTTTCGCCGGCAGGTTGTAGTGCAAAATCCCCATTTGCCAGCTGAACGATTTCAAAATAACTACCTGTAGACATTCGTTTCTCCAACATTTCCAAATATGTTACGTGAATCACCGGGTAATCGATTCACCTTGTAATATTTAATTTCAAACACCTTGAAGTTTTTATAGCTTCACCACTCGGTGCTTGTCTCACGCAATTCTTCAATCGTCTGCTTCATCAATGCGTGGAGCTGGCAAAGATTTAGAGATGCCCCTTCCCCTGAACTCACGGCAATTAGCCCCAATTCTCCCTGTTGAGATAATTCGGCTCGCGGCTGACGACTTAAAGCAACAAGCTTAAGCAGATATTCGAGCCACCCGTTATCAGATTTCAACGCTTTAAGCGCCCGGACTTCCGCAGACTCCAGCTCCAAGTGTCGCTCTAGGTCTTCCAGATTATTGACAGTTTCCTTAATCTTTCTCTTATGAGCCAACTCATTCAAGAAGCCGTAATAAGCCCTCTCAAGAAATAAAACCGCAGCCGTTTCTGCCGCTATTTGCCTTGGCCTGAAAGGCTCGCTGCTCGAAGAATCCAATTGCAAACGGGCAAAGTAAAGATTCTCATTGACGTAAGATGACCAGCTCAATATGGAGTCTACCTTGCTAAAGATAACTTCGATTGGTTAAGACAAAACCGACGAACTTCGCTCGTCAGCGAATATAAGACTTCCTTCATCATACAGATTTTATATCGTTTTTTCCTGGGAAACATTTAGCCCCACCACGGCTTTCCCGACCTCACAAAATAGATGACAATTCACAACTTTTTTCGAAAACGTTACAAATTTGCACAAATAGCCGATTCAACTAAGGTAATGTTAAAAGCTAATATTCGAACGCTTATTCACACTTTGAGTAATCGATAATACCTAATAATGCGCGAGCGTATACCACAACTATGAATGCCAACCTGAAAATTTGTGTATCCTCCCTAGCACTTTCTATTTCATTGGGAGTCGGATCTTCCTCTGCACTTGCAAAGATTCCTGATCAGGAAATCAAGAAGCTTGACGCAATTTTGACACCCACGGGAGGGGAACGAGGTGGAAATGTTGAGGGCACCATACCTCCATGGACAGGAGGCATCACTAAACCACCCGCGGACTATACCCCTGGTGGCAATTATGTTGACCCTTACAGCAGCGATCCTGTTCAAATGACCATCGATGCACAGAATTACAAACAACTGCAGGACAAACTGACGGGCGCTCATAAAACGCTATTCGAAAAATACCCGTCGACCTATAAAATGAGCATCTACCCCACTCGGCGTAGCGCCTCCTATTCTAAGGATATTTACAAGGCTATCAGGAAAAATGCTTCTGAAGCCGAGCTACTACCCTTGGGCGCAGGCGTCAGAAACGGCTCCGTCTCCAGCCCGTTTCCAATCCCCCAATCTGCCGAGGAAATTCTCTGGAATCATGTCCTGCGCTATCGGGGAGACGCCATATCCTCCAGGACAGGCTACGCTGCGGTCACTTCAGGAGGGTCATACACACCGATTATGACCGAGCGCGACATCATCTTCATTTATGCTCAGGAAGAGCTTGACGCACGCAAGCTTGAAAATAAGTTCTTCTACTTAAAGGTGCTCACGCTATCCCCTCCCAAGCAGGCAGGAAATATCAGTCTGGTTCACGAATCTATCGACCAGGTCAGCTCGCCACGTAAAGCCTGGCAGTACTTCTCCGGACAAAGACGCCTGCGCCGCTCACCCAGCCTGGCCTACGACTCAGATCTACCCAACACTGACGGCCTCAGAACCACCGACCAATATGATATGTTCAACGGCGCTCCCGATCAGTACGAGTGGAAAATTGTCGGCAAAAAAGAGATGTATGTTCCCTACAACTCCTACCGACTGAATGACAAAAACATTAAATACGACACAATTATCAAGGCCAACCATATCAATCAGGACCTACCCAGGTACGAACTGCACCGGGTATGGATCGTAGAAGGCACTCTGCGCGTGGGTATTCAACACATCTACTCAAAACGCAGACTCTACTTGGATGAAGACTCCTGGCAAGTCCTTGTCACTGAAGAATATGACAGCGATGGCAAGCTGTGGCGGGTACAGGAAGGCCATGCAATGAATTACTATGACCAACCATTGGTATGGACCGCACTTGAGGTCGTTTACGACCTGCAAAGTGAGCGTTACCTGGTGGAAGGCCTCGACAATGAAGTACCTGATCCTTATGACTTCAAGCCGGGCTTCCGACTAAATGACTTCTCCACTTCTGCGGTCCGCCGCGAAGCGAAAAGATAGCGTACACTTTCCAAGCCCGGTCGCAGCATGTGAATGCTATCGGGCTTTGGGTTTCCCAAAACTGATCAGAGAACGCAGCATTCGACTATATCCTACTGGAAACCCACGCTGCATCAGATCCATCACTTTGGCATCAGAACCGATAAGAAGACGATCCCTTCCTTTGCTGACAGCATCAATAATCTGTTGCGCAGCTTTCTCAGGAGACACCCTCGCTACACGATCGAATTCTGCCACCGCTTTGTTCTTATCCTGCCCTCCATCGATCCCCGAACAAAACCGGGAATTGCGCGCAATATTGGTTTTTATGCCGCCGGGGTGTACACAAAGCGTCTTCACCCTGGTTCCCGCCAATTCACACCGGAGCGACTCAGTAAATCCACGAACAGCAAACTTGCTGGCATTATAGGCTGATTGAGTCGGCACACCGATCAAACCAAACAGACTGGAAAGGTTCACAATGGTTCCGGCATTTCTAGCCAACATCCCGGGCAGTACAGCCTGAGTACCATGAACGACCCCCCAGAAATTGATATCCATCACCCACTGAAAATCCTCAATGGACATTTCAGCCACTGTAGCGGACAACGCCACGCCGGCATTGTTAATCATGAGTTCGATGTGGCCAAACTGCTTTTCGATGCGCTTGATGTAGGAAAACACCTCATCACGGCAACTGACGTCCAGGTTATCAACAGACCCCAACTCTCCTGAAGCTTCCAGTATTTCAGACGCTTTCTCTGTGCGAATATCGGACAAGGCCACAGTCGCACCCGAGGCCAAACAAATCTGCGCCAGAGCTGCCCCAATGCCGGATCCAGCACCAGTAATGACGACGACTTTACCCTTCAGCCCCGCTTCCGTTCTCATTGCGCGGCCGCCATACGCACCAACTCTTCATTTTCCGGAAACACTTTAGCACCAGCTACTGCCTGATTGTGAGCCAGATCCGTATTCCCATTTTGCCTGAGCTCCTGAATCCTGGTGATCAGGGTCCGCTCAAGAGATTCCATACCGGCAACCGCTTGAACATTATCCGGATCAATGTCCAGCACAATACGATAGGCATCATAAGCACTTGAGCCGGAAGGCGTCACCAACCTTCCCTGCAACTGATGGACTTTGGCCACTCGCAGAAGTTTATCAACCTTTGCCGCCAGTTCCGGCTCCAGATCCGAGCCAGAATGGCCCGCATCAGGGCTGTTGTTTTCTGCTATCGAGCCTGATGTTTCAACAACCGAAACAGTGGTTTGCGACGTTTCGGCTCCAGGCGTTTCAGAGTCTTCACTCCCGCCAGATGTCACATTATTGCCTGAAGCCACGCCAGCAGAATTGTCAGCATTTTCAGTTTCTGGTGTGGAGTTTTTAATCTGATCTGCCTGCGCTGAGGTTGTCGACTCATCCGTCGAGGCTGCCCCAAGATTTTGAGCCGCATTCGAACCGCTTACCAAGGGGTCAGATTGATTATCCAGAATCTGTGGCAATAAAAAGATGGCCGCAACAGCTCCCATTAACACGCCCGCAGAAGCTCCCACCAATTTGGGAACCCTGCTTGGCCCTCCTGCAACCTTCCCCGCAGCAGCTTGCTCAAGTGCTGCAATAAACTCCCCGGCATCCTGGAAGCGCTTGTCCTGAAATTTTTCCAGTGCCCGAAACACCACTTTGTCATAGGGCTTTGGCATTGTAGGAATTAATACTGAAGGCGCTTCAGGCGTCGAATGAATAATTTTTTGCATGATGGCCGTCGGACTGTTGGCATCAAAGCAATGTTCATTGGTCAACAGTTGATACAAAATAATTCCGGCAGAAAACAGATCACTCCGATTATCAACGGGCAGCCCCTGACATTGCTCAGGAGACATATACCGGGGGGAACCGATAATGGTGCCCACTCTGGTCAGTTCAGAGCTTTCAAGTTTGGCAATCCCGAAATCCGTAATTTTCGCGGTACCATTCCGGGTGATAAAGATATTAGCGGGCTTCAGATCCCGATGGGTGATACCGTGTTCATGGATATATTTCAGACCACTGAGGATGTCTTTCATGATCCTCATGGTCCTGGACAACTCAAACCTCTCCCCACTATCCAGCGCTTCCTTTAGCTCGATGCCGTCTACGTATTCCATGACAAAATACGGAACCCCATCCTGCTCTCCCGCATCATAGACATTAATTACATTGGGGTGTGAGAGGCGCCCGGCAGCCTTCATCTCATTTTTAAAACGCTGCCTGTACTCACCACTGGTGTCATGACTGAGCAACTCCGGAGACAGGATTTTTACGGCAACCGTACGTTCGAAATCAGGATCAAAACATTGATATACAACGCCCATAGCCCCGCGGCCCAGCTCCTTCACAACTTTGTACTTTCCGAATGAGCGCGTTCCCGAGGTCTCCGGTTCAAAAATCTGGGTGTCTGACATGAGGTGTTGAAGTCCTTACTCTGGCATCAATCTATATTATCATCACTCATTGTATATGAATGTCTCTATTGAGCCAGCCCTATGGGTGCGTTCATCAGCCGCACCTCGAATCCGGTCACAAATACAGCCCGATCAAAAAATACTCCAACCCAACAAAAAAAGGCCTGACAGAAACACTGCCAGGCCTTTTTGCTGCTCATACCTTACTGGAATCAGGATGCAGGTACGAAGAAGAACTCCCCTGCTTCATGACCAGCATATTTGATTGCACCGTAATCAGGAATCTGCTCCAGCCCCAGCTCTTTTGAGCGCTTACGCACATCCCCCAGAACCGACAGGAATAAGCGGTTACCATCAAGCAATGCACTATTGCCATTGAGCGCTTCGATGAAAGAGCGCGCAAACACTGAGTGAGTGCCGCCACCACTATCCAACACCGGACGAACACCTCCAGAGGTCATCACCGTCCGAGCCTTCACTTCCTGCATAACCTCTATCCATTCTTTCTGAACCTCATCACTGGTCAGCGCTCCCTGACGAGCAACTGAAGCGGTGGACAGTGTACCGGCATAACAGGAGTCCGCCACGACCATGACATGCTTGGCCTGCAGGGTGTTCAACTGGTCAGAAATAGAGACATTGGACAACCAGTTTGCCGTATTACCTGGCTCCGCATCGACTGGCAACCAGTATCCACGATCGTTTTCTGCATCCAGCTCACCATGACCGGCATAGTAGATCAACAGATTATCCTTCTCGGTGAGCTTCTCTCTAAGATCATTCAGTGCTGACAGAATTTCATAACGATTGGCATTCAACACAAGTTGCGTGGTAAACCCATAACGCTGACTGAGCAACTCAGCAATTTGTCTGGCATCGTTCTCCGGCGTTTCCAGATCAGTGTAATGCTGATAGTCCTGATTGCCGATGACCAGCGCATAATAGCGACCAAAGCTGACACCATCGAATTCAGGTGCCTGAGTTGCCGCATTAAAGCTGATGCGTTTGGATTTCACCGGCGCGTTCTGATCCAGGAACATGGTAAATTCAAAGCCAACCTGCTGCTCCTCGATATCCTCAGCCCGCAAACTGACATTGGTGCGTGATCCGGTAACAGGTATTGAGACGAAGAACAGATTGTACTCATCCAACTCAACCGGCTGACCATTGACACTGAAGTTTCTTACACCGATAGAGCTTTCCACCTTACCGATAACCTCTTTGGTACTCACAGCACTTCTCAGCAGGGCTGTAGGTCCACTACGGGTCAGCGATATTGGGGGATCCAGTATCTGAATCGCCGGTGGCGGCACCATGGAATCAGCAGTCATCAGGGCCAGCTCATTTTGCTGCTCCTGCTGACCGGCCAGCTCCGCAGCTTCTTTACGTGCCCGCTCAAGTTCCGCTTTTGTCTGCTGCTGAGTGGTTTCAAGTTCAGAAACCTTCCCCTGCAATGAGGACAGCTCCGACTGCAACACCTCATTGGCAATAATGGTTGAAGCGTACTGCAAGTTATCGCTATTCAGCCCGGAGGCTTTGCGATACCAGTTCAGCGCCTGAATCGGATCCTTCTTAACTCCAAGCCCCTTTTCGTACAAGTTACCCAGATTGATCTGGGCGCGAGTGAAATTTTGCTGGGCGGCTCTTTTGTACCAAATCGCTGCGACTTCATAATCCGGAGTCAGCCCTAAACCTTTCTCGTAAATCTCACCAACGTAGGTCTGCGCTTCCGGATCTCCGGTCTTGGCCTGATCCAACCATACCTTGAGCGCCGTTGCATAATCTGCCCGGTCAAAGGCGGTGTATTCACCTCCCCTGATAGCACAATCAGATGCCGTGGTTTTAATCGGCCTACGTGCAGTCAAAAACCTGGCACTCGCTCCCAGTTGACGAACCTGACCAGGCAAAAGACAGTCGACCACCATCAGGTCGTCCGCGTTTTCTCCTTCTCCCGGGGCTTCCTGGACAGCCGGCCCTGAACAGGCTGACAAACCAAAAAGTCCAACCACCAGCGCGGCGGTTCGGAATCGGTTGCTTTCATTGGTTGCCTTATTGGCATCATCGGCCTGCAGTACTACAGGCCTATTAAGATCTTTCACAAACTGCATGGACATCCACCATTTTGAATTTGATCCAGGCTCATCCTGAAATTGAAATCGGGCCCTATTTATTAACTCAACTATTAACTCACGCCTGATAGCAACAAATAAAGCAGAATACTCTTAAGCTTGACTGTGTTATTACCGCAGCGCCGGCGCAACTGTTTAAAGTTTAGTCACGAAACAGCTATCTGGCCCATGGAAAATGTAACTGTTACCCCGTAAAGCGCTGACCAGCTCTCAAAACCGTAATTTATCTGGTTAAGCTTTGTAAGAATTCGTAATAACCACTCAACAATCAAACAAAACGCCATTTACAATCAAGTCAACCATTAGTCACCGCCTCCCCCTTCTACCATGTCGGCAACCAACCGATTCAGCTCCGGCCATAACGCTTCCCATCCTTCTCTGTGCTTCCCCTTCCACACTTGATAGCGCGCTCTCTGGCGCTCAGCCTCTTCCCGAATCCAGTCAGGGTGAACTTCTTCGTCCTCAGAGGCCGCCACATGCAGTTGCCTGATCCGATCCGGTAATACCGCCAACTCAGCCGGGTCCAGAGACCCGATTAGCGGTGTATAGCCATGCCCCCTCTGCCAGCGGGATACATCAAGATTCCCTGCAAGCGTTATAACGCCGACAACACGGGTTAAACGAGCTGCCAATAACATGGATAAGGTACCTCCGCCGCTATGCCCCAGCAGTATCACCGAAACCTTTGAACTGCCTGAACTGACATCCGCTTCCAGCTCTGCTATCGACGCCTCAATAACTTCAGCCAGACTGGCAACAACCGGCTCACTGTACCGGCCTAATGTAAACCAATAGGGGGCACAGCCAGCCAGCTTAAATGTCGTTCGAATCTCTACAGGGGGGGGCGGGGGCGAAACAGCTCTGGCCCCGTAATAACAGGGCCTCCCCACATACAACGCAGTCCCCTGCCATTGCTGAAACCATTTCAGCATCAATGGGTCGCCAGAAGTAGGATCCAATGCAAGACGCCCGGAGCCTGTCCAGGGCTGCCCATCACCTTCAATGACAATGATCAGGGTATTTGACATTTGGGACTCTGCCGTCGCCTTCTGCGACACCCGATGCTCAAAATAATTTCCCCGATACAGTGTGGAGCTCTCTTCGAATTGCTCCAAGGAGGATGGTGTAATCTGACAGCCGGTTATGCCGGGCAATATAAGTCCTAACCAGATTATGAATCGGTAACTAGAGAAGATCCTGAACTCTGCTATTCTTCTTTCAGACAATGATCTGATTCCCAAGTGGTTGCATGTCGATTTCCCGCCTGCCGTCATTTTTGCAGGCCCGCATAGAGTGACTTGATCTTCCGTCAGGCAAACCCCCATAACGGCAAGCGACTGTCGCCTGATCAGGAGGCCACACCGCGAAGGGGTCTTTGGCAGGAAATCAGATGAAGACCACGACCAATGGTTGCATGATCAGCTTTATCAGTATAAATTTTTATGATTTTTAGTAGGTTATACTAATCCACATGCAGGCTTCCAGGACCAATTTCCCCTACAGCCAAAACACCTCAGAAAGAAATCACCCAAGCCTTAAGGACCCGGAGGCCCGTGCAATATGGCATCTGAACCAGTAATAGAAATCGAGCAATTTCTCAAACCCATATCAGAAGACAGCCCAGCAGGACCCGACCTGCGGGAAAACAGCGACAAAGACTATTCTGCGGTCAAAACTGCCCGCCGCAAAATTGTCTCGCTGGCTAAAGCAGCCAGATTTGACCCCAACGTAGAATCAGAACTTCTGGAACAATGGCGGGAAATCCGGCGTCTGGGGCCCACCATCCTGAAGAAAGGTGCCAAAGATCTGGAAGTCGCTGCATGGCTGACAGAGGCATTACTGAAACTCAACGGCTTTGTTGGGCTACGCGATGGATTTCAACTCATCAAAGAGCTGGTGGACAATTTCTGGGACGACATGCACCCCCAGCCTGACGAAGATGGCATGGAAACCCGAGTCTACCCCCTGATTTCACTGAACGGTGAAGACGGAACGGGAACGCTTATTCTGCCAATAAAGAATGCCCCTCTGTTTCCGGACAACGACCCCCAGATCAGCCTGACATCCCACGGAAGACTGCAGGAAGCCATGCAGATCAACGACCTGGATGAAAGAGCGGCCAAAATACAGGATCTTGGACTCAGCGAAGAAGTGGTTCATCAGCAGGTCAATATGGTGGACCCGGTCTCAGCAGAGAACTATATTGCGGATATCGACGCCACAATGACAATCTGGGCCGAGCTGGCCGAAGTGGTTGACCAGAAGTGCCGGGATGCCGACGCCAGCGACGTGACCTTGCCGGTCAGCGGCATCAGAAATGCACTGGAAGAAGTGAAAGACCTTTACAGGCAACTGCTTAGAAGTAAACTAGCCAGTCAGGATCCGGATCAGGAAGCAAACGAAGAGACTACCACCCCTAATTCAGGAGCTGCTGTGATGGCGCACACCGGCGGAACGGCAGTTGCCACCGGCCCGATCAGGAACAGGGAGGATGCCATTAACCACTTACTGGTCATCGCAAACTTTTTCCGCACAACGGAACCCCACTCTCCTTTATGCGGAGCCATTGAAAGAACAGCTAACTGGGCCAAACTCTCTCTGCAGGACCTTTTGAGAGAGTTAATACCTGACGAGGGCGCCCGAATGCACTATGCTCTTATGACTGGAATACAGATTGGTGAGGACGCCACTCCAGTGGGTCAATTGGCACAAACAGCCAAACCGACAGCACCGGCTCCAACGCCATCTGCTTCGCCACAGGAATCATCCGGCGAATCCGGGTGGGGCTCAGACAGTGATCCGCATAGTGGATTCTAAAGCTGATGACCAAAATATCAGATTTAACTAAGATTTCCGGAGTTTTTAGTCTGCATTGAGGGATTCCTGAAACTTTTAACGCATTTAACGGGTACTTATGCCAATAGCACCCTAACCTTGGTGTTGCTGGAGGCATACAATAATGAACCCAGCTCGTATCCAACGATCACTATACAGAGGGGAGGCAGAAATGTCTGACAGCCTACAGGACAAATTGAATCGGGTGCGCAAACCTCGCGTACATATTACTTATGATGTAGAAACCGGCGGTGCCGAAGTTAAAAAGGAACTTCCTTTTGTCGTTGGCGTCATGGGTGATTACTCCGGTGACAATCAAGCTGCAAAGAAATCACTGAAAGAACGCAAGTTCGTCAATATTGACCGTGACAACTTTAATGAGATCATGGAAAAGGTCGCCCCTACTCTTGACCTGAAAGTCAAAGACGAAACTTCCGATGATCCAGACAAGCAAGTTGCCGTCAATCTTGAGTTCAACTCGATTGAGGATTTTGAACCACAGAATCTGGTAAAACAGGTCCCTGCATTGAACGAACTACTGGAAGCGCGCAACCGTCTGCGTGACCTGCTGAGCAAGGCAGACCGCTCCGAAGAGCTGGAAGGCCTGCTTGAAAAAGTACTATCAGATGCCGACAAAATGGCAGTATTGAGTAAAGAAGTAGAAGAACGCAGCCCGAAACAAGAAGATGATGGAGGAGACGCCTGATGAGCGATGCAGAATTAGAAAGCCAAGGAGCAGCCGGAGAAGAGGAAGCCGGCAGTTTGTTGGATATGGCGATTACCGCCACTAAACAGACTGCTCCCGAACAGGCACAGGACTTGATTGCCAACCTGGCCAAGCAGGCCGGCGCTGGCATGGTGACATGGGATCGCAACCTGACCGTCACCATTAACAAAGCTATTCAACAAATTGATGAGCTGATGTCAAAACAACTGGCTTCCATCATGCACGATGAGAAGTTCCAGAAACTGGAAGGCTCCTGGCGTGGCATGCATCACTTGGTCATGAACTCCGAAACCAGCGCCAGCCTGAAAATTCGCATGCTGAACATCAGCAAGCGCGAGCTTTACAAAGATCTGGATAAAGCAGTTGAATTCGACCAAAGCCAGATTTTCAAGAAAGTTTACGAAGCAGAGTTCGGTACTGCCGGTGGTGAGCCCTATGGCACCCTGATCGGGGACTTCGAATTCTCCAACCATCCGGAAGATATCGAGCTGCTCCAGAACATGGCAGGCGTCAGTGCTGCAGGCTTCTGCCCATTCATCTCTGCTGCAGGCTCACAGATGTTCGGCTTTGACGATTTCACCGAACTTTCGACGCCCAGGGATCTTGAGAAAATCTTTGAAACTCAGGAATACATTCCCTGGAGAAGTTTCAGAGATTCCGAAGACTCTCGCTTTGTCACTCTGGTAATGCCTCGTGTTCTTTCCCGTATGCCTTACGGCATGAACGGCAAGTCTGTCGAAGAGTTCAACTACGAAGAGCTGCCAATTGATCCCAAGACTGGTAAATCTGCCAAAGTGGAACACGACCAGTTCACCTGGATGAATGCCGCTTATGTCATGGGTACCACCCTGACTCAGGCCTTCGCTCAGCACGGCTGGTGTGTCGCAATCCGCGGCGCTGAAAACGGCGGTAAAGTGACCGGCCTGCCTTCTCACCTGTTCGTCAGCGATGATGGTGACGTTGATCAGAAATGCCCAACAGAAGTTGGCATTACTGAGCGTCGCGAGTTTGAACTCTCCAAGCAAGGCTTCCTGCCGTTGCTGCACTACAAGAACACAGACTACGCGGTCTTCTTCGGCTCACAAACTGCACAGAAGCCGAAGAAATATGACAAAGCCGACGCTACTGCGAATGCTGCGATCTCTGCTCGTCTGCCTTACATCATGGCAACCTCTCGGATCGCCCACTACCTGAAAGTCATGGCGCGCGACAAGATCGGCTCCTTCATGGAAGCCCAGGATGCTGAGCGCTGGCTGAACAACTGGATCAATACGTACACCAACAGCAATCCAGACGCCAGCCCGGAAATGAAAGCGAAGTTCCCTCTGGCAGAAGCCAAAGTGGAAGTAAAAGAAAACCCAGAAGCTCCTGGTTCTTACAGTGCCGTTGCGCACCTGAGACCATGGCTGCAGATGGAAGAACTGACTTCCTCCCTGCGCCTGGTAGCAGAAATTCCCAAAGGCGGCTGATTTCTGTTATTTACAGGAGTCGGCAATCCACTGGATTGTCGACTCTTTGCTTTTCTGAACTCACCATACTGAAATTTTGATATATGCTGATTGTATGCAGGCAAATGCAAAGCCATCCAAGCCCAAGACCACATCAATGACAGGGCAGGATTTTTCTGCTTCTGAATTGCGTCGCCTGAAAAAAATTCTCAGCCTGATCCAACTTCCGCAGGCACTGATACAACGATATTCCGGAGAAGGTACCCAGATTCCTCTGGACCCGGATCTCCTGACGCTCTGGCTGCAGCGTGCGGTCGCACAGATAGATCAACTCATTATCCGACAGCTGAACCACATCATTCATCATCGAAAGTACCAGGACATCGAACGCGCCTGGAGAAGCCTTTTTGACCTCGTGTCCTTTTCCACCGGCCGCAAAATGGTCAAGGTCCGGGTATTGGATATCTCCTGGGCAGAGATCACCAAGGACGTCAACCGAGCCATCGAATTCGACCAAAGTCAGCTGTTCCAAAAAATCTACAGTGAAGAATACGACAAGCCCGGGGGTGAGCCCTATGGGGTGGTTATCGCGGATTTTGAGGTTTCCCATAAGCCCTACGAAGGTCACCGGTTCAACGACATCCCTACACTGGAACACTTGTCAGAGATCGCTGCTGCCGCTTTCTCACCAATCCTCGTCAACGCTGCCCCACAGCTGTTTGAAATGGAAAACTTTGAGCGAATGGGTTACCCCATCAATCTCAAGCAGCTATTTGCCGAGTCGGACTATATTGAATGGAATCGACTGCGCGAGCACCCGGACACCCGCTTCCTTGGCATCACCCTTCCCAGGGTTCTGATGCGCAGCCCCTATGAACTGACAGTCACGCCTCATGGCGGCATTATGTTCTCTGAACGGGAAGCACTGGCCACCGAAAGCAACTACTTATGGGGTTATGCCAATTTCGCGTTGGCAAAAGTATTGGTCCGGGAATTTACCGACGTCGGCTGGTTCTCACACATCCGCGGACTGTTGCGGGACCATCAGGCAGGCGGCACAGTGGACAGCATGATTGTTGACAGTTTTGATACTGACGCCAAAAACATTGCCTACAAACCGGTTGTGGAATGCGTATTTTCAGATGAAAGAGAGCGAGCACTGAGCGAACTGGGATTTATTGCCTTATGTCAGTGTTACGACGTTCCGATGGGCGTGTTCTACAGCACTCCCACAATACACAACCCAAAACAGTACCAGGACAAGCGCGCCACCACCAACGCCCGTTTGTCTTCCCTGCTTCAACATGTACTTTGTGGCTCCCGTTTTGCCCACTATATCAAAGTCATGACACGGGATATGATAGGGTCGGTACGACGTGCGGAAGAATGCCAACGGCAATTGCAGTCCTGGCTTTCCCAATACGTTACCTCCCAAGAGGATTCCGACTGGTACCTACAGGCCCGTCACCCGTTAAGAGAAGCGTCCGTCACCGTAAAGGAAATCCCGGACAAACCAGGATCCTTTGCTACAGCGATCTACCTGCGGCCTCATTATCAGGCGGACAGATTGGTCTCTGAGCTGCACCTGACAACCGAAGTGACAGCGGCCAACTGATCGCCGCCTCCCGTTTAATGGACGAATTGAGATGATGTCATGGCGAAACTGACCCAAAGCCAGAAGTTGCGACCTTCAATCCTCGACCGCCTGATCGACGATCGCCCGGACCTCAAGACCGAGCCGGAAAAGAATCGGCATCAGGTACTGAACGAACTGAGAGAATCGGTCCGCCGAGATCTTGAGGATTTGCTGAACACCCGCTCTCGCGCCATTTCAGCACCGGAGAATATGCACGAACTGGATATATCCCTGATCAATTACGGCCTGCCGGACTTACATACAATCAACTTTCTGAGTCCGGAAGGTAAAGATGAATTCTGTCGCACTATTGAACAGCACATTGCCATGTTTGAACCCCGATTCAAATCAGTCCGGGTCATTACCCAGGACGAACAATGGAGTGAAGACACCAGTCTGAGATTCCGTATCGAAGCCATACTTTACGCAGAACCCGCACCTGAAGAGGTGACTTTCGATTCCTCCCTGGAACCTATTTCCGCAATCGTTAATGTGCAGGAGGCCCGCTGATGAGTGACGATCTACTGCCGTTTTACGAAAAGGAACTGGCCTTCCTGCGCCAATCCGGCGCAGAATTTGGTCGCATCCATCCGAAGATTGCCGGCCGCCTGCGAATGTCAGGCGACGTGGTTGAAGACCCACATGTCAGCCGATTGCTGGAAGGTGTCGCCTACCTAAATTCACGCATACAGTATCGCCTTGATGACGATTTCTCCGAACTGTCAGACGCGCTTCTGGATCAACTTTACCCTCACTACCTGCGCCCGATTCCATCAATGACGGTGGTTCAGTTCAAACCTGCAAAGGACCTGGACGCACCGCTAAAAGTCAAACGTCATGCCCGCCTGGAAAGCGAACCCTTTCAGGGCCGGGTATGTAGTTTTATGACCGGCTATGAGCTGGATATACTTCCGGTTGCGGTCACCCAGGCAGCCCTGAAAGAACGCCCATTCGTCACCCCTGGCTCCCAACGAGTCGAACGCGCAACGTCGGTCATCCATGTGCGCCTGGAAGGTTTTACTGAAGACATCGACTGGGCAGAGCTGGGCACTGACAAACTGCGTTTCTTTTTGCGTGGCCAGTCCCATTATGCTTACGCACTTTACGAATTGTTGCTGAACCATTGTGTCCAGGTTGTCATGACCAAAGGACCGGATGACACAGAACCTAGACTACTGGGCACCCAGTGCATTCAGCCGGTAGGGTTTGCCGAGGACGAAGCGCTGCTTCCCTGCCCCAACCAGTCCTTTCCAGGCTATCGGTTACTGACAGAGTACATGGTATTCCCCGAGAAGTTTCTATTCCTTGATATCGAAGGCCTGAAACCCTACCTGGAGGAAGGCTTTGGCTCCACACTGGAATTCTATTTTTATCTGGACCGCTCACACACGGAACTGGAACGAAATCTGAGTGCAGATAATTTCGCGCTTGGATGCACCCCAATCATCAATCTGTTTAAGCACCGGGCTGAACCCATCAGCCTGGAACACGAACAGTACAGCTACACGATCATCCCGGATGCACGCTACCCTGACAACTTTGAGACCTACTCCATTGAACAGGTGCAGGGGCTGACTGGCGACGGCAAGAAAAAGAACTACCGCCCCTTTTACGGACTGACTCACTTTGATATCAATCGGGAAACCCAGCATTTCTGGCATGCCCAACGCTATCCGAAAGTTGGCGGGGAGCTGGGCAATGAACCCGGCAGTGAAATGGAAATCTCGCTGATTGACCTGAATTTTTCTCCGGCAGATCTTAGCGATGAAACCCTCTCTCTGGATCTTTTCTGCTTTAACAGAAACACTCCGGAAAAACTTCCCTTCGGGGGCGGCCAGCCTCAGTTCAAGTGCCTCGACATTGGTGTCACACTGGAGGGGGTTCACACCCTGACCCACCTGACGCCCACCATTCGCCCACCGCTGAGAGACGGCGCTCGCTGGCGACTGGTTTCTCATCTGGCATTGAACTATCTGTCACTGGACAGTCCAAATGCCATCGACGTACTGAAAGAGCTGTTATCGCTGTACGACTTCCAGGACAGCGCAGCTTCAAGAGCTCTGATAGCAGCCCTGGTAAAAGTTCAGACCAATCCAATTACCGCGCCCGTTACACTCAGCGGTAAAACAACAGTCTGTCGCGGAGTGGAAATAGAAGTCACTTTTGATGAAACCCTGATGTCGGGCAACAGTACATTTCTGTTTGCTTCGATACTGGAAAGGTTTTTTGCCCTATACTGTTCTATCAACACCTTTACCCGGCTTGTTGCGAGAGTGAAAGGACGACAGGATATACTGAAGAAATGGCCGCCCCGGATCGGAAATCAACCTCTAATTTAGAACAGAACAACCAACTGATTAAGCGGATACTGCGCGCACCATGGCGCTATGATTTCTTTCAGTTGGTTCGCCTGCTGGAACACTACCGCGATGGCGAACCTGCCAAGCAGGCTCCACTGGGAAGTTACTACCCCCCCAAACAGGAGCCGCTACGGTTCTCCATGAACCCAAGTATGTCTTTCGAAGCCAAACCGGTGGAGAAAGTCTCCCGGGGCAAGGAAAATGTCCTGGCACATCGACAACAGTGGGATGTGCACGTCAATTTCTGGGGACTGGTAGGCTCTAGAGGGATTCTCCCTTTCCATTACCGGGAATTAGTTCTACAGCGGGTGCGTCACAAAGACTCCTCGATGAAGCATTTCTTCGATATGTTGGATCACCGGACGCTTACCCTCTATTACAGGGCCTGGAAAAAGTACCGAATTCCACTGCTTTTTGAAGCCAATCAACGCCTGGACCCCAAGTACAACCGGGACCGACATGCTGAACTATTGAAGGGGCTGCTTGGGATAGCGTCCAAGAAAAATGCCAAGTTCTACGAGTTCGAGGGATCTGAGCTAAATACCAGCGGCCTGATGAGTCGTCGGGTCTGCTCACCTGCTGCTCTGGAAAAAGCCATTGCGCATCATTTTGGCCTAAAAGTCAGAATTCTTCCCTTCCGGGGACAATGGCAACTGATGCCGGAAGACGTCAGAACCAAGCTTGGGGACTTTCGCCTTGGAGCCCGCAACCATGTTCTCGGGGAGCAGGCAATTCTCGGAGAACGGACCTGGGCAATTCAAAACCGCTTTACAGTTCAGTTTGAAGATATTGACTACGACAACTTTCTGAACCTGCTTTCAGGCACCCAAATGCTCGGTTCCATGTATGGCCTGATTCGAACAATGTCCGGGGTTGCACTAGACTTTGACTTAGCCCTTCAGGTGAAACAACGCAAGCTTCCGACCAGTCGACTGGCCTTCAAGGCCACGCCACCATTGTTGGGCTGGAACACCAGGCTGCAGGGCGATGATCCTGATGACAATTATATTGACGTTGCCGTTTCCCGGCATGCCATGCAAAGAACACTTGAGAGTGGCAAAGAATTGAAAACAGTCGTCAGTGGAAACTGACACCAAATGAACCGAACCGGTTAACAGTCGGGTTAAAGGAATATTCATTAGAACAACGCTTTATCCAGAAACCGACAATGCATACAGGTGTATCCTGACTGAAATGGATACACCTGTGACAGTTGCATCTACCGATCAGTATGAATTAAGAAAATGAAAAAGGCTTCGCTATGATCGAATTGAATCTCCGTCAATTGATTAGCCCCACAACCACTGTTGTGCGAAAGGCGCTGGAAGACGGCCTGCGCCTGGCCCAACAGGAACGCCACAGCGCCCTGGAAGTTGAGCACGTACTGCTGAAAATTCTTGAGCAGAGCGACAGTGACCTGGACCGCACCTTTGAACAGCTGGGGGTGGATCTTGGCAGAGTCAGCAAAGATCTGGCCCAGGCCGTAGGTCACTTTCACCGGGACAACCCTCGGGATATGGTGCCGTTTGCCCCCAGCCTGGTAGATGCCTTAAAAGTCGGCTGGCTGATTGCCTCAGTTGAAATGGGGGTTAACTTTATCAGTTCTGCACACCTGTTTGCCGCCATCATGGCTCATGACACCATGCGCACCCAATTGATGCATTCGGTGAAAAGCCTGAAGGATGTGCCTCTGGAGAAAATCCCTACGGTCGTAAAGGCGGTCACTGGACAATCTTCCGAGAGCCGAGCCTATTTCAAGTCCGGCGGCGGGGCCGCTGCAGGTGGACCGGAAGCCCCCCCTTCCGCAGGCGGCGCTCTGCAGAAGTACACCATTAATTTGACTGAACGAGCTCGCAACAACGAAATTGACCCAGTACTGGGCCGTGACGCCGAAATCCGTCAGTGTATTGATATCCTGACCCGTCGCCGCCAAAACAACCCGATTCTGACCGGTGAAGCAGGGGTTGGTAAAACAGCCGTTGTAGAAGGTCTGGCACTGCGTATTGCTGAGGAAGATGTCCCTGATCCTCTGAAAGGTGTTGCAATCCACGTACTCGACCTTGGTCTCCTTCAGGCTGGAGCAAGCATGAAGGGCGAATTTGAAGAGCGCCTCAAGTCTGTTATCGAAGAGGTAAAAGCCTCCCCTACTCCCATTATCACCTTCATTGACGAAGCTCACACTCTGATCGGTGCCGGCGGCAAGGAAGGCCAGGGCGACGCAGCCAACCTTCTGAAACCTGCGCTGGCTCGTGGTGAGTTGCGAACCATTGCCGCAACGACCTGGGCTGAGTACAAGAAATACTTCGAACGCGACCCGGCCCTGACCCGCCGCTTCCAGGTCGTCAAGGTGGAAGAGCCCTCGGAATCCGTTGCCATCGACATGCTCCGTGGCATCTCCAAAACACTGGCAGTCCACCACAATGTCCGCATTTCTGACGACGCCATCATGCAGGCCGTAAAACTGTCGGCCCGCTATATTCCTGCCCGCCAGCTACCGGATAAAGCTGTCAGCCTCCTGGATACAGCCTGCGCGCGGGTTTCCCTGAGCCAGAGCGCAACACCGTCTCTGATTGAAGACACCCGTCGCCGCATCCAGCAGATTGATACCAACCTGGAACTGATTGCCCAGGAAAACGTCTCTACTGGCGCCTACCAGGATGCTCTGGACGAACTCCGTGCAGAACGGCTGGCACTTGAAGAATCGCTGGGACTGCAGGAAACCCAATGGGCTGCAGAGAAAGACCTGATAGGCAAAATTCTGGAGGTCCGCAACAAACTCGAGCTTGACTATCAGGCCAAGAGAGATGAGCCCGAATCAGAAGATGCACTACCGGAAGAAACCGTAGTTGAGCTGCAGACTGAATTCAAGACGCTGGTGGAACAACTCATCGGCGCTCAGGGCGAGCAGCCTCTGATGCTGCCACACGTAGATGGACAGGCAGTTGCAGAGGTGGTTGCCAACTGGACCGGCATCCCCGTCGGCAAAATGATGGGAGATGAGATTAACGGCATCCTGAATCTGAAACAGCAGTTGGAAACAAGAGTTATCGGCCAGTCTCACGCTCTGGAAGCCATTGCCCAGGCGATCCGCACATCAAGAGCGGGCCTGACTGATCCACGTAAACCCATCGGCGTGTTTATGATGGTCGGTTCATCCGGTGTCGGTAAAACCGAAACTGCCTTGGCACTGGCAGACATTTTATTTGGCGGGGAACAGAACCTGACCGTTATCAACATGTCGGAATTCAAGGAAGAGCATAAGGTCTCCATGCTACTGGGCTCTCCTCCCGGTTATGTGGGCTATGGTGAAGGTGGCGTACTGACGGAAGCCGCCCGTCGCAAACCCTACTCTGTCATCCTGCTGGATGAAATGGAGAAAGCACACCCAGGTGTTCAGGACGTGTTCTACAGCCTGTTTGACAAAGGCACCATCAAAGATGGCGAAGGCCGTGATATCGACTTCAAAAATACCGTCATTATCATGACCTCCAATGCCGGTGAAGAGGCCATTCGCGCAATCTGCGCCCAATCAGAGGAAAAACCAGACCCGGAAGTCTTGCTGGACAGCATGCGTCCGGAACTTTTGAAACACTTCAAGCCGGCATTTCTGGGTCGTACCAACGTCATTACCTACTTCCCACTGGATGACGACAACCTGATCAAAATTTGCCATATCAATATGAACCGTATCGAGAAACGAGTTCGCGAGCATTACGGTGCAGACTTCTCGTACTCTGAAGACGTACTGGTGAATATTGTGGCCAGATCCCAGGAAGTGGATACCGGCGCGCGAAACATCGAGCATATCCTTAACCGGACTGTACTGCCTGAGCTTTCAACAGAATGCCTGAGCAGACAAGCAAATGGTGAGCACATCGAGCACATCCATATCGGTGCCAATGAAGACGGCAGCTTCACTTACCTATTCAACGCTGAGGCGCGCGCTGCAGCAACAACCTGAGCGTCAGGTTCTTAGTATCTCAAAAGGGTGCCGTGGCACCCTTTTTTGTTTTCGTCCCACCACAATCGACCGACTGCCCCAGTTGCCGGAATTTTGACATCCATCGTCAAACATTCCACTTCAAACTTTCTTGAGCATTTTTTTAGCTTAAATATCAATCACTTTTATACCTTGGTACAAGCTTTGCTGATCAAAGTCCTGAACCTGTCGCCACAGAATGGAACATCGTTATGGACCCGATCAACATTACTCGAAAAGAGCTCCACGTATTGTTCTTCAGCTTGCTGCTGGTACCGTTATTTTTTTTTGGCAGCGGCATTTTTGTTGGAAATTATATCTCTGGTACACCTCCCCAACATCTAACCGAACAAGATCTTCAGACCGGGATGGATGAAACGACCGAACGGGGTCAGCCCCCAACTAACCAGGTCACCGTTCAGGAAGAAGGTGTAGACCTTTCATTACCGACAATTGATCAATTACCAATCGCCGATAAAGAACTCATTCTCCGAGAGAAACCAGAAACCGGCGAAGAACCACTTACCACTGAAATTCAGGTCGCCACCGAAAATCAGGCCGCCCCTGCCGGGATTATCACCGTGGAAGAAGTGGCATCCGGCACAGAAGCCAGCAGAAAAACGACAGACACCAGCAACGCCTACAAAAGTCAGTTGCTCGCTGGCGCCAAACCTCAGCTTACTATGCAGCCTGCTGAAAAGAGTCCTGATGAGAGCTCCTATGAGAGCAACAAGGAACCGACTACAGACACCGCGACGGCTTTTCCGCAGTTTGCCGCTCAGGTAGGCCTCTTTACAGAAAAAGCCCGGGCTGATCGCTGGAAGTCCACCCTGGATCCACGCTTTACTTATACAGTGCTACCAAAACCCGATAGCGATAAAACCCGGTATTCCGTAGTCATCGGGCCTTATCTGTCAAAAGCGGAAGCCCGCATTATGGTCGACAGGTATAAGCTGGTGACGGAGAACGACGCTTTCGTCGTGAAACTTCTCAAAGATGTAAAGCCACAGGTGGCTGGGCTTTGATCCATTGAGGAGTGCATTCAGAGCGCAAAAAATAGTGCTTATTGGTCAAATTGGCTGGTGGAATTCAGGCAGATTTATCAATCTGGGCCCCACTGGCCATTAACACCACACTCCTTTCCAATCCTGCGTCACGATGGCACTCCCCCCGGTGAAATTCATCACTTTCGATAATGTAGAACAGATCCCGGCGTCGGGGATAACGCACAAATATGAATTTATCCCATCGATCAGCCAACACCCCTTCTTCTCCGCCCACCAAAAAGCATAGCGGCTTACCTCCATATACCGGAAAGGCACCTCGACGCAGCAATTCAAACCCTGCTGCTCTGGCATAAAGATCATATGCTTTCTGCCCACTAACCTGCTTTTTCAGACTACCATTATTCTCATAACGCGCCACTGAGCGGTATTTATTGAGATTAAACACATAAAGAGATTCGTCGGCATTTTGCTCCCTGGCAACTTCCATTTGGTGCTGATCCGGCCATACAGCCGTGTCATCGGCCTTCCAGCTATTCCCGGGTTCCCCCTGATCCTGACAGCCTTTAAAAAAACGCACCAGCCATGAAACAAACCGCACCATCACAAAAGTGGCAGCCGGTTCCGGCAATATGGCCAGCACATTAAGCTCTCTGCAAGCTGACTGCAAATCAGGCCCAAGTGCCGACATAAAAGACATTGCAGCTTCAGGTAACGGGTATTCGAATATCAGCACCTCATCAATCACCATTCCCTCACGAGGCGCCGGATCCACCTTCACACGATACAACCCCTTTGCACCTGGCTGCGAATAAGCGGCTCTCAACCACGCCTGATACAAAGAGACGTTTTCGAGTCGAATATGAAAGATCAACGCCACCTTATGCTACCCCGACGCAGCAAACAGCGCATCCGCAGCTTTCACTAAATCCATTTATTACTCCCGCTCACTCCTATCCATCGTTTGACTTGCATTGGAGGCTACCATAAAACCTGAATGTTACCATCGACTTAGGCTTGTATTCTTCAATGATTGCCATCCGGTTCTGCGATAGGGTATTCTGCCCGGGCTCTTCTAGAGCTGAACATTTACCACTTATTCTCAGGGCAGGGTGAAATTCCCTACCGGCGGTATATCCTTTTGGGTGAGCCCGCGAGCGCCTGTTTTTGACAGGGACAGCAGATCCGGTGAGATGCCGGAGCCGACGGTTACAGTCCGGATGGGAGAGGATAAGGCCTCTTGTTGCCCGTGCATCAGCACGTGCATTTGTACGCCTATTGGCCTGCCTGATATGGCCGGCATCCCTGCGCCCTGATTCTGGAAACTCAATCAGGAGACACCATGAATCAGCAATCAACCTCACTCCTAACACCTTTTGGAGATCCGTTAACCCGCGTCGAAAACGCCTTAAATGCGATCCGAAACGGACAGGGAGTTTTATTGGTCGATGATGAAGACCGAGAAAATGAAGGCGATCTGATCTTCGCCGCTGAAACTTTAACCGAACCCCAAATGGCCATGCTCATTCGCGAGTGCAGCGGCATAGTTTGCCTTTGCCTGACGGATGACGTGATACGACGCCTGCAGCTTCCGATGATGGTGAGCCAGAACTCCAGCAAAAATGGCACGGCTTTTACAGTCTCCATTGAAGCCAAACATGGTGTAACCACAGGCGTCTCAGCCGCGGACCGCATCACCACGATTCGCACGGCCATTGCCGAATGCAGCCGACCTGAAGATCTGGCTCATCCGGGCCACGTATTTCCCCTCCGTGCTCAACCCGGCGGAGTTTTATCACGCCGCGGGCACACGGAAGGAACGGTGGATTTGATGCGTCTGGCGGGAATGCAACCGACTGGTGTGCTTTGTGAGCTGACCAATCCAGACGGCACCATGTCCCGCCTGCCGGAAATCGTGGAATTTGCCGAAAGACATCAAATGCCTGTACTGACAATTGAGGATCTGGTCAGATACCGTGAAGACACTTTAGGCCAGACAGGCTGACCACACTTCTGGGCATTTGCCGGCCGCAAAAGCGGTTTATCCCTGACAGCAATCACCGGCAAGTGCCCCCTCTCCTTTTCCGCCTGTACACTTTATTCCCTCCAACCCGACTCTATTGACCCTTACCACAAACACCACATTTTTCAGCGGGGAATTTTCTGCATCTTCTGTTGTCCAAATCGCTACATCAACATTTTGGAGATAGATTATGGACAGGCGACTTTTTCTTGGGGGAGCTGTAGCCACAACCGTCGCATTTGCCCTGGGCAGGCACAGCATGGCAGCTTCAGAAGAAACCGAGAGCACAACAGCGGACTTTCCCGCAATAAATAAAACCAAATCGGAATGGAAAGCGTTGCTGACAGAACAGGAATACGCAGTACTGTTTGAGGAAGCCACAGAACGCCCCTGGACCAGCCCTTTAAACAAAGAAAAGCGTGACGGAACCTATATCTGTGCAGCCTGCTATCTACCCCTATTCCATTCAGACACAAAATATGACAGCGGCACCGGCTGGCCAAGCTTTTATCAGGCCATCCCCGGCCATACAGGGACTTCCCGGGACTGGAAGCTATTAATACCCCGAACGGAATACCATTGTGCCCGTTGCGGCGGCCACCAGGGGCACGTCTTCAACGACGGACCCAAACCCACAGGTCAACGCTGGTGTAATAACGGCGTGGCCCTGAAGTTTATTCCTTCTTCTGGAGAATTACCGGAGTTACGTGCATGAACCTGACAAAGCTTTTCTCAACTGTCGCAACAGTTCTTTTACTAGTGACAGTGACAGCAACCGCCACCCAGGCAGAAGAAACCGCAGAAGCGATATTCGCCAGCGGCTGTTTCTGGTGTACCGAATCCGATTTTGAAAAAGTCCCGGGCGTCACTGGCGCAGTATCCGGATATATTGGCGGACATCAGGACAACCCAAGCTACAACCAGGTATCTGCAGGCGTAACCGGACATGCGGAAGCAGTAAAAGTCTCTTACGACCCAGAAATCGTAACCTATGAAGAACTGCTAAAAGTGTACTGGCATTCGGTTGACCCGCTGGCTGAAAACCGGCAATTCTGCGACAGCGGCAGCCAGTACCGTTCAGCGATCTTTTATCTCAACGACCAGCAAAAGACGCTTGCCGAAACCAGTAAACAAACTTTGGCGAACAGCGGACTCTTAGACGGCCCGATAAAGACGGAAATAACCGCGGCAAGCAGATTTTGGGACGCTGAGGGATACCACCAGGATTACTACAAGAAAAACCCAATCCGCTACAAACTTTATCGCTACGGGTGTGGTCGTGATGCCCGCCTGGAGGAGCTTTGGGGGGATCAGGCTGGCTGGACGCCCGGACACTAGTCGAAACCAGCGATGATCAAACAACCGCTGTTGCAGTGGATATACCCGGTCTGGACAGGCGGGCAAGGCGATCATTTAAAAACGCTCGAGCCCGTCCGTCTTGACCGCTGATCCTATCGAATTATTCCCGCGCAGCGTCCATGACAGCGGATAGCCTCTTACGCAACAGCAACAGTACAATCAAGCTGGGAATAATCATCAGGGTGGTGATAACAAAGAAGACCGCCCAATTTCCATCAAGCCCATCTACCAACACACCGCTATAGGCGGCTAGAAGCGTTCTTCCCAGTGTTCCCAGAGAAGCCATTAATGCATATTGTGCAGCCGTAAACGCTCTGTCACACATCACAGAGAGGAAGGCGACAAATGCCACTGTTGACCAAGCGGATGTAAACCCATCAACAATCACAGCCATCAATAGCAGATCCGTTGAAGGCCCCACCATCGCGATCCAGGCAAACATCAGATTACTTGCCGCCATAGCGATACCGCCAACCATCAATCCACGGAACAACCCGAAGCGAATATTCACCATGCTCCCCAAAATGGAAAAGAGAATGGTGACCCACCAACTGGTCGCTTTGGAATACAGGCCGATATCCTCGTTGGTAAACCCTATCTCCTTGTAGAATACGATAGACATTCGCCCCAGAAAGGCTTCTCCGATCTTAAACAGGAAGATAAACAACAGAATCGACACAGCAAGCTTCACACCATTGCGGCGAAAGAATTCAGCCAGAGGCTCCAGGAACGTGGAAAACAGCCACCCCAATGTCTTGTGATGCCAGTAGAGATGACCAACAACACCGGCCGTACCATTAGCACTCAAATCCCTTTCCCATTGCGCCAATGTACGCAACACAAATGACAGGGCGGTAATTTCCATAAGGATAACAAGCCAGACCGAATAAGCCGGCGGGTCCGCAACACCCGGCATGCCCAGTATCGCCCAAACACCAAGCATGACAGCCAACCCTAACAATCCCACCAGCATAATACTGGCGGTTTCACTGCGCTGGCTCAACATGGCCAGATATCGATTCTGAGCTTTCCTATGTGCTTGTTCCCTCGAGCTTTGAGGCTCCAGAGACATCAGCGTGTTGAGCATTAGCAGAACCATGACCGCGGCCATAAACAGATAACAGTCTGCCCAACTAATTACATCTCCCACCAAGAGGAATGGTACCGCTCCCAACCCGGCAAACCCGGTCCACCACCCGGCCGTTGTAATGGCAGAAGCGGCAGACATTCGACGTCCGTCTCCCTCCGGCATAACATCAATACGATAGGCGTCTATTGCGATATCCTGGGTTGCCGCAGAAAATGCCAGCGCCAAGGCAATACTCTTCGCCAAGGCAAGCTGGGTAACCACATCCACCTGAGACATCATCACGCAAGAGCCCGCCACTAACGCCTGCATGACCAGTATCCAGCTACGCCGCTGCCCCAGCACCCTGGAAATAACCGGCAGACGCACCCGATCCACAATTGACGACCACATGAAGTTCAGCGAATAGGCCACGGACACCACACCGAAAAAGCCGATCTCTGACCGGCTAAAGCCTGATTCGGTCAACCATGCGGATATTGCCGACCCGATCATTACCCAGGGAAATCCACTTGAAATACCGAACAGAAAAATTGTGAGGAGACGTTTGTCCTTGTATAGACGAAGACTGTCACGCCAACTGGCAGACTCAGACAATGTTAAGACCTTAATTCAGAAGGTGGAGAGTTATACCTGGAGAGAGCCACCCCAGGCCGATAAACCACCGGAGGCGATGAGCAATACCAGGTGAAGCGCCCCTGGAGACAACGGTGATTCCAAGGTTGATCATCCGCCGCCCGGCTCAGGGCGACGGACATGTATTAGTCCCGAAAGTTGTTAAACTGCAAAGCCAGCTCAATACTTTCATCACCACGCAACAGCTGCATGACTTCCTGTAAATCGTCCCGCTTTTTACCGGTGACTCGGACCTGGTCTCCCTGAATAGACGCCTGGACTTTAATTTTACTTTCCTTGATCTTTTTCACCATATCCTTGGCCGCCTTCTGATCTATCCCTTCCTTCAAAGGATAACTGCGTTTAACCAGCTTTCCGGATTTAGTATCGCTTGGCTCCCCCAGCGTACGGAGATCCACTTTGCGTTTTGACATGGTGGTGGTAAGCATCATAAACATCTGTTCCAGCTGAAAATCCTGCTCTGCCTCCAGATCGACAGACTTTTCAGACAATTCAAAGGATGCCTCCACGCCCCGGAAATCATATCGGGTCTCCAGTTCACGATTAGCCTGATCTACCGCGTTGGTCAGTTCGTGGCGGTCGAATTCAGAAACAATATCAAATGAGGGCATGTTCTCTCCTGAGGATTTATCTTGTGTTCCAGGGCTGATTGACGTTCTATTAGACCCTGAAGCCAAAAGTTTTTGATTAACGAAATTCTGCGACAACGGGCAACTGTAAAACAGTTACAAATTTTATCAAACTCATTATTTTCGCCGAATGGCGCATAGAAAAAAAACCACAATTCGTTATGATTGCCTTTCTGGAAGTCAGGCCTCGCTTTTTGGCATTGTTTGCCGGGCAGTATGTAAGAGCAAATTTGAGGCAACCAAGGGACGGTATCCAGCCACAGACCTGACTTGATGAAGTTAAAAAGCCCGAATGCTCAATGCCAGGAAGATCGAATAACCATATATTGGACCGGATTTATATACGCATGCCCAATTTAGACCTCTCCATACTTGTCGTGGATGACGCCAAGTTCAGCAGCGCCATCATTACGAAAACCATACGAAATTCCGGCTACCGGGACATCCGCATTGCCAACAATGCGGCGTCCGCTATTACCATGCTGGAACAACGGCCTGTCAGCGTTCTGATTGCCGACTGGCTGATGCCTGAAATGGACGGCTTGGAACTGGCCGAAAAAGTGCGCCAGCTTGATGAGGCCAGCAATCATTTTACCTACATTATCCTGCTGACCGCCAAAGAAGGCGTGGAAGCACTGGCTGAAGCGTTTGATCGAGGCGTGGATGACTTTGTCAACAAATCTGAAATGAACAAACAGCTTCTGCCCCGCATATTTGCGGCAGATCGCATCTCTGACATGCAAAACACCCTGCTGGTCGCCAACAAACTGCTCATGGACAACAATAAGGAACTGGAAGATCGCAACGTACTGGATCTTTCGACCGGCCTTGGCAACCAGCGGCTGGCCCATGACCGGCTGGAAGATATGCTGCGGCAAACAGAATCCCGAGGCGGGGCCACCAGCTATGTACTCATCGGCATTCGCAACTGGCAAACAATTCGCAAGCAGTACAACCCTGCAATAGTGGAAGAGGTCGCCAACGGCGTAGCCCGCCGCCTGCGTCATCTCACCCGTCCTTTGGATACCGTTTGCCGTATTTCTGAAAACCAACTGGCGATCATCAGTCATTTCAACTCACTGGATCAATGCACCAGCACCTGCTTCCGACGCATCCACGATGGCATCAACCATAAAGCGTTCAAGACAACCGCAGGCTTTATCTCCGTTCAGGCAGGCACCAGTATCGTGGGAATTGACGGCAGCGTGGCTATGCCGAAGGCACAGGACGTAGAGAGAGTCGCATTAAAACAGCTCCAGTATGCTTATGACACCGGCACCATATCGATTTGTCACTGGCCGGAAGCAACTCTCGAAGCACAAAAATCCGAGTGAGCGTTCAGTAACCTCAGGAAGCTCTGTATTGCTACCCCTAGAAACCCCTGCAATAACACAAAGAGTTTCCTGATCGTTACAAAACACCACAACAGCTTACCCAAACACAACTGAATATCCCGTCGCGCCCTCCTAAACTTCTCATAGTGGATTTGAGTAGTATCCCCACTTATAGCAAGGGGGGTCTGAGTAGTACCCCCTTGCTTCTTTTAGTGGTCACTCGCAGTTTCCTTGCCTTTTGTTTCATTTCCATTCTCTTATCAGAGTTTCGGGGTGGCGTAGTTTGCTGCCCCATTTGTTTATTGACCTTCTAAAACTCCCCCACCCCACAATTCCTTTTCATCTGCCGATGAATGACTTCAATTGATGCACTTTTAAAAAATCCTAATTGCCCCATAGAACTGTCAGCGTGTTGCACTAGCCAACAAACCAACTCGGACTGCTTGTGCAATTTTTCATCATCACAGAAGCTATGACGAGCATTATCAAGTGGCTCCAATACATTGAATGCTGGCATTGCACTGTGTGTGAGAAGGTCAAATTGATGGCAAATCGGATGAACCGTAATCCGAACACTCTGGACCTAACATCGTTTTAATAGAACGTCCAAATGTTTAGAATCAGATTAGCGGAAATCATCAGGGGCACAGGCATGGCAGTAAAGCGAAGTCCGAATAGATGGTCCAACCAATTAACCAATGGATCTTCTTGCAACAGGTGGAGTATCCATAGATGTTAAATTAGCAATAATATGAACCTCATTCTCGAAAAGACGGACCAAGTAGAGTTTTACACATTTATGGAGCAGGTGTTTACTGCTCTTAAAATTGCCTGTGAAGAATTTGATTGGTATTTAAGTGATATTGAAACAAATGGATATAATATCCCTGAAGGCTGGATTTCTGGAAAAGAGCTTAGGCGCATTCTTGAAGGAAATGAAATTCAATTCATCTGGTCTGTGTTCAGCGCTTTTAAAGTCGGTACTAGATTTGAAGTAGCTGAAGACCCAGTGGTGCATGATAATCCGACGTATTGGGACGGCTCTAATCCCGCACCTCAACTTAGTGGCGCAGTGTTTGAAGTGGCAAGCTGGGATAGCAGCGCTACTATCCTAATCGGACTGGACCAGAACTTAGCACAGAACTACCGAGCTGCCTTCTCCGATGCGAAGGAGCTTCGAAATGTTTCGACCAAAAGAGTTAACAAGTAAGGGCATGCAACAAAAAAACACTCACAGCTTAAAGCGTTATAACTATGGATATCGAGAAAAAATCTAAAGACGTTGCTCAGATCTATTTCATCTTTTCTTTTTTACATGTGGGAATTGCATGCGTTATCGCCTGGAACATTATTAAATACTCAAAAAACATAGACGAGGTTATATCCGCGCTGCGAGAAGTTGCAGGCGTAGGTGTGTCGCTGTTTATACTTCTCGCTTTAACCATTGTGCTTGATGTTCTTTCAAGAAAGTTCAAATATCTAAGCCGTAGGGCTAGAAGTGCAACATTTGGCGCTTCGGCTGTTTTAGGCCTGTTTATAGTGTCCAATACTCTGTCGGGTTTTTGGGGGCTATATCATGAGGGAGTTCCAGATTGGCATCAATGGCCCTATTTTTTATCCCCTACTTTTATTTCAGTATCATATTTGTACGCAGCATTCGTCTTGTTCCAGCTCCGAAAAGCCATGATAAGTCAAGCAAGCGGGACCGCCTAGATGGCGCGGCACCTTCCTTCGGCTTTATGTTTAAGAAAGGAAATTGAGTAATGCTTATTGAAATATTGAAAGGGACTCTCTTTTAGGTATTTACCTAAAAGAGAGTTAAATGAAAAGAGAATATTGACGTGGCCAACTTGAAGTGGTGCGACTACATTTTAGTTCCGGGATTTCAAATTGTGAGAATAACTAAAGAAGAAGACAATCCTGTTTCGGTGAAGGTAAAGAATGAGTATGGATTAGTTTTGGTTGGCACCAATGTTCTTATCGTGAGCGGCCTTCTGATATTTGTCGCAATCCCTTATGTGAAAAAACACGGCGTATTTCCAGCTTAACAAGAACAGGCAAGTGAATTAACTAAAACGGTAGTAAATGATTGCTCTGAATGGAAAGTTTGGAGCAAAGTTGGATAAATTTAATTGGTTAGGAAAGTCTGTGGGGAGACCTGTTTCACGTAGTTTTCTACAGGCTATGCGGCGACTATCTGCAATATACAAATATGGAAATTGATACCATGAAATTTGAAACACTATGGAAAAACTTTCCCCAAAAAGAAAACATTAAAGCGAGATGCACGAACAAGCAAAAAGATAGCAATGAGCCATTTTCTGACTATTGTGCGATCATGTTGAGCGAGTGTTTCATCCGCTCAGGCGTTGATCTGAGCCTTTTCAAAGCAAAGCGCTGTTGGCCACATGATGGAAAGAAACATATTTTGCTTGCAGAAGAATTCGCAGAAGCGATGAAAAATCATACTCCACCCGGGTTTTCGCTAATGAAGAAAATTCAACCCGGCTCATTTCAAAGGGACCTTAAAGGTAAAACTGGAGTGATATTTTTTAAGGATTATTGGCAGAGAGGCCAGGAAAGTTTTGACAGTAGGAGCGGTGATCATATAGATCTTTGGAACGAAGACGAAATCACGGGTAGTGGTATGTTTATGAGGTCAGTTTATGAGTTTTTTGGGGCAGTATCTGATCTTAATAACAGCAAAGAAGTATGGTTCTGGGAGGTAAAATGAAAAAGGTTTTGATAGGGATGCTATTGTTGATTTTGTCTGCTGCACTCAACTTCGGTGTATTTCTCTTGTCATATAAAAAGCTTGCTTTTCCGTATCTGCATGAAGCACAAAGAATGGATAATGCTCCTTTCATTTTTTCATACGTACTCGCGTCTTTCCTTTTTTGCTCGGCTATAAGCATTGTGCTTACGTATGTGTTGTCAAAAAAAATCGCATAATATGCGGACCTCCGCAGGCTATGTTTCAAGAGAGCCATGAAGAAACCACCTAACGAAATAGATGGGGCAAAAGTGCTTGAGTGGGCTTGGTCAGGAGACAAACCATTTGGCGCTCTTCGCTACGAATCTGGAGAAATAGCAGCAAAGATTTTCGGCTTGGCGATATGCAGTTATCCTGGCAGTAAAAAATTCTACCGCTTCAGCTGCGACTCTGAGTGGAAGACAGAGCAAGACTCTGATTACAATTCAATTAACGAAGCCAAAGAAAAACTACCATCGCAGTATCAGGGTGTAGAGGTTATTTGGCAGATATATGAGTTGTAGAAGTTCAGACGGACTGCTGAAACTATTCCGCCTAAATTTTGCAAGTTTATCAATCTATTGCTCAATAAATTCCATAAAGTAATTTACAAATAATTTATAACAATCAAAGGTTGCGGATTAGCAACTGCAACTTTAAGTGTCATACGTAGAAAGCATGGAAGCAAAATTTTACATTGAAGCTGGTCAGCCTAAAGTTCTTATAGATGGCGAGTGGAATGCGCTTTCTCTTTTTTTGGAGTCCGACTCATCTTTCGAAGAAGCAAGAAAGCATGTTGAATTGAAGAAATGTTGTCAATGGATGGGCAATACATCGGTTCTGAGCCTTGTTTCTGGCAATTTGTTCAGGGTGTCTACAAAGTTGGAGATCGAGTTGAATTCTGTTGAAATTTACCAGAAGCAATTACTTGCCTTGATAGAAGAGTGGGCAGAATTTGAACGAGAGAAAGCACCTCATGTCGTTAGCGTATAACAAGCCGCAACAATCGCTCCTGTGGTCGCTGTAACCGCCAAATCGCTACGCTTATTTGTCGACCCTGTGCGGGCGTTATACGAAGAGCAAATTAAATTCCTTGACAAACCTCAATATGTAAAACATTCTATAATTCGTTACTTGGCGAAATGTAGAATACATGATTGAGAGGTTTCATGCTCGAAAATCAACAACTAATTAGCTTTTTCAAGGCGTTAGCTAGTGAAAAACGTCAAGAGATATTGATCCAAATATTTCTTGATGGAGAATCGCACTCTGTTTCTGAAGTAGCAGAAAGAGCCAATATCGCACTGTCCACAGCATCAACTCATTTAACGATCTTGAAGCGAGAAAAAATTCTTGTTTCAGAAAAAAAAGGAAAAGATGTTTTGTATCAAGGGAACAGGAAGTATTTGGCAAATGTTTTTCAGGCGCTTTCGGAAAGATTTAGTTGTTGCTGACTGCGCATCAGATTTATGGCCTACACTTCGTTATTTCACTAAATGTAGGAGCAATATGATGATCGATACTAATAATGTCAGCATAGAAAGCCTTAGAAAGGCGTATGACTTTAGAAGTAGCGCGTATGATAAGACTGTAGCTATCAGCGAACTTGAGTACCATAAAAAAGCACTCGATAAAATTCAGTGGCATTCGCACCTGAAGATACTAGAAGTCGCGACAGGACCTGGTCGCGTATTGCTTGAAATAGCAAAAAGAACTGGAAACGCTGAACCTATCTACGGCATTGAACTGTCGAAAAGAATGTTGGAATTGGCAGAAAAAAGAATGGTGCAAAATGGATATGAGAACATTGTTCTCAAACAAGGAGATTGCAGACATCTGCCATGGACGGATAACAGCTTTGATATTTTGTACAACGGCTACATGATGGATTTAATTCCGGCTGATGATATGCAGGATATTTTGAAAGAGATGTATCGAGTGCTAAAGCCGGGAGGAAAGCTCATTATGGTAAACATGAGTAAAAATGAAGAAAGCAACAGCTCCTTTCTTGAACATCTATATCAATTTCTACCGAAACTGTTAGTTCTCTACATAATGGGAAATTGTCGCCCTGTTTTAATGAAGGAGCCAGTTTCGATAGCCGGTTTTGTAAATATAGCGAGGGAATATCACCACGGAAAACACCCTACTGAAATTATTATCGCGAATAAGGAATAAAGTTATGCTGCGTAACTATTTTGTTTTGGCTGTAGTTTTATTCCATGTGTTTTTAGTTTCAAGTCGCGCCTATGCACAGGACAATACAGAAAATGAAATCGCTGTCTTATTTGGATTCGAATATCTATCTCCGGTAGACCGCGATAGAAATATTGACACTTACATATTTGACGTATTTTATCCTGTAGCAGAGATTAGCCCCATAAACCTCAGAGTTACCGCTTTAGCTTCATTCGCTCACGCTACTGGTGATATCACTCAAATCGAAGGTGAATATTCTAAAGGCACTATGCGTGACGTAAATTATAAGAATTCTGCTTTTGCCTTAGGCCCAGGAGTGCAATTGGATTGGAGGGCTTTCGAACATGAGAAATTTTCTTTTCGCCTAGAGGGCATTGGTAATTTATTTATCTATAATGATAAATTTCCAGCAGGTGGCAAACATTACAACTTCATGTGGCGGATTGGCCCGTCTATTTATTATAGACTTGATAACTCAAGTACAGTGGGGGGCGGGTATCATTGGTCACATACTTCAAACGGAACGGGTGTTCGACCAGAAAACCCATCGTATGATGCTGAAGGAGCATTTATTCGTTACTCTCGTCATTTTTAATCAATCAACGCATAGATCATAATCTGATGAAACTAAATACTCGCATAACATCAAGTGGCTGCGCCCCTGTGCCAGGCGCTCTGCCTAATCAGAGATTGAAGCGGTGCCAGATAGAGAAAAATTGATAGAGTGTATCTCTTCCATGGCGGAAGCAATGAAGCTTGATCCGCTGCCGTATGACAAAGCCTTCCAATTGATCGAGCACGTATTATATAAAGGTGAATACTCTGATTTAAGCGGCAAGGAAGGTTGGCGCTGTTTCGAAGGCGGTTTAGTTACTGAGAGAGAAATGCGTAATCTTTTGATGGCCCACTCCGCAACAAAAATCGCTGAATTTAATGGCAAGGATGAGCCAAACTCTCTTGCTTACTCTAGCAAAGAACTCTGCCATTTATTTGAGATGACCCTCTTCGGCAAAATAGTGGGCCCAAGGAGTAGTGATGTAATTGATCCTTGGGAGGGCCAACGAGCAGAACAAGGCCAGGCTATAGACGGCCCTCCGGGCCACTCCAACTGACAGCGTTAGCTCTCTTATGAAAAACACTGAGTCATTTATCGAAAATAGAATAAGGTGGCGAGCCGATCAGCATGACATACCCAAACGGAATACCTATTTTTGGGAGGCTGATCGAGACAAGCCAAATATAGAGTTCTCTAAAGATATTGGTAGGCCTATATTGGTCTCAGAATCGGATGCGCCTGGCTGCATCGTTTTATGTACAAGAGGAGCAGTTGTCAGCTATAAAGGCTCTATAACTGCATTTAAATATAGTGAAATTGATGAGATTCACGATTCAACAGTAAAGCCAGACGAAAAGAAGGAAGACCTTTCTCGATTAATCGTTTCTCTTAAAGGGGGCGAAAAAGTAAGAGCTCCTGCAGAAACAGGTGGTCCAGCATTTTGTGTCTGGAATATACTGATCATGCTCATGAGAATGAACACTTCTTTTCAAGAGACTGTAGTTTAATTTGTGTATCGCCAATCATTCCACCCGCACAACAAGACACAAAATCACCTTTCCACCCAATCAGCAATAAACCACTACAGCGCTTTCAAAAGCCTACAGACATGTTTCCCAACCTCCTGACAGGGTTACAAAAAGCTAACACCAGCTTACGCAGAAACAACTGAATATCAGCCTCTGGGAGGCTAATATTTCAATCGTGGATTTGAGTAGTATCCCCCACTTAGAGCAGGGGAGTATGTAGTACCCCTGCTGCTTTTTGGGTCCTCGCTGAGGTTGGTAGTTTTCTTGTCCCACTTTTCTTGTTTTATCGAATTATTAGGGCGATCCATTTGGGTTGCCCTTTTTTTTGCCTCTATTTCAGAACAAGCCACACAAAAATAAAGCCCCGCATATTTCAACGAGGCTTTATTCGTTTTCACCAGGACCTGTCACACCATATCGCCAACAGGTCAGATCATCCCGTTAACCGCATTTCTGAAAACCTGAGCCAGCTCAGCAGCATTCACAGGCACAGGGTTTCCTCCAGCGGAAGGATCGCCAGCGGCAAGTTTACCCACCTCATCTGCGCGATCATCTGCAACATCAATTTCACGCAGAGTATGCGGTATTCCCAGTTGCTTGCGATATTCCAATACCCAGGACAACACCGCATCAAATGACGTTTCCTGCAACCCTACCGCCTGCGCCACAGGCGTCATTCTCTGCTCTATTGCGGCCTGATTATGTTTCATGACATAGGGCAACAGAATCGCATTGGTCAGCCCGTGATGAGTGTTGTACATAGCACCAACCGCATGCGCAATCGCATGCACACCACCCAAGCCTTTCTGGAATGAAATCGCCCCCATGCTCGCAGCCGCCAGCATGTGAGTCCTGGCTTCCAGATCCGCTCCGTTTTTATAGGCGACCGGAAGCGCTTTCGCAATCAACCTCATCCCCTGCAGCGCAATCCCCTCTGCAATCGGATGAAAACCCGGGGCGCAATAGGCTTCAAAACAATGGATAAAGGCATCAAGCCCCGTTGCCGCCGTAATATGCGGCGGCAACGCAACCGTCACTTCAGGGTCAAGAATCACCGCCACCGGCAGCATTCTGGGATGAAAGACGATGACTTTACGATGCTCTTCCTCATTGGAAATAACAGAAGCCCGCCCCACCTCTGACCCGGTACCGGCCGTCGTCGGAACAGCAATAACTGGCGCAATGCCATTGGCATCCGCCCGCTTCCAGTAATCCCCAATATCTTCGAAATCCCATATTGGCCGGGTCTGACCTGACATAAACGCAATGGCTTTTCCCACATCCAACGCACTGCCGCCACCAAAAGCAATCACACTATCATGCTGCCCTCCGCGATAAGCCTCCACGCCGGCGCTAACAGAACGCTCAACCGGATTACCTGCAACATCAGAAAACAAATCCACTCCCAGCCCGGCTTTTTTCAGCATCGCCAGTGTGTCGGTAATCATCGGCAAGTCTTTGAGACCTTTATCTGTCACCAATAACGGCGCCCTGTAACCCAATTCTTCACACAACGCAGGCAATTCCTGCAATCGGCCGGGTCCGACCAACATACGATTGGGAATTCCCCAGTTGGCAGTGATCGATGGTGTTGAGCTCATAATCAGACTCCTGAAGGTAAACGCAGATGAAAACTTTTGGACTGGGTCAACGCGTCGTAACCCAACTCAGACAGGGACGCTCCCCGTCCGGTATTTTTAACTCCGGTCCAAACCAAAGACGGATCCAGATAGTCACAACGATTCATAAAGAGTGTTCCAGTATTCACCTGCTCGCCCAACCGCTCGGCAGCTTCCAGGTCTCGAGTCCAGATAGATGCCGACAGGCCAAACTCACTATCATTCATCAACCGAACAGCCTCTTCATCAGAGCTGACAGGCATGACACCGACCACCGGCCCAAAACTTTCTTCCCTCATCACGCGCATATCATGACTCACGTTCACCAGGACTTGAGGAGCCATATAAGGAGTACCCACCTCATCAGCAGGAAAATCCGCTGGGTTAATCAACGCCTTGGCCCCTTCCTTCACCGCTTCCTCAATCTGCCCACGGACGAAGTCTGCCGCCTCAGTTTTTACCAGTGGCCCAAGAGACGTCGTTGGCTCCAAAGGATTACCCAGCATCAGCTTTTTCGCCTCGGCGACCAACGCATCAACAAACTTGTCATAGACACTCTCATGAACATAAATTCGCTCAATGGAGCAGCATGACTGCCCGGTATTGAAGAAGGCACCGTCAGCAAGATTCACGGCAGCATCCGCAATATCCGCATCAGCTCTGACATAGGCAGGATCTTTGCCGCCCAGCTCAAGACCCGTGCCGGCAAAATGACCACTGTCTGCTACAGCCTGTTGAATACTCTGCCCGCCCCGAACAGATCCTGTAAAATTCACAAAACGGATTTCAGGGCACTTCAACAGTTCGGAAGTCGTCTGATGACTCATATGCAACACCTGAAACACCCCATCAGGAAGCCCTGCTTTCTCGAGAATTTTTTGTAGCCTCTCACCACAAAGCAGCGTCTGCTGGGCGTGCTTCAGCACCACGGCATTTCCGGCAGCCAACGCGGGCCACACGGAGTTTACAGCCGTCATATAAGGAAAATTCCAAGGAGCAATCACCATCACCACCCCAACAGGATCCCGACGAATATAACGCTTAAAACCTTCTTTTTCCGGCATATCAATGGGAGCCAATACCCTTGGCGCAATTTCCAGCATATAGCGGGCACGCTCAGTAAAACCACGAACCTCCCCTGCGCCCTGGGACACAGGACGTCCCATCTGCCGCGCCAATTCAACCGCAAGATCCTGAGTATCTTCAGCCAGCATGGTCACTGCTGCATCCAGAATCTCGATGCGCTTTTCCAGCGGAGTTTGTTGCCAGGCTTTCTGTGCTTCAGATGCTTTCACGACACTCTGCTGAGCCTGCTCCAGGTCGACATATGACCGCTCTGCAAAAACGGCCCCATCCACAGGGCTGATAATTTGCGCCATTCCACTCATGGTTTGCTCCACGATAACAATTAAAAAATAGGTATATTTGCAACCACAGGGCTAACCGCCCTGTAAATTGGATACGTCGCAATCTGTCTGTGTATTACCACAACAGATCAAATAATTTCGAAGTAGCGCTGCATTTCCCAGTCGGTAATCGCCTTACGGAACTCCCGCTCTTCCCATTCCCGGGTGGCGGCATAATGCTCCACAAATTCATTGCCGAATAATGCATTTGCTGCTTCAGATTCACGCAGGCGACCTGCCGCTTCGATGAGAGTCCTCGGCAGATCCCTTTCTTTCGAGAAAGTTTTTTCATAGGCGTTGCCGCTGATCGGGGCATCGGGTTCGATCTTATTTTCAATCCCCCACAACCCGGAACCCAAGGCTGCTGCCAGCGCAATATAGGGATTGATATCTGCGGCGGAGATCCGATACTCCACCCGCTGAGACTTGGCGGAACCAGGAATTGCCCGCAACGCACAAGTTCTGTTTTCGACACCCCAGGATGCTGAAGTAGGCGCCCAGAATCCGGGAATCAGACGGGTATAGCTATTCACCGTACAGGCCACCATCGACAACAGCTCTGGCATCAGAGCCTGCTGTCCGCCAATAAAATGTCGCATGGTATCAGACATGTTATGGACATCTTTGCCTTCCGCATAAAATGCGGAAGTACCATCCTTGTTCTGCAGAGAAATATGCATATGGCCACTCTGACCCGGCCAGTCAGGAGACCATTTGGCCATAAAGGTGGCCATCCAACCCAGGCGCTGCGCATACACTTTTGTAAACGTCTTGAACAGCGCCGCTTTATCCGCTGCCGCCAGCGCCTGATCCACCGTCAGGGCAGCTTCCAGAACCCCCGGCCCGGTTTCAGTATGAAACCCTTCAAGCTCCATATCGAAATCTTTGCAGTAGTCCATGAAGTCTTTATAGAACTCCCCCAGCACAGAGCTGCGAAGGACCGAATAACCAAAGAAACCCGGTGTAATATTATTCAGGTTGGTGTAGTTCTTTTCTCTCACTGAATGCGGCGTTTCCTCAAACATGAAGAACTCAAATTCACAGGCCGCACTGGCGGAAAATCCCATGGCGTCTGCTTTCTCCAGCACTCGCTTCAGCACACCACGCGGACAGATTTTTTCCGCACGTTGCTCAAATTCACACAGGAAGAACAACATATTGTCTTCAGAGGGGATTTCCCGGCAGCTTTCCGGTATCACCCGAACCCAGGCATCTGGGTAGGCCGTGTGCCAACCGGTAAACTTAGTGTTGTCATATAGCTGATCATTGGAATCCCAGCCTAAAACCACATCGCAAAAACCAAAACCGGATTCCAGTGCGGAGAGAAATTTCTTCCTACTCATATACTTTCCGCGAAGGATACCGTCCACATCGAAAACCCCGACTTTAATCTGGTCGGCATCACGCTCCTCGATGATCTTTCTGGCATCAGCGATGGTTTTGACATCTCTGGGCTGCATATTATTGTCTCCTGTGGTTGCAATGGTCGCTTCACAATTACCGCCAACCGCCAATCCGGCTGCCAATGGCTTTGCTTAAGTTACCGATTCAGTCCGTCCCCCATACACCAGTCGCCAAAGCGCTTGCTTCGAGCAGATCCGGCAAATATGGAGGGTCAGGTATTTGTTCTCTACTGCCCGGGGCTTGCTGATAATTCAACTCCCCCTAAAATAGGTTTTATTTTTTTGTCGAATATTTTGTACAATATTGTACATGCATGATATACAATATCTCTCAAATGTACATATTTGTACATACCCAAATACATAAAACTTCGGTACGCAATGCAGCATGACAGATCACCCAGCGACACCACCCCCCTCAAACACTGACAATCCGCCCAAGGAAGACGGGCTGTCGATCGCTGAGCTGATCCACCGCAAGCTTGACACACTGACCCCGTCAGAAAAAAAAGCTGCCCGCCTATTACTGACAAACTACCCCGTCGTCGGACTCGATTCCCTGGCCCGTTTCGCGGAACGCGCAGAGGTCAGCCACCCGACCATTCTGCGATTTATTTCAAAGCTAGGTTTCACCGGCTATCCACAATTCCAGGATGAGTTACGCAATGAACTGGATGCCCGATTGAAATCACCATTGGCCAAACGCCATCCGGACATACAGAAAGTACAGGATAAAACCGACTTCCAGAATATCTATATTGACGCCATCTGCAATAACATCCGGCAATCCATGGCATCCATCTCCCAGAATGAATTCGAGGGCGTCCTGGCCCTACTGGAAGATGTTAACCAGCAGGTTTTTCTACTTGGCGGCCGCTTCACTGACTCGATCGCCACCCAGACCTATATGCACCTGCGAGCCTTGCGACCAAGAGTACGCCATATTACCGGCCTCCCGGTTTCCTGGTCTGAATACTTGCTGGACATGGATAAGCATTGCGTTGTGGTAGTATTCGACATCCGCCGCTACCAGGAAGAAGTCATCGTATTTGCCGAGGAAGCCGCCCAAAGAGGCGCCAGTGTCATACTGGTGACTGACCAGTGGCTTTCCCCCTTGGCCAGAGTTGCCCAGCATGTTCTCGTAGCTCATGTAGAGGCGCCTTCCAACTGGGACTCCCTAACCTCCATCAGCGCCATGATGGAGACATTTGTCGCAGCGCTGAGCAACCGCAAGTGGGACCAGCTAACGGACCGCATCGGGGATCTGGAAAATATACGAACCCGGTTTCAGAAACAGGTTTAACAGCCAGTCAATACGAGGGTGATCATGAAGACACAACCCCCCTTTACATTCAGGCTAGGGATACTTCAGTGTGACCATGTCATGCCTGACCTCAGGACACATTTCGGCGATTACCCCGAGATGTTCCGCAACCTGTTCAGAGAAGTCGCTCCCGAATTGCAGTATCGGGACTACGATCTGACAGAAATGGAATTCCCGGAGTCACCGGATGAGTGCGATGCCTGGCTGTTTACCGGCAGCAAATGGAGCGTCTATGACGACGAAGCCTGGATCCACAGAGCACTGGACCTGGCACGCACCCTACACGAATCAGGCCAGCCTGTCGTGGGAATCTGCTTTGGCCACCAGTTGCTGACCAAAGCCCTCGGAGGCGAAGTCGTGAAGTCGAAAAACGGCTGGGGAGTTGGACTTCACCGCGCCGATATGGAAAGCAGCGAGCCCTGGATGCAACCAGCACTACCCAGCCTGAATCTGCTGGTCAGCCACCAGGATCAGGTTACCCGGCTACCACAGGAAGCCAGGCGATTGGCCAGCCATGATTTCTGCCCCAACGACATCATGCAGATAGGCAACAATACTCTGACCTTCCAGGGACATCCGGAGTTTACCGCTGGCTACTCAAAAGGCCTGATGGAAAAACGAGAGGACATTCTGGGAGCAAAAACATTCAAAGAAGGCATTGCCTCTCTGGCCCGACAACCGGACAAACAGGAAGCTGCCCAGTGGATCGTCAACTTCATTGCCGAAGTATTGGCCAAATCCAATCAGGGCTGACTCACCCATATCACCGGGCCAGACATCGATTCAGAATATGGAGCTGCCGGTATAGGTTGTCAGCAGCTCCAGCGCCCGCTGCCCCAACACAGAGTTACCATATTCATCCAACTCCGGTGACCAAACCGCCACTGAGCAGTGTCCCGGAACAATGGCCACAATCCCTCCCCCGACACCACTCTTGGCGGGAAGTCCGACCCGGTAAGCAAAATTGCCGGCAGCATCATACAGACCACAGGTCAACATCAGGGCATTGATACGCTTATCCATCACCTCACCATGAAAGTGCGACCGAAATGTGGACCTCCCTTTATTCGCCAGACACTCCGTGGCCCTTGCCAAATCCAGACAGGACATTGTCATGGAGCACTGTTTGAAATAGGCATCCAGAACATCATTAACCTGCCCTTCCAGGTTCCCCATGGCTTTCAGCAGATTCGCAATAGCCGCATTACGAAACCCTGTTGCTGCCTCCGCATTGTAGACCTCAGAATCAAAGCGATTACCAGGATTACCCGATAATGAGGCCATAAACTGCTCAAGCCGCTTCACCGGAGAGGCACTGTGACTGACAATGGTATCTGTAACGACAATCGCACCAGCATTAATAAAAGGATTACGCGGAATCCCCGCTTCATTCTCCAACTGCAACAACGAATTGAAACGCATGCCGGAGGGCTCCCGCCCAACCCGGTTCCACAGCTCATCTCCGACAATATCCAGCGCCAACATCAATGCAAACAGCTTGGAAATACTTTGGATAGAAAATAGCGTCTCCGCCTGCCCAATAAAATGCTCTTCACCATCCACCCAGCGAATAGCCATACCAAACTGGCGAGGATTCACTCTGGAGAGAGGCGGAATATAGTTCGCCACCTTGCCTTCACCATAATGGAGAATAACTTCTTCATAGATTTGCTGGAGAATGGCAGGCATGTCGACTTTGGACAGATTCATGATGCCTCTTTTGGTTGTTTTATTACTGCTACAACATTTCCGGAGCATCACACTTTCCCAACAGCGTGAATTCCGAATTACCCGGATCAAGCCCTCCTCAACCACTTTTGATGCATGAGAGAGCCCCGGCCGAATATATAGTAGTGAGTCTAAGCAACAATGGTGGAAAAAGCCTATATCCTGTCGCTTTGATTTATGTTGAGGCCATCACGCGCACATAATCAAGAAACCGTCATACACGATACCGCAGCGGCACTTTCGCACTTGTGCAGAAACAGGATTATTCGTAAACAGAATTAATGTGGTACAACTTTTTAAAATCACCGTTATATGAACTAATCTTTAATAGATAGCCCGACAATTATTGACAACAGGTGACCCCCCTTTTTCATGGACAGGCTTTTGTTACTGTTCCAGATCCCCGGCAACAGCGATCAGTTGATGCATGGGAGCTATGACCCATGGCTTGTAATTCTTTCCATTATTATGGCAGCAGGCGCGTCCTTTACTGCCTATCAGATTGCTTCCCAGTCCTGGGGGCTCCTTTCCAGACATCGTAGACAGATCACAATCCTGGCCGCCAGCCTGGTAATGGGAGGCGGCGTATGGTCCATGCACTTCATCGGAATGCTGGCGTTCAAGATGAACCTGCCGGTCCGCTACGAACTCCTCCTGACACTTACCTCCATTCTACCCAGCGTTGTCGCTTCATGGATCGCTCTGAACCTGACTATCAGAAGAGACCTCAGACCACACCAACTTGTCATCGGAGGGCTCAGCATCGGCCTGGGAATCGGCATCATGCACTTTACAGGAATGGCGGCCATGCAGATGCCCGCCCAGCTGAGATACGACCCGACCACTTTCACCCTCTCAATTATCGTGGCAGTCAGTCTGGCAGTGTTTTCTATCAAGCTGCGCTTCGGCCTCAAACATGCCTGGGGGGACAATCTCAGCACAATACGCCTTAATCTGATCAGCGGCATCATTATGGGTGTGGCGATTTCCGGCATGCATTACACCGGCATGGCGGCAACGCGGTTTATCAAACCCGAAAACCTGAGCGACCATCTCATCGTCACAAACTCCAACTGGCTACTGGCAATCAGCGTCACCGCCGTGGCCATCTTCATCGCTATTTTGACCCTGACGATCAGCCTCACGCTGAAATACAAAGACACTTCAGTGATCGCGCAATCCAATGAGAGTCGCCTCAGAGCCATCATGGAAACCGCGATTGATGGAATTGTCACGATTAACAGCACAGGGCAAGTAATGGGTTCCAATGCTGCCATCGAGAACATCCTTGACTGGAAACACGAAGACCTTCTGGGCAAAAACGTCAACTGCCTGATGCCCGAACCCCACCGTAGTCGGCATGACACCTATATCGAACGATATCTTAGAACCGGAGAAGCCCACATTATTGGCATCGGCCGGGAAGTCGACGCCCTTCACAAAGATGGCCGAAAAGTCCCCGTGCGCCTTGCTATCGGCCATGTCAGACTCCCCCAGGAAGACCTTTTTGTTGCCTTCATTTCCGACATCTCAGAGCGACTTGCCATGGAGCATGACCTTATCCAGGCGAAAAACCGGGCCGAACAGGCCGCTATCGCCAGGTCTACCTTTCTGGCCAACATGAGCCATGAAATCCGCACCCCCATGAACGCGATCATTGGCTTCAGTGACATCCTCATGGAATCCGGCCTTAGCGACGAACAGCACCGGCAGATTGCCACCATCAGCAGCTCGGCCCGCTCCCTATTACACATATTGAACGATGTACTGGACAGTGCAAAACTGGAGAAAGGCAAACTGGAACTGCACAATACAGACTTTTCCCTGACGCACGAAGTCGATCAGGTGATTTCAACCCTGGCTCTTCAGGCCAGCCACAAGGGTCTCGACTTGTGCATATCCCTATCCTCAGAGCTGCGTGACCACTATACGGGGGCACCCGACAGAATCCGACAGGTACTGACCAACATCGTCGGCAATGCTATCAAGTTTACCGATCATGGCCGGGTCGACATCTCAATCACCCCTGACAAGAGTGGCATGGTGGTATTTCAGGTGCAGGATACTGGTATCGGCATGACCCCGGAACAACTATCTAACATTTTTGAACCCTTTACCCAGGCAGACCCATCAACCAGTCGCCGATTCGGAGGAACAGGCCTTGGCACAACAATCAGCAAACAATTGGTGGAGCTAATGGGAGGCAGTGTAAATGTATCCAGCGAACTGAACGTTGGCACTTCCTTCGAATTCACACTTCCACTCAGACCGGCCGAAATCAGTGAAACACAACAAAGCGAGAGCCTTATCCAACTACCTCCCCTTAAGATTCTGGTCGCTGACGATATCCGCCAGAATGTCGACCTCTTGACGCTGCTACTGACGAAAAGTGGCCATCAGGTCATTCCAGCCACCAATGGCCAGGAAGCATTTCAGCAATGGGAAGAACACCGTCCGGATGTTGCCCTCATGGATATTCAGATGCCCGTAATGGATGGACTTTCCGCCTGCCGCGCCATTCGGCAGGCGGAAAAAATCAAGCAATTGAAAGAAACCCCGATCATTGCCATGACTGCAAGCGTTCTCGTCGAAGATCAGTTGCTGGCCAAAGAGGCCGGAATGAATGGCTTCGCCAGCAAGCCTATCGAACTGGAAGATGTCACGCTGGAAATATCCCGGGTTCTGGGAATAAAAACCACCAGAATTCCGGCCAATGTAAAATCCAGAACCACTCGACCATTACACCCGCTTGATCTGGACCAGGGCCTGGAGCTATGGGGCGATCAAAAAGTTCTGGCCGAAGAGATCCGGGACTACCTGGAGCAATGGACCACGAAGAAAATTCGCCTGATGAATGCTCTCAAAGACCATCAGTTTGAACTCCTGAGACAGGAATCCCACACACTCAAAGGCTTGACCGGCAATCTGGCCATGACAGAGCTCAGCGACCTGTTTGATCAACTGGAACAAAGTGCCAAATCCGGAAAACTTAATCGAGCAGAATCCCTCCTTGCAGAGATACAAGCCGCGACAGAGCACGTTATCACCGAACTCAGCTTCCTGAAGGATGACTCCAGAAGAGCTGCACAACAGGATCATAGACCACATCTGATCCCCCTTGTCACGACGGTGTCATCCGACCTTCTGCAGATCATCGAGCACCTCATGGATATCTGCATGCGCAGAGAACATGATGAATACGCCCTCGAGCAATTGCTGCTCTGGTCAGGCCCCAGTTACCAAGTTCAGGCAAAGAAGGTTGCCGCTGCCTTCAACAATCACGAATTCGAAACTGCCAGCGAATTGCTAACCACAATAAAAAGCGAGCTAACGACCAAAATGAGCACTGGGTAACAAAGCTGAAATAACAACTCCTTCAACCTTTTGTCTTCCGATTATTATCCGCTATGCTGAAAAGCAGCCGGATAATCCCCTTCCCTTTTTAAGGAAAACCGATCATCCGCCGACAAGGAGTGAGTCACGCCAAGTCCAGGCTCTTTTTATCGTCCTGATGGTTTGGCCTGTTCAGATGGATCTATCGCCGTCCTGATCCATTATGCTCCTGATAAGAATCACGTTGTAGCAGAGCCTTCACCCGCCCGGTGTGTCGTCGGCTCTTCCTGGTTGTATGATCTCGAAATCAGAAACCCAATCGATGCAAGTGTTGCGGAGCGCCCCCTCACTACCGTCGATAGCTTGAGCAACTGACCAGCATCCAATGATCGTCCATTCGATATCAGTCTGAGATATCACTCCCTTAGTTTTAGCGATACCTGTACAAGCTTCACCGATGCCTTTTTGAGGTCGCGAAACCACTGCTGTATCGATATCACTATCGTAAGAAAAGCGTAGGGTCTGTTGACGCTTCATATGGTGCTCATGGAAAACCTGAAAACAGGTCAGTCAAGGCGCGAGAAGAGAGATTTAGTCATTCTGAATGAACGCCGAACAACAAAGAGGGGCCTGCTTTCAGGCTCTCTACCCACTGAAGGGGCACTAGCCCGCAGGGCTGGTCCATATTTTGCCTTCTGCGGCATTGTCGATCGCTTATGTAGAATGACTACACTGCACTCTCTCCGCTTTGCAGAGAACAAAATGTGACTCCAGCATGTGCATCATATGAAGCGTCAACAGACACTAAAAAAAATAAAACTCATGGAATACCTGGAGAGATGACATGGACAGACGTCATTTTGTCAAATCGTTTTGCGCACTGACCGCACTACCCAACATTAGCTTTGCAGGAGCCCCTTTACTGAGCGGGCAACTGCTATATCAACCCACCTTCCCCGACTCCATCATGAATGCCGATCTGACACCTTCCTCCGGCACCATGGATGTGATCAGCGGAACCCTACCGCAAGACATCAGCGGCCATGTATTTATGGCTGAAGGAATCCCCCTGGAGAAAAACCACTTCACCCCAAACGGCAGAGGGGCACTGACCCGGTTCGATTTCAATCCCGATGGTGTTGGCTATCTGCGAAAAATGATCAATACGCCTTCCGCCATTATGCAGGAACAAGTGAGCGGACTGCTTGATCGCTTTTCGCTGCTGGGAGGTACGATTTACTTCAGCACCACCATGGGGTTTATGAACTACTGCAATACCGCCCCCAACTACATGGGCAACAATCGGTTTGCATTAAGCTATGAAGGGGGGCCTCCCTTTGAGTTTGACGGAGAAACACTGGAGCTGGTCACACAGGTCGGCAATATGGACGAATGGCAATCCAGCCTGCCACCAGCGCTAGACTGGCTAACCTCCGGCAAGTGGTTATTCCCTCAGATCAGAACAACCGGCCACCCCCATTTTGATCTTGAGACCGGAGAATGCTTTACCATTAACTATGGTGGCAACATGGGGGAATCCGGCACCCGAAACGGCTTTATCAGAATCATTCGCTGGGATCAGCACGGCCCCTTCGAGTCCTGGCAGGTTTTTAATCGTCAGGGAGAGAACGCCTACATTTCCGCCACCAGTCATTCACTTGGTGTGACGCGCGATCACATTCTGATCTTCCAGACCGCCGCCTTTGTTGAAAATGGCCGCATCCTGGGAATTCGATCTGTGGAACCCCAACGTCACCGCACCCCGGTCTGGATTATTCGCAAAGCGGACCTGATGCCGGGCGCTGACAATGTTCTGGCAGACTATATTGAGCTGGATTTTGATACTTCCGATATCGTTTGCAACTATGATGACAGCAACGGTGAAATTACCCTCTATGGCCAATATATGGGTGCCATGGACAAATCGGAACCCCAGATGCATCTGGACCGGCTGCATTTCGGTGGCTGGGTGGATAAACCCATTTCCGGATACCCTACCGCGCCAGTGGATATCGGAGGACTGGTCAGAGCTCGTATCCGGGTACACCGCTTCTCTGCCGAGGAGATTAAAGAAGATTTCTCCGTGGTCAGAGACCTCCGTTGCTGGGACATGAATGACCCGGCATATCGCGGCCATTTTCAGTTTCCGGACACCTTCGAGCATATCTACTGGGCAGCCATCGGCTACCGGCCGGAGCATCTCCCCAGTCGGGTCGCCAACGCTTACAAAGACTACCCCCACCGGGTGTTCAGCAATGGCTCGTTACCGGAAATGTCACAACCTTCCGCCCTGCTCCACTTTGACTGCAACGCCATGGCCATCACTGACGCCTACGAGTTCCCCAGCGACTGCGTCATGCGAACCCCACAATTTATGAACAGACCCGGCAGCACCGCACAGGATGACGGCTATTTGTTTACCGCCGTGGTCAGGAAAGACCCAACTAATGGCCGCGGGAACGGTAAGGAAATCTGGATATTTGACGCCGGCAACCTGAGCCAGGGACCAGTCTGCATATTGTCTAATCCAAACCTTAACTTTGCCACCACCAATCACGCCCTATGGGTGGAGTCTATCGGCCCCCGTCCTGTCGGAGTGTACCGGTCTGACCTGGCAGAGTTCTTAACCGGAAAAATGTCCAAACACTCCAGGGAGGTACAACAGATCCTCGAAGAATATATTTTACCTAAGTTCAGCTAGTGTGCTCCCGATAGTGAACAGAGCGCTGCAATACATCCGGCGCTCTGTTTTCGCTATTTCACACGACACACCAGCGCAGGCAAGTCAGGGAAGTCAGGGAAGTCAGGGAAGTCAGGGAAGTCAGGGAAGTAAAGACATTTAATCAGGAGAGTCATCAATGAAACCCAAAAGAATGGCAATAGGATTATTAGCGGCGGGTGCCGTACTCGGCATATCCATCGGCATCAGCGCCAATCAGGAACCTGCTGGGACTATCACCAACTACCAGGATACTTACGAGTGTCATCCCGGCGCTGTTTACGACCCCACATCAGTGGAAGAAATTCAGGACATCGTGCGGGCTGCTCTAGCCGAAGGCCGGACGGTAATGACGGGGAATCGCAAATTCGCCAGCCAGATCGATGCCGCTTGCACAGGAGACGGTCAGGATCAGATTACCCTCAAGAACATGGATAAAATCGTCAGTTTTGACGCAGATGCCATGACAGTGACAGTCCAGGCAGGCATGCGCTTCAACAAGCTGAATGAATTTCTCAGGGAACAGGATCTGTCAGTCAACATGGTAACGGAACTTGGCACCTTTACCGTTGGCGGTATGCTCGGTAGTGGCACTCACGGCTCAACACTCGCCAAACCTTCCAATATGATTGCTGACTACGTCACCGAACTCAAAATTGTGGACGGACTGGGAGATGTCAGAGTACTGACCGGTGAAGAACTGAACGCTGCCAGAGTTAATCTGGGAGTTCTCGGCGTGGTGACTGAAGTGACCATCCAGCTGGAACCTGCATTTAAAGTCCGGGCCGACGTCAAAGGATACAGGGATGACAAGGGGCTGGAGGATATCATCATTGATATCGCCAAGCAGAATTACTCCGCCAATATTGCCTGGTTCCCGGGACTGGGGCGCTACACCACAACGCTCTATAATCCTGTACCGCTATCGACAGAGGGCAATGCCTATAACGCCCAGGCGGATGTTTCTGATATACAGGAGTTTTTCTTCAAGCTGTTGTTTGATGCCCTACATGAGTTCCCGGGCTCCGGACTTCAATGCCTGGCCGCAAGCGTCCGTTATGATGCCCGTGCTAAATCCTACTATCGAGATTTTGACACCAAAAAAGTTTTGAAACATCCCATCGGACCTTCCGATCGAATGCAGTATTTCACCTGTAAGGAACCCGGCAAGTGCATCTGGGACAAACTTCCTATTGCCCTTCAGGAAGTTGCCATTCCATTGGAACAGTTACCCAACTGGATTGCCGACGTGAGACGAATTCTCGACGCCCACCCAAGGACCTGCTTTCCACTAAACGGCATATACTTTCGCTTTGGCAAAGCCTCTCCCAGCTACCTCGGAATGAGTGCCGGACGGGATACGGCCTACCTGGGCATCGAGTACACCCTGCGTAAAGCCGGCGAAGCCGTACCCAAAAATTATTTCGTCAATCTGGAGATTGAACAGATGTCGATTCGCAAATACGGTGCACGACCTCATTGGGGCAAAAACTCCGTCGCCATATTTGAGGATATGCCTGCCCGCTTTCCCAAATGGAATGACTTCCTGGCATTCAAACAGGAAATGGATCCCTATAACGTATTCACCAACCCCTTCTGGGAAAGAGTCAGCGGACAGGATCCTCTGGAAAACTACCTGACTCCCGAATGTAACGCCCGAGGTGAGTGCTATTGCCAGACGGATGAACATTGTGCCGCAGGAACAAGCTGCCAGGTTGGGGCCTACTATTCAGAATCAAAAATCTGCAAGTAGATCTGAATCCCCCCCCCTGTGCACAGGCCTGACGCCAGAGCCTGAAAATTCGACGCCTGGCTGGGCGCCACTTCTGTTGACCAAAGGGGCAGACATCATACTGCCCCCTTTTCCCCTAGGAGATTCCAATGAGACAGCTCTCCCGATTTCTGTTCCTAGTATTATTCCTGCACCTTTGCTTTACGCCGGTTCACGCAACCGATATCAATGATCTTGCGCCGCATCAACCTACCGGGGACCAATGGAGTGAACAATGGTTTTATAATTTGAATGATCCGGAAAACGGATACTTTAAAGTTTCTCTGCAGACTTACATTTCTCCGGATAGTCCATCTCAACTTCGTGGCTACGTTCATTTCGCTCGCGCCGATCGCAACGGTTTAACCACCACTTACGACTATTTCTCAGATGACGTAGTCGTCGAGAAAGTCAGCGGCAACCAGGGTGACTCCTTCAGATTTCAGATCCCCGGCGTGGTTGACGCAGACGAGAACTCTCTGCAACTAAGCTTGCCTGAAGTCCAGTTTCAAATGAGCTGGGTGGGGATTCATACCCCGTACTGGCAGCTTGTCAATCAGGCCCAATCCCCTTTCGGCATATTGTCGGAATTTCCGGGCGTCGGTGCTGACTGGTTTATCTGGACCATGAAAACACCGACGCAATATAGTTATGCCGATGACAACCACCAGTTTTCCGGCTATGGCTACACCAATGTCGACAAAGGATGGTCTGATAAAGAAGCCTACGGCAGTTACATCTATGCTATGACAGTGTCAGAAAGCTATCAGTTCATGCTGTCGGGAGGCAGCCCGAAAAGCTCATCCATTGAAATGTGGGCTGGTCAGTTTCGAGCACCTGGAGAAACGATCACCTTCCTGCCTAAATTCAAGGGGCTCGGTGTCAAGCGCTGGTTTAACGCCTGCGAAGGAAGTTTCAGCTTTGAGCTGACCAAACCCGGCCGCAAGGTCATACTGGAAGCTCAATCAAATCCGCAAAGTTACTACGATGCCACCGTCCCTTCTCAAGTCGTATTCGGAGCCGAAAAACCCATAATGAAAACCATGCAGGCTCGTTTTCATCTCAAGATCTACCATTGGGGCACACTGGTGGAGGAAACGACCATTCCTCAGGGGTTGCTGGAATTTGCCGGAGACGCTTACTGCGACGAATAAACCACTATTTTAGCAGCACCTGCTATCCGGTCGTTTTTGACCGGACCAGGTGATAAGTCAGTTCATCCCGTTTGAAGGTGACGCCAACAACCTCCGGTCGCCGAACGTCGGCACTTATTTTCAATTGTTCCTTAAGCTCTTTTTTGAGAGCTTCCAGCTTTTCCAATAGCTGCTGCAATGGGGAAAGGATTCTGGATGGCTGGTTGACGCCATCCAGGCGTCTTTCCTGTTGCTCTCTGAGCGCGCGCAACCGGCTCATCACTTCACTGAATCCGGTTGCCTGCCGAAGCTCAGCATCACTGGGCCCCTGTTGCCGCTCCGTCACTGACAGTTGTCCCTGCAGATCTGCCAGATCCAGTTCTTGAACGGTTCTAACCTCACCACTCTCCATCAGCATGATTCCTGCAGCTTTGGTCTGCCCCAGAACACGACCCTGATCGTCCACCAACTCAAACTGATCCTGAGCAGCCCCCAGGTATATCGCCCCGATACCGACTTCACTTAATGTCGCAAGACGCTGATTGTCAGTACCGGCATCGACCCATACCCGCAATTCACTGAATATCGGATCCGCCTCATCAATCCAGCGATTACCGTCATTATCATAACGGGCCAGCTCGCCAAAACCGCTGCCGGTCTGTGGCCCGAACAATTCTGAACCGTCATCCACTTCACCATTTTGATTGGCATCCAACACCAGGTAACCGCTACCAGCCCCTAGTGTCGCTATGGATTCCTGATCTCCATCCGCGTCCAGATCAAAGAAAAAGCTGGTGGATTCCAAGGAAAGGATATCGGTATCGAAGTTGAGCACCAACGGATCTGTCAAAGGGCGCCCCTGAATCATCAATGTCTGCTCAATGGTGAGTTCAGATTTCCGCGTTCTGTCTACGTATAGATTGAAGTTGATTTCCCGTCCGTCCTCCAGAGATATCACACCAGAAGAGGCAATCAGAGATGACTCGCTTTCGGTAATATGGCGATACTGTGAGAAGGTGACTCTGGCATTGGCAGAGTCACCTGAGGAACCATTCAGCTCTGTAGAGGCTTCCAGAGATGACGACTGCTCCAGGAACACCAGTTCCTCTGCCAGTCGCTGTTGCGAATGAGTCCGGACTTGCCCCCCATCTGAAACATGGGAATACAGACCGACAGACTCTGTCTCTTCTGCCTGATATTCCAGACGATGGCTGTTATCCTGGGCAGGCCCGATACTGATCCGGTTACTGACAATACTGCTTTCACGCTGGTCCTGGCGGGACAAATAGCTGACGACAGATGACTGAATAATCATAGGATACTCCACCAATTCCTTTATGGTCCCTGATTCGCCCCTGACTCTTGTCAGATTCCGGCCCTGCCTGGAGGCTGCCAGTAACGGGATAATACCCGGGCCTATGTCAGGTTATCGACGACTCCACTCTTTATCTGAATCAAAAATATTTATCACATTCAGAAAAAATGAAGTTTCCTACAATAATCCGGGGATATTACACACTGATAACCCAAGGACATTGCGCATCCGTCATATCACAACGCCTGATTCAAAATACCCGCCAGCTCTGCTTCAGTCAGTTCAATGGGGTTCCCTTTCATACTGCTGGAATTCCTGGATTTAGCAATGGCCTCTTCGATATCCTCAACTTTCATCCCATAACTGGATAGAGGGGGTATCTTCATTAGGTGACATGTTTCCCGAATCCAGGCATTTCCATCCTCTGCCGTCGCCAGGGGATCACCTGTCAGCAAGCGAGCGATCTCATCAAACCGCTCGATAAAGGGAGAGTCAGAAGCCCGTTCCTGCAAAGCCTTAAGATTGGCCTCCATCACCAGAGGTAACAGTCGCGCGCAAAGCGCTCCGTGAGGTGCATGAAACATACCTCCCAAAGGCCCGGCAAAGCCATGTACAGCGCCCAGTTTGGCATTGGCCAGCGCCAACCCACCGAACAGATTGACCAGCGACATATCTTCACGGGCTTCAGCATTGGCCGGCTCACTGTACGCCCGGCGCAGCGACCTTCCGGCACGACGAATCCCTTCCCTGCATAGACTGTCAGTTAAGGGATTCGCTTTATTCGATATCAGCGGCTCGATGACCTGGGTCAGAGCATCAAGCCCGGTAGACGCAGTGAGATGCGGAGGCATTGACCAAGTCTGTTCCGGATCTACTATCGCCACAGCCGGTAACATGTAAGGACTGCGCATACTGACTTTAACTTTGTGCTCAGGTGAATCCAGCACGGAGTTACGGGTGACCTCCGATCCGGTACCTGCAGTCGTGGTAATGGCAAAATAAGGCGCACTGAGACGAGCCAGCGGTTGCGCCCGGCCAATGACTTCCAGATAGTCCATCAACTCCCCGTTATTGGTGAGCATTGCCGCCACCACTTTCCCCAGATCCAAAACACTGCCCCCACCATAGCCGATCACCACATCGGCTTCTGCCAGGCGGGCCTGATCAACGGCCAGTTCAGCCATCTTGACCGTTGGCTCTCCTCTCCCAATAGCATGTATCGTGACTTCCAGGCCCCGATCCTGCAGCGCCTCCACCAACCCGGAAGAGCGCTCCGGAGAGCCTCCAGTCAGCAAAAAAACACTACGACCGTATTCGCAAACCAGAGCGGGAACCTGGCTCATAACCCCATTACCAAACAGAATTTTATTAGCGGTGGCAAATTCGAAATTCATGTCTGTTTCCTTCTGCTGGAAGAGAGTTTTAACGCGATTAAAAAAAGAAATTTCAAATGCGCGATCAACCGTCTGCGTCAATCGCTCTTAGCACATCGCCAGATCGACAGACCTGGCCGTATTCATCGTGCAGGTTGCTGAGAAAGATTTCATGCACCAGATCCGCATCTAACGTATCACCATTTAACAATGCCATACCACAGGCGGCCATGGCATCACGCACCAGAAAACAACGGTAACCATTTCCTGCGGCAACCCGAACCGTTGCATCCACAGAGTTATTGGTCAGCACGCCACTGACCACCAACTCGGTGATTCCAAGAGCTCTAAGTTGATCATCAAGGCTGGTACCGATAAAAGCTGAGTTCTCATTCTTGGTGATGATCGTTTCCCCGGCCAGCGGAGAAACTTCCGGTTTGAATGTATATGTCTGCGAGTCAGGATGGTAAGGGGATTCAACGAACCTGGAGGCATGGCGCACATGAATGACTGGCAGATCATGGTGTCGCCAGGCTTGCAGGAGCCGACTCATGACCTGTTCGGCATCGGGATTGTTCCGAGGCAATACTGAGTAACAGTCGATAGCTTGCTGGACATCTATAACGACTAACGCCGGTTGCGCAGATTGAAACATGGGGTAAGGACCGGTCCACTATGCGAGCAGGCATTGTAACGCCACCCGTCCAAGGATAAAACCAAGCGCAGAATGCCTCTCTCACATTTCAGAGAAGCGCCCTTTCCAAGAGCCTCCATCAGAAGCCACTCAGAGGCCCTTCAGAAGCCATTCAACGAGGATACCCTGTGACCTCCTGTATGGTTTTATACAGCGGCTGAAGTTGTCGGTACATCTTCAGGTAAACCTCTTTGTATAGACGGTCATAGGTTCTTACTCGAGCAGGATCCGGCGTAAACACTTTCCCGACTCTGGTCATTCCCGCAATGGCCTGATCAAAGTCTTGATGTACACCCAACCCCACCATGGCATCAATCGCTGCGCCGAGTGCAGAGGTCTCATATGTGTGAGGCCTCTGCACTTCAAGATTGAATATATCTGCAGTCAGTTGCAGTGCAACATCACTTTGAGAACCACCGCCGGAAACCCTGAGCTTATCGATCCTGACGCCTGATCGTTTCTCAATTCGTTCCTTCCCTTCTCTTAAGGCATAAGCCAGACCTTCGAGAATAGCCCGATAGATATGCGCTCGTGTGTGTACATCCCCGAACCCGATAATCGCCCCTTTGGCTTCTGGTCCAGGATCTCGCACTCCCGGAGACCAATAGGGTTGCAACATCAACCCCATGGATCCAGGAGGAATTTTCGCAACCAGCTCATCAAACAGCGTTTCCGGTGCAACCCCCCGCTCCTGGGCAATATGTTGCTCCCGGAGACCAAACTCCCGCTTGAACCAACTGACCATCCAGAACCCCCGATAAATCATCACCTCGGAACAATATCGGCCGGGGATGGCAGAAGGGTACGGCGGCATAAATGGAATCGCCTCGACATATTTTTTATTGGTGGCATTGATCGTGGCAGTGGTGCCGTAACTCATGCATCCGATATTGGGCGTGTTGCCTCCGGACCCCAGTATTTCGCAGGCTTTGTCGGAGGCTGAAGCAATCACAGGCAGCCCGGCCGGCAGACCAAGCATCTGAGCGGCATCTGGCATCAGTGCCCCCAATGTTTCTCCGGGCGCTACCAGCTCCGGCAACTGCTTCGGCCTGATCGGAAGGGCTTTCCACCGCCAGTCCCGTTTTCCGGCCCAAGCCAGCTTTTTATAGTCGAAGGGAATATACCCCACCTGCGCACCAGTTGAATCGACAAAGTTGCCGGTAAGACGGTACGTCAGGTAACCGGAGAGCAACAAAAATTTATGGGTCTGCTGCCATAAATCGGGTTGATGCTGGTTCAGCCAGTTAGCCTGCGCATTACTGCGAAAACGCTTGACCGTATCTTCTACTCTGACAGCCTTAAACAACAGATCCCAGATACCACCAATGGGTGAATCAACGTCCGCATGACGCTGATCCAGCCAGATAATCGCCGGTCGCAATGGGTTGCCGTTTTCGTCGACACAAATAACCGTTCCCCGTTGGGTTGTCAGAGTTACAGCGGCCACCTCTTCCGGTTGAATATCTGTGCCTGACCACATTTTCTGACAGGCCAGCCCCAGGGACTCCCAGTAATACTCCGGCTTTTGCTCCGCCCATCCGGGGTTTTCTGAGAAATAAGGATCGATCTCCTGTTGCCCCTTGGCAACAACATTCCCGTGATCATCGATAATGATCGCTCTGACACTCTGGGTTCCGTTATCGATCGCCAGTACATAGGTTCTTCGATTGCTTTCTCTCGCCCCCGTCATAGTTACCCTTGTGTCATCCATCATATCTGGGGCTCCAGAGCTTCGTCATGAGCCATGACAGACTCAGAAGAAACCTTCTGATTGGGAAGGCTGAAGTGTTGCCGGTAGATCGCCTTGTACCGACGGACTTCATCCGACCAGACACTTTCCGACCAACCAAGCTTGTTCCGGCATAACTGCCCCACTTGCTCCAGAACACTATCACCACCTTCCGGCAACAGAATGCCCAGACGACTGCGGCGCAACATCAAGTCATCCAGATGCATGACCATTTCATTGTCCAGACTCCAACGCAATTCAGCCATACAAGCTGGTGTACCGGATATCCGTTTCAACTGATTATCATCGCAAGCAGCAATTTCGCAGGCAGCAAGCCCAAATCGACCTGCAAGCCTTTTTGCTTGAAGCTCTGGCAGATGACGCAGCCCCTCCCCCTGACTGACACGGGAAAAGATTCTCTTATCATCAGAATTGCCTGAATGCTTCAGATCAAGGTTTTCATTTTCCAGATATTTGGCAGCATGCTTCAGCACATCCAACGCTATCAGGCGAAAAGTCGTTAGCTTGCCACCGGCAACAGTAATCAATCCTTGCTCATCCCACACTGAATGCTCACGCTTTTCACTTGAAGGGTCCAGCGCACCGGAACTCACTACCGGGCGCACACCGGACCAGGTGCTGATCACATCGCTTGCTGTCAGCCCGAGACCGGGAAATTGATGCTGTACACCCGCCAGGAGATAACTGACTTCCCCGGCTGAGATACTGGCATCCTGACGCATGTCCTGATGGTGATCGAGGTCGGTGGTACCAATCACGGTGGCCCCTTCCCATGGAAAGATAAACACTGGACGCTTATCATGGGGATGGAAAAAACTAACGGTAAAACCAACAGGAAACCGCCATCCTGGAATGACCAGATGACTCCCTCTGAGCGGGCGCATTCTCGACGCCTCCCCCTGAGCAACCCTGAGCTCATCAGCCCAGGCTCCAGTAGCGTTGATCACGACTCTGGCGGGTATCTCCAATTCCTGATTGCCAATCATGTCCTGGGCAATCACGCCACCAGCCTGACTGACACCCTGAACCTTTGGGGAATAAGATGAATGAGCTTTGAGTACATGCTTCACCGCACAATAGTTCAGCGACTGAGCACCACTCATGTGAGCTTCATGCAGCACTCGCATCACCAGCCTGGAGTCATCTGTCACTGCATCGGTAAACTGACTGATACTGGCAAGCTTTTCCGGATTGATTCCGGGAGCCAGGTACTGGGCATCCCGGGCAGGATATCGCTTATGCTGACGGGCGCCAGCCATCAGATCATAGACATCCAGTACCCGCTCAAATAGAAATCCTGGTGGAAACTGGCCTTGATAGTGAGGCATTACAAACCGCAACGGATCCACCAGTCCCTCTGCTTCACTCATCAATCTCTGACGCTCTTTCACCGAATCACGTGTCAGAGATAACTGACCAGATGCCAGGTATCGCAATCCACCATGAACCATTTTTGATGACTTGCTGGAGCTACCGTAGGAAAAGTCATGTTTCTCAAGCAATAACGCCTTGAGCCCCCGTCTTACGCATTCCCGCAGAATCCCTGCCCCGGTAATACCTCCACCGATGATCACCACATCCCAGATGGTTTTCGTTTGCCGAAGCTGGTCAACCAGTTGCTCTCTACGTCCTGGTTGCCAGGCAGTACAATCTTTATCAGACCACATGCTCATACCCGATCACTCGCTCCCGGTTGCGCCCTGTCCGCCTGAGCGGCTGAGTGTTGAATTGTCCATGTCATCAGGATTGGCTGCTGCCAGCTCCGTGCCTTCAGCGATCCCCTCAACGGGATACAGAGTTCCGGGGTTCATCAAGTTTTTCGGATCAAAAGTATGGACCAGGGATTTGATGGCCCGCATTCCCAGGTCACCTTTCTCCACTGACAGATAAGGCGCATGATCACGACCAACACCGTGCTGGTGACTGATTGTCCCACGACGATGAACAATCAACTCCGAGGTGGTTGATTTCATTTTCCGCCAGAATGCCAGGGTTTTGGCATAACTTTCGGCGGTGCGGAATACATAGGTGGTGTAGATGGAACAACCCTGACCGTAAAAATGCGACAAGTGGGTAAACACATGCACACTTTCGCCCACTTGCTTCAGTGAACTGCGTAGATTTTCTTCGATTTCCCGCATCAGGGAATCTGCGTTATCCCAATCTGTGGCCGTTTCCAGAGTATCGACCACATAGCCATCCCGCCACAGGGCTTCACGCAGGTATGGCATCATAAAACGTTTCTCTGCCCACTTTTTACCCAGAATGGTCCCGGTACTGATACCTTTGTATCGGCGAATGATGCTTTTGAACTGAGACTTGGCCGCGCGACACTGTGGCCGACTTCCTGTAATACCTATCGTCATCATGCACTTACCGTCATCAGCTCCCCGCCAGCGCAAGTATTTTTCCAACCAGGCAATTTGTTCAGGATGCCCGGCAAGAGCCAGTTGGGTTTCTGTTTCAATCTCGTTGCTGACCCGACACATGGAGAGCTGAATTTTGCTCTGCACCAGTTCCCGGGCAGCAGAACGTGCCTGCTCCCAGGAAGGAAAAACGACGACGTAAAAATCTTCTTTATCAGCCAGGGGCGTCACTCGAACTTTTACTTCCGTGATAATTCCCATGCGTCCCTCTGACCCCATAAACATTTCTCTGAGATCGGGACCGGCGGAACTGGCAGGGATTGTAGGAATGTCCATGGTTCCCAGCGGAGTTTCTATCCGGCCACCGGCAAACATCTGCTCAATTCGACCATATCTCAGCGACTGCTGACCGCTGGAGCGGCTGGCGACCCAACCGCCGACCGTCGACAACTCAAAGGATTGGGGGAAATGACCCAGGGTATAGCCATTGGCCCTTAATTGTGATTCCAGCATAGGTCCCGGTGTACCTGCCCCGAAGGTCGCAATCTGGCTTTGCTCATCCAGTGCCAGGAGTTGATTCATGCGCCCCATGTCCAGTGTCAGTATTGGCTTATCCGAATGAAACGGATTGATATGCCCAGCCACACTGGTTCCCCCCCCATAAGGAATCAGAATGACATCGTGATCCGTACAAAAATCAATTAACTCCCTCACCTGGTCTGAGCTTTCCGGAAAAGCCACGCCATCTGGAAACACACCGAAATCCCCACTGCGCATGGCCAGCCAGTCCGGCAGACTTTGCCCACGAGCATGGCGCACGCGAGTCTCTGGAGAGTCATCAATCAGCAAATGGCTGGGTAGTCGGGATTCCGGTACTTTATCGAGCACCTCCTGCAGGGAGGCATCCGGTAAAGCATTGGCCTGACCGACACGACCAGCCAGAAAATCCAGGCCATTAGCGGGCAACTCCATGCTGTTGTTCTCATCTCCCCAACCGTTCCAGCGTCTCATTTCACTCTCCGAATTTTTGACTGACGGTGTCAGTACACCAATAGGTTTGTATTCGTCTTCATCAGTGGATCTAGTCATTGTCACTCGAGGTTAAACTCCAGGTTTCCCCGGACACAAAAGACCACTATCCTTAGCAAAGGACCATCATCCTTACTAGGTTAATAATATTGACAGGAATTACACTGTCAGATTCGGACAGTTCGGGTAGCAAATCGCGACACTGGATAGTGACCTACCCAATTACATGAGTCTGTCATCATGGGCTCGACAATAAGTATCCAATGACAAATGAACCGAACAACAACCCTGAGACATCATGAAAAACCTGGGATTTGCCTCTGTCGCCGCCGTAAACCAATACCTGCGTTTTGCTGAAGATCGCGGACTGGACTGTGATCAGGCACTGCAAGTGGCTGCCGTAGAACAAAGCCAGTTAGCGGAAGGTTCCAGCGGCATCACCGGGATGCAGTTTCAGGCCCTTCTGAAGAATCTGATACAACAATCCGATGACCCTCTCCTGGGCTCGAACAGTGGCGATTATGTGCAGCCCGGCTCCTACAATGTGCTGGGATATATCGTCATGAGCTGTGCGACTCTGGGGGAAGCCATCGAGAAGATTGTGCCCTTTGAAAAGCTGGTGGGGGATATGGGAACCACCACTCTCGAACCATGGGAGGACAATCCGGATCTGGTGCTGATTCAATGGAATTGCGCCTACCCGGACCCTGAAGTGCGTCCCCATATGGTGGACAATGTATTTGCCTCCTGGGTCAACTTCAGCCGCTGGCTCGCGAATAATGAAACCGCTGCTCCCGAGCGACTATTACTGCAGAAGCCTCCTCCTTCAGAGGAACAGATGCCCGCTTATAACCAACGTTATCAAGAGGTCTTTCATTGTCCGATCGTGTACGATCAGGAAATCAATGCCCTGGTTTTTCGACGAGACTTGCTGGATATTCCGTTACGGCAACCTGATCAATTGCTGAGAAAAACCCTCGAAGGACATGCCGTCCAACAGATCAAGTCACTGGAAACTGAGGATGCACCAGAGATCATCCGGGAAATAAAACATCGCATTCAACACCAGCTTACGGAGGGTATCACCCGCCAGGACATGGTGGCAGAGTCACTGAACATCACCTCCAGAACTTTACAACGACGCTTGAACGAGCACGGATACACCTACCAACAACTTCTCGACGAAGTTCGTCTGGAAAGCGCCCGAAAGTTGCTGAAAGGCAGCCAGATGCCCATTGCGGACATTGCTCATCAGTTGGGCTTTGCCGAGCCCAGATCCTTTCATCGCTGGTTTAAATCCTGTGAGGGAATAACCCCTGGAGACTTTCGTGACAGTTGAGGACCCTTAAGCCTCGACAGTATAGAACCGGTTAAAGCGGAGAAACCTGACTGGCTTGGCTTTCGATTCATCCTCATCATTGCCTGCACTCGCTTCTTTCCAATCAGAGTCACCAGAAAAGAAAGAAAAATAATTTTGATATCCAAGCCCAATGACTGTTGCTGTAAATAGTAGCGATCAAGGTAGAGCGAAAGCCGGGCTCCACGACCACTGAATAACTGAGCCATGCCGGTAATACCGGGCGCTGTATGCCAGCGGTCTGCGCACTCCTCTCCTGACCACCCGATTCTGCAAATATCGGCTTCTGTCAGCGGCCTTGGCCCGATAATGCTCATCTTCCCTGCCAAGACAGAAAGAAATTGCGGGCTCTCATCCAGCCCGGTCGATCTCAGCCATGTTCCGACTTGGGTAACTTTACCCTTCTTCATCGTACGCAGCTTGATCACCGCAATAGGGGCTTTATTCTTTCCAAGCCTTTTCTGCCGAAACAACACCGGCGAACCATCTTCCAGCAAAATCAACACTGCAATCACAAGCCAAAGGGGGACAAATATGACAATGGCAACCATCGCCAGCACAACATCAGTGGCACGTTTAACCAGATCCCGTGGAATCCACTTCATGACAGATCCTCCCACTCCAGGATCTCTATTTTATTATGGACATGCACCGGGTCACCCCCAGCTTTCGACACCTTTGAAAGTATGGCCTCCAACAGAGGGGTCATCAGCCCAAGTCGCCTGCCATTGATGATCAGATTCCACAATGGCTCAAACTTTTTCCAGCCAGCCGAATAGAAAAAATGCTTTACCCTATGCTTTCCGGTACTGTGAACAGAAGCACTCCTGACAATATTCCTCCAACGGTAGAATTCCCCGTAAGACCAGTCGTATCCCTGTTTTAGCTGCTCTGCGCTCATTCCCTTGGGCTGAAACACAACCTGCCGGGTGTCATAGCGATCCCACTCAGAGTGTAGAATTCGCTGTTGTTGCTGCATTTCGCGGTAGTAGGCAGTACCCGGATAAGGCGTCGCGATATGGAAAGTTGCGGTCGTAATCCCCTGCTGAAGAGCCCACTCAACGGTCCGTTTGAATACATCAGGGCCATCATGGTCCAGGCCGAAAACAAAACTTCCATTGATCATGATGCCCAAATCATTCTGCCGTCGACATACTGCTTCATACTCATAGTGAATATCCTGATATTTATTGGTCGATGCCTTGCGGGAAGTGATCCTTCAGCAACCGGTTCTACATGCCGACGAAACCCCGGTGAGTATGTTGGCACCGGGCAAGAAGAAAACCCATAAAGCCTATGTCTGGGCGTATAGCAGCACGTCCTTCTCGGACCTGAAAGCCGTTGTTTATGACTTTGCTCCGAGTCGGGCGGGCGAGCATTCCCGGAACTTCCTGGGAGACTGGCAAGGCAAACTGGTATGCGATGACTATGCCGGATATAAGGCCGGCTTCGGCGCCGGCATCAC
>NZ_AQXX01000136.1 GCF_000376785.1 Hahella ganghwensis DSM 17046
CAATCTCATACAGCGCATCTTCCATGGCAGGATCGCTGAGGTTATAAAATAGCTGCATGCAGTGGACACGAAGCATGGTGGATAACGGATACGGAGGGCGGCCGTTCTCGCCCTTGGGGTAATAGCGGGCGATCTTCTTTTCCATGCGTTTCCATGGGATCAGCTTATCCATTCGCTCCAGAAAGATTTCCCGGCGGGTCTTACGCTTCTTATTCTGGTATTCAGCTTCGGAGAAAGTCATCTGATCCATGGATAGTATTCCTGATGAGTGAAGTTGGCCGTAGTATGACTGATTTGGGGAGTTATTCAGAGCCTCCCTAGTTTTATCATTGTAACTTTCCAATAATTGCTGCTCACAGTATTGGAAACGCAAACCGTTTGCTTCAATCATTGCATTCAATTGATTCTTTGAAAGGTAGTTGGTTTTCGACTTGAGGTAGAGATAGTTCTCCTCAGCGATATCTTTCGCGTTCATTCCTTTCTGCTGGGCGGTTTTCACCCCAAGCAAACTCCAAAACTGCAACCAAAACCGACTCTGTACCACTCCTGCAAATGGGACAAAAACATGAGGCTCAAAAATGATCAAAGGCGGAGGGAAGATATGTAATGCTACACCACCCGGCTTTAACACCCTGGCAATCTCAGCAAGAACCCCGTTGTGGTCCTGGATGTGCTCAAAAACCTGATCACTGGTAACAAAATCTAAGGATCTATCCTCAAAAGGAAGTCGATAATCATCCGTCGAGATTTTTAAAAGGGCACCGGAGGCCTCTAGTTCATCTACCCACGCTCCCGATTTAAATGACAGATCGCACCCATAGGCATCATAGCCTTCATCCCTCATGACTTTGACCAAGTCTCCTGCGCCACATCCAATATCCAAAATCCGCGCCTGATTCGGAAGGCTGTAACCAATACCATGAAGTATATTCTGTTTTATTCGAAACCTTTGGATCTTATTCATAGAGAGTCTTAAATTAATCAGGACAAATTTTCTAGCATTCCTTTTACCAGAAGACCACCTGTTTCAACCGAGCTCAGATGTCAACTGCTGCGACCTGATGGCAAAAGGAATGGTAGGCAACTTAATTCGGACGCTTACTTTTATTACTCAAAAAAAGCAGCCAACCGGCTTGCCCGCTGATCCCACGTGTACTCACTTTTATAGTCATGATAGGCATTTTCTGACAAGGTTTCACATAACTCTTTGTTATCCAACAAACTCTTAAGTGAATCGACCCATTCTTCAACATTATTTGGGTCACATAAAAGAGCATTTCTCCCACTTTCGAGCACTTCCTTCAAAACCTCGTGGTTTGAGCTCATAATCGGCTTTCTGCTTGACATATACTCAAACATCTTCAAAGGCGACATATACTGAGAGGTCTCGCTGGCGTTATTTATCGTCATTACCTTTTTCTGGTAGGGCATCAGTAAAACGTCAGCACTATTTCTGCACTTATAAACATCGGAAGGTGCGACATATCCATAGAAGTACACATTCCCCAAACCAAGCCGGGCAACGATTTCTTCATTTCGTGTCACTTCAGTTTCTGTCCCACCAAATAAATGAAACCCTACCTCCGGCACTCTTGATGCCATTTCATATATCAGATCAGTTCCTCTCCCTGGATAAAGGGATCCAACGTAGACCGCATTAAATGTATTCCCCCCCTTAAGTATCATCATATCATCAAAAGATTTGGGCTCATCAGCCGAATCGTGCAATACAATCGACTTCGCATCATTTTCATACATCCCCTTAAGTGCCTGCGATATATATATAATACCTTGGAGCGAAGTACTTTTAAGGATTTTTTGCTCCATATATTTGAGAAGCCATTTATGGGGAACACCATGACTCTCATAGAAAAATGGCTTTCGCAAAATTGAGCAAATAAACAACGACGGAATGTCACGTCCATAGAAAATGGCTTTTCTTGCTCGAAGAATCGTCAACAAGTAAAGGACTGAGGTTAAAAAACTAATACCAGGTAAGTTAATCGTTGGAAACAGTTTAATCTTAAACTGATTCACACACCCGTAATAATGGCGCACATCATTCACTCCTTTCCCTTTTCGAGCCAACAAAGTGACATCAAATCCCTGCCTACTGAAGGCATCGCTCATTCTGATTACATGAATGCTATTTGCGGACAAGGATGGAATTGTTGATGCAGAAAGATAAATAAGCTTGGAGTTCATTTTCATTATAATAAGGTTTTAATGTATACATGTGTTTAAAGGCAGAATTTCTGGTATTTATTTACCATTCTGTTGAATAAACAGAGAATTCTAAATCAAAAAAATATCAGAGTTCTGCCACAGAGGCTTAGAATACTTTTTTATAGCGATTATTTTTTTCGAATTGGAAGATTATCACTTTTTAACACCTATTTTCCCTAGAGAACAATTCTTTCAAACTATAGAGATTAAAAAAGGAGCAAGAAAACCCTAGTCGTTTGCACTTAGCGATGCCGAGATAGGCTTGGCAGCAGTTCATAGTAGCACAGCCTTTTTCCACCAACCAATCAATCCAGAGACGCAACACACAGTCACCTGAGATATCCTCGCTCCAACTAAAGTCTCTATTCCAAATACAAACCATCTACAATAACTTTATTTGAGTTATGCAAACTATCCGGTTGTATTAAGTTACTATTTCCCGGAAAATGCAATAAATTAAATCAGTCCCGCATTGATATAAAAGTCAGCATAAATTTACTTTATAAAAAATATGAATACATTTAGTAACACAGCATTAGATAGTGAAGTCAGTCAACGAAAGGTCTGGCCATTAGTTATCACGCTCATATTTTTTGCCTATCTAACAAAACATTTTCTATTTCATGCAGCGAACATAGATAATATATTCCCCTTTGCTCTTGCGACATTTTTTTTCAGCACACTACTGTGGCAAATCCGCTACCTCAAGCAAGCTCAATCCCTGACGATCATCATCAAGGGTATATCTCTCATGCTGGGGATATACGCTGCCATTAACTATCAAAGCTACCTCTTCTCATCCGAATCAACTGAAACCTTAAACCTGGCCACAAGATTCCTCGTTTTATCTTGCGGGCTACTCTCTCTCTGGCGCCCATCTTTTGCATTATTACCAATATTGTACACAGCCTGGCGTAAATCCATCGACTATGCATCAACTGGGGTCTATTTATCCCCTACTGATTATATGCCAATACTGGAAGTAGGCTGGGTATTGGCCCTGGGTAGTCTGCTATTGGGCCTGATCGCAAAGTCCCGATACCAGGAAGAGATCAATCTGAACAGTCTTGTTAAATACATACTGGTATTTTCTATTGCTATACACTTCGGAAACTATTTTCACTCGGGATTGGCGAAGCTTACGCTTGATGGAGGGGTATTGTCCTGGGTTCTGGAAAATAACACCTACAATCTTCTTCCTAATGCCCTAGAGAGTGGTTTGTTACCCATCGGCCACTGGCCTGCAATTACCAATGCCGTCTATGAAGCGTCAATAGTACTGAACCCAGCGATTAACTGGATTGTCCTGCTAACCCAGCTGGGCTGTCTGTTTTTAATTTTCCGGCCAGTACACATCATTGCGATCACGATATTTTATGACCTGATGCACATCGCCATCTTCTTTCTCAGCGGCATATTCTTCTGGAAGTGGATAGTGCTCAACATGCTGATCATCGCAGGTGTTTCAACCATTAGAGGTCAGAAGTTTTCCACAGGACACAAAGTATTGGGCTTTGTGACGGTCATCTTCGGAATTCTTGGGTTCTTTACTGCTCAACTTGCCTGGTATGACACACCAACTCTTCGACACGCGAAAGTAGTCGCCATTACAGATGATGGTACCGAATATGACGTGCCAACCAATTATTTTCTCAATGCGTCTCTGACATTTACACAAGGTAGACTTCTACCAAGCTGGCCAGGGCATTTAGCAAGAGTAGGTGCATTGGGTGCCACAGATACTTTTAAAATTAAGCAGGCTGCTGACCAATGCCAGCCGTTATTTGAAGTGAATAATTCGACATTGGATTATACTCATCTGGAAAAAGTGCTGGTCAAGCATCACCGTTGGATTCTAGAGAATATTGATCCCGAGGACGGCCAGATTTCCTACGACCTGTTTCCGCACCATGTCTGGTCTAATCCATTGTTGCATAATGAATTTAACAATCTGGACAAGAGAATGATTGCCAGCTACAAAATTCAAATAGAGTCTGAATGCACGGATATAAAGTCTGGTAAAGTAGTCAAAACAGTCTTAAACCAATCAGAAAGCATGCCTATAAAGGTCAATTAGTATGCCCTCTGCCGAACAGTCCCAGATCATTATTATTTACGATGGAGAGTGTCCTTATTGTACAAAATACACCCATTTCCTAAAGCTCAAGAAAGCGATGGGGAATGTGGTGTTGATCAATGCCAGAGAGCAGGAAAATGAGTACGTTGTTGAAGCTCAAAAACTGAATATCGATCTCGATGAAGGTATGGCTACTAAGATTGGTGGTGATTGGTACCACGGTGCAGATTGCCTGAATATCTTAAGTCAGATGACGACTGGCAGTGACTTTTTTAACAAGCTTAATGGAATGGTTTTCAAATCTAAAACGCTCTCGAAGATACTCTATCCCATCATGAGAGCGTTTCGGAATTTAACACTTTTTCTGCTCGGTCGAAAAAGGATTAATCAGTAGGCAACCTTACCAACTAGTTTGTGGGTGTCTTGTCCTGATCTTTTTTAATATGTTCCCATCTGAGGCTAGTTCCTATATTGCATCGATCTGTGCTCTTAGGCTATTCGCCAGCTTTAATTATATCTTTGTTTTTCTTTTCTCTTCCAAACATATTGCGCCCAAAAATAACTGCTAACAGGAAAAATAATTAGGGATATTATCAGTAAAAACCAAAAAGAATTCCTAGAATCTAGAAAGTGCATAAATGATGATAAAAAAAACGCACTTAAAATCCCCATATATAGCACACCAGTGCGCCATACAAAGGCTTGCTTCCCTCTCCTCTGGATTCTTTCCCATTTCGGCATATACGAGTATTTCTTCATAACTGGTCAGATAATGTCTCTATCATTCTAATGCCTAGCCATATGTACTGAGCCCGCCACCCAGCCCAATCGAATCATAATCCAAGAAGTAGTTATAACTATACCCAGCCGCCAGATCCGGATTTAGCAAACTCAAAAATAACCAACCTCCAGTTACCTTTGCACACTCTGTTTAATCATGAGCACCAACTGGCATCGTGCCCAGATTTAACCCTCAGCACTACAACCTGGTTATATCTTAAGTTCTGCAACTTCAGCATTCTCAATATAATCTCTGAAAACAACAGTCTATTTAAAGAGCACTTTATAGGTAGTTGGTGAAGGTGCTCTAATACATCAAAACCTCTGGAATCGATATATTTTTTAAACTCGTCCCCGCTCCACTCCCTGATATGATATTTATTGGGAGATACCATACATTTCTCTCCCCTTAATAGATCACGATCGGGGGTAGAGAGAACGACAATAGTATCAGGGGTAGCAATCTTATGTATGTATTTTAAAAGTACATCTGGATCTATTAAGTGCTCTATTACATCAGAGCAGATAATAAGATCAGGACCGAATGCTATATTACTAGGTAAACTTGGTTTCTCGAAGTCGTCGACAATCCACTCACCAAAATCATAATTTTTCTTGCAGTATTCAATAGCATTTGGCTGGTCAATTCCTACGATTTTCAAGTCCGGATGTTTCTCATGTAAATAACCCAGTTTTGACGCTACGCCGCAGCCAATGTCGATCATTGAAGTTATCTTTTTCTCAGAGATTATTCTGGAAAGATACTCATAGACCGGAAACTGGTATAAATAAGATGCCTTTACTCGCCCATTATCCCAATATACTTCACCTGAGACTTCATCCATTGTTTTGTTCTCATCATTGGGCTGATATCCGGCCTTTATAAAGTAGTCACGCTGAACAGTCATTGCTAAACCTTTTTAAAACAAAATTAGACACAGCCCAAAATACAAGAAACTCTAGCGTTTAATTACAAAAGCTGTTCCTGTAGTTAAATGAATTACACTCTCTGTTTTATCTCTGAAAAAGTCGTCAAGCGCCTTGGTGGCTCCCGGACATGTCTCAAATCCATAGTCATCACATACAATCATGCCACCTGGAACCATTCTTTCGTAAAAGAATGACAACGTATCCAAAGTAGGTTGATATAAGTCCACATCAATATGAATAAGACGAAACTTCTTATCGCTAACCTCGCTGAATCTCTCTGGTATCCATCCTTTATATATTTTTATCCTATCCTTAAACAAAGAAAGGTTTTTAATTACTACAGATTCATCTGTCCAGAGATCTCCGGCCTTCCATTCATATGTATCATCTTCTGTTGGCGCATCAACCTCTGCCGGATCAGAAAGTCCTTCAAATGAGTCAAATATATGGTGCTGTGCAGTACTATCTGACAGAGCGGATAAAATGATATAACTCCCCCCACCACGAAATGCGCCACATTCTGCAGTATCACCCTCAAGATTCGTCAAGGATTTGGTTAGGTTATATAAAACATACCGACGTTCATGGATCTTGTTACTGGCTTCGGGAAATCCATTCCACATATCCATAAAGGCATGATCTTTGTGCCACCAAAGCTTGCGATTGTATAAACGGTAACCCCAGCGTGAAGTTAACGAGCTTAAAATTTCATATCTGGCATCAGCACGTGTCACTTTCGACCCGAATACTGCCAACCACAAGAACTTTAAAAAACCGAATATTTTATCCATTGTACAACCTTCTGACAGTTTCCAAATCAATATAGAGTTCCGATAGAATTTTATCTTGCCCCCAACAACGCTTTCCTGAAGAGTTCAATCTAAGTTCCGGCGGAACTCCGAAACCTTTTTTCCCAGCTGTATATATTGACCGAGGTAAAAAATCACTTGCCATATCTCTCAATATCATTTTGGTTTCATGTCCTGACACTAACCATTTATCAGGCATACTAAATGCGTACTCTACGACGGATGTATCTAGGTATGGCACTCTTACTTCCAGTGAGGTGGACATACTCAGCCTGTCCACCTTTGTAAGGATTGTATCAGGCATGGCGCCTTTAAAATCCATATACTGCATTCTTTTTAAGGGGGAAAGCTCAGGGATCAGATACTCCTTGAAGTGCCAATAAAGATCATAATCACTGGAAACTCCTAACCTTTTGGCAATTGCCATTGATTCATTCGGCAGCAAGCCTCCAGTTAAAAAGCAATAAAGATCTAAACCGCTTAAAAGTTTGCTTTCGAGATACCGGACCAACCTCCCGGGTACTGTCCATCCAAATAGAGCTTTAAAGTATTTAAATACATCAAACCTATCGTATTTTTTTGAAGAATCAAGGTCGACTTGCGCCAAATATCTTTTGTAGCCACCGAATAACTCATCCGCACCATCTCCACTTATTGCGACCTTAACTGAGCTGGAAGCCAGGGAACAGAGTTCATAGGTGGCAAGAGAGGAGAAATCTCCGAAAGGTTCATCAAACCAGCGACGCATTCTTTTAAAATTTTCGCCAGCTTGACGCCCCTCCAATTTCAGTTGGGTATTTTCCAACCCCAAATGATCAACAATGGAGTTTATCCGCAGGCTTTCATCATATTTCGGATTATTAAAGATGATAGAGAATGTGGGTATGCGATGACCAGTTCTGCTTAACATTGATAGAAGCAGAGATGAGTCGATACCTCCACTCAAAAATGCCCCGACCGGAGCATCGCTTAAAAGCTGCATTTTAGCTGCACGAGATATCATACCAGACAGCTTATCTTTTGCTGTCTGGTAGTCATCCGACGATTCGGAAAAGCTGATATCCCAATATTTTTTTATCTCAATCTGTTTAGTTGGAAGATCGTATTCCAGATAGTGTGCCGGTAATAGCTTTTGTACTTGTCGATATAATGTCTTTGGGGCCGGAATATATTTATAAGTATAAAAATCAAGTATGCTCTCGGGATCCACATTGTTATCCCCGAGGTTATAAAACGACTCAAGAGCCTTTAGCTCAGACGCCCAACCAAGCTGACCATCAATACTTGAGTAGTATAGAGGCTTTATACCGCTTCTATCCCGAACCAGATAAATCTTTTGGTTATCTATATCGTAAACACTAAAGGCATACATTCCTTCAAGCCTGGAAAGCAGGCCCTCAACTCCCCATTCCATAAATCCATGGAGGATAACTTCTGAATCAGAGCCGCTTTTGAACTGGTACTTTTTCTCTAATAACTTTTTCAGTTCAGGGTAGTTATATATTTCCCCATTAACACATATAACCACCTGTCCGCTGGACATAGGCTGTCTACCAGCTTCGGAAAGATCAATAATGCTGAGCCTGTTATGGCCCAGGTAAACAGATTCGCTTTTCCAGTCGCCGATGCCATCGGGCCCTCGATGCTGCAAAACTTCCAAACAACTCCGCAGATGGCCAGCATGACCAGCAACATCAATATTTGCGACTCCAAAAATTCCACACATCAGTATTTACACCGCCTGAAATATCCAATAGCGAGAACCAACCAGACAAAGAAGTACACAATATACGCCGCGGCCGCACCGATAGCATGGTAGTCCCTTGTCAGAAAATACAAGAAAACCAGATAAATTGAGGTAGCAACGATCTGAATATTCAGACACGACCTGGCCAAACCGAGAGAGTGGAAGTAGGGAACAAAAGGCAGCCCGATAAAGCCTCCTGAAACAGCGACCAAATACCAGCTCATTATTGGGAATACGCCCAGATATTCTTCTCCGAATATCAAACCGATGACAGGTTCTCCAATAAGCAAAAAAACCAGATAAACCCCCAAAAATACCAGAAGGCCGTATAATGCAAATTTTGTCACGATGCTTTTTGACTGTGCATACTGCCCTTTAGAATGCATAGACGACAGTTCTGGCAGTAATGATTGATATATAGGGTCCGTGAACCTTAAAGGTAAAGAACATAGCTGAACTGCAATTTTATATAGCCCCACAACCTCTTTTCCGGCGAACAATCCCAATAGAATCACATCCAACTGTTTTGACAGCGCACGAATAGAAACATCGAAGTTGTTTGCCACCATGAACCCTAGTTCTGAACGGAAGTGCTTAATCCTGAAAGCAGCAAGCCGAAACATCTCTCCAAATTGGCTTCGATAGGCTCTTAATCCCCAAAACACCACCAATATATGAGTTAATATTTCAGGTATTGCCCAAGCTATTGCCATATGCAGCAGACTTCCATCAAACCACATTACAAGGCAAACCATCAGGAATCGCATTGAAAAGAGAGCTACTTGCGCCCTTCCTATATCAAGAAAGCGGTTTGCTATTCTTAGCAACCCATTGAAGCTACCAGATATATTAAAAAAGATCGTTGCCAGATAGACACAAACAACCTGGGATTTAATATCACTCAAAGATGTATCCAACAGGATAAAGTATACGGCATATGCCAGTATCCCCCCCAGAATTGAAATCAGTAGATCAATGGAAATAAATAGTGTCAGTAACTGATTAAGCCCAGACAGATCATGCGAATGCACATATTCAGTTCCGTATTTAATCGCAGGTGGTGCCGTCTGAAAATTCAAAACCGTCACATACAGAGTCACATATGCCTGAATTAATACTAGAAACCCAAAATCGTCAGGCCCTAAATATCTGGCCGTTAAAATCAGCGTTAAAAAGCCAATTGCTGTAGCGATGGTATTGGCACTGAGCAGGTAGGCCGCATTTTTGAGAATTCTCTGGGTACTTATATTCATTCTATCGCTCAAGATAAAAACGAGCGATATGCTCTATATCATGAAGTTTGACCAACGAACTATAGTCTTTTTTGACATCCCCGGACTCCAGTTCCTTCTGAATGAAATTCGCCAAAGCCATTGCATCACCAACAGGACAAAGTTCCATCCCCATTCGATCTTTCAGCAATTTACCCGGACCACTATTGCAATCGGTAGCAACGATAGGACGCTGCAGAACCATCGCTTCAATCAGAACGTTCACATAACCTTCCCAGCGAGAGGAAAGTATGAATACGCGTGCATTGGCGATGTATGGATAGGGGTTCTGCAGATACCCCATCAATATCACAGACTGGCTTAGCTCATATTGCCGAATCAGATCTTCCAGCTCATTTCCTTGGGGGCCGTCACCAACGATGAGCAGACGAACCGGACGCCTCTTGGTCAGCTCCCTGACCGCATCAATCAATACGTCATATCCCTTCGCGGGCACCAGCCGACCTACCGCAACCAGTAAGGGAACGGTTGATTCAATATTGATATCCGAAGGTAACGGCTGCTGCGCCAGGGAAACAATACGGGAGACATCCACCGGATTCGGCATTAACTCAAGCTTCTCTGGCTTATTGACGTATCCATCGGCGAGTTGATGGGCTACATAATCAGATGTGCAAATAATTTTATCTGCGAATCGATAGAGTATTCGCATCATCACACGTTTTAATCCGGATTTAGTGTTTTCCAGTGAACTGGCCTCACGAATCCACACTTCGACCTTTCTGTCGAATCCAAAGCACAGCAGCGTAAACAGATTCATGCCAGTAATGGTAGAGACAACCCGTTTGGCCTTTTGACGATCAACCAGCCTACGAAGCTTCCACCACTGTATGACTCGAGAGACGATTGGCGCATGGGCTCCGGGCTCACTGAGATATTCAATCCAGGGAACCTGACCATACACATCAACCAGCCCACCAGTTTTATCCAGACAGATCAACTGGACGTCATGCCCAGCATCATATAGGTACTGGCAGAGTTCACAGAATACCTTTTCTGCTCCACCGTGTTCCATCGAGGGCAAAAGGAATACCACTTTCCCCACACTACGACCCACGATGCTGCCACCGCAAATAAACCAACAAAGACCAAAGCAGCAGGCCATAGTCGGTCGTTCTGTTTCTGTGCTGATCGAGCAACGCTAGAATGGACGTCCCAGTTCCTCCCAGTTGAGGGTTTTGCCTGACAGATTCTTTCAGATAGTCACCAAGATCTCCCAGTAACCACTCAGATACGGGAACAGAAAATCCTTGTTTACGTCTTTTCAGCACATAGCTCGGCAGCATATCTGAATAAGCTTTCCTCAGTATCCTTTTACCGGATAATCCGCGTCTATGCCATGAGACAGGGAGACTGAAGGCAAATTCAGCCAGTTGGTAATCCAAAAAAGGGGAACGTACCTCAAGAGAGTGATACATGCTCGACCTGTCACTTTTAAGCAATATATCCTGCGGGAGATAGTTCACCATGTCATCCAACATCATGCTGATAACCTCAGAGGGAGAAGACTCCCCCAAAGGATGGCTGACAATATATCCAAATCCACTTAAATCGGGGAAATAGGTCTGCTCATCAGCTTCCATCAGTAAGCGCGGGGTCAAGTGCTGGGGAAATTTCTCATAACGCTCTGCAAGCGACACAAATAACTGTGCTTTCTTGACTAGACTTCGACTATGGTGAGAGTGTGAGGCAGGAATTTTCTTTAGTGCTTTCGTGACAGCAGACCGCAGCTTCTGAGGTAACGTCAGATAATATCGGGAGAGAATGCGCCCTTGATAACGTTGATAGCCCGACAGGACCTCGTCTGCGCCGTCGCCACAAAGCGCCACTTTTACATGTCTTCCGGCAAGTTCGGCCACTTTCGCAGCCGGCAGCATAGAAACATCTCCAAACGGTTGCCCCAAGGCGTTATCCAAAAGACTAAAAAAGTCTTCTGGCACCAGTTTTTCAACCGTTTCAGAATAGTTGGTAATTTCTAACCCTTCAGCAACCCTGCGGGCATAATGACTCTCATCAAAAGACCGGCTCTTGAAGCCAATTGTAAAGGTTTTAGGAGACAGCCCGAATTCGCGGGTCAGGAGCGTCACGATCAAAGAAGAATCGACACCACCGGACAACAGCGCCCCAACTTCAACATCAGATACCAGTCTCTTTTCCAGAGACTCAGACAATAATGTTCGAAAACGTGAGCAGGCATTAGAGTAACTACCAGTATATGGCATCACTTCAAGCTTCCAGTATGCCTTGCTTTCTATCTCTGCGCCCGGTCTCCAGTAGGCATAATGGCCGGGCAGTATTTCACAGACACTATCATAGAGGGTTTTGCCTGGTGCAAAAAAACCGTGTCGGAAGTAATCTGCCCGGCTATGTAGATCTTCTTCAGGTAGCTCACCGCCCAATAAAGTTTGCAGTGCAGGCAGTTCTGAGGCCAGCGACAAGCTGTTATGATCGGAATGATAATAAAGAGGCTTCTTTCCGAATCGGTCCCGACTCATTAATAAAGCTTTTTCTTCCTGATCCCAAAACGCAAAAGCCCACATCCCATCCATTTTGCGGATAAACTCCGGACCTTCACACAAGATGCCCGCCAGGACGACTTCTGTATCACCGGAGGTTTGAAAGCTCCATCGATTCGACAGCCCTCCCCTGAGTTCACGGTAATTGTATATCTCGCCATTAAAGGTGAGTACGAAACGCCCATCAGGTGAAAACATAGGCTGTTCACTGGAAGAAAGATCAATAATAGACAGCCTTCGGTGACCAATCATCCAATCATCGCCGCCTGAAGTGCCACTGGCGTCAGGGCCCCTGTGTCGCATAATGTTCAGGGCGCTTTCCATTCTCGAAGTCATTTCCTCGACCTTCATCCCTGGTTGGAACATGTAGGCTATACCACACATCTTAGCCAGCCTTAGAACCGGTAGATGGTACAAATCGGCCGAAGAATTTCATATATTTATCGGCACAGCCTTCCCAGGTCATTCCCAGTTTTTTGACCTTCTGACAAGCCTCCTGTCCCATATGCAACGTATTCTCGATGTCGTTTAGGCATCCATCAATCGCTTTAGCCAAGTCTCTTTCATTTTCCGATTCGAAGACCAGACCATCCTGTCCGGGACAAATCAATTGCGTATGTGGCGCAATATCACTGGCAATCACACAACAACCGGACGCCATAGCTTCGACTACCGCATTTGGTCGCCCTTCGCCTGTACTGGCGCTAATAAATATTGTGGTGCGGGAAAGCAGCTCCGCGACGTCCTCTGGAGGACAACTGCCATGGAACACAATCTGGTCAGCCAGTGAGAGATCTTTTGCCAGCTGCGTTAACTTCTGCCTTTCCTTCCCTTCTCCAATGACATTCAGTTTCAGCTTTGGCAGGCTTTTCTCTCGCATAGCCAGAGCCTTAAAAATAAGCTGAACATTTTTACGCGGAATAAGGCTACCAACAGTCGTCAACTCTATAACATCGGAGGAGACGGCCTTGTCTTTTTTAGAGAGCCCCAATCTTACAAACTCATCCGCCACTCCATTGTGAATAACCACAGCTTTCTCTGGGTTATACATGCCGGATATCTTGCCATCTAAACCCTCACCAACGAAAACCACGCCATCACTCCAAGCAATAGACTTGGTAAGGATATAACGGCTAATCGGGCTGGTCTGATTGATATCCTCCCCCCTTAGCGTTGTCACCACAACTTTCCTATGAAACCACCTGCCAAGCCCTGCAATAAAGCCGCAAATTGCCCAATTGGCATGAATAACATCAACATGTCTGGAGACTTTGATAATTTTCCACAAGAACGACAGCAGCAAAACAGGCACCAGAATCCAATACCCGGGATGTGTTCGGAGGAATACCGGTATACCCCCGGGTTGATGTGCCAGTTTCTGCCAGGATTTCGGTGCATAGCGAACTCTGTGAAGCCGAAGTGTATCGGAACAGGCTACAGATTCATCAGGTGAAAAATGATCATCCGGTGTTACCACTGATACCAGGCACTTCTTCGCAAGCGCTTCAGCAAGCCTCCCGACAAAAACCCCGCTGACACTGGAAGTGGTCAGAGGATAGGAGGTGGTACATTCGAGCACTCTGAGGCGAGAGTTCATATTGCAAGTAGCGTCAGTCATCCTGCTTCATATACTGCAAGTTACTGACCTGCTCTGATATTAGCCCTAGAGCAAAAAACAGAAGACTTGATATGAAGAGTAACGCTGACATATTGGTAAAGCGGCCTGCTGACACATATGTGTACCCATAGTAGGACAACCCCAAAAAGAAGAGGGACGCACATACCGGAAAAAACAGCTTGAGAGGTGAATAAAGTGTTCCGATTTTGAATATAATCAACAGAAACCGGAATCCATCCTTAAATAACTTGATATGACTGGTACCAATGCGCTCTTTGACTTTGATCGGCACATAACACACCGAATACCCAGCACGAAAAAACGCCATCGTTGAGGTGGTTGGATACGAAAAGCCATTTGGTAACATATAAAGAAAGCGAATGAATTTCGACCTTATCACCGCACGAAATCCTGATGTCAGGTCCATCACCTTTTGCCCGACCATCCAGGATGAGAACCAGTTGTAAAAACTGTTCGCGAGGTAACGCCCCGCAGAAGCCTGGGAATCACGACCCCGCGAGCCAACAACCAGATCAAAACCTTCCTCGATCTTGGCGGTTAGTTTGACGATATCTTCGGGCTCATGCTGGCCATCCGCATCCATGAACACCAAAACATCTCCGGTAGCAGCCCTGGCACCTGACTTGATTGCCGCGCCGTTACCTTTTGAGTAGGGATGCTTTACCTCTATCACATTGTTTTCTTTACATATCTCTGACGTATTATCGGTAGAACCATCGTTCACCAGAATGATTTCATCTGATGGATAAAGAGATTTTAGTTTCGGCAACAACGTGACGAGAGAAGCCGCTTCGTTTTTACTGGGTATTATTATCGATAAGTTCATGAGTTCCGTTATCTGCAGAATGGTTCATCTGTTTCAGAGCCCGTATTTTCATTTCGAGCTGCTTTATCGTATCTGCCTGTGAAGGAACAATCCGTTTGCGTCGGCGTGATTCATCTAGAAGATAGGCCTTTTCGATATATTCCAAAGCGTCATCATACAAGCCGGCTGAAGCCAGATACTGTGCCTGTCGAACATGCACTACAGAAATTCGCTGGTGAAGAGCAGCTTCGTCCAGCAATTTCATTGCAGCATTCAGGTTACCCTGCCCAGCATATTTTTCTCCCAGGAAGAATAGAAGCTCTGCCTTTTGAGCTCCTTTCATTCCTGACGCATCGGTTAAAGCCTCAACAATCCGGAGAGCTTTTCCCCTGGATTCTTCCGATGCACATTTGCCGTCAATGTAAAAATCCCCAAAGTTCTTGGTAACTGTCAGTAGGCCACCATTGTAGCTGGCAGAATCCAACCTGCTGATTACATAATCCATATCTTTATCTGTGATGACCTGGTGTTTGCAAGCAATATTCAATTCAGCGATGGGTAGGGATATATCATCGGGGAACTTTTCATGCGCTTTGCTTAAAATTCTCACACCAGTATCCGCCCACTCCGGTATATTCCCCAAAAACTGGCCGTAAACGCGCTGAGCACGCAAAGAGTCAGGATGCTCAGTTGCCCAGAATGTCAGCAGATTAAACAAATCTCCCCATATACGGGCAGACTGATGTGTCAGAAAGCTTCCAGCCACCAGATAGAGACAAAATGTTCCCACGAGCAAGAAACGCCCAATGGGAGCGCCAATTAACCTTCCAACAAGAAGAAATATCTGACCCAGAGCCAGAAAAACACCAACCATCGGCAGGTAATTCCGGTGTTCAAAATACAACTCCAGCGGCAAAAAAGTAGATTCAAGCAAGTGGCCACCAAAGAAAAACAAAACACCAAAACTAAATAATGGAGCTTTCACTCTAGTAAGAAAGGCAGCCACCACTAGAACAAAAATAGCCACTAGAGCAGACAACGTTGTCCAAGGCTCTAACAAGGAAGCCGAAACAACAAAATCGTCATGCATTAAGCCGGAACCATAAGACCTTGGCGCAAGGATATAGCCAATATAATCAAATAGTATTCTGGGTTCTGTCAGCAGCCTGTGCTGCAACGTAAATTCACGATTTTCGTATGGACGTAACAGCGAATCCATATTAATGACAAAATAGCCAACCAGGATGAGTAGAGGGAATATCACCCCGCTGAAGTAGATAACTTTAAAGTAAGCCGTTCGCTTATTTTTCTGAAAGAACACCCATTCAATAATCAAAAGGAAAAGCAGAGCCAGTATTCCATTTTCCTTACTTAACACTGCCAATGCTGAAAAAGGCATGATCGCCAACATGACAAACAACAGACCGAATTTGCGATTTGCCTGCATTCTGTCTCGTCCCACAATATAAAAGATGCAGGCACACAAAGAGAATAACGCAGATAACTGGGTCATGCGCTGAATGACATACAGTACCGTGGATACGTTTAATGGATGAATCAGCCACACTCCTCCTACCAACGCTGCTATCAGGCAGGCACTGTGAGGCTTAGTTTCCACAAGCAACAATAAGCGGTATACCAGGTAAAAAATCAATACGCCACAAAGAAGATGAATCATCAGGTTGACGTACTTGAAGCTATAAGATGGCGCAGGCCAGTACTGATCCGACAGCAGAAATGACGCCATCGACACAGGACGACCCAACTTTCCTGAAGTATTGGAAAATATAAACTGAAATGCCGATTCCCAATCAGTCACACCGTTGCCCAAGGCAACCAGATTCACGGAATCATCCAGCAAAAAAGGCCCTGTCAGTCCCGGCCAATACAGAACTGAGACCACAAGCAAGAGTGCCAAAAAAAATACAGTATATAGAGCAGATTTCAGAAGTGATCTATCTGACAAGGAGTAATTCATTACATAACTCAGCAATGGAGAGGTTACGGAATTCTAATATTTGGAACGGTAAATATTTAGATATTAAAGCATTTTTTCCGGATTCATCCAGAACTGGCTACAAGATATCTCAATTTAATTTCCCGACACTCGCGAAAGCGTCATGCCGGACTACTACATAGTTAGTAGTTGCCACTTTAGCTCCAGCATTATCTCCATCAACCAAGCCACGTTGCAGATAAAAAAAGCTCCCGGATGGGAGCTTTTTCTTAAAGAACCGATTAACGGCAGTTAGCAGGCAGGTATTTATCTGCCAAAGTACCTTCGTCACAACTCCACTGAACACCGTTAGCGTCGCCAGAACCGGTAAACACAATGGTTTGACCGTTTGCGTCCGCCACCAGGTTTTTCAGAGTGTAAGTCAACACCGCACCAGTCGCATTGGTGGAGAAGTTGATGGAGTTCAGGTAATCACTTTGAAGTGCATTGGTGTTGATACCAGCTTCACCAGTAGATGCAGGCATACTACCAGTAGACAGATAGTACTCAGAAGTTGTGGTTTTGGCTGCAGATGCAATTACCATAACTTCTGAAATTTTAGCGCGAACGGTGTAGTCCTGATAAGCGGGAATCGCCACAGCAGCCAGAATACCGATGATTGCTACAACAATCATCAATTCAATCAGAGTAAAACCTTGCTGGTTAGATTTCATGAAAAATCTCCTACCTAATTAAAAAACTCGAAGTCGGCCAAGCGGGACCGCCCGTACCTTGCCAAATACACTGCTGGTATCAGGCCAACTTTTTATTTTTTCTTATTAATCATATTCATACCAAAAGTCGGCAATCCCCTTCCTTATTATCACCACTCTCGCAAGTGCCGCTCCCAGACTCAAAGTGACATTTTTTGTCACCCCTTTCACTCCGCTCCCCTAGAATTGTCACCCATATTCCCCACCGCTTGTCACCCACAGAGCCCACTGAGCTCATAATTATCAATTCGATGCTTTCCAACTTCCCAAATTGGGCCTAAACTTTTGATTATTTGAATAATCTAAAGATCTTAGCTATCAGCCAAAGAATTATATGAATACACAAGCCACTCCCCCGCTTACGGGCTTGGCCAGACGCTTTGTCCTCGATGGTATCGTTGACGAGCAGATTGCCAGGGATTCCCAAAAAAGCGCCGCCAAAGAAAAACTGCCATTTGTCACTTACCTGGTGCAAAACGGGTTAGCTAATCCCACCCAACTTGCGTACGCCGCATCCTCAGAGTTTGGCGTACCGGTATTTGACCTGGAAACAGTGTCATCCGATCAGATCCCTGAGAAGATTGTTGACGAAAAACTGATCAGAAAACATCACGCCCTCCCTCTATTTAAAAGAGGAAACAGACTTTTTATCGCCGTAGCGGACCCGACCAATCTGCAAGCTCTGGATGAAATCAAGTTCAATACAGGGCTAAGCACTGATGCCGTAATCGTCGAAGACGATAAGCTTTCTTCCGCCATCGACAAATACCTGGACGCCCAGGAGCAACCTCTGGGGGACTTTGAGGACGGCGATTTCGACGATCTGGATATAAGCTCTGCGGAGGATGCTGACAAGGATGATGACACCAGCTCAGAGCAGGATGACGCCCCAATCGTTCGATACATTAACAAAATGCTTTTGGACGCAATAAAGTCTGGAGCATCAGACATCCACTTTGAACCCTACGAGAAAACCTATCGGGTTCGATTCAGAACCGATGGCATTCTTCAGGAGATATCAAAACCCTCAATTAAGCTGGCCGCCAAATTGTCGGCCCGTTTGAAGGTAATGTCTCAACTGGACATTTCAGAACGCCGACTCCCGCAGGATGGACGAATAAAGCTGAAACTCTCGAAAACAAAGGCCATTGATTTTCGGGTGAATACACTTCCTACACTATGGGGAGAAAAAATAGTACTTCGGATTCTGGACCCCAGCAGCGCCAAACTAGGTATTGATGCCCTCGGCTATGAAGAGCACCAGAAAAAAATGTATCTCGATGCCCTGGCTCAACCTCAAGGTATGATTTTGGTAACAGGGCCGACGGGGAGTGGTAAAACCGTTTCACTTTACACGGGTCTGAATATCCTCAATACCACCGAACGCAATATTTCTACTGCTGAGGACCCAGTTGAAATCAACCTGGAAGGCATCAACCAGGTCAACGTCAACCCCAAAGTGGGCCTGGACTTCTCCTCTGCCCTGCGGGCCTTTCTCCGTCAAGACCCGGATGTCGTCATGGTTGGGGAGATCCGAGATCTTGATACAGCATCAATTGCGATAAAAGCAGCACAAACCGGCCACTTAGTATTATCCACACTTCACACCAACAGCGCTCCTGAAACACTGACAAGGCTTATGAATATGGGTGTTCCCGCATTCAACATCGCCACTTCTGTCAGCTTGATCATCGCCCAACGTCTTGCCCGTCGGCTTTGTGCTGACTGCAAGGAGGAGTTGACTGTTCCTGAAAATGTCCTGAAAGAGGAAGGTTTCACAGACCAACAAATTGAAACAGGGTTTAAGTTGTATACCCATAAAGGGTGTGCTAAATGCAAGAGTGGATATAAGGGACGTGTTGGTATCTACGAAGTTGTAAGGATAAATCCCGCTATGCAAGAGCTAATCATGCAAGAAGCCAGCTCACTTGAAATAGCCAAGCAAGCCCAGAAAGAAGGGTTTAACAATCTTCGTCAGTCTGCACTCAAGAAAGTTATAGACGGGCTAACCAGCCTTGAAGAAGCGAATCGGGTAACGAAGGATTAACTATGGCTCAAGCAGCTCAAAAAACCACCACTTTTGTGTGGGAAGGTACTGATAAGAAGGGGCTTAAATCAAAAGGTGAAGCAGTTGGAAACAATGCGTCCCTGGTGAAGGCCCAACTCAGGAAGCAGGGAATCAACCCCACCAAGGTTAAAAAGAAACAGGAAAGTATTTTTAGCAACCGCGCTAAAAAGATAACGCCTTTTGATATTGCGGTTTTCACACGCCAGATGGCGACCATGATGAAAGCCGGTGTACCTTTGGTTCAGTCGTTCGACATTGTCGCGGAAGGCTTGGAACACCCAGCTTTGAGACAACTTGTCCTGGATATCAAAAATGATGTTGCAGCGGGTAACAGCTTTGCCGGCGCCCTCGCTAAGCACCCGAAACATTTTGATGATCTGTTTTGCAACCTGATTGACTCCGGAGAAAAATCTGGAGCCCTGGAAACCATGTTGGAAAGGGTCGCGACTTACTTGGAGAAAACAGAACAACTGAAGAAGAAAGTTAAAAAAGCAATGACCTACCCAATATCGGTACTGGTCGTTGCCTTTATCGTAACAGGGATATTGCTGGTTAAGGTGGTTCCCCAATTCCAGGAAATATTCCAGGGATTCGGAGCAGACCTGCCAGCATTCACATTGATGGTCATTGGTATTTCTGAAGTGATGCAGGAATACTGGTACATGGTGTTAATAGGCATCATTGTTGTAGGTGTCAGCTTCACTGAGGCTAAGCGGCGGTCACCGGAGTTTTCAGATAAAGTTGACGCTGCGATGTTGAAAATGCCTATTGTAGGGGACATTCTACACAAGTCTGCCGTTGCCAGATTTGCCAGGGTCCTCGCCACAACCTTTGCTGCCGGTGTTCCCTTGGTAGATGCCTTGGAATCTGTGGCCGGTGCCACTGGTAATGCGGTATTCAGAAAAGCAGTGCTCAAAATTCGTGATGAAGTATCTTCCGGTACCCAACTTCAGATGAGCATGAAGTCTACCGGCGTTTTTCCTGCCATGGCAGTGCAACTGACGGCCATCGGCGAAGAATCAGGTGCACTCGATGATATGCTTGCGAAAGTAGCAGACCACTACGAGTCAGAAGTCGACGATGCGGTAGACAACCTCACTGCGTTAATGGAGCCTCTGATCATGGCCGTTCTTGGTGTACTTGTCGGTGGTCTGATCGTTGCCATGTACCTACCAATATTCCAGTTGGGTCAGGTCGTCTGATTTTTATAATTTTCATTTAATAGCCTCGCTTATGCGGGGCTTTTTATTTAAGTAGTCAGTATTATGGAATCCGTCTTTAATCATTTAAACCAGAACCCCGCGGCACTATATCTGTCAGTGGTGGTACTGGGCCTTATCATTGGCAGCTTTTTCAATGTCGTCATTTTCCGACTGCCCAAAATACTGGAGCAGGAATGGCGGGTACAATGCGCCGAACTGATGGAGCAGGAACCTCCTGAGGATCAGGGGAAGATCACACTTTCCACCCCAGCCTCCACCTGCCCCCACTGCGGACATCGTATCAAGCCATGGGAGAATATCCCTGTCGTTAGCTATCTCGTACTGCGAGGTAAGTGTTCTTCCTGCAAGACCACTATTTCAGCCCGCTACCCGATCATAGAAACGGTCACCGCGGTTCTGGCAATAATAGCCATCTACCAGTTTGAACTCTCATGGACTGGACTCGCGGCGGTCGTTTTCACCTGGATGCTGTTAATTCTATCGATGATCGACTTTGACACCCAGCTTCTTCCGGATGTTATTACCCTCCCCCTATTGTGGTTAGGCCTGCTTGTAAATACCCAGGGAATCTTCACTTCACTTGAAGAAGCCGTCTGGGGTGCAGTCTTCGGCTATTTGGCGCTCTGGTCTGTGTACCACCTCTTTAAGCTTCTTACCGGTAAGGAAGGCATGGGGTTTGGAGATTTCAAACTACTGGGAGCCCTTGGAGCCTGGCTAGGATGGAAAATACTTCCACTGATCATTCTACTTTCGTCACTGGTAGGCGCTGTCGTTGGATTGATTCTTATCGCCGCAATGGGCAGGGATAAGAATATTCCCATACCATTTGGCCCTTACCTCGCAGCAGCTGGCTGGATTGCCATGATGTGGGGAAATGAGATCGTTACGGGCTACATGGGACTCTATTCCCATTAACAATATTTCTATCGACAATATCCCCTGCAATACTGAGTTCAACAAATTTATGACCAAAGCCTACGTAATTGGACTTACCGGAGGTATTGGCAGTGGAAAATCCGCTGCTATGAACGCCTTCCAGACTCTGGGAGTTCCATGCATAGATGCAGACCAGGTTGCCAGAGAGGTTGTCGAACCCGGCAGCCCTGCGCTGAAAGATATCGCTGACCACTTTGGGTCAAGTGCCATACAGGCTGACGGCCATCTGGACAGAGCCTATCTGAGACAAAAAGTTTTTGCTGATATATCAGAAAAGAAATGGCTTGAAGCACTGCTCCATCCGCTGATCAATCGCCGAATTCGTGACTGGTTGCTTAATTGCCAGGCAGATTATTGCATTCTGAGTTCCCCGCTCCTGCTTGAAACCAAGCAACACGAACTATCCAATCGTGTACTATTGATCGATGTTCCAGAGGAACTTCAGATCTCCCGTACAATGGGAAGAGACAACAACAGCGAAGAACAGGTTCGGGCAATTATGGCAGCCCAGACCTCGCGATCATTTAAACGCGACAAAGCGGATGATATCATCGTCAACGATCAGGATTTGGGGTATTTATTCAGTGAGGTCAAACGGCTTCACCATCAATACCAGCAGTTAGCAAGAGAGTTTAAGGCTTCATCATGACCAAAGTGCAATGTCCTACATGTCAAAAAGAAGTTGAATGGTCGGAAGAAAGCCCCTACCGGCCTTTCTGCAGTAAACGCTGCCAGTTGATAGACCTTGGCGCCTGGGCTTCCGAAGAATACCGGGTACCCGAATCAAAGAATCAGGATGAGTGGTCAGAAACGTCTGATTCCATAGAAATCCCCCGGCATTGAGATAGGGTCAGCTGACACTAATAACAACACAGGACAGACAATATGTCAGACTGCCTTTTCTGCGCCATCGCCGCCGACCAGGAACCATCCACATGCGTATATGAAGATGATGACTGCAAAGTGTTTCTGGACATCTATCCGGTCAGCAGAGGGCATATGCTGATTATTCCCAAAGCTCATCATGTCACATTCGACGAAGTAAGCGACGAGCTGCGAAACAGACTATCCCGGGTCACCCATTTAATGTCCAGAGTGGTCATGACATCTGAACTTGGTGCCCAGGGCTACAATATCCAGGTAAACAATGGCACGGCGGCGAATCAGCACGTCCCACACCTGCATATTCATGTTATACCAAGATACAAGGGAGATGTTCTTAAGGTAATGGGACATTTCCTGCTACAGGCACCCGGCATCTTTATTGGCAAGCGCAAACACGCTTCTCTGACCCCGATTGCTGACATTATCAAAAATGGCGTAATACATGCCGAAAAAACGGCCACGGAAACACCCGGATAAGCGGCAATGTCATGACAATCACACTTGAGCCAATTGGAATCGTTCGCTCCTGTTACCCTGAAAAGTTCGGCGTACCAAGACAGCCGGGACTGATCAAGAGTGCCAAGGCTGTCATTGAGTTTTTTCCTCCTTACAGTAACCCGGAATGCTTCATTGGGCTGGATGGATTCAGTCACATCTGGGTGACATTCCAGTTCCATAAGAATCTAACGCAAGGGTGGAAACCCAGAGTCAGACCGCCAAGACTGGGTGGGAACAAATCTCTTGGGGTCTTTGCGACCAGAGCCACCTTTCGTCCCAATGGACTTGGTCTATCAGCGGTCAGATTGGCCAGCCTGATCACTCGCGATGGAGAAACCTGTCTGGAAATAGAAGGGGGTGACTTTGTCGACGGAACACCAGTAATCGATATCAAGCCCTATGTCGCCTACACCGATTCGCTGGAAGCAACCTCCGGCTTTGCAAAGGAATCACCACAACCCAGGCTTCCTGTAATAATGGAAGCTGAAGCAGAGTCGTTTTTGTGCAGCCATAGCGAGCGGTATCCTGATCTGAAAACACTGATTATTGAGACGATCAGCTTAGATCCGAGACCACAATACAAAGGGGCGGACGACAGCAAGGTTTACGGTTTGGCTTTATTTGATCTGAATATCAAGTGGCAGGTAGTTGACCACATGGCTCGTGTCATTGAGATCAGCAAATCAGCTTGACTCTCCTGGCAAGGGTCACCAAATCAGTGATATTAGCCCGCCAACGGATCACTATCAGGAAACTCTGTCGCGAACTTGTCTATCCACTCCTGGGCAGCCTCTTCCGCTGAAAGCATTCGACCTTCGTTAATAAATACCTCCCGCTTATAGTGTTCAATATGGCAGATCTGCTCTACCATCCGGGCGGCATAGGCATCTTCAGAGCTGAGAAAGCTCAATCCCGTTTCGTATCCCAAGGTGGTGTACTGACACCACATCACTTCAGCAATGATCTCAAACGGCGGTGAAAATGCCCTTATTGCCACTTTCACCTTCTCCCCTACCGGATAGGGTCTTGAAGTAGTGCAACACATTCCCCCGCTACTGATATTTTGTAGTCGGGTAGCTTGTTCCTCAGGAGCAACTGAGTCGTCATCCTGACTTTTTTCAATAGCAATCGGAATGTCCGTGGGATGGCGAATATACTGACGCATACTGTGGCTGGTCATCATTTAGAGACCCCATTTATAGGGAATTGACCCTCTATCTATAGTAATTAGGCCATGAGCCACTATATTTCAATGCCGTAAAATTAAAAAATCACCATACGAAGGCCTGAGCCGACTTCCATGCTCACTATACGTACTCGCTCAATGCGCCTTCTTTAAACCGCCTGACAATCCCCGCCAGTTCTTCATATCGTATTGGCTTGGTCAGAAATTCGTTCATGCCGGATTCAAAACACTTCTGTTTTTCACCTGCAAAGGCATTGGCCGTAAGAGCAACGATAGGGATGTCCCGATAAGGCTCATTGCTGGCCCGGATGCGCCTGGTCGTATCGTATCCATCCAGAACAGGCATCCAGCAATCCATAAACACCATGTCAAACTGCCCAGTGCCCAACTGCTGTAATGCAACCTCGCCATTTTCTGCCATTTCAACCCGACATCCACATTTTTCGAGCATCTTCCTGGCAAGATTACGGTTGACCTCATTGTCTTCAACCAGCAATACATAAAGCTCACCATGCGAAGGACGCGTCTGTTCCAAGGATCGGGCAAGGGCAGGCGAAAGTACCATGGCAGCGTTGGAACGCCGACCAGTCACCTGATCATACAAGACATCCCGCACAACCAGCTCGCGATCTACCTTGCTCAAATAAGCAGATGCACCAGCTTGATGATAATGGGTAATCGTCTCCACTTTCGGATGTGGAGAGAGTACCAGAATAGGAACACTTCGATGCTCGGGTTGCTGTCGTATCCCTCTGACCAGTCCGGTAATCTGCTCGACAGCCACATCCTCACTATCCGCAATCGTTTCATCAAGAATAAAGGCATCGTATGGCTGGCCGGTATCCCGAACCTGGTCCAGTAGCTGTTCAAGGTCTTTGATATTCTTGGCGACATCGATCTGCAGACGCCCCTCCTCCCCCAGTTGCTCAATAATCGCCCGCAAACTGAGCTCATTAGTATCAGCCAGTAACAGATGACTAATCTGCAGCGCGGAATCATCAGACGACACCGACAGATCTTCCGCGGATAGCAATCCTGCGTCCGTTTCAAACCAGAAAGTTGAACCTTTCCCAACCTCGCTTTCGATACCAAAGCGTCCGCCCAAAAGTACAATCATTTCACGAGCCAACGCCAGTTTCAGGCCGATGCCCACCTCAGGGAGACTCTCTGCTGTGGCAGCTTCAAAGGTGTTGGCCAGAATCCTGCGTTTATCCGCAGCCGAAAGACCGGCACCATTATCCTCAACCGCCATGCGCAGTGTCAGCGTATTACCACTACTGGATACTGGTACCACATGGAGCACGACCTGTCCCTTAATGGTCAGGCTGATGGCCACACTGAGCAGACATTCCAGAATCCGCAGCAGGTTGACCCGATCCAACACGACTTTCTTGGGAATAGCAGCATCCACATAGCTTTCAATGGTAAGGCTTTTGGCATCAGCTTTACTCGAAAGACTGGCAATGGTTTCCTGCAACAGCGACTTCAGTTCAGTCGGACACTGATCGCTCTCCAGGGCACCGGATTCCAGTTTGGACAGATCCAGCATGTCGTTCAGCATGGCTAGCAGGGATTCGGAACTCTGCTGTACGGCATAGATGTATTCCCTTTGCTCGTCGCTCTGGGCCGTGTCCTGCAACAGACCGGAGTAGCCCAGAATATTATTCATAGGAGTCCGTAATTCATGACTGATATTAGCAATGAACAAGCTTTTGTTATGGCTGGCCTGAAGGGCTTCCACGCGCTCAAGGTGCGACTGTTTCTCTGTCTCATGCAGCTCACTTGCCTGATCCCTGACACGGTCCTGCAGTTTATTGATAAACTTAACAATTTTGCTCAACTCGTCAGCCATCGCTGGTTCCTGGCGATCCAGCACCAACTCTTCCGGATCAGTACTTCGCAGACTATGTGTGGAATGTCGACAGATTTTTTCAAGATGCCGCATGATGAGATAACGGATCATAAGCAGCAGGAAGACAGAGATGAGCAAAACCTTGACCAGCTGCAATGCCAGCGTGCGCCAAAAGTAGGTAAATACTGATTGGTGTAAATTTTCCAGAGAAACCAGTATGGTCAAATCCCCCAGCCACAGCTCCGGCTTGGTCCCCTGATGCATCGGATATGTCCTACTGATAGAGGGCTCTCCATGGGGTGGGGTTCCGAGAGTAAATGTACTATCAATACTGGTGACCAGAGTGGCGTTATAGATGCTCGGATGCTTAAGAATTCCCTCCAGTGTTCCCTCAATGGCTGTGGTATCAATACTCCAGATGCTGTGAACAAGCCCTGGTTGAATGGCACTGACAGTGTTGTCCAGACCAATTTGCAGGTCAGACATCTGCCTCTTTTGTTCAGACCAGGTCAGAAAGGATGTACTGACAAAAGCGATAAGGATACTGAATCCCAATACCCTGATTGCGGTTTTAGCACTAAGTGGGTATGACCTGGCGCTATCAAACAGACTCAACCACAAAACTTATTCTCCATCCAAAGATCGCCATTGTTGATTCAAGCCAGGTTTATCGGGATTGTTTTCCAATATCCCATGACTCCATGCACTGATACCCGGTGCTTCCTCTCCAGGAAGCCCACGATAGAAATTGCTCATTATAATTGCGTGGAAACCGGTTTCTTAGTCCGCTTTACAGTGTAGCAGCACGTCTAGTGAATACTTAATTTACTAGACAATCCCATTCCGGTCAGCCCCCACAAGCATCAAATAGTATCCATTCACGGGCATTGCCGATGGCATGGTTTGCGATCAACTGCTATCTTACCCACCAAACACTTTGAATTAGCAGTACTTTTTGAAGGAGTCGAATTCTTGAATGAGCATCTGGTGATCGGGCTTGCCGCGATTATTTTCTTCGGTGTAACGGCCCAGTTTGTCGCATGGAGGCTTAAACTTCCTTCAATTCTTCTACTCCTGATCTCCGGATTCGTGCTCGGCCCAATCTCTGGTGTGCTTTCGCCAGATGAGCAATTTGGAGAGTTTCTATTTCCCGCAATCTCCTTTGCTGTGGCTATCATCCTGTTTGAAGGCGGTTTGAGCCTTAAAATCCGGGAGCTTAAAGTCACCTCAGGGGTCGTCCGCATGCTCATCAGCGTCGGCATAGTGACCACTTTTATTCTCAGTCTGGTCATTTCAAAGTTTGCACTGGACATCCCTTGGACACTGGCCTTACTACTTGGCGCGATACTGACTGTAACCGGCCCTACCGTCGTCCTCCCGATGCTGATGCTGATCCGTCCCAAAGGCCAGATTGGCTCTATTCTCAAATGGGAAGGTATTCTGAATGATCCCATAGGTGCCCTGTTTGCTGTGCTTGTATTTGAGGCCGTGGTGTCTGCCAGCCTGGGCCAGGCCACAACCCTGATCCTGTCCGGATTCATGATCACCATCTTTGTAGGCGGGCTCATGGGGCTGGCAGCCGGCATGCTGGTTGCCACATCATTGAAACATCACTGGGTGCCGGAGTTTCTCAGTAACGCTTTCACTCTCGCCATCGTCATCACATTGTTTGCTGTTTCCAATGTCATACAGCACGAAAGCGGCTTATTCAGTGTCACGATCATGGGAATATACCTGGGTAATCAGCGCCTGGTATCTATTCGTAATATTGTTGGCTTCAAGGAAGACCTGAGAGTCCTGCTGCTCTCTTCATTATTTATCGTCCTGGCAGCCAGACTGCAGTTTTCGGATCTGCAACAAATTCATATGGGAAGTATTGTATTGCTGATCATGCTGATCGTTGTCGTCAGACCCGCGGCAGTGTGGCTGTCCTCCATAAATTCCAACCTTTCCTGGAAAGAGAAGCTGTTTCTCTCCTCCATGGCGCCACGAGGGATCGTAGCGGCAGCTGTGATTTCCCTGTTTGCAGTTAGACTGGAATCCATGGGAGTTGAGCACTCGGAAGTGTTGGCGCCCAATATGTTCCTGATCATTGTTGGCACTATATTGATTTATGGCCTGGCGGCGCGCCCTCTATCCAAAGCCCTCCACCTGTCTGACGATAATCCTCAGGGCTGCGTTATTCTGGGCTCCAATATTCTGTCAATCGCACTATCGAAAGCCCTCAAGGCAGAAGGACTGAGCACAACCATTATCGATGCCCGATGGGCCAACATCAAAGAAGCCCGAATGGAAGGCCTGAATACGGTAAATGCCAATGTTCTGTCAGAGGCAGTTCAGGAAAAGGTCAGCTTTACCGGTATGGGGAAATTTCTGGCACTGACCCCCAACCTGGAGCTTAACTCACTGGCATGCATCCGGTTCTCAGATATTTTCGGGCTGAAAGAAGTCTACCAACTAGGTGAACCCGAGGACAAAGATAAACCCGCGCAGTGGATACCCGATGACCTCTCCGGCCAGGCACTTTTCGGTCCGAACATTACCTATAACGAACTGATCAAGAGAATGCATCATGGGGCCAAGGTCAAGAGGACGCCTCTGACCAAGGATTTCAGCTATGAGGATTATAAAGCCCAGAATGAAGGCAAGGACCCTATCCTGCTCTGCATCGTATCTGAAAACAAGAGCCTGGTGTTCGTGACTGTAAACAAGAAAATCCAGCCAAAACCTGGTCAGGTTATAATCAGCCTGATTGACAGTTAATCGAAGGACTCATTCCTCAATCGAAAAAACGATAATCAATAAAACAAAAAAGGAAACGAAAAGTGCCCCCCCTGGATTCGTTAATAGGCAACTCGTTTGGAAGCAGAGTGCTATGCCCGCTCCTGCTCTCTTTGACAACAGTATATACACATGCAGAGCCTGCTCACGGAGAATCACCAGGGCGGTATATGAATCCTTTTATTGCCCCCATTTTATTGCCAACCACCAATCTGTTCGGCCTCCCGGATCTCCAGACCCGGGAACTCCCCGCAGATGCAACATTTGAACTGACACTGAGCTCCCATCTGGCCAACACTTATATCAACCGGAACAGTAGTAGCGAGAACCTTGAAATAGACGGTGAAATCATGCAAACAGCGATCAGAGGCCGTTGGAAGCTGAACGATCTATACAGCCTCTCGATTTACATTCCCTATGTAGACCAGGGGAAAGGCGAATTGGATAACCTCATTTATGACTGGCATGAGTGGTTCGGTCTTCCACAAGGAGGGCGAACAGAAACCACGAACAACCAATTTCAGTATCGCTACGAGCGCCAGGGACAATCCCTGTTAGATAAGGAACAAAGCTCTCCCGGACTGGGTGACATTCGACTGGGGCTGCAGCGGAAACTGGACTGGCTGGACCAATCCTGGCTCGCTCAGGCAGAAATCAAAGCACCAACCGGGGAACCAGATGACCTCAATGGTAGCGGGGCCTGGGATGCATCCATCGGTATCGGTTGGCAACAGGAAATAGACTCAGGACTGGGCCAATTTTCCCGATTTGCCGCTGCAGGACTTAGTTATCTGGGGGAATCAGATACCCGACTCTCCATGATTCAAAAGTCCTGGTCACTCAGTGCAAGGGCTGGATTTCACTGGCACGCTTTTTCCTGGCTGACACTGACCGCACAACTGGACACCCACTCCCCTCTTTTTGATAGCGATCTCAAACCTTTGAGCCGTTTTCCCATGCAACTGACTACCGGTGGACGGTTCAGCCTTACAGACCAGCTGCAAATAGACCTCAGCATCGGTGAAGACCTGGTCACGGTAGTGTCTCCGGACTTCGTCATCAATGGCGCCATCCGCTATTACTAGTAGCATAAGCAATAAAACGAATGGTCTAGAACATCGTCCCAATTGATTAATCATTCGCAATACAGTTGAGGCAGGCACTACGGATCGATAATATGCCCTTTAATCAGGGTCTGTTGACGATGTCTCACAGCCAATTATTCAGGAGTATTACCAAATCATGAGACGATCATTACAAATCGCCTTCTTCGCCGCACTACCTTTACTTGCAGCGGGCACTATTCAAGCTGCAGAGCTGGACCTTAATATCAGCAACAAGGCAGCCAACGCTCAGGTCAACATTATTCCAAACTCACGCAAATTCGATGCGGGACTGGGTTACATCTACCGCGAGAGCAGCACCCATATTATTAACGCTGATTTTCATGCCAGAGGACAGACGGCGATCGGTAATTTGCCAACGACTGTCGGTGTTGGTATCCAGGCATCTACATTTGATGAAGATGGGCTGGACGGAACTGGGCTAGGCCTGGGGGGTACCGCACACATCAAATTCCCAGCAGTACCCGGCCTGGGTTTCAAGGCAGCGGCTCACTATGCTCCATCTATCACCTCCTTTGGCGATATTGACCGCTTTGTTCGCTTTGATTCCCGAGTCACCTATCGCATCATCCAGAACGCAGACATCTATGCAGGGTACCGCATTGTCAGAACCAAAGTGGAAAACGCCGGCAGTGAAACACTTGACGAAAATGTTCACCTGGGCTTTACACTGCAGTTCTAAGCGACATCAATTCTGAGAAACATCTTTGGGTGTGACCGGGACAGGGTTCACACCCTGATCCCTACCACATCACATAATCCGTTACTTTTTCTTTTTGTCCCCCAGCAGACCCTTTAAACTAGAACCTCTTGAGGATTTGATACCAGACCTCAAATAGCACTTATCATCAACGAGTCATCGGATAATAATATTATGTACGTGCGGAATCTTCCCGGCAGGATGTTCGGGGGTAAAACAACTTTAACTCCACGTCATTTTCTGATCTTTTTGGCTGTTCTGTTCAGTCTGTCTCTGAGTGGTTGTGGTGGCGGGGAAGAATCCCTTGACGGCTTGGGGACACATCAGCCCCCGTCTGGCGATGACGACGGAGTGGAGGACCCTGTTGCGTCGAATGAAATCAACCTCAAGGTAGAAGCAACCTCCGGCATGAGCTCAGCCACGACCGCACAAAGGCTGTTCAACCTGCTGACACCGAATAAAGCTTACGCTATTGACGCCGGAGACAGCGTTAATGCAGATATCAAAGTCAGGCATTTGAGTCGCGACGGTGAAGTACTCTTTGATAATGTGATTACCGAAGGGGACTACTTTGTTGTTGATAATGAAAACGGCACCTACACCATTGTTTTTGACAACTCAATCCCGGACAGAATCGATCTGGCGATCATTGCCACTCTATCTAACGGGACTGTCTTAAGAAGAGGCCTTCCCAATTCCGCCGAAGGTATTGTCATCAACGCAGCGACCGAATATGCAGTGCAGCAGTTTTTTTCCAGCTTCGATAACCAATCGGAACTGGACGCACTTCTACCCTGTACAACCTCAGGCTGCGAAGACCAGTCAGATATTCACATGCTGAACTGGCTCGCACTGAATAATGCCGTGATGGATTTCGAAATTACGATTCCAGACAGCTATGACCTCGACGAAGCGGTTGCTCTTCTGGACAGCAACACACTGGTCAAAGATTATGTCGATCAGTTTATTGAAACCATCAAAGAAGACAAAGTTGAAAGTATTGAGGACACGACAATTGCCCCGGCGCTGAGTAACCGCTCCGGCAACTATCATTCCATATTATTTGCCATGGGCCTGAATCAGGGATTACCCGATGAGTCCGATGCAGACAACAAAACCATCGTTTTTTCCAACCAGACGTCTGATGTATTAACCAATACCGAATCTGACGTCACTTCATATATTTACCCCAAGATTGTCGTCAGCACCAGCATCCTGAATTTCAATCCGGTCATGATTGAGCAGATCCCCTGGTCAAGAAACTCACTGACACAATTGAGCGATAATACTTTTGATATCAGCAGCACCATTATTGACACTGAAACCAACCGGCAGGAAGGTTCGGTATTCACTTACCTGTCCCCAAGGGGACATTTTGATATGGCAAGACTTCAAACCCAGGTAGTGACCCAAGAGTCCTCAGCCAGCCCCACCGGATGGCTGAACAACCCTTTCTTCACACGCTACTACACCACCAAAGCAGCCAATGACGATGATGAAACCTCCGAGGGGATCGCATCCGCCTATATCTCTGATGGTCTCGTGTTTCGCCTATCAGAAGATACCGGTGGCGACTACCAGCGGGAGGAAACACTTGAGAAGAGCCACACGTTCGGCTGGTTCTACTCCTTGAAGATGACAGACTCCGATGACTTTTCGCTGGATACACTGGATGACGCATCTTATGGCGTCATCCATCTGACTCAAAGCCTGCAGACAACTCAACCTGTTGACTTGAATGCCGGCATCGAGCAATGGGAAGTGAACGGTAATGAGGTAGTCGTGACACAGCCAACCCTGGGAGGCAGTGATCCGGAGATTTTTAACACTTATGGTACGGGGCGCAATACAGACCTGACAGCAAATACGGTATCACTGGTTGCAGCCAACGATGGCAGTTACAGCCTGAGCGCTCTGGCGAGTCCCTCAAACATCAATGCCAGTGCTGACAATTTCAAGGGTCGAATTCAGCTGGATAACTGGGCCAGTAGCGGAGATGACCGTGGAGACTGGGTCGGAGCAAGCGACCCCCTCGGCAATGTTCTGGTATTGCGAACTGACTCTGAAACCTCGGGCCAGGGTATTGCGCATGCCGTTAGGATCAGCGATGCCAATATCAGCCTGGCAAACAACCGTTACTACCTTTACGGCAACAGTTTCCGCGCAACGGATACAGAAACCGTGTTGAGCAACTACAATCTGTCCACTCTAGAGTTCGACAACGATGGCGACACTGCCACGCTGTCCGTTAAAGAACTCAGGGTTACACAAACAATCAATGATCCCGAGCTTAGCGATATTTCCAACAATACATCCGACTATACGGTTCAACCAACGGCCAGCCCCGCTTCCAATACCAATCCAGATTACAGAAATCTACTGAAGCTGGATTTTGCAGACCCCACTGGCGGCACGGATAATTTCATTCTGGAAGGTTTTATTGCCAGCGAAGGAAAGGTCCTGATATTGCGCCTGAGATACGGTGAAAACCTGGGTATACTATATGGTTTCCTGGAGCAGGAGTTGACGGCCTCTTCGGACTGATCTTGCCTCCAGGCTCTATCTAATCGCGCTCATTTTGCCTCGGGAACTTTTCTCTGGGGCTCATTTCGGCTTTTTATAAAGGGACTCAACTACCAGAACTTTTCACGAAAGTTTCTGACCTTAATCCCCACTTAATCCCCAGCATAGAACTTTACGTAACCAGCCATTGATTTTTTTATAAAAACGCCTATTTTTCAGAACCATCATTAGAAAATCAGTTTGTCAGCTTTACCTCATTAAACAGGGACTCAATATCTATATGATTTTAAATGCAAAGCACCTCGTATTTCTGTTGTTCTTCGCTATTGCGGTTGCATTTCTAACACCAATGAACATCGATATAGCTGTTCCTGAACCTGATGAGGAAAAGCCATCAGAGCCGGTGGTTAACTTGAATCAACCACTGCCTGATTTTAAGAAAATCAGGGATGTTAAAGAAAAGAAAGAGGCGTTCTTCGAGTTTCTCAGTCCCCTGATCTCATATTCCAATCAGCAGATACTTAAAGATCGCGAGTTCGTCATGGCCATGCAGGCCAAACCCAAACTCTCGGCTAAAGATAAAAACAAATTATCCAGGATAGCAGACCGGTACCGGGTACCGACAAGTAACGGATTCGACAAAAACTTTTATGCTCTAATGCTTAAAAGAGTCGACACCATTCCTCCTGCACTTGCTCTGGCACAGGCCGCAAATGAATCAGCCTGGGGGACATCACGTTTTGCCCGCCAGGGAAACAACCTCTATGGGGAGTGGTGTTTTCGTAAAGGTTGCGGTATCAAGCCCAGTCAAAGAGCGGCTGACGCCTCTCATGAAGTCGCGAAATTCAAACGAGTCTATGATTCCGTTCAGAGCTACATGCTGAACCTTAACCGCCATGACTACTATTCGGACCTAAGACAAGTCAGGGAAGGCCTGAGGACTTCAGAAAGCCCTATCTCTGCCATTGCTCTGACAGAAGGACTACAGAGATACTCTTCCCGTGGCGATGACTATATCGCGGAACTGCAGAGCATGATCAGAGTAAACAAGTTAGAAGAGAGGTATACTAACTGAGGACTGTTCATAATTGATTTTCGAGATGAGGACTATCCTGTGGAAACATCAAAAACCAACCGAGGTTTCACCACCGGAAAACTCTGGAAAAAGCTGAAGATGGCTGGCCGCACTGCAGGCTATACTGCAGTAGAGTCAGCTCTGACACTGTTTTATACCTCCACAGCCAAGGAAACGCCTGCCTGGTGCAAGTCTGTAATATATGGAGCCCTGGCTTATTTTATCTCGCTCATTGACGGCATCCCTGACCTGACCCCAATTCTCGGCTATACCGACGACATTGCAGTAATGGCCGCAGCCTTGGGAACGCTCAGCCAATACGTCACGCCCGAAATAAAATCCAAGGCAAAAAGGCAGACTGAAGCTCTACTGGGTGAGCGTTCTGCAAATACAGAAACAAACAACATCCCTTCAACACCTGATAATTGAAGCAACCAGACTCCGGCCACTGACCTCAATAAGTGCTTAGGTCAGTGCTTCCCAAATTTGTCTTCTCCTCTGACATTTAGTCTTAACCTGAACGCCAAATGATGGGAGAATCATCCCTGAAAATACGGCGTTATTCGCTATTTGTCTTGAATTCATGCATTTCTCATAAAAATGCGTCCATTAATTAGAAAAATACGACATCTATGCTTAGCTTTCTTCCACACTGGCTCAGAGGGGCTTTAACGCTTACATCAATCGGCCTTTCGACAGTAACTTTATTTCCTCTCGTGCTGCTGTTTGCCTTTCTGAAACTGATAATTCCTATCCAGTTCTTTCGCAAAATATGCACCATTATTTTGATCGAAATCGCGAATCTCTGGATTGGATTCAATAACTTGCTTTTGAGTGTAATGCACGACATACACTGGGATATTGAGGGATTGGAAGGATTGTCCCCCAAAGACTGGTATTTCGTGACTTGTAACCATCAGTCCTGGGCAGATATTCCTGTCGTCCAGAAAGTCCTCATGCGAAAAATTCCGATGATCAAATTCTTCTTGAAACAGGAACTAATATGGGTCCCCTTTATAGGTATTGCCTGGTGGGCTCTGGATTTTCCCTTTATGAAACGTTATAGCAAAGAGGAAATTGAGAGAAATCCTGAGCTGAAAGGAAAAGATCTCGAAACGACCCGCAAAGCTTGTGAAAAATTCAAATACACCCCGGTAACAGTATTTAACTTCCTGGAAGGCACCCGCTATACCGAGGAAAAACACCGTCGACAAAAGTCACCCTACCAATACCTGTTGAAGCCCAAAGCTGGCGGCGCGGCTTTTGTCCTTGGGGCAATGGGAGAGCAGCTCCACACAATGCTGAATATCACCATCCATTACCCTGGAGATGACCGTGGGTTCTGGAGTTTTATGTCCGGTCGTGTAAGAAGAGTGGTGGTGCGGATTCAGAAAATCGAATTACCGTCTCAGTTTCTCGGTAAGGACTACATGGACGATGAACAGTTTCGTTCAGAGTTTCAAGAATGGGTATCAGAGCTCTGGAAAGAGAAAGACGCGCTGTTGGCCCAACTCCATAAACAATATCCAAAAGCCTGAGTTGCCAGGTATCTGATTCAGCAGTGCTGTAAAGCACATAAAAAAGGCGGGATACCCCGCCTTTTTAAATATCACTGATGGAGTATCAACGACGACCAGCCCTTCTCAAAGCTGCCGGCGTAAACTCATCGGAACCGCTTTCAACATCAAACTCATATCCTTTTGGCTCTTCATTGGTCAGGCCAAGGACCAGATAGCGCCCAGACAACAGATCATACAGAGTTTCTGCTGAAAACCAGGAAATTTTCTGGTCGTAGAAATAGATGTGGTGGCCTTCGGCTACGCGCCAAAGATCGCCGCGACCATCATAATGATCGACCAATACAATCTGCCAGGTATCCTCATCCACGTAGAAGACTCGCTTGGCGTAGATATGACGTTCGCCAGGCTTCAGAGTCGCCTCCACCACCCAGACTCTGTGCAGCTCATATCGTGCCAGATTCTGGTTAATATGGCCGGCCTTGATAATTGAGTCATATGAATTTTTCTTGGAATTCAGCTCATAGGAATTGTATGGAATATACATTTCCCTTTTACCCATCAACTTCCAGTCATAACGGTCAGGAGCACCGTTAAACATATCAAAGTTGTCCGTGGTACGCTGGCCATCAGAAGCGGTTCCCGGGCCGTCATAAGCAACCTGAGGAGCCCTTCTCACCCGACGTTGACCACTGTTGTATATCCAGGCACGACGTGGCTCTTTTACCTGGTTCAAAGTCTCATGTACCAGGAGAACATTACCTGCCAAACGAGCCGGAGAAGTGATCTCCTGCTTGAAATAATAGATAACGTTGGGATCAGCCGCCGGATCATAATCCGTCAGGGATGTACGATAGCTTAGCTGCTCAGAGAATTTAACCGGCGTATAATCTCCATTTGCCAGAGGCGTCATCTGCACAACATTACGTTTCAGACTACCATCCCGCCAGCGGGTAATATGGTTCCACATAATCTGATGCGCTTTTTCGCGATCAGTACCGTGGGGTATGGGAAACGGCACCGAAAGCTCATAGTCATTCATTCCGTTGCCATCTGCTACTAGCTTGGCAGAGGTCGCATTCCTCTTGGCGGCGTCATAAATGATCTGTTCATAGGCCGCTGTACGATGTGTGGGGAATACCCTGATTTTATAATCGGAATATTTCTTCAGCATCGCCATCTGGCCGACTGACAACTTGTCCTTGTACTGATCCGCATTGGATTCAGTAATCTCAAACTTGGGAGACTCACCGGCAAACGGATCAATGTAGTTAACACCATCAAAGCCTGCTGGAACACTGCTCAATCCACCATCCCAGGCAGGAATGGTACCGTCTGCATTTCCGGCTTTCTCAGCACCTATAGGCGTTAAAGTATCGCCCAGTTTCGCTGCCTCTTCAGGAGAAACCTGACCCCAAGCAAGCGAAGATGACAGTGCCACGGCAATGGCACTGTATTTAATCATAGAATTCAATTTCATCGAGGTTACCTCATAAACCCTTGGTTCGTATTGTAATTTCCTAGAAAGACACACCAACACTGGCGGATACGGTGTCTCTGTCGTTGAGGTAGTTATAAGGTTCGCCGCCAAAATAGGATACGTAACCAACGGACGCCGAATATTTGTTCAGGTAAAGCGCATTCAGCGTCAGACCAACAGATTTGCTGCCTTCTCTGAAAATGATCGGACCATAACCATAAACATCGTGACTAAGTGACAGAACTGGTGTCAGGTTGATCCCTGCGGCCACATCAGGATAATCAAGCGAGAAACGCATACGATAACCGGCTGAGAAGTCGGTCACATATCCATCATCTTTACAGTTGCTTGGATTAATATTGATTGTCGGGTCAGTACATTCATCGCCACTGCCTGTCGTAATAGGCCCAATACCGAACGTACTGTCGCGACCATAGCGGGAGTTATCAGGAATTCCGTCCAGGTATACACCACCGATTTCTGACACAAAAGTCAGGCGGCTCGCACCAAGAACCTGATCGAAGAATTTCACAAATGTGAATTGCAGCTGGGTCATGGGGAACTCATCATATCCCCGAATAACCTCACCAGGTGACCAGTCATCCACAAAAGCCGCGTATGGCTGCCCCAGTGCAGAGGCCGTCATTTCAAAACCGTTACGCGCTACAGGCATGTCCGGGCGGTGTGAAATTTCCCCGCCAATCGACCAGCCACTATCAGTACTGGTGTTAAAACTGATCGCAAACTGGTCAATGTCTTCCGGATAAGTAATAAAGTAGTTCGCGGTGGAGGGATTTCCAGCAGTTTCACTGCTGATAAAGCTGGCATAAGGGATGGTACTATGAGTTCGAGTATAGTAAAAACCAAACTCTGTATCCCCCAGATCCGCTGCATACCAGCGCAAAGCCACACCGAAAATACCGTCATTATCCGGCTCATCATCACCTGCACGTGCGACATAAAGACCTTGAGCATCAGCTAAGGATTCTGGAATCTGCCCAGCCAGATATATTGGTCCACAACCATCGGTGGCGACATCATTATTGGAATAAAAGGTCCCACAGGGATCCGGTTCCGTTTTTTCCCACTCAAACTGATAAAAGGCTTCGACGGTCACGTCTTGAGTTAGGCCAACAGATCCATATAGCATGTTTACCGGCATCAGTACGTCTTTTACTTCAGCTCCTGGCGCCCTTGCCGCCGAGAAGTCCACAGGGTTTACTGAGTTGATCCCCCCGAAGATAAAGGTACTTTCCCCCCAACTGACAACCTGCCTGCCAAGCCTCAGGTTAATTGGTGTATCCCCTGCATAGAGATCAGCCCATACATAGGCATCCAGAAAACGTACATCTGCACCGGCCTGATCGAGGGTCCCCTCACCCAAAGGTCGAGTCTGGCCGACATTATCGTAAGCCCGGCTTTCGTCCTTCAATTCGACATCATAATAGTAACGAAGCCTGGTAAAAGCACCGTAATCCTCGTAACGAAGCAACAGGTCGGTAGTACCCTTTAACAATTTGGAATAGGTTTCCCCTTTCTTAAAGTTCCAGTTGCCATTATCGGTGTTGGAAGTTGAAGCCCCTGTAGTGCTACCAGCAGGAACTCCCAAATTACCCTGGCCCAGTTGAGCATGATCCCGGTCTTCTACACGCCAACTCGCCCCTGCTGAAAGAGTGGTATCCAGCGACCCTTCTATATCGCCCAGATAAAATTGAAACGCGCTTGCGGGAGCAGATATGGACGCTGCCACGGCAGCCGCAACCGGCAGCATTGTCCACTGATGCCAACGCTGATTATTTTTCGTCATCGAACGCTACTCCATTATTTTTCTATTTCTTCCTGCTGAAGCAAGAAGTTGCTTGATGTAAACCCGATAAGAATATTGTTTTTGTTAGTTCCCGCCCGGTTTAAAAAGACCACGGGCGGTACTTCGACGCTAAAGTCTCCTACACACTATAGTCGCTAATTTAAATATACACCAATGCCTAATGAAAAAATCGCAAGTTACGAATAAATAAGAAAGTTTGTGGAACTGATCGTCCATATTTCCGGACAACTTTTGAAGGTTAATTCCGACTGAACAGAAAGCTTGGTAAACTATGGAGCAAGCGTTTTGTACATGCTGAATTAACAATCGAAGCTGAAATAACAATCTGAATAATAGAGAGCAATAAGAGGAAGGTCATGAAAGCAACAGACGTTGTCATTGTTTCCGGAGCACGTACTCCAATGGGTGGATTTCAGGGTAGCCTGAGCGCCATGACGGCCGTTGAACTGGGCGCGATTGCCATTTCATCAGCCATTGAGAAAGCCAATCTCAGCCCTTCGGATGTAGAAGAAGTAATTATGGGCTGCGTACTCCCCGCGGGATTGAAACAAGGCCCCGCCCGTCAGGCAATGTTGGATGCGGGCATTCCCAACACTAGCGGCGCGACGACCGTCAATAAGCTATGCGGCTCCGGCATGAAAGCCACCATGCTGGCCCATGACCTGATCAAGGCCGGAACCAATAACATCATGGTCGCCGGCGGCATGGAAAGCATGTCCAATGCCCCTTATATTCTTGAGAAAGCCCGTTTCGGCTATCGCATGGGCCACGGCGAAATCAAGGATCACATGTTTCTTGACGGCCTGGAGGATGCCAAAAGCGGCAGACTCATGGGGTCTTTTGCCCAGGAAGTTGCAGACAGGTTTAACATTAATCGTGAGCAAATGGACGAATTTGCTATCCGTTCCCTCACCCGGGCACAGAAAGCAATAGATGCGGGTTTACTGGATGATGAAATCGTTCCGGTTACAGTCAGAACTCGCAAAGGGGATGTCCTGGTTGAACATGACGAGCAACCCGGGAATGCCAAGCTCGATAAAATTCCCACTCTGCGCCCGGCTTTCCAGAAAGACGGCACCATCACAGCAGCCAATTCCAGCTCCATCTCTGACGGCGCTTCCGCACTGATTCTGATGAGTGCGGAGGAGGCTGAACGCCGAAATATCAAAGCGGAAGCTCGCATCGTTGCTCACAGTACAAGCTCCCAAGCGCCTGAAGAATTCACCATTGCCCCCATCGGGGCAATCCAGAAGGTTCTTGATAAAGCAGGCTGGACCATAAATGACGTAGACCTGTATGAAATCAATGAAGCTTTCGCCATGGTCACCATGCTGGCAGTTCAGGAGCTGGGCTTGGATATGGATAAGGTCAATGTATACGGAGGTGCCTGTGCTCAGGGTCATCCAGTGGGATCGACTGGCTCACGAATTATCGTGACACTCATGCACGCACTGAAAAAGCAAGGTAAGAAGAAAGGCGTTGCCGCGCTGTGTATTGGGGGCGGTGAGGCTACTGCTGTCGCGATAGAAATTCTATAAGTGAACCTTAATGCATAAAACTCAGGCCTGTTGATACAGGCCTGATAACAAGGTATCGAGGTAGGTCAGAGTTTTAACGTCAGAGCTTCTATCTCTGAGTTTTGACGAACTGTTCAACAGAGAGAAAACCTGCTCCTTACTTTGTAATCCCAGAACCTGTTTAAATCCGACAGTCTGAAAAAACTTAAGCCCTGTGAGGGGAAGCCAGATATTCCCGGGATTGCATCTCCAGAAGTCGGCTTTCAGTACGTTCGAATTCAAACTTCAAACGCTCTCCCTGATAAATCTCATGAATCGCCGCTTCGGCAGAAATGATCATCTTCACACGACGGTCATAAAACTCATCCACCAGGTTGATAAAGCGGCGAGCCTGATCTTCAACATCCGCCTTTAATACCGGAACGTCACTCACCAGAACAGCGTGAAACTCTTTCGCCAGCTCAATATAATCATTCTGACTTCTAGGACCGTCGCACAGCTCTTTAAAATCGAACCATACAACATCCTCTGCTCGCTTGATTGCTTTCAGGAGACGTCCATTAACCTCAAGCTCAACACCATGGCAGCCATCTTCCAAAGCCAAATTCTGATAACTTTGCTCCAAACTGGCATCTGCCTCGTCATCCAGAGGAAAATGGTAAAGCTCCGCCTGCTCCAACGAACGTAAACGATAGTCAGTGCCGCCATCGACATTTACCACCTCCGTATGCTCGTTCAAAAGAGCAATAGCAGGAAGAAATCTTTGTCTCTGCAAACCGTCCTTATAGAGTCCGTCCGGTACGATATTTGAGGTACAGACCAAAGCCACCCCACGGGAAAATAGGCCTTCCATCAGCGTTCCCAGAATCATCGCATCACCAATATCCGTCACAAAAAACTCATCAAAGCAGATAATGCTGGCCTCTTTACTGAATCTGTCAGCCACTTGCTCCAATGGATTTTTCTCGCCTTTGAGGGCTTTTAATTCCTGATGAACCTTTTGCATAAATCGATGAAAATGTACCCGCATTTTTCGCTCGAAAGGCAAACTTTCGTAAAACGTATCCATCAGATAAGTCTTACCACGACCAACACCGCCCCAAAAATAGAGACCTTTTTCCGGAGAGACTTTACTCTTCTTGCGCGAGACTTTGCTTGCCAGCCTGGCAAATGGACTCTGGGACTGGCGTTTCTCCTCGGCTTTCACCAATCGCTCATAAAGATCCTGCAGCTTATTGACGGCCATTTCCTGGGCTACGTCATAACTGAAATCAGATCTTTCCAGATCCCGACGGTATTTCTCCAGTGGAGTTGTCACTACTTCCTCACCTCACCACTTTTGGTTTTACTGAAAGGTTTTAACAATTTTTTCAATCTTCAGACTTTTTTTAAGATCATCAAGTACTGCCCAAAAACGCCCATATTTTGCCTATTTCAACGCATATTAGCCACTGCATCGACGAATTATACGTAACTTGCAGCTTTTCCGGCATTGGGATGCCCCCCCCTTGCGACCAAAAGCTACCAGTCCGGCATGGAAATAGTCCGAGTAAAATCGGTATACTTGACCTGAAATTTGATTGAACAGCTTGATTGAGCGAAACAATATATGGGTTCTACTATAGTAATTGCGGTTATCGCATTCCTGATCGGCACCGGGATAGGCATTCTTCTGCACAAGTTTCTGCATTCAGAAAGCGCTAAGAACAGACGGCTGGAAAGCCAGATGGATCAGCTGCAAGACCAGCATATGCGCTATCAAGCCGAGGTCACGGAGCACTTTACCCGGACGGCTGAGATGCTTGGACGACTCAATGCCAACTATCGGGAAATCTTCAATCATCTGGCAGTAGGTGCAGAGCGTCTGTGCAGTGATACAGAGTTTAAATCGTTAGTGGCATCTTCTGCCCCCACAAAGCCTCTTCGCACTGAAAAGCTTTCCAAGAATGAAAGGTATCAGGCAGAGCTGTTTGATCCTCCCAGAGATTACGCTCCTAAGAGCAGTCCAAAGGAAAAGGGAACTCTCGCCGAGGATTTTGGCTTCCAGCCTAATCCCAACGAAGAAGACTCTACGGCCAAGAAAGACAAAGCCAGTACCGAGTGACACAGAGCACCGTCTGTACAGAAAATAGGCGCGCATCCTATGCTGCGCGCCTTATCCTTATATAGTTAGTAACTTATCTTAGTGATTGTCCTGGAATACACTCAGACAATCCATCAAGCCGGATTAGCAAGCTCGCAGTACTCGACGATTACATCAAACTCCTTCCTAACCCGCTCCCCCAGCAACTGTACGCCATAACGTTCAGATGCGTGATGCCCTGCAGCAATATAGGTAATCCCCTGCTCACGCGCACTGTGCGTTGTCTGTTCGGATATTTCACCACTAATGTAGGCATCAACCCCCAATGCATGGGCATCATCGATAAACCCCTGAGCTCCACCGGTACACCAAGCCACAGTCTCAACCTTTTCCTTCCCGCCCGACACAACCAACGGCGCCCGACTCAAGCGGTGACTGACGTATTCATTCAGGTCTGTGTGAGTCATGGGTCTGGGTAATCTGCCATACCAAAGCAACCCAGGAGTGCCTCCCGCATCTATCTGCCCCTCAACAACCAATTCCAACTGCCGCGCCAAGCCCGCATTATTTCCAAATTCTGGATGAATATCCAAAGGCAGATGATAAGCAAACAGATTGATATTGTTCACTAACAAACTGGCCAGCCGGCGACGCTTCATACCAACTATAGATGGGTTTTCTGATTTCCAGAAATAACCATGATGCACCAATAAGGTATCAGCTCCTGTTTCCAGAGCACGATCTATCAGAGCCTGTGTCGCCGTCACCCCGCAGAGGATTTTCTTGATTTCATGACACCCTTCCACCTGGAGACCATTCGGACAGAAGTCTCGCACCATATTCGGCTGTAACCATTCATTCAATCTGCTTAATAGCACTTGCTGCTGAACCAAGATGCCCTCCTATAAACCACTTTTGACTCAATATCCGGCCATTATGGCAAAGTTCCCTTCAGCGACAAACCGCTCTGACAAATCCACTTCCATCTATCACGCTCATCTACGGACTGATTTCGCCAGCACCAGCATTATCTCCCCCGACATTAACCACATCTACTACAGACCGGAGTAGGATTAGTGCCTAACACGGATATATACTCTATTATTTCTATGGCAATATACTGTTTTATCTAAGAAAAACGCCTCTCTCCATCAAACCGAATCACTGTTGGTATATATGCACAGAAGCAGCACTCAGGTCTTAATGTCCATTATCATCGGTCTTCTATCGGCCCTGATCTACTTGACCTGGTATCTTTACCAACACCCCAAGCCCGCATCCCCGTCACCATTAAGCTATGCAGCAGCTGTTAAGCGCGCCGCCTCGTCTGTCGTCAGCATTTACAGTGAAAGTGCGGATGATGAAAACACGGGACTTTGGAACAACCCTCTGTTTTCCAGCTACGGCGACCGGTTAAGCAAGCCTGAGCCTAAGTCACCTCGCTTGGGATCAGGAGTCATTATTGATAGCCAGGGTCACATCCTTACCAACTACCACGTTGTACGCATGACAGAGAATATTCGCATCAGCCTGTCAAACGGGGAAACTGTAGCAGCCACCCTGGTTGCCGAGGACCCTGACAGTGATCTGGCTGTCATAAAAATACCGCCGAAATTTATCTCAACACCTTCACAAAAAGATCACAACGGCATGGGGCAACCCATCAACTTCGATACCACCACTCCCCGCCCTGGCGATATCGTTCTGGCAATAGGAAATGCTTACGGTGTTGGCCAGGCGGTCACGCAAGGCATTGTCAGCGGCCTCGGTCGAAGCAATCTGGGATTGGCCAATATCGAGAATTATATTCAGACAGATGTCGCGATTAACCCTGGTAGTTCAGGAGGCGCTTTAGTAAACCCTGCGGGAGAACTGATAGGAATAGTGACTGCCCTGTTTTCGACAGACGGGACATATCAGGGAATCAGCTTCGCGATTCCGGCGGAAATCGCCATGCGAATCGCCAGAGAACTGATTAAGAATGGAAAAGTTGTCAGGGGTTATTTGGGAGTGGAAATGCATGCCCTTACCCCCTATGAAGCAGATTTTTTCGGACTTGGACATACAAACGGAATGCTGGTGACAGGGGTACATGAGAACAGCCCCGCCGCCAGGGAAGGGCTTCTGGCGGGAGACGTCATATTGAGAATCAACGGTACCGCCATCACCTCGGCTCAGCAAGGGAAAATACTGGTTTCAGGCATGCGGCCAGGCAGTCAAGCAACCCTTACCGTCTTCCGACGGGGAGAATTACTTGAAATCAGGCCGGTTATTACCGACCGGCCAGTTGAATAGAGAAGCTAGAAATTAAAGCCATACGCCGGAAATCATGATAGCCCGACAGCCTCCACGACTGACTTAAGGGCTTTCAATAACTGCTCGTTTTCCTGAGGAGTCCCCACAGTAAACCGTAAACATTCCGACAGCATCGGATGGGCACCGTCCAGACACTTAATCAGTACCCCCTGCTCTTTCAGCAATTCAAATATTCGGCGCGCGGAGTGAGGCAGCCTGACCAAAATAAAATTGGCTTCGCTAGGAAATACTTTAAACGAAGAGAACTCTGAAAGGGCATCAAAAAGAACACTTCGATCCTTACGCAACTGCTCCGTCTGTTCCAGCAGCATGTCAAAGTTCTCTAGAGCTTTCAGAGCAACAGACTGAGTCAACGAATTGATGTTGTATGGAAGCCTTACTTTATTGAATTGTTCAATCCACAGCGGCGAACCGTACAACATCCCGAACCGCAATCCAGCCAAGCCGACCTTGGAAAAGGTTCGCATGATCAACACATGCTCGTTATCCTGCAGCCAGGACATATAATCGGCATCAGTGAAAGCCGTATACGCCTCATCAATGACGACAACTCCCGGTGCAGCCTCAACAATGGCCCTTAACGCTGCGTCAGAAAACAGATTTCCTGTTGGATTATTAGGCTGGGCGATGAACACCAGAGATGGCTGATGCTGCTGGATAGCCTCGATTGTGGATTCAATATCAATGTCATAATCGCTGGATAGCGGCACACCAACATAATCGCTGCCAGTGAAGGTTGCTATCATTTTGTACATAACAAAGCTTGGTTCCAGCGACAGGATCGTTCTTCCCGGCCCCCCCATGACCATGGCAAGAATCTGGATAATTTCATCCGAGCCATTGCCAAACAGGATATCAACAGAGTCGTCCAGCCGATAAAGAGACTTCAAGGCAGCTTTGATGTCAGAAGCCTCAGGATCCGGATAACGATTTACCGCAGTGGAATGCAGGGCATCTGCAACATCCTGGCGCAGAGACTCAGGAAAGCTGTAAGGATTTTCCATGGCATCCAATTTCAGCATACCGGCAGAGGAAGCTACATGATACGCAGATATCGCCCGAATTTCCGGCCGCACCCATTGCGCCACTCTGTTTTTATCACTCATTGTTCAGCCTCTATCAATACACTGGCTTAACGCCAGATTCGCTCAAAATTCAATCGTCTTTAATTCGATATTCGGCAGACATCGCGTGAGCTGTCAGGCCTTCCCCTCTGGCCAGAACAGAAGCGGTGCGCCCGACCTGCGAAGCTCCCTGCGCCGAAAAATGAATAATTGATGAGCGCTTCTGAAAGTCATAAACCCCCAATGGACTTGAAAAACGAGCCGTGCCGGAAGTTGGCAATACGTGATTGGGACCCGCACAATAGTCACCAAGCGCTTCAGCGGTGTACCTTCCCATAAAAATCGCACCGGCATGACGTATCGAAGGTAATAATGAATCCGGATTTGCGACAGAAAGCTCCAAGTGTTCGGGCGCAATTTTATTGACGACCTCAACGGCTTCATCCATGTCCTGCACTTTAATCAGTGCGCCACGAGATGACAGGCTGGCATCGATGATGTCTTTGCGTTCCATACCCGGAAGCAGCTTCTTCACAGAGGCTTTCACCGCCTCCAAAAATTCAGCGTCCGGGGAAATCAGAATAGACTGAGCATCCTGATCATGCTCTGCCTGAGAGAACAGATCCATAGCTATCCAGTCAGGATTGGTTTTACCGTCGCAAACCACACAGATTTCAGAGGGGCCGGCAATCATGTCAATCCCAACCGCTCCAAAAACAATACGCTTCGCTGTGGCTACATATATATTTCCCGGACCTACAATCTTGTCAACACGAGGCACCGAACCTGTGCCATAAGCCAGCGCACCGACAGCCTGGGCACCACCAATAGTGAACACCTGATCCACTCCGGCAACCGCTGCAGCAGCAAGAACCAGTGGATTCAAATCACCGCCAGGTGTCGGCACAGTCATGATAATTTCACCGACCCCCGCCACTTTCGCAGGAATGGCATTCATCAGCACCGAAGAAGGATAGGCAGCTTTGCCTCCGGGTACATAAATGCCGACACGATCCAGTGGCGTGACCTTCTGACCCAGTATGGTTCCATCCGCCTCTTGATATTGCCAAGAATCCTGAACCTGTTTGCTGTGATAATCTCTGATACGCTGAGCAGCGACATGCAGCGCTTCCTGCTCTCCAGAGGAAAGGGAATCAAACGCTTCCTGAAGCTTTTCCCTGGGCACCTTCAAGTCTTTCATAGACTCCGCCGACATGCGGTCAAATCGACAGGTGTATTCGACAACGGCATCATCTCCGCGCAGCTTTACATGTGACAGAATCTCTTCCACGACATGATTAACATTGGCGTTAGCTTCTTCCTCAAAAGCCAACAAAGCATCCAGTGCCGATTGAAAGTCATTCTGACAACTATCAAGTTCACGCATTTCAGATTCCTGCCTGTATCAACTGCTCAAATATTCTCACGATGCACAATGAAAGAAAAACAACCTATGATCTTCTTCAATCACCTTAAATTCGACAGCCTCTAATCAACCGCTTTCGCAATCAAATCAACAATAGGCTGAATCATCGTATGCTTCATCTTCATGGAGGCACTATTGGCAATCAACCTTGAGCTGATATGACAGATCAGATCCCGGGCTTCCAGTCCATTGGCTTTCAGCGTATTCCCGGTATCGACAATGTCGACAATCTCATCCGCCAACCCCATCAACGGCGCTAACTCCATACCGCCATAAAGCTTGATGATATCAGCCTGGATACCACGACTTGCGTAGTAACGCTTGGCAATATTCACAAACTTCGTAGCCACCTTAATACGGCCTGATTTAGGCTCAACGCCCTTGATTGCTGCCGTCATTAACCGACAGGTGGCAATCCTGAGATCCAACGGCTCATACAAACCTTCCGACCCATGTTCCATCAGAACGTCTTTTCCCGCGACTCCAAGATCCGCCACACCATGCTGAACGTAAGTTGGTACATCTGTTGCCCTTAGCACAACCAATTTGACGTTATCCCGGTTTGTGCCGAAGATGAGCTTTCTGCTCTTCCTTAAATCTTCTTCTGGTACGATTCCGGCTGCTGCCAATAGCGGCAATGTGTCGTCCAGAATCCGGCCTTTGGATAAAGCAATCGTTATATTTGAATTCATGACCCGTTTTCAGTTGTCGCAGGGCATTGCAGCCCAAGGGGAAGTTTGCAGGAGAGGGTGCACCCTCTCCTTCTCAGCCTATCGTACATTAGCCGGGTAGACGTCTAATCTTGCCACCCAGTAACTGTACTTTTTCTTCAATACACTCGTATCCACGATCAATATGATAGATCCGATCCACCACCGTATCTCCGGTAGCAACCAGACCTGCAATGACGAGACTGGCAGAAGCACGCAAGTCTGTCGCCATTACCGGAGCACCGGCCAGAATCGGAACACCTTCGGTGATCGCGGTATTCCCCTCCAGCTTTATCTTCGCCCCCATTCGAATCAACTCATGCACATGCATGAACCGATTTTCAAATACGGTTTCTATGACAGCCCCTGTTCCTTCAGCAACAGCATTCAGCGTCACGAACTGCGCCTGCATGTCTGTGGGAAATGCTGGATAGGGAGCGGTTCTGACACTCACCGCTTTAGGCGCATTTCCCTTCATGTCCAGCTCAATCCAGTTTGAACCGGTGTTGATATGGGCTCCAGCTTCTTCGAGCTTCAGCAGCACAGCTTCCAGCAAATCCTCGCGGGTATCCTTTAACTTGACGTGGCCACGGGTCGCGGCAGCGGCGACAAGGTAGGTACCAGTCTCGACTCTGTCAGGCAACACATCATAATGGCAACCTTTCAGACGTTTGACACCATTGATCTCGATCGTGGAAGAACCGTGGCCTTTAATGTCTGCGCCCATTTTTATCAGGCATTCAGCCAAATCAATTACTTCCGGCTCGCGCGCAGCATTTTCGATAATGGTTTTACCGTCCGCCAGCGTCGCTGCCATCAGAATGTTTTCCGTACCGGTAACCGTCACAGTATCCATGTAGATATGCGCACCTTTTAGCCTCCCATCGACTTTGGCCTTGATATAGCCACCCTCGACTTCGACTTGGGCGCCCATCGCTTCCAGTCCACGAATGTGCAAATCTACAGGGCGACTTCCGATAGCACAGCCACCGGGGAGAGACACTTCTGCCTGACCGAAATGCGCCACCATCGGCCCCAAAACCAGAATGGAAGCACGCATGGTTTTGACAAGCTCATAGGGGGCTGTCAAATGCTTGATAGTATTGGCATGTACCTCAATACTCATCTTCTCGTCAATCAACAATTCCACCCCCATGCGGCCCAACAGCTCAATCATGGTGGTGATATCGTTCAAGTGCGGTAAATTGCCTACGGTGACAGGTTCGTCAGCCAGCAAAGTGGCGGCCAGAATTGGAAGAGCGGCGTTCTTGGCGCCGGATATGCGAATTTCTCCGCTCAATGGCTTGCCGCCATTGATCAGTAATTTGTCCATGCGTTTTACCTGGTTGTCTTGATACCGGTTTTCCGGAATTAACTATTGAGTTCTGACCATTCAGCCGGAGTATAGGTTTTGATCGACACCGCATGAACAGTACCATCAACAATCAAATCATTTATACAACCGTAAACTGTCTGCTGCTTCTTGACAGGAGAGAGACCAGCAAACCTCTCACCCACAGCCACCACTTCGTAGTGGTAACCATCACCGGACACCTGCACGTCACAGTCGGAGAGTTTTTCTTGCAGAATTGTTTGCAGTTCTTCGGGTGACATTCGATACAACCTCAAAGGAATTTTTTACAGGCGCGTAATTCTACCCTATTGCAGGCATGGCACCCAAATTAATCCGCAGTTTGGGGGCAATTAATTGCCCCCAAACTGCGGTTACTGAATAGGTAACACCGTGTCTATACCACTGACACGGGCCACCTCAAACATTTTGCCGGACAAGCCTGAAACACTGGCTTCAAGTTGAACTTTTTCAGAGAGAGCCAGCCACCGAAGCAAGACAGACAGCAGAACACTGTGAGCATTTTCCACTCCAGATACATCAATACAGACGTTCTTACCTGTACCAGCACTACCCGACAGGTATCGCTCTCCCTCTTGCATCACTTTGACACAATTGTCAAAATCAATATGCCCAGTTAAAGCCAAGGTCGCACCATCATTACCCACACCCGATTTCCAATCCACCTGGGCTTCAGACACAGGCTTCCGCTCCGTATTAACCAGCCCCATCTATTCTTGACCACCCTTATCAGAACTGGCCTCTTTTATCTCATTTTCTGCCAGCTCACTGGACCAATTAGTTACCACCTGGTCAATGTCGCCATTATATTGAGAATACTGCTGCTCAAATCGATCCCTGAACGCCAGCCCGATATTCACACCATTCACAACAACGTTTTCAAGCAGCCACTTCTGAGCATTGGAATTTTTATACATAGCGTACACAACCGGATATTTGCTCCCTGTCGCTGTTGTCACTTCCAGCTCAACAGTCGCCTTATCCTCATCCCTTGGATTAACATCAGCATTCAGCACATCAATCTGGAATTCACCACTTTCAACCAATGTTTTGCCGTAGGCATTAAACAGACTTTTCTTGAAAGCCTCTACGAACGCGTTCTTTTGATCGGAAGTCGCCTCCCGGCGATAGCGCCCCATAACGCGGGCTGCAATGCGACGAAAATCGACCGAGTCGGACAACGCCTCTTCCATGACGGAATAAAACTTATTCGGATCGGTATTATAGGTTTCCCGTTCCTGCTCAAGCTTATTTACGAGAAACTCGGTGCTGTCCTCTACCGTTTTCCTTACATCCCCAGCAATGTCAGCCCAGGCACCAAAAGCCACCATAAGCATGGCGACCAGACACAATCTGCTTGCAATATATTTCATGTGATTGATCCCAAAATTAACAAAACGTCCAGCAATCTCATTTATTAACCGATTAGAGCTGACACACGCCACCCGGCCCTAAAACTTATTGGTTGCGAAGTCACTGATCAACTTTTCCAGATTCAGTGCACTTTGCGTACTATCAAAGAAATCTCCCTCTTCCAGCACTTCTTCATCTCCACCAATAGAGACATTGATATATTTTTCGCCCAACAGACCCGCCGTGCTGACGACAGCAATGCTGTCCCGGCTCAGATAATCCACTTCAGAATCAATATCCATTTCTACCACAGCTTTCACGGTTCGATTGTCGAGATAAATATTACTGACACGGCCAATCGTGACACCAGCCAGAGACACCTTCCCTCTGACTCGCAATCCACCAACATCATTGAATTCAGCATAGACCTTATAAGTTTTTTCTGTGGGACGCAGGGAGAGCCCACTGACTTCCAGTGCCAGCAGGAATAGAGCGGCGACGCCCGCCATGATAAAAAGCCCTACTGATATTTCCATTGTGCGCAGTCGCATATCTAAAAATCTCCAAACATGACAGCGGTCAAAATAAAATCCAATCCCAGAACAGCCAGGGAAGAGTACACTACCGTTTTCGTAGTGGCGGCACTGATGCCTTCAGATGTTGGTACAGAATCATATCCTTGAAAAACAGCGATCCAGGTACACACAACCCCAAACACAATACTTTTGACGACGCCGTTCAGAATATCTTCACGAAAATCAACGGCTGACTGCATGTTGCCCCAAAAAGAACCTTCGTAGACCCCCAGCCAGTCAACACCAACCATCATCCCACCCCATATGCCCACCACACTAAAAATCATGGCGAGCAAAGGCATTGCAACAAAGCCTGCCGTCAAGCGCGGAGCGACGATCTGCTTTAACGGATCCACGCCCATCATCTCAAGACTGGAAAGCTGTTCCGTTGTTTTCATCAGCCCGATTTCGGCAGTCAAGGCTGAACCGGCCCGGCCGGCAAAGAGCAGCGCTGTCACCACAGGGCCAAGCTCCCTCACCAGGGTCAGCGCGATCATTTGACCTATGGCCTGCTCAGATCCGTAATCGACAAGGATATTATATCCCTGCAACCCTAACACCATCCCAATAAACAAACCGCTGACGATGATAATCACCAGCGACAACACACCAATAGAGTAGAGCTGCTTGATAAATAAAGGGACCCCTTTCCAACTGGGAATCCCTGTCAGCGAACCGATCAAAAACATCCCGGCCCGGCCTAAAGCGGCGATTGAGAGTAATCCTTTCTTACCGGTCCGTTGCAGAAAATCCAGCATCCTGGTCTCCTTGCAACAGGTCGACACCATAGTCCGGCGCGGGGTAATGGAAAGGTACCGGCCCATCCGGCAACCCATTGAGAAACTGTTTCACAAAAGCACTTCCTTCCTGCTTCAATTGTTCAGGACTGCCCTGCCCCATGACTTTTCCGTCAGCGACAATGCAAAGATGATCAGTAATGCTGAGGGATTCCTGAATATCATGGGAGACAACAATACTTGTCAGCCCCAACGCATCATTTAACAGGCGAATCAACTGCACGATCACTCCCATTGCGATTGGGTCCTGCCCGGTAAAGGGTTCATCATACATCACCATTTCAGGATCCAAAGCAATGGTCCTTGCCAACGCAGCTCGCCGCGCCATCCCTCCGGAAAGCTCGCTGGGCATCAACTCTCTCGCTCCGCGCAATCCCACGGCCTGGAGCTTCATCAGTACCAGATCATGAATCATCTCTTCGGGAAGGTCTGTGTGAACCCGCAATGGAAAAGCCACATTCTCAAATACCGTCAAATCTGAGAACAAAGCACCGGATTGAAACAACATCCCCATCCGCTCGCGTAACAAATAGAGCTCTTTGCGCTTCAGACGAGTAACTTCCTGACCATTCACCTGGATCCGGCCCTGATCAGGTCTGAGCTGTCCACCGATCAACTTTAGAAGGGTCGTTTTACCTGTGCCACTTGGGCCCATGATGGTCGTGATTTTTCCTTTCGGGACATCGATGTCCACATTATCAAAGATCAAACGGTCACCGCGGGAAAATGACATTCCCCTGATTTCGACATAATTGTCGGATGCCTGATTCATGCATTCCTCAAAATAACTGGAGCCTGGAGAGCCCATGCATACTAAGACAACCTGCAGCATAGATCCCGGCTGCGAGGCAAAGTTAGCAGCGCCAACTTAAAGCGCGAAATATACCAGATCGTTCCCAAAAAGGCAGCAGCCTCAGGACGCCCGGACAAAAGAGTTAACGAGCTTTCAGTTGCAGCCGGTTACATGCACTCTATAATACCGAACCAATCTGAACAAAAGCCTAACAGACTGGTTGCCGATTAAAATTTTGTCAGCATCCGATCTGACATGGCACAAATGACTCACCATTTAGGACGAACCGTCGGATGACAGACCATAGCCATGAATACATCAAGGCTGCTATACGCACGATAGAGATTGAAGCCGAATCGGTAGCCACCCTGAAACACAGAGTGGATGAAGACTTTGTAAAGGCCTGCGACATTATTCTGGCATGCGAAGGCCGGGTTGTTGTCACTGGGATGGGCAAATCCGGTCACATAGGTACTAAAATTGCCGCAACGCTGGCCTCCACGGGCACCCCAGCTTTCTTTGTTCACCCTGGAGAAGCCAGCCACGGAGACCTGGGCATGATCACATCCAAGGATGTGGTGCTGGCACTCTCCAACTCTGGAAACACCGCCGAGGTGGTTACCATACTCCCGCTGATCAAACGAATGAACGCCCGTCTGATCAGCATGACCGGAAATCCAAAATCCACAATGTCACAGATGGCCGATGTCAATCTGGATGTCAGTGTCGCTTCGGAGGCCTGTCCTCTAGGCCTGGCACCGACCTCCAGCACAACGGCAAGCCTTGTCTTCGGTGACGCACTGGCGATTGCCTTATTGGAAGCCAGAGGGTTTTCTGCTGAGGATTTCGCCTTTTCTCACCCGGGTGGTGCACTTGGAAGGCGCCTACTGCTGAAAGTATCGGACATTATGCATGCGGATGATCGGGTTCCCGTTGTCAAATCAGGAGAAAGCTTGAGCAGCTCCTTACTGGAAATGACTCGTAAAGGTCTGGGAATGACTTGCGTCGTTGATGCCAACAACAAGATATGCGGAATCTTCACTGATGGAGATTTACGCCGCTCTCTGGACAAGGCAATTGATATCCATAACTGCGTTATCGATGACGTCATGACAAAGCAATTCAAATACGTCTCCAAGGACACACTGGCAGCTGAAGCTTTGTCTGTAATGCAGCAAAAGGCCATTGGAGCCATGCCAGTGGTAACAGAGTCAGGAGAAGTTATAGGCGCATTCAATATGCAGGACATGCTACGCGCAGGTGTCGTTTGATCCGAGCAAGATTCAACCAGAACTGTATTTAACCAGAATGGCTAACGATGACTGAAATTACTACGATTTTGCAAAATGCCCCCCAGTCTCTGGTGGACAAACTAAAAGACATCAAGCTACTGGCCCTGGACGTGGACGGAGTTCTCAGTGACGGGACCTTGTACTTCAGTGCCAATGGAGATGAAATCAAAGGCTTTTCCATCCTGGACGGCCTGGGCATTAAACTGCTACAGGATAATGGAATCATCGTAGCCATCATAACTGGCCGCAGCTCTCCCCTGACCTCCAGACGAGCAGAAAACCTCGGCATCAAACATATCGCCCAAGGACGTGAGGACAAAAAAATCGCCTTATTGGAACTATGCCGACAACTGAACCTTGCTCTTGAGGACTGCGCCTACGTAGGGGACGACCTACCAGACCTTAGTGCTATCAGGGCCTGTTCTGCTGGATTCACCGTTCCCAATGCCCACTGGTTTGTCCGCCAGCATGCAGATTACTGCACTCAATCACCAGGTGGCCAAGGTGCAGTGCGTGAAGTCTGCGACCTGATTCTCAGTAGTCAGGGCAAGCTGCAAACTGCACTGGAAGCTTATTTGTGATTTCCGCCAAAACCGGGACAACGCCAAACTCTCTATGAAACAGACGTTGAAAAACAATCTCAAGCTGCTGATCGGAGCTATAGCCATTTCAGGCATCATTCTCTACTCTGTGCTCACCCCCAATACCCCCGTGAGCCTGTTCCAGGATGAACCGATGCTGGTGGACGAACCCGATGCCTTTGTCACTGGAGCAGAATACCGAACCTTTGATCAGCACGGCAATCTTGAAAGTGTTCTGCACAGTGAGCGCGCCAAACACTTTCCCCAAACCAATATCGGCCTGCTGACCAACCCGAAACTTCAATTGTATCAGGAAGGAAAACCCAGCTGGAACGCCCAGTCCCTAGAAGGACAATTTGACGTTCAGAAAGACTATTTGGTCCTGATGGGGAACGTTCGCATACTGGGGACGGACCGCAGGGGAGAGACATTTTCCATGTTTACAGAAAAGCTGAACTACGCCAACAAGTCCGGCTTTATCGCTACTGATCAACCAGTTAAGATAACGTCCAGCTCAAGCGAACTCACCGCGGTTGGCATGAAGGCCAATATCGCCAAGAAAAAAATCACCCTCCTTTCCAAGGTTGAAGGTCACTATGTACAACCCAAGTAAGCGCCCCAAACTGCTGCTTTGCCTTACGCTGATCCTCCTGTCTTTTTTGCCGTCTATCAGCACGGCCATCAACCTGAGCACAGGGAGCGACGAACCCATAAAAATCCAGGCCGACAGAGCCCAGCTGGATGACATTGCAGGCAAATCAACCTATACAGGCAATGTCATTATTACTCAGGGTCAATCTCGCCTTGAAGCTGCCAAAGTTATTCTCATTTCAGACGACAGCGGCATTAAAAGTTTTTTTGCCACAGGAAAACCGGCACACCTGATTCAACATGATAAGGAAACAGACGTATTCACTCACGCCTACGCCAGGGAGATTCGGTATGAGAGAGACAAGAATCAGGTAACGCTGCGACAAGAAGCACGCCTGGAACAGCCCAACAGTTCTTTTCAGGGAGAGGAGATTATCTACGACACCGTCAAGAGACTGGTGACAGCAGAGTCCTCTAAAAGTGGTGAAGACACCGGCAGAGTTGAAATCATTTATCAACCGCCTAAGGCTGATCCGCAATGACCACTCTTTCTGCTCGAAATCTGGCAAAAGCCTATAAACAGCGCCCAGTAGTCAAAGACGTCAGCGTAGAAATAAACAGCGGCGAAATCGTCGGCCTGCTTGGGCCGAATGGTGCCGGAAAAACCACCTGTTTTTATATGGTAGTGGGTTTGATACCTTGTGATAAAGGTGCCATATTTATTGATGAACAGAATATCACGGCTCTGCCGATGCACGGCAGGGCACGCAAAGGCATTGGATACTTGCCACAGGAAGCATCGGTATTTCGGAAGCTCACTGTTGAAGAAAATATTTACGCCATTTTGGAAACAAGGCAGGATCTGAGTCGCAAGGACCGCAAGCACAAGATGGAAGAGCTGTTACAGGAATTTCACATTACCCATATCCGCAAAAGCCTCGGTATGAGTTTGTCAGGCGGAGAGCGCCGTCGTGTGGAAATTGCCCGCGCTCTTGCCACTGAACCCGATTTCGTACTTCTCGATGAGCCCTTTGCCGGCGTAGACCCCATCTCGGTCAATGACATCAAACAGATCATTGAGCACCTGAAAGCTCGAGGCATCGGAGTACTTATTACCGATCACAATGTAAGAGAGACCTTGGATATTTGTGAACGCGCCTATATTGTAAGTGAAGGATACATCATCGCCAGCGGGACACCTTCAGAAATTCTGGAAAACCAGAAAGTTAAAGAAGTCTATCTGGGAGATCGCTTCAAGCTTTGATTCTTCTTTCATCAGTTTGATCAGATATCCGCCAGATGTAAGGCCAGATCGGAAAGTCAGCCTTAACCCGACAATGTAATACGGAAAATGCAACTCTGGGTTGTTAAAAAAAGCACTTAAACAACGAATTTTAAATTAAAACCAAATCGGCCATTGCAGAACTTGTTTTTTTATAATAGAAAGTGATACAAAATCTGTGCCTATTTTGGTGGTTAGCATTAGATGGTTATGAAAACATCATTGCAGCTGAAGCTTGGTCAACAATTGACCATGACGCCTCAACTGCAACAAGCAATCAAATTACTGCAGCTCTCAACCCTCGATCTGCAACAGGAGATTCAGCAGGCGCTTGAATCGAATCCTATGCTCGAGGTGAATGAAGACGAAGAGCCCCATAGCAATCCTCAGAATGATGAAATCACTGAGCGGTTGGTCGCCAATGCAAAAGAGGCCGCTACCGACACCTCTGCGAGTGAGGACCCCTCCTATTCGGAAGATGACAATTGGAATGACTCCATCCCTAACGACCTGCCTGTGGACACTGCCTGGGATGACGTCTACCAGGGCAGCAACACCAGTTACAGTGGTACAGATGATGAGTTTGATTTTGAGTCCCGTAACAGCAAAGGCGAAACGCTGCAGGACCACTTACTCTGGCAACTCAACCTGACCCCTATGTCCGACACTGACCGGGTCATCGCAATTGCCATAATTGACGCGGTTAACCAGGACGGGTATCTGACGCAAACGGATGAGGAAATACACAGCGGTCTTGAAACAGAGGGCGAGGAAGGCATTGAGCTTGATGAAGTCCAGGCAGTACTCAAACGGGTACAGCAATTTGACCCTCCTGGTGTCGCAACCAACTCCCTGCAGGAATGCCTGCTTAATCAGCTAAACCAATTGCCCAAAGATACCCCCTGGCTCGGCCAGGCAAAACTGGTGGTCAGTCATTACATCAATCTTCTGGGAAATCGCGACTATGCACAACTGATGCGTCGCAGCCGTTTGAAAGAAGAAGATCTCCGACAGGTGCTGAAACTGATTCAGGGGCTCCACCCCAAACCGGGACAAAGCATTCAGGAAAGTGAAACGGAATATGTTGTCCCTGACGTTGTTGTGCGAAAAGCTAACGGGCGCTGGCTGGTTGAGCTTAATCCGGAAATTTCTCCCCGCATCAGAGTCAATCCTGGTTACGCATCTCTGGTAAAAAGGGCGGATAGCAGTGCAGACAACACTTACCTTCGGGATCAATTACAGGAAGCACGCTGGTTTATCAAAAGCCTACAGAGCCGTAATGAAACTCTGTTGAAAGTAGCAACACAGATCGTGGAACATCAGCAAGGTTTTCTGGATTATGGCGAAGAGGCCATGAAGCCGCTTGTATTGCATGACATCGCGGAAGCGGTGGAAATGCACGAGTCCACAATTTCCCGTGTGACCACACAAAAGTATATGCATACGCCCAGAGGTGTATTCGAGCTGAAGTATTTTTTCTCCAGCCACGTCAGCACCGAGTCCGGCGGCGAGTGTTCGTCGACAGCGATTCGCGCTATTATCAAGAAGCTGGTGGCAGCCGAATCTCCCAAAAAGCCGTTGAGCGACAGCAAAATTGCTGCTTTACTGGGAGAACAGGGAATTAACGTGGCACGAAGAACCATTGCCAAATACCGGGAGGCTCTCTCCATTCCACCTTCCAACGAACGTAAACGACTGATTTAATGTCTGAAATGAAGTCTGAAGGAGGTATTCAAATAGATCCACATCAATTGGTCACATCCTGGATGTGTTAGTATTTTCATGGAAGTGCAAAGATCGTAATGCACCCTATCTTGGCATTAGGAGCTACATATGCAAATGAACATTACCGGACATCATGTCGAATTAACTGAGCCACTTAAAGAATACGTCAAAAACAAGTTTGACAAGCTCGAACGTCACGTCGACAACATCAGCAATGTCCAAGTCACGCTTTCCATTCAGAAGCAGCGTCAAATTGCCGAGGCAACTCTACACCTCAGCGGCGCAGACATCCATGCCAACGCTGAACACGAAGATATGTATGCATCAATCGATGGCCTGGTAGACAAACTTGACCGACAGATACTGAAATATAAAGAAAAGAATGTAGATCGCGCACACGGTGCCTCTGCACGCTAACATTGAATCTATGACTGATAACGCAATTACGATCGAATCGATCATTTCGCCCGCCCTGACCCGCTGTCAGGTCGCGGGCTCTTCCAAAAAGAAAGTTCTGGAATTTATTGCCCAACTGGTTTCCCAGCACTACCCCTTTCTTGACGAAAATGCCCTGTTCACCAATCTCATCTGCCGTGAGCGATTGGGGAGCACAGGTATTGGGCAGGGTATTGCTATTCCCCATTGCAGGTTGGAGAACTGCGACAGAGTAATCGGTGCACTCATTACACTGAAAGAAAAAATTCCATTTGATGCTATCGATAATGAGCCGGTAGATCTGCTTTTTGTCCTTATCGTCCCTCAAGAAGCAACAAGCGAACATCTGGACCTACTGAGCCAACTGGCCCAGAAATTCAATGATCGTAGTTACTGTGAAGAACTCAGAAACTGCGAAGATGACCAGAACCTTTTTAGCATTGCCATGGGTAACTAGTGAGGCATTGCAATGAAACTCAGTCTGGGAAATGGGAACGTATTCAGACTGATTCAGTCAAAGGTGTTGTATCGATAGGCTACCAACTTGACGATCCGGCTCAGGTTGATAATTATCCAAATACAAGTTGTCACAATTGACTTAAGCAACGAGACAGGCAATGAAGCTGATTATAGTGAGCGGTCGCTCAGGTTCTGGAAAAAGTACGGCACTACATGTACTGGAAGACATGGGGTACTACTGCATTGACAATCTTCCAATCGGATTGCTCGGCCCTCTCACCAAAGAAGCACTTTATGAAGGCGCAGGACATGCGGACAAAATTGCCGTCAGCATAGATGCCCGTAATCTTTATCGAGAGCTTGGCGATTTTCCGATCATACATAAGCGACTCCAGTCTGAAGAAGTGGATATCGAGATTATCTACCTGGACGCAAAAGATGACACATTACTCAAACGCTTTCATGCTACTCGCCGTAAGCACCCCTTGAGCAGTAAAAGCGTTTCCCTGAAAGAAGCAATTCTTCAGGAGAAGGCTCTCCTGGAACCCATAGCCTCTTTATCCAATCTTTACATTGACACCAGTGACCTTTCTCTTTATCAGCTCAGAGATCAAGTCAAACTCCGTGTTTTGGGACGCACAGGACAGGAACTGGCACTTCTTTTCCAGTCTTTTGGTTTTAAACACGGCGTACCATCGGATTCTGACTTTGTATTCGATGTCAGATGCCTTCCCAATCCCTATTGGGACACCAGCCTCAGAAGATTTCGAGGTACAGACCCTGAAATTGTGGAATTTCTGAAGAAGCATCCAGAAAGCGGGCAAATGGTGGCGGATATCGTGTCATTCCTTGAGACATGGATCCCTAATTTCCAGAATAGCAACCGGACCTACATGACGGTCAGCGTTGGATGCACCGGAGGACATCACCGGTCTGTTTATATCAGCGAACAACTGGCAGAATACTTCCGACAGAAATATGATAACGTCCAGGTCCGACACAAGGAGCTGGCCCAATAATAAGACACAACAGTAGATTTCACATGACGAAATCAAGCTTGTACCCGATGTAGGCGCTAAGGCTAAACGGAGGATTTCAGCAGATTTCTTAAAGATAATTCAGAACAGGTTGCACCGGTTAACTATTCCATGGACTAGTTATTCCGAAAGCCGGATACGGACCACTTAAACGTTAATTATTTTTTTTATTGCGGAACAGAATGATCCAGGAAAAAGTTACCATCATTAATAAGTTAGGTCTTCACGCCAGGGCTGCAGCCAAGTTTGTCGGAACTTCAGGACGCTTTTCGAGTTCAATTAAGGTCGCCAAAGGCAGTCAGCAAGTAGACGGAAAGAGCATTATGGCCGTGATGATGTTGGCAGCAAGCAAAGGTACTGAACTGGAATTAATGATTGAAGGCTCTGACGAACAGGAAGCCTTTGAAGCAATTAAAACACTGATTGATGATTATTTTGGAGAAGGCGAGTAGCAACCCCTCCCCTATTTGATTCCTGCAACATGGTCCGAAGACACACCTCGTTGGGAACAGTGGTGGTTTCACATCCGCTTTGATTGACAATCAGCATGAATAAAATCAGTCAATATACTGATTTTACTTACCTTATCCAAAATCATAACTTACACTTAATATATGGCTCATTTATACTGTGGCCGCATTTCCTAGCTTTACTATGTTTGGCCACTCCTCCTGCCAGACATTTGACCCGAGGGCAAATGCCAATAGCACACAGTAATAGCCGATGAATAGTGCCCAACTGTTATAAAGCTTTCTGATACACCCGCTAACCCGCACTCCTTTATGCTAGTTAGCAGATCACGAGCTTTCCGGTATACGGCCGAAGGATGTAACTCAAGCCCGGTAATTCAGTAATGTCGCAAACCGCTGAGAAAAGTACTGCCAAAGTCAGAATGCGATCGCTTTCAGAAGCGCTGGAAAGCGGTTCTTTCCAGCAGGTAGCCCGAATCCTCAATAGCGGCCTGTCACCCAGCGACATTGCCCACCTGCTCGAATCCTCTCCTCCGAAAGAACGTAAGATCTTGTGGCAGCTTGTAGACGACGAGCTGGACGGCGAGGTAATGCAATACCTGAGTGATGAAATCCGCTCAGACTTCCTGAGTGAAATGAATGCTCAGGACGTGATCGACATTGCCGAAGACTTTGAGGTCGACGACCTCGCCGACCTCCTTCAGCAGCTTCCTGAGGCCGTCATCAGCGAAGTCCTGGACTCCATGGATAGCCAGGACCGGCAGCGCCTGGAGGAAGTACTGTCTTACCCGGAGGACTCCGCCGGCGGCCTGATGAACACCGATATGGTGACAGTCCGTCCTGACATAACTGTGGATGTTGTTCTGCGTTATTTGCGCAGTCACAAAAGCCTTCCGAATATGACCGACAGCCTGGCAGTGGTTAACCGGAAAGACATGTTCATTGGAGTCCTGCCGATTACGACATTACTGGTATCCAGTCTCAACTCCACAGTCCGGGAAATTATGCGGACAGACGTTGACGGTATTCCGGCTACGCTGTCAGACCGGGAAGTCGCCCTGCTTTTTGAACGTCATGATCTGGTTTCGGCCCCCGTTATCGATGCCAATGGACGCCTGCTGGGCCGTATCACGATCGATGACGTAGTCGACGTAATACGTGAAGATGCCGACCACGAAATCATGAGTATGGCCGGCCTGGACGAAGAAGAGGACATGTTTGCCCCAATTATGAAGACAGCCAAAAGTCGGGCGGTCTGGTTGGGCATCAACCTGATTACGGCCTTCCTGGCCTCTGCAGTCATCGGCATTTTTGAGGACACTATCGCCAAGGTGGTTGCTTTGGCTGTCCTGATGCCAATTGTGGCCAGTATGGGAGGCATTGCAGGCAGTCAGGCATTAACTCTGGTGATTCGTGGCATGGCAACAGGTAAGGTGGCATCCAGCAATATCCGCTGGTTGATGAACAGGGAGTTCCTGGTAGGTGCCTTTAACGGAACCCTGTGGGCTGTGGTGGTAGCAGCAGCCGCCATGGTTTGGTTCAACGATATGACGATTGGGCTTTTGATCGCCTCAGCCATGCTAATCAACCTGACCGTCGCGGCACTGGCAGGCACAGCCCTGCCGCTTATCCTGAAGTCACTGAAAATTGATCCGGCTCTGGCTGGTGGCGTCATTCTGACGACCGTCACCGATGTTGTAGGTTTTATGTCTTTTCTGGGCCTGGCGACGATTGCCTACGCCTGATTCCCTTTATTTGGAAGGCACCGAAATAGACTATAATAAGAGTCCTTTTTTATTGTCATCGTATGGACTCGGTAATAAGCAATTCAGAATTGAACAGCTAGATATCGATCGAATACTGTTCGAAAAGTAAGAGAGTAAAGAGAGAGCTAAGAAAGAGTATGCACGTAGACAACTCCGATGGGGATGACCATTATTCCGACGAGGATTTCGATTTCGGCCCCAGTAAAAGCAGCAAAAAGCGGGCGATGCAGGCACTACAGGATCTCGGCAGAGAACTGACAAAGCTGAAACCGGACCAGTTGGATGAGCTTCCTATTTCAGATCGGCTGAAGGACGCATTGATCGACTACCAAAAGTTCCCCAGCCATGAGGCCAAACGCCGTCAACTTCAATATATTGGCAAACTGATGCGTGAAGTTGATGAGGAAGAGCTACAACCTTATCTGGAAAAATACACAGAGGGATCAGATTCACAGACAGCTGTACACCATCAGGCCGAAAGATGGCGGGAACAGCTGATTACAGGAGGAAATGAAGCTCTCACCGCATTCGTCGACGAACATCCGGGTGGGGATATACAGCATCTTCGGCATTTGATTCGCAACGCTCAGAAAGATCTGGAACAAAACAAAAACCGGGGAGCCGCCAAAAAACTGTACCGGTATATTCGAGATATGCTTGAGGAACAGGTCTGATGCTCTTTGAAAAAGCATACGACTGGTTAAACGAGCAGACTACATGACCATATCGCAAAGGCCGGTTTAGGAACCAAACCCCGATAAAAAGGAATGCCCGTGATCAGGGGACTGTTAGCAATCAGACTTTTCTATGCTGAAGCACGGGCATCTTGCCTCTGACACGGTTGATCATCGATGCATCAATCTGAGCCATCACCATGCCCTCTCCGGGCTCCTGTCGACACTCCAAGACCTCTCCCCAGGGATCTACAATCATAGAATGCCCATAGGTGGTCCGGGTGGAACTATGCACTCCTCCCTGGCCCGCAGCAACGACAAACACCTGATTCTCAATCGCCCGCGCCCTGAGTAGCACTTCCCAGTGAGCCTCACCAGTCAAATAGGTAAAAGCTGCCGGGACAACAACCCAATCGACCCCCTGATCACTTAACTGACGATATAGCTCTGGAAACCTCAGATCGTAACAGATTGAGAGGCCCACGCGGCCAACAGGGGTATCCACTACAACAGGTTCAGATCCTGGTTCAAACCACTGAGATTCACGATATTGTCCATGCTTATCGTCCACATCGACATCAAAGAGGTGAATCTTGTCATATCGAGCCACTTCCTGTCCTTCGCAGTTGAATACCCAGCAGGCGGATCTTACCCGCTCACCAACGTCACTGCCGTCAGCCCTGACAGAACATGGCAGTGAACCTGCAATAATCCATACCTGGCACTCCCGTGCCATTGCAGACAGAAACTGCCTGACATCTCCCGCTGATGTAGACTCTTTTCTACCCAACTCGATGGAACTGAGGCTGTCGAGCATCGCAAAGTTTTCCGGTAATACCACGACCCGAGCGCCACTGTCCGCTGCCTGCCTGATCCAATAAGCAGTACGCTCCAGGTTCGCACTAACATCTTTACCGCTGACAAGCTGAATCGCGGCAACCAGACCAGCCTGAGCGGAGGATGAATTCAGAGAATTATTCTGCGTCATGTTACTCTACCTTGGACTTTCCGGTTTCAGCCCTGGGCTTTCGGGACTGATCAAACATTTGCTGCAACTTCATTTCCGGCTCCTGAAAAGTGCCCTTGATTTCATAGGTCGCGCTGGTCAGGCTGCTCAACGGTTCTCCCAGAAGCTTATCAATCAGGAAAAGAGCCCCCCCTACCTGAGGAGCTCCCACCAACAGCGCTGCCAATGGCAGGTTCTGTGTCACAGGGAGCACCACAACCATTTGCAAATCCAGACTATCATCCACCAGGCTTGTCTTACCGGTTATTTTATAGGCACTGGAAGGCCCCTGAATGGCCAGTGGCGTTTCCATTGTCACTACACCTTCACGAATCCTGGCATTGCCCTCAATCCTGTCATACGCAAGCCCTTTTTTATACAGATCTGAGAAATCCAGTTTAAGCCGTCTGATAATAGAGTCAGTATTCAGAATACCGAATATGCGAAACAAATCTGTACCACTGGACGCCTCATTGATCACACCTGTTTCCATATTCATCGAGACCTGACCGCTGACATTTTCCCATGAAAAATCAAGTGGCGACTGGCTCCATACCAGTCCGGCATTCATTACGTAAGTTTCCGCAGTCAAAGGCGCATTTTCAGACCAGTTATGGTAAAGATCAGCAAATCCCTTACCGGAAATATCACCGGTTAAAATAGAATTATGAACACCGGTTACGGGGTCATAAAGCCAACTCAGGCGAGCATGTAGTTCAGCCCCACTGAGTTTGCCAACTACCTGATTAAATACGATACCACCTTCTCTCTGCCTGGCTGTCCAGGACCAACTGCCATAGGCCTGAGTACCGATTTTGAGATCTCCAATCCTGAACTGACCGAGAGGAACATCTGATGGAAGCAGCTCACCCTCATTCAGTTGTCCGGACTGATCATTCAGGTATAACCGATCAAAGCTGGCTGACAAGACTCCTTCATCCTGTAGAGGATAACTCAATATTCCCTTGATCCGACTCTCATCTTCCAATGCCAACAATAAAGTCTTGTTCTCATGGATCAGATCGAGATGAATCTCCTGAAACTCTTCACTACTGACCACCAGATGACCAACATCAATATTCACCTGATTTAACCAATCCGGCCAGCTCACCTGACCACGATTGATTGAAACTTTTTCAACGTTGTTTGCTTCCTCAGCAAGACTGCCGAGATACTCTTGCCACACCTCCGCTTCCAGTGCGGCCAAACGGCCCCTGACATCGACACCGCTGGCAGGAAACCTCTTCGTCCCTTGTTGATCAAGGTTGACGACCCCGCGAGTAATGCCCTGAGAGTTATTAACGAGCTTAAGGGATACCAAATCTTTAATATCAACGGAAACCAGCCCCTCACCAACGCCAGTGTCCCATTGATAATTCAAATTCAGTGGCCATATCTGCTGGGCCCGCTTATTGAGAGGTGGTGGCATCGAAAGCTCTACTCCTTTGAGATCAGAAGTCAGGCCCAGATCAAATCTGGTATGCTCGCCACTATCTACAGCCATCTTGAAGTCATACCCGAACTCCCCCTTTATATTGAGAGGATGGCCAGCATCAAGCCAGCGCTCGACCTCAGCCACTGAGCTACGACCCGAAGCCTCCAGCAGCACGCCCTTACTGTCCGATAGCCAGTCTTTGGTACTTAGCTGTAGTCTCGCCTGGTTTCCAAGAATTTGAGCATCCAGACCTTCTGAATACACCCCAAGATCTGAATCAAACTGCAATGCGCCAACCACATCTGTAATCCCAAGACCGTATTCTTCCAGGTATATATTCAATGCCTGAAGGTCTGCACCTATACGAACCCGACTTTCTTCCCGATCCAGGTTTGTCACTACTGATAGTTCGACCTGGCTCTCCCCGTCGATCTCCCAACCCTCGACTACCGGGCGGGTGTGCTCCGCCACCGGGGAATCCAACAACCAGAACTTCCAATCCTCCTTCGTCGGACTGAACTGAGTATCAATATTCAGAATATGTTCCCCATTTGGGTCCTTCGACATACTCAGTTCAACGTCATTCAGTTGGCTCACTGCCAGTTTTCCAGAGCTAACAACGCCGGATACCTGGTCATTGTCAATCGTCAATGTCCCCTTGAAATCCTTCAGTGCGGGCCAGTCATCCGAAAACTTCAACTCAGCATCTTCAAGATTAAAATACATTTGTGATCGGTAATTCCCTTCATGAGCCAGAGTCCCAACGGCCCCGGAATAGAAATACCCACCCTGAGTAATTGTGCCTGTCACAACTGCTCGTTCGAGCCAGTTATAGAGGTCAGCACTAACCACATGTCCAGGGACAAAAAGCGGGGTCAGCCTTGCATCGGTTTGATTAATTCCAATCGCCAACTCAAAGGTCTCTGCCTCATCTTCAGCACTGGGCAAAAGTATACTGAACTGCCCCTTCAGATCCGCTGCGTACTGATCAGGGTCCGTCAGACTAAGATCTTGACCGCTGACAAAGGTGTAGTCGTCAAATAGACGCCACTTAACAATCCCTTCTGCATACTGAAATGTCCAATCGTTATAGAAAAGGTCAGGGAAATCCAGCAGCAACCGTTTACCGGAAAACACCACAGCTCCACGATCTGCTGCTGCAGATAAGTATCCTGATATTCGCTTACCACCGGGCGCACCACCGTGTGCTTTTACTGCCACAGATTCCAATTCGGCAGTCACCACAGGTCCGGTTTGGGATGAACTTTCAATTTTGAGTCGATTTATCCAACCCGACGGAGAATAGTCGGCAATGGCCTTTTGCAGTCTTTCAGGCAATAATCCTGAGGCAGTCGCCAGATCTTTCAGGAATCCGACGTTAATCCTGTCAAATTGAAGTTGCCAATTATCCAACTGGGTCCCGGAAGAATCAGTGACAAAACGGGCATCTGCGAGCAACTGTTCCAGCTCAAGAGACTGATCCTGCCAATCCATTTCGATATCAGCAGCACGTAAACGCCATTCCTCTCGACTTCTGTCGATGCGAAACAACCCGGCCAGGTGCTTTATCGGCTCCTGGGTCTCATACTCTCGCTGCCATTGAATATCGGAAACGTCTATCTCCGTGGTCAACCCTTTGACCTGGCCACCAGTCACATGAATCCAGGCACTGCCACGTGACTGGAAACCGGTCACCCGGGTTCCTCCGGACTCCAGCATTTCCATTAAAGGGTTTAAAAGGGCACTATTGCGCCAAGCCAGATAAAGATCCGCATTTAATCCGTCTTCACTTTGATCCTGCTTTTCCGCCAGAGAAAAGAGCCCAAGAGGTTCGTTATCTTCCAGTTGATGGATAAATCCTGATGCCTGGATCCCCTTATCGCCTGTTTGAAGCTTCATTATCGGGATCAGCCAGGTCGTGGGTGAAATGTTCCGAAATTTCCAGTGGATTCGAATATCCCTGAACTCCAGGGTCGGTGAAGCCAGTAAATCATTAAGTCCTTGCCACTCCCAGTCCGTATCGCGGGATTCTGATAATGCGGGAAAACCGGATAACGACCAGCCGCCTTTCGGCCCCTGCTCCACATTCACGGCAACATCACCCAACTCTATATGGCGAAAGATCAATCCCAGATTAAACAGGCTTGCCACCATATCCGGCTGCACCATTACCGTGTCCAGCTCCATGATCCTGGCTTCTTCGTCAACAGGATCCCACACCCAGACATCCGTCAGTTTCAACACCGGGTCAAACCCGTCCCATTCGCCGCGCAATTCTCCTACCGTCACAGGGACGCCAGCCACTTCACTCAACTTATCTTCAAGAGAATCCTTTAGAACGGCAACAGACCCAAAGAAGTTACGCCCTAAAGCCACATAGGTTGCCACTACCACCAATAAGGTAATAGCCAGATACCATACGGCCTGGGTGGCCTTAATCACGAGGGGTTTTAATATCATGGAGTCAGAATAAAAAACTCGGTTTAATGCAAACTGAACCGAAGACCAGGACAGGCACTCGTCTTCGCATCCCTGAAAACCGGCATCTTCACGGAGAGGCCGGCCGTCTGTCAGACAGTACGTTGATCAGTCAGAAGGGTATCTTCCCATTTTCCATTGATAGGTGGTAAATAAACTTCTGTAAAGTTATGTTTACAGGTTGTTTACTGCAGCACCACATCAAACTGTTCCTGGGTGTAGAGCATCTCGACCTGAAACCGGATGCTTTTGCCGATAAAGGTCTCAAGATCAGCCACACTGTCTGACTGCTCATCCAGTAAAAGATCCACCACCGATTGCGACGCCAGAACCAGATAGCTTTGCGCATCATAGGTTCGGTTGATTCGCAGAATTTCCCTGAATATCTCGTAACAGACTGTTTGAGACGTTTTGACTGTCCCTCTGCCGTCACATGCGGGACAAGGCTCACACAACATCTGCCCAAGGCTTTCTGTTGTTCTCTTCCGTGTCATTTCCACCAGGCCAAGTTCGCTGACACAACTGATTTTGGTCTTGGCGTGATCTCTTTCCAGCATTTTCTCAAGCATTCGCAGCACTTGTCGCTTATGCTCTTCATCTTCCATGTCGATAAAATCGAGAATGATAATGCCGCCGAGATTGCGCAATCTTAACTGACGGGCAATGGCTCTTGCTGCCTCCAGGTTGGTTTTGAAGATCGTCTCTTCAAGATTGCGATGCCCGACAAATGCGCCGGTGTTCACATCAATCGTGGTCATGGCTTCTGTTTGGTCAATGATCAGATAACCACCGGACTTGAGCTGAACCTTGCGGCTCAACGCTTTCTGGAGCTCGTCCTCAACGCTGTAGAGATCGAATATCGGACGTTCACCCGGGTAGTATTCGATCTTGGATTTGATTTCGGTAACAAAGTCCTCAACAAACCTGAATGCTTTTTGATAACTTTCCCGGGAATCGATTCTGATTTTTTCCGTATAGGGCCTTACCAGATCCCTAAGTGTCCGAATATATAAAGGCAAATCCTCGTATATCGGCACAGGAGCTTCGGATTTTTTTATCTTATCTTCAAGAGAAAGCCACAATCTCTGCAGGAAGACAATATCCACTTCCAACTCTTCAGCACCGACCCCTTCAGCAGCGGTTCGGATAATGAAGCCATTGGCTCCGGTGTTGTCTTCACCTTTTTCCACACAGTTATGAATCAGCTCTCGCAGACGATCACGCTCCTGCTCATCCTCAATTCGCTGGGAGATCCCAATGTGGTCGTTCCCCGGCATATAAACAAGGTATCTGGAGGGGACGGATAGTTGAGTCGTTAATCGCGCACCCTTCGTCCCAATAGGATCTTTGGTCACCTGAACGACGAGGGACTGCCCTTCACGCAGCAAAGTGCTGATATCAGGGTGCTTGCCATTTTTATCTTCCTGATTGGGACTGATAATGTCCGAGGCATGGATAAAAGCTGCACGCTCCAGCCCTATATCGACAAAAGCTGCCTCCATGCCCGGCAACACCCTGGCCACTCTGCCTTTGTAGATATTGCCGACGATCCCCCTTCGCTGACTCCTCTCGATATACACTTCCTGTAACATCCCGTTTTCAACAACCGCAACACGGGTTTCAACGGGGGTAACATTGATCAGGATTTCTTCACTCATGATGATTCATCGATCCCATCTTGATTCCAAATTTGCCCAGAAGCTCAGAGGTTTCACACAACGGTAACCCGACTATCGCGGAATAACTACCATCAACACGCTCCACAAAAACACCGCCATGCCCCTGTATTCCATAAGCTCCAGCCTTATCTGCAGGCTCCCCCGTATTCCAGTACCAGTCAATATCCCGATGACTAACGGACCTGAACTTGACCCTGCTCTCCACCAAAACCTGCTCGACTTTGTTTTCATCCAAAACACAAACGGCTGTCAATACCTGATGCCAGGCATCAGATAATAAAGACAGCATGCGGCGGGCATCTTCCAGATTGGAGGGCTTCCCCATGATCTGGCCATCAGACACTACGGTCGTGTCCGATCCGAGTACCACTAGCGGTGCTTGATAATCTTCCCTGGCCGTCCGGAGAACTGCTTCAGCTTTTGCTTTCGCCAGGCGGGCAACATAATTTTCCGGTTTTTCTCCCGGCAGAATACTTTCATCTATATCGGCATGATGAACTTCAAAGCCGACATCAAGTAACTGCAGCAACGACTTTCGCCTCGGAGAGGCAGACCCCAGTATCAGTACTTTTTCCATACAAACCTTATCGATCAAACCGGTTCAGCAGCCCCTTTACCAGAGGCCACAGGAGCGCAGATGTCAATGCTGCAAGCATATAAGCCATATCCGATGCCGGATGACTGACAATACCGTTAATCCACCGATACAGCATCAGCACAATTCCCACAATAATAAATACGACAAACGACTGCTGCAGGATAGGATACATCTGTAAACGCTGAATCATGGTCAGCACCAGATAACTTTGCAGACCCAGAGCTATTGCGTGGACACCAATCGGCGTACCAACCAGTACATCCCATAACACGCCAACCCCCCACCCGATGAGAATACCGAAATGTGCAGGATGTTTAAGCGTCCAATAAAACATAACCAAAGAGATCATCTCAGGACGCAGATATACCCAGACTCCTGAAAGCGGCACCACTCCCAGACAAAATGCCAGGACAATACTGATAAAAAACAGCAGATAGTTGGGATCATCTCGAGCCATATATCCTCAACCTTATTCAGTTGAGGCTGGCTGCCCGGCGTCATCTGCCGGCAGGTTCTTTTCACCGGGCCCAGGTTTGCGGAACACCATCAGAATATGGCGACTGCGGTTGAGCTCAGCGAGAGGGCGAGCTTCAACCTGGGCAAAAGGCTCACCGGGATCATGAACAATGGAACTGACTATCGCAACAGGATAACCAGGCGGAAACCTTCCCCCTAAACCAGAACTGACGAGCAGGTCACCTTCCAGAATATCAGCGGTATCCGGCACGTTAGCCAGTTCCAGTCGATCCAGAACACCAATTCCCACCAGAATCCCACGCACCCCGTTTCGGTTAACCTGGATCGGGATAGCATGGTTACTGTCCGATATCAGCAAAACTCTTGAGGACAAGGGGGAAACCTGAGTCACCTGTCCTAACAGCCCCTGGGAATCCAGCACTGGTTGCCCCACATAAATACCATCATCACTCCCTTTGTTCACCACCACCTGGTGGGTGTAGGGATCAGGGCTCACACCAATGATTTCAGCGACCAGAACAGAATCATCCACAACCGAAGAGGCATTCAGTAATTCGCGCAATCGGTTAACTTCTGCCGACAGAGATGCCAGTCGTTGGGATTTCGCTTCCAAAATCAGCAGCCGGTTGCGAAGCGCATCATTCTCGTGCTGCAGCTCAGTTCGGGACTTCATCGTGTCTTCTGTCCACTCTATCAAGTCATCTGGAGCACTGACTATCCACTGGACGGGAGCGACGACGGTAGAAAGAGCCTGCCGCAGAGGGCCGGTCAGATTGAAATGATAATCGGCCAGAATCAGACCGACCGACACAACGGCCACTAATATCATTCGTGCGCCAAGGACAGGACCTTCAACGAAGATATTCTTAATGCCCGCTCTCCTGTTTTCTGTTGCTGGCGAAAAATTGAAGGCATATGGAAAAAATCCGGAGATCAGGCTCCGGACTTTTCAAATAAATGCCTGTGGCTAACAGTTATATACTGACTTAAAAAACAGCCTCAAGAAACTGTTCTTTAAAGATTACTCCATAAAGAATAGACCAGATCCGCGCTTATCAATAACTTCCAGAGCGCGACCGCCGCCTCGGGCGACACAGGTCAGAGGATCATCAGCAACAATTACAGGGAGGCCGGTCTCTTCAGTGAGAAGATTATCCAGGCCACGTAGCAGAGCACCACCACCAGTCAGAACGATGCCACGCTCTGCAATGTCCGATGCCAATTCGGGAGGGGATTGTTCCAAAGCACTTTTAACCGCCTGCACAATAGTTGCCAGCGCTTCCTGCAGGGCTTCCAGGATTTCCTCGCTGTTCAGCGTAAAACTGCGCGGAACACCTTCAGCCAGATTACGGCCGCGAACATCAATTTCACGCAGCTCCAATCCTTCATAAGCACAACCGATTTCCTGTTTGATGCGTTCAGCTGTGGCATCACCAATAAGGCTACCGTAGTTGCGGCGCACATAAGTGGCTATCGCTTCATCAAACTTGTCACCGCCGACTCTGACCGAGTCGGCATTAACAATGCCGTTGAGAGAGATAATGGCAATTTCAGTGGTACCGCCACCAATATCCACCACCATTGAACCGCTAGCCTCTTCAACAGGCAACCCGGCACCAATCGCAGCAGCCATCGGCTCTTCGATCAAATAAACCTCTCGCGCCCCTGCCCCTAACGCAGACTCACGAATAGCCTTGCGTTCCACCTGGGTCGAGCGGCTGGGAATACAGACCAACACTCTCGGGCTGGGGGTAATAAAACTGTTTTCGTGCACCTTGTGAATAAAGTGCTGCAGCATCTTTTCTGTGACGTGAAAATCGGCAATAACACCATCTTTAAGAGGGCGGATGGCTGTGATGTTACCGGGGGTCCGTCCCAACATTCGCTTTGCCTCGGCACCGACGGCAGCCACACTTTTCTGGGCTCCCTGATTGCGAATGGCAACCACAGATGGCTCATTGAGAACAATCCCGCGACCGCGCACATATATCAAGGTATTGGCGGTCCCCAGGTCGATAGACAAATCGCTGGAAAAGAGTCCACGTAATCGTTTAAACATCGAGTGTTAGAATCCGTAATTATTCAGGTTGGGCATGCTGCGGCAACTTTAACAGTGGCGACGAGACAGAGCAAGCGGCATTTGCCCGCCGTTCGGGGCTCTGAGAGCGACCAGCAAGCTATCTTGCAGGTCGCCACAGCTGCATTAATTCTTCTTAAATTTAAATTACCTGCCGCAAAAAGCCTTCTGATGCGGCGATATCTGTCCCAAGCCCCAAAAGGAGAAGAAAAGCGCAAGTGCTCCTTTACACTGACCATGGGCTGACAATTATAATAGACGGTTTTCGGGCAAAAGGCTGGCGACGCTCTAAATTCAACGCCCGCTGCATCCCATTTGAGAACCGTATCTCAATTGCGTAACGCCTACAATTTCTTTACCCCTGATAAAATGGGGGATACCAATGGGGAGAGTATCGTGACGATTCAATCAGATGAACTGGTCAAAATCGCTTACCTGGCCAAGTTGGAGATTGATACCGACAACACGGACAGGCTGACCAATGACCTGGACCAGATTCTGAATTTCGTTGATCAGATGAAATCTGTAGACACCACACAGGTCGAACCGCTCAGCAATCCTTTGGAAATGACGCAGCGACTCCGCAAAGACGAAGTCACTGAAACCAATCAGCGTGAAGCATTCCAGAAAATTGCTCCAGCCACTGCGGCAGGGCTTTACCTGGTACCCAAAGTCATTGAATAGCCTCAGATTGAGCCTGCTTCCCTAAAAAGGAAGCTCAGTGATCCTTTAACTATCGATCTAACTATCCAATTTCGGCGCCGAATAATTTTCGACAAGAGTTCACCATGTTACCAGAATCTGTAAGCGAGCTACTCAAAGGCCTGGAGAGCAAATCGTTCTCATCTGAGGAAATCACCCGAGCCTATCTAGACAAGATCAAACAACAAAACGATTCTTTGAACTGCTTTATTACTGTTACCGAAGAGCAGGCACTGGAAGCTGCAAAAGCTTCCGATCAAAGAAGAGCCAACGGGACCTCCGGCCCCCTTGATGGGATTCCAGTGGCCCACAAGGATCTGTTCTGTACGACAGGCACGACAACCACTTGTGCTTCCAGAATGCTGGAAAACTTTATTCCTCCGTATGAATCCACCGTCACCCGAAAGTTTGCTGAAGCCGGAGCGATCAGTCTCGGCAAGACCAATATGGACGAGTTTGCCATGGGCTCCTCCAACGAAAACAGCTACTACGGCCCGGTGAAAAATCCCTGGAACCTGGAATATGTTCCCGGAGGCTCTTCAGGAGGCTCAGCTTCGGCTGTTGCAGCAGGTCTTTGTGCCGCAGCCACTGGCACGGATACTGGCGGTTCAATCCGCCAACCAGCAGCGTTTTGCGGGATTACTGGCCTCAAGCCGACTTACGGTCGTGTCTCCCGACTCGGGATGATTGCGTTTGCTTCCAGTCTCGACCAGGGCGGTCCAATGGCGAGAACCGCTGAGGACACTGCGATTCTGTTGAATGTGATGGCCGGTCACGATCCTAAGGATTCCACCAGCTCCACTCACCCAGTGGAAGACTACACCGCTTCCCTTAATCAGGATTTAAGCGGCACCCGTATTGGACTGCCGAAAGAGTACTTTTCCGGAAACCTTAATGCTGATACAGGTAAATCCCTTGAAGCCGCCATTAAGGTCTATGAATCTCTGGGGGCAACCGTTGAGGAAATATCGCTTCCTCATACCGAGCTGTCAGTACCAGCTTACTACGTTATCGCTCCTGCCGAAGCTTCTGCCAACTTGTCAAGATTCGACGGCGTGCGTTACGGACATCGCTGCGACAGCCCGAAAGACCTGGAAGACCTCTATCGGCGCTCTCGTGCAGAAGGGTTTGGCGCCGAAGTTCAAAGGCGTATTCTCGTGGGCACCTATGCACTGTCAGCCGGATACTTTGATGCCTACTATCGTCAGGCCCAGAAGATTCGCCGCCTCATTAAAGAAGACTTTGTCAGAGCTTTTGACCATATTGACGCCATCCTATGTCCAACCACTCCGGGGGCAGCCTTTAAAATCGGCAGTAAATCCGATGACCCGGTGCAAATGTACCTGGAGGACATTTTTACGGTTCCAACCAGCTTGGCTGGCTTACCGGCCATTGCCCTGCCCTGTGGTGAACTCGATGGCCTTCCTGTCGGCATGCAGCTGATTGGCAACTACTTCAACGAAAGCAAGTTGCTGAATCTGGCTCACAGGTTTCAGAGCGAGACTGACTGGCACCAACGCCGTCCACAGATTTGATCGATAGACAAACGTATTTGACGACCTGAAGAGGTCCAGACCTGCAAAAAGAGGTTACAAGATGGAATGGGAAGTGGTCATCGGGCTTGAAATTCATGTACAGCTCGCCACCAAATCCAAGATTTTCTCCGGCTCCAGCATTGCTTTTGGCGCCGAGCCCAATACACAAGCCAGCGCCGTAGACCTGGCCATGCCAGGCATGCTCCCGGTGATGAATGAAGAAGCCTTGCGCATGGCGGTCAAGTTCGGCCTGGCGATTGATGCAGAAGTGTCAGAAAGATCCGTTTTTGATCGGAAAAACTACTTTTATCCGGACCTGCCAAAAGGCTATCAGATCAGTCAGCTAGAATACCCGATCGTTAAAACAGGACAGGTCGATATTCATCTGGAGGACGGCACCAAAAAAACCATCGGCGTCACGCGTGCGCACCTGGAAGAAGATGCCGGTAAGAGTCTTCATGAAGATTTCCACGGGATGTCCGGCATTGACCTCAACCGTGCGGGCACTCCGTTGCTCGAAATAGTTTCGGAACCAGACCTCAGAAGCGCCAAAGAAGCCGTCGCCTATCTGAAAAAGATCCACTCCATTGTGACTTACCTGGGTATTTCTGACGGCGACATGTCACAGGGCTCCATGCGCTGCGACTGCAATGTTTCACTCCGTCCCAAAGGCCAGGAAGAGTTCGGCACACGTACTGAGATCAAAAACGTCAACTCTTTCCGCTTTGTTGAAAAGGCAATCAATACCGAAATTGAACGCCAGATGTACATTCTGGAGGACGGAGGCAGCATCGAGCAGGAGACACGGCTCTATGACGCAGATAAAGACGAAACCCGCTCCATGCGCAGCAAAGAGTTCGCCAACGACTACCGCTACTTCCCTGATCCGGACCTGCTGCCCATAGAAATTGATCAGGCATATATCGAAGAGGTCCGTCAAACTCTGCCGGAACTGCCGGAAGCTAAAATCAGTCGTTTCTGCAGTGATTATGGCCTCTCCGATACTGATGCCGGCATCCTTGCCGCCAGCCGTGAACAGGCTGACTACTTCGAAGCCGTCGCCACCAAATCCGGAGACGCCAAAATGGCGGCCAACTGGGTGATGGGCGAACTGGCGAAATACCTGAACCAGAACGGACTCGAAATCAGTCAGTGTCCAGTTAGTACTGACGCGCTGGGTGGTTTGATCGCCCGGATCAAAGACAACACTATTTCCGGCAAAATTGCCAAAGATGTGTTTGACGTTATGTGGACCGAAGGTGGCGAGGCAGATGCCATCATCGAAGCCAAAGGATTGAAGCAGGTCACTGATACAGGCGCAATTGAGGCCATTGTCGACGAAGTTCTGGCCAACAATGCAGCACAGGTGGAGCAATACCGCTCAGCCGAAGAAGCCAAACGCGGAAAAATGATCGGCTTCTTTGTCGGGCAGACAATGAAAGCGTCAAAAGGAAAAGCCAACCCGCAGCAGGTTAACCAGATCCTGAAACAAAAGCTGGACGGTTAACTTCAGGAAAGGGTTGTATTCCAAAAGCTCTAACATTGGCGATAAATACAGGCTCCAGAAGGAGCCTGTATTGCCCATCCAACGCTATCTTGCGATTAAACACTCGCTAGGCTAACTTGAGCCCCCGGTTTTAACAGGGTAAGAGGTCAGTTAATGCCCCTGCCTCATTAGGCTTATATCAACACTTTTTAAGCCTAAACAGTATAGTTAAACACCTTTTGCTGTATACTCGGCGTCCAGCGTCGTCTGTCACGCCTGACATGTTAAGTTAAAGGACCCTTCGGTAGCGCCCCTTCAATGAAAAGACATCTCGCTTTAGTTGGCATAATTTTCTCCTTCTCCCCTGATTTATACGCTACAAGCATATACAAGTGCACCAGCGAGAAAGGAACTGTTGTATTCTCTGAATCACCCTGCAACAACCAGGCTGAGAAAATTGAAGTTTCCGTTCCCAAGATCGGCACTGAAGGCAGCACTAATGCCACAAACATTCTGAAAACCATAGAAAAACACAATCGCCCGCGAGAAATTGACCAGGAAATAAAAGAACTGGAAACTCAGATTGCTGACGATCAGAAAAAAATGGATTTAGAACTGGACAACTTACGGGAACAAAAGAAATATGCAGCCAACAATCTTGCTGGGGCCACCTGGGAAGAGAGTATTTCGACAGAAATGCAGGCGGTTGTGGAAAAATATAAAACCAGGATCAGTAACGCACGATCTCAGATTGAATATCTTCGAGCTGAAAAGCAGCGGGTTCTATCATCTTCCGATTAATTAGTTGAACTAACATTGAAAAAGGGTCACAAACTCCGAATCGAAAACTTTGTAACCCTTATATATCAACTACCTAAATCGGATGAGCCCACAAGTCATATTCATCCGCCTCTTCCACCTGAACTTTAAGGATATCCCCGACCTTAAGGTGAGTTTGCTTGTCCAGAAATACCTGGCCGTCAATCTCAGGCGCATCAGCCATAGAGCGACATACAGCACCTTCCTCAACCACCTCATCGACGATGACATCGATCTGACGTCCGACTTTCGCCTGTAGCCTTGCGGAACTGATTCGTTGCTGAACAGCCATGAAACGCTCCCACCGCTCCTGCTTGACGGTTTCGTCAACAGGGTTGGGCAATTCATTCGCTGTAGCCCCCTCTACTGGAGAGTACTTAAAGCAACCTACCCGATCCAACTGGGCTTCTTCCAGAAAATCCAGCAACATCTGAAAATCTTCCTCAGTTTCACCGGGAAACCCAACGATAAAAGTGGACCTCAAGGTAATATCGGGACACTGTTCCCGCCACTTGGCAATACGGTGTAGTACTTTTTCAGCGTGCGCCGGACGACGCATATTCTTTAATACTGCAGGTGACGCATGCTGAAATGGGATATCCAGGTATGGCAGGATTTTCCCTTCCGCCATGAGCGGAATCACATCGTCCACATGGGGATAGGGATAGACATAATGTAGACGAACCCATATGCCGAGCTTGCTTAGCTCCTCGCATAGCTCTTTCATACGGGTTTTTACCGGACGCCCTTCCCAGAACCCCGTCCGATATTTCATGTCCACGCCATAAGCGCTGGTATCCTGAGAGATGACCAACAACTCTTTGACACCGTTATCCGCCAAGCGCTTGGCTTCGCTCAGAACATCCCCAATGGGGCGACTGACCAAATCACCTCGAAACGAAGGAATAATGCAGAACGTGCAACGGTGGTTACAGCCTTCTGATATTTTAAGATAGGCATAATGCCTGGGAGTCAGTTTGACGCCAGTATCCGGTACCAGACTGAGAAACGGATTATAGTCAGGTTTGGGAATCACTTCGTGGACCTGCCCCATCACCTCATCATAGGCATGGGGCCCACTGACCGCCAACACATTGGGGTGCACTTCACGAATGACATCCTCTTTGGCCCCAAGACAGCCGGTGACAATGACTTTGCCGTTTTCACGCAATGCCTCACCGATTGTATCCAGCGACTCCTTAACGGCACTATCAATAAACCCGCAGGTATTGACCAGAACGACGTCTGCTCCTTCGTAACTTGAGGAAATCTCGTAACCTTCCGTCCGAAGCTGGGTCAGAATACGTTCGGAATCTACTGTATTTTTGGGACACCCCAGGCTTACAAAGCCAACTTTTCCAGATTTAGAGGTCATTACCACCTGTCTCGTTACTATTTGCCATTCAACATACGAATAGCTGATCAAAAATCGGCCGCTATTCTACCCAATGACGACCAAATTAAACAGGTAAGCAATCCCATTGAATGCAACACTCGATTTGACACTTAACGGCTAATCAGGACAGTGCGTTGATCATTTGACGTGAATAACATTTCAGACACACCAAATTGCAAAATAACGTAACAAAAATACTACACATCTCACCCAAATCGGCGCAAAATGTGCCAACAAGATCAAAAACAGATCAATTTCAAGCTGATAAACTAGTAATAATAAAGTCGATTATCAGTATGCTTTGCTAACTGATTAAAGTGCTGACAGGCCAGTCGCCTTTCTCACCACTCCAGGTGCAGAAATATTTTTGGTAAAGGAGTAGCACTGTTGTTAACAGGTAACCATAAGCTAATGCAAAAGAATCTCAGACACCATTTCAGAGTTCCGGCTGATTTCATCGCCCATCTTCGCACCAGCAATGGAGACCAACTTGAAGCAGACATTGTCAATGTCTCCCGTGCGGGACTGATGATTTCCTGCGACCGCGCCACCCTGGAACTCCTCATGCCAAATGCGCTGAGCTTCGCACCACTTCAACCTGGGTGCGTCACCGTTGACTTTTCACTGCCACTGGACGATGAAGGACTCGTCGCTCTATCGATGGAGATGCTGATGGTCTACACGAGAAGGCTATCCCGCGATAAGTTCACCATAGGCCTCCAATTCAAGACTCCGACACCCCAGCAGGCAAAACTGTTGAACACCTATGTCAATGAAAACAAGCTAAGAGTTTGATATTTTTACAAATATCGAATTCATAATAACTACACATCCACCTATACAGCAATCAACTTCCTGCAGGATCATGGCGCTTTGATCGCCTGCAGTGACCGCTTTGACCTATAAAATCATATATCTATACCAAACCATTCTAAAAACCCCCCTTCTTATAATAAGTCTATTTTTGGTATATTAGCGCACTGTTTAAATTATGGGCGCGCTTTGACTCCAGCAGCGAAGAACTCCATTTGGACAATAAGCGGAAACTTCAACGGATACTATATAGAAGATGACTGATTTTAATCTGACTCACCTCAAACAGCTCGAAGCAGAAAGCATTCACATAATTCGTGAAGTGGCTGCCGAGTTCGAACGTCCTGTGATGCTCTACTCTATCGGGAAAGACTCCTCGGTAATGCTTCACCTGGCACGTAAAGCTTTCTACCCGGGCAAACCACCCTTTCCGTTGATGCATGTCGATACCACCTGGAAGTTTCGGGAGATGATCGAGTTCCGTGATCGTCAGGCAGAAAAGTTCGGTCTGGACTTGATTGTCCACATTAATGAAGATGGCGTTCGTCAGGGCATTGGCCCTTTCACTCATGGCAGTGCCAAACATACAGACGTCATGAAGACCGAATCACTGAAGCAGGCACTAAATAAATACCAGTTTGATGCAGCCTTCGGTGGAGCCCGTCGTGACGAAGAAAAATCCCGCGCCAAAGAGCGGGTTTACTCCTTCCGTGACAACAACCATCGCTGGGACCCTAAAAATCAGCGCCCGGAACTATGGAATATTTATAACGGCAAGATTAATAAAGGCGAAAGTATTCGCGTCTTCCCGCTGTCCAACTGGACTGAGCTGGATATCTGGCAATACATTTACCTGGAAAACATTGAGATCGTACCTCTTTACTACTCAGCCAAACGCCCAGTGGTTGAACGAGACGGTGTATTGATCATGGTGGATGACGATCGCATGCCTCTTAAAGAGGGCGAAACGCCAATGATGAAAGACGTTCGCTTCAGAACGCTTGGTTGCTACCCTCTGACCGGGGCAGTTGAATCTACTGCTGACACCCTACCGGAAATCATTCAGGAAATGCTCCTCACTACCAGTTCAGAGCGCCAGGGTCGCGTTATCGACCATGACCAGGCCGGCTCCATGGAGCAGAAAAAGCGCGAGGGTTACTTTTAACCTTAATGGCTGCTTATGCTTAAGTAGCAAAACATTCATTTGCCAACACTCTGGTGTCAGTTCCAGGCAATTATCAGGGAACGCCATATCAGAGTGTCGGTAAGTTTGGCCACAGGCGCCAAGGCAATACAGGCACCTGGACATAATGTTGGGCTAAAGAATCAGGAACCAGAATCAAGGCTATGTCACATCAATCTAATCTGATCAGTGAAGATATTCTCGAATACCTCAAGCAGCATGAACACAAGGAGCTGCTTCGCCTGTTAACTTGCGGAAGCGTGGATGACGGTAAAAGTACCCTTATCGGGCGACTTCTTCATGACTCCAAAATGATCTATGAAGATCAGTTGGAAGCTATCAAAAAAGACAGTGCCAAAGGTGGCAATGCAGGCGAGAAACTCGACCTGTCACTGCTGGTGGACGGACTGCAGGCTGAGCGCGAACAGGGCATCACGATTGACGTGGCCTACCGCTACTTCTCAACTGCCAAGCGTAAATTCATCATTGCAGATACCCCAGGGCACGAACAGTACACGCGTAATATGGCCACCGGTGCCTCTACGGCTCAACTGGCAATTATTCTGATTGATGCCCGTCACGGCGTATTGACACAAACAAAGCGCCACAGTTTTATTGCCTCTTTGCTGGGTATTGAACACATCCTGGTCGCCATCAACAAAATGGACCTGGTCGACTACAGTCAGGAGCGGTACGAGGAAATCAAGCAGGATTACCTGGAATTCTCCAAAGGCATCACTCTAAATGACCTGAAATTCGTCCCCATCTCTGCACTGGATGGCGACAACGTGGTGACTAACTCTGACAAGATGTCCTGGTACACAGACAAGCCTTTGATGGAAATTCTGGAAACCGTAGAAACAGCCAAAGACAAAAATGTCAGCGATTTCCGCCTGCCGGTACAGTATGTTAACCGGCCAAACCTGGACTTCCGAGGCTATAGCGGCACCATCGCTTCCGGCATTATTCGCAAAGGTGACGAGGTCATGGTACTGCCCAGCAGAAAAACCAGCACCGTCGAATCTATTGTGACCTTTGACGGAGACCTCGAAGAAGCCTTTATTGATCAAGCCGTTACTCTGACCCTGGCTGATGAAATCGACATCAGCCGAGGTGATACCCTGGTCAAGCCGGACAATGTCCCGCCCGTTTCCAATCGGTTTCAGGCTCACATTGTGTGGATGAACGAAGATGCAATGCTTCCCGGCCGTCAGTACTACATCAAACAGGCGACCACACTGGCAACAGGCTCAGTCAGCAAGATTCACCATCTTATTGATGTCAACACCATGGAAGAGTCAACCAGTGACAGGCTGAACCTGAACGAAATCGGACTGTGTGAAGTCACGCTGAACCAGCCACTGGCATTCGACCCCTACAGCCGAAACCGTGCTACAGGGGCCTTTATCATTGTTGATCGCCTGACTAACGTCACGATTGGCGCCGGCATGATCGAAGAAGCAGTAGACGATGCCGACATCACCGCTTTCAATCCTGTCAGTGAAGCAGAGAGAGAAGCACGGAACGGTCACAAACCTGGCGTCATCAGTGTATCAGGACAAGCGGTAGACAAGCTTGCCCACGCACTGGAACGTAATCTGTTTGAACGTGGATGTGCCGTCGTCGCCATTGAGCAACCTGTCACACCTGAGACCATCAGGGCTCTCACACAGGCTGGCCTGCTCGTGATTCTAAGCCAGGATGTTGCGGATATTACGCCTGTAGCGACCGCCAGTGCCGACAATGAAGCCAGTGTTTCCAAGGCATTGGGGCAGATTATCGGTGAGCTGCGCAAAGGCCACTTCCTGAAGTAACCGGTATCAAGCCTCGCAACAAAGAAGCCCGGCATCACCGGGCTTCTTTTATTTTCAGCGGAAAAAGCGATCCACACCTTGTCTGACTGGCGGAAAGATTTACAATCACCGTCTTTCGTACCAACCCCCTACTGAGGAGCATTCATGGCTATTCGCGAGCTATGCATTCAAACACTGGAAAAATTCGCAGAAGAAGAACCCTGCCAAATTAAAACTCCAGAAAGCCTCCCCTCCTCCAACGCCGACGTTGATTCGGTTTACCACACGCTGCGCCGACTGTTCGCAGGCAAAGCCGGCAAGGGGTTTGGGAAATTGCATATGCAGGCCGAACACACTGTCATTGGTCCCTGGATCAAGGAATGGTACGAAGGAAAACTGCCGTTCTCAAGCCTGACCAAGAACGCATTAGGGGCCATCAAGGAACGACTAGACCCGGTTCCTCAGATTACTCAAAGCTACTTAATGTGGATACACGACCAACAGGGCGATGCACGCAATCTATTTCTCTTTATGATTGAAAGCAGCGTGACCCAGGCGATCACCTCAGACCTGACACTGGAACCGATTGAGCACCTGGACCCACAGGGCATGAGCTTTGGCATCCGCATTGAACTGGGGCCACTATTCGATCAGGCAAACACGGAAAACAATGAAGATGCAGTTACTGTATACCTGCAAAAAAGCATGCGAAAACTGGGAGAAGCCGCCTGCCACGCCTTTGGGTTTGCCAGCCTGGTCGACACAGCCAAACAGACTGAGGCCATGCTGACCGGTATTGAGCGATTTACCGAACAGCTGGACGCAAAAACCGCGGCACAGTTTAAGAAGAAAGCCGTAGAGTTTTGTCAGGATCAGGAAAAGATGGGTGAAGCGGTAGAGCTTGATGAGTTATCACTCAACATTGATGAGCAGCAACCAGAGCGATTTTCCCAGTTTATTCGTGAAAACCTGCCAGAAACCCCAACCACAATGCGTCCGGACAGCCGCAAATTAAAGCAATTAGTAAGATTTGCCGGTCGCGGCCATGGGGTAAGCCTGTCATTTTCATCAGATGTCATCAATGAAAGTATTATTTACGATGACAGTAAAGATGCGCTGATTATTACGGACATCCCCAAAGCGCTCAAAGCCCAGTTGAAACGCTACCTGAACCAACAGGGAGATGAATACGAAAATCAGGAGTCAGGGGGCTGAAACCCGGCCTCCAGCCATTTGATAAAATCCTCAATCCCCATGGGTCGTGCAATAAAGTAACCCTGAATGGTATCGCACCCGATATCAGCGACACAGTCAAAGACATCTCGGGTTTCCACCCCCTCAGCGACTACTTTCATATTGAAATCACGCGCCAATTGAATGGATGACCGCACAATGGCCCCACCATGGGAGTGGCTGGTGGTGACCTCACTGACAAATCCCCGGTCGATTTTCAGCTCACTGAACGGGATTTCCTTCAAGCGGTCCAGAGAAGAATAACCGGTACCAAAGTCATCAATCGACAGGGAAAAACCAAGCAAGTGCAAACGGGTAAGCACTTCCAGCATATTACTCCTACGTCGGGAAATTCGCGATTCCGTGACTTCCAGCGTAATTTGCGAAGGTGAAACGCCGTATTTCAGTAACAGTTGCTCAAGCAGGTTTGGCAACTCCCGATCTTCCAGGGTTTCTACTGAAAAGTTGATCGCATAGTGAAAATCAGGCCAATTTGCTTCAAGGCGCTTGATATCCTGCAGCACCAGCATCAACAGTTGAAAAGTCAGCTTATCCATCAACCCGTATTCTTCTGCTACAGGAATAAAGAAGAAAGGCGCCAGATACCCACGCGTACTATCTTTCCAGCGGGCCAGCACTTCCACACCGGTCACCCTCTGGCGCCGGACATCCCATTTGGGCTGATAAAAGGGACGAAGCGAACTCTCCAATTCCGCTTCCACCCGCTCCGGTGAAAGTGGGCGTAAGGCTATAGGTGTTGAGGATTCTTCATAGTGTTGGGTTTCTTTACCCAGCAACAGGGATTTCAGGTCTTTTAGCTGAATAGGCTTTTTCAGTCGACCAATCATTTTCAGGGATTGGGATTCAGCTAGGTGATGAACGGTATCAAGCACTCGCTGATCTTCACCACTGATAATAATAATCCCGCCCTTGAACCTGATCGCTGCGAGCTCATTCAGAAAGGAGGGGCCATCCAATTGGGGCATACGAAGATCACAAAGGAGTATATCAGGCTCTGTTTCGCCGGATTTGATCAGATCAAGCGCAGACTTGCTACTGGAAGTGGTCGTCACTCCAGCCACGCCAATCCGGCCTAACTGGTGCTCCATGACTTTTAGAAGTGTTGGGTCATCATCGACCACGAGAACCTTTAAGTGCGATAGCACATGCGTCCCCTAGCGTGTCATTATTCTCAAACTTAAGATGGGGTCCGATGAACCCAGCCTTGTTTCTCTATGAAAAGCTTATCTCTGTGAAAAGAATAGTTCTCTGTCCACGAAATGTCATGCCTGACCGTGCGGAAAACGGAACAACATCAACTAATATGGTTGTAACAAGTGTCCATGACAGACCCAATAAGCGTTGAACAGGGAGCGCAGAAGCCTCCGACCGATTCACGTTGTGGCATCTGCTTTCTTGTGAAACCGCTGAGCGATCATTTGAACGGCTTCATCAGCCGGTCTAGCCTCTGAGAAATAGAATCCCTGGATTTCCTGGCATCCCAGTTTCTTCAGATACTCCAACTGAGTCGAGGTCTCAACCCCTTCCGCCACAATATTTAGCTTAAGTCCATGAGCCATCGAGATAATGGCATTGACGATACATGCTTCATCGTTGTCCTGGATATCCTGGACAAAAGTCTTGTCTACTTTCAAGGTATTGATTGGCAATCGGTTAAGGCAGCTTAATGACGAGTATCCTGTCCCAAAATCATCAATGGCAATCGTGACTCCATAACCGGCAATTTCCCGCAACTTTCCAACCAGAGAATCCAGATCTGTCATGATCATGTTTTCGGTCAACTCGATCTCAAGGTTCTCAGGGGGGAACTGCAATTCCTCCAGCATACTAGTAAGCATAGGAACGAACTGCGGATGCTCAATCTGCGCCATAGCAAAGTTCACCGCCAGTCGAATATTGCCATAGCCACCATCAAGCCATCTCTTGACCTCAATGCAGGCGTTTCGCAATACCCATTCACTGATGTCCACGATCAGCCTGGTCTCTTCCGCCAACGGAATGAACTGCCCGGGATACAATATCCCACGAGTCGGGTGATGCCATCTTACCAGAGCCTCCACACCGATAATTTCACCTGTGGTAGAGCTGATCTGCGGCTGGTAATAAACCCGGAACTCCCCATTATCAAGTGCTTTACGCATATCGCGCTCAATTTCAAGACGATTACTGGCATTCACGACCATAGAGTCCGAAAAGAATTGGTAACCCTCTTTGCCACGCCCCTTCACGTGATACATGGCAATATCAGCATTTTGAATCAACTGCTCCATATTGGTACCGGCTTCAGGAAACACCGCAATCCCGACACTCACACCGACAAAAGCTTCATGCTCCGCAAGCATGAAAGGCTCTTTCAAGACATTGATCACCTTGCGGGCCACCTGGCGTGCATCTTCCCGGCCACTGATTTCAGGTAGCAGCAGAACAAATTCATCACCACCAAAACGAGATAACGTGTCGCCCTCCCTTAAGCACTTCTGCAGACGAAGCGCCACAGACTGCAGAAGTCTGTCACCCATGGCATGTCCGAGCGTATCATTCACAACCTTAAACCGATCCAGATCCAGGAAAAGTACTGCCAGTCGGTTCTGACGCCGACGACACTGTGCGATAGCCATATTCAGACGATCTTTAAACAGTGCCCGGTTAGGCAAGCGGGTCAGTAGATCGTGATATGCCTGAAAATTGATAAAGTCTTCCGCTTCCTTCCTTTCGGTAATATCCCTTGCCGTTCCATAAATACCGATGAAATCCTGGGAATCCAGGGCCTGATGAGTTGATTTATCGGCCAACATGGCATTTTTCTGTGCCTCCCCTCCGGTAGAAAAAGTACCCCGAGTAATGGGAAACACTGTCAATTCGAAGTGACGGGTGGCATGTTTATCGCCACGTGGCCGGATATCGATTTCAATATTCCGGATAGTACAGTTCCCTTTATCAAACCCCCGGGTGCTTTCTTTTAACCTGGCCAGCTCATCAGGTTCCAGCACATTACGGAAGTGCTTACCTACCAGGTCCTTCCGGTGATAACCCAGAAGTGCTTCCGCCTTATTATTGACAAAGGTAAAGCACCCTTCCCTATCCAACATGAAAACAATATCCGGAGAGCTGTTCACAATATAGCGATGCAGAACACTCGATTTTTGCAATCGCTCATGCAACATGATGTGTTCCCGCTCCATCTGGCGCTTTAGCAAAACCCGTGCAATCGTGGTGCTCAACTCTTCAGGAGCAAAGGGTTTCTTTATGTAATCCTCAGCACCTCTTCGCAAAGCGGTACTGACAGAAGTAAATGTAGTCTCGCCACTGACGACGACAATAGAGGTCGCAATATCGCGGTCAGCCATAAAGCGCATCACCTGATGCCCATTCAGATCATCCATACGCAGGTCCAGCAACGCCAGATCGTATTGTCGCTTGGCCAGCATTTGACAGGCAGGTTTGCCGCCGGAGGCAGTATCAGCCTCGTATCCCATACGTGTGAGCAACATCTGTAAGCTGTCCAGCATCCGCGGCTCATCATCCACGACAAGTATTCTGGCTTGCCTGCGTGAATCTATGGCGCTAGGGTCCTTTAACATTTTTCTGGATTCTCTAATTTGATCACGACGACCGTCACTGCTCATCATCGCCCTCTCCACCGGAGACCGGCCTGGCAGGAAGGAGAATTTCAAACTCAGTGCCCTGTCGACTGCTACGACAACTGATACTGCCCTTCATCTCATTCACCAGATTCCTTGATATGCTGAGCCCAAGCCCCGAATGGCCTTCACCTTTGGTGGTTTTGCCGGGCTCAAACAAGTTGGAGAGAATCCCTTCCGGCAGACCGGGACCAGTATCCTTGATTACTATTTCAATATAATTCCTTCCATTGACATTAACCTGATGATCTGTGTAAATCGTCAGACTTCCCCCCTCAGACATGGCTTCCACAGCGTTCTTGATCAGGTTGACTAATACCTGTCGAAGGTACTGCCGTTGCCCATGCTGTAACGACAGCTCCTCATCCAGCTCGACGTCACAATCAATACCGTGGCTAATAAAAATTGAAGACGAGAATAATTTGACTAATTCCCGAATTTCACGATTGATATCCAGGGCATCAGTCGTATTTTCTTCCGGCTCCCGAAGATCCCGCAGCCGCATTAGAATCTGGCCGGCACGATCAATCTCCTCACGAATAATGTCCAATTCCTGCTGGTCTATCCCCTGGTCAGATAATCTTGCTGACAGGATTTCCAGGTAATTCCGAACGATCGCCAGCGGGTTGTTGGCTTCGTGAGCAATTTCCCGAAGTCTCAGTTGCAAGTCCTCCTCCGCCATTTCGCGGGTCACTTTTTCTGCAACCTTTATAACGGCCAGGCTACGGCTTCCCGCAGCATCGGCAAACAGCCTGAGAACCCGATTCAACGACAGAGAGTGCTCAGGAGTCCTGGCTGATCCCAGCACCAGCACGCCAACCAGCGTTCCCTCGCTATGCATTGGTACGCAAACCATGTCGGTTGTCTGCATCATCGATAGAAAGTGTTGATCAAACACTGGGAGCTCACCTGTGGTTTCACGCCAGTCAGATGAAGAGAGTACTTTGTTTTGCAGCGCCGCCGTGGCAATCAGGCTACGCTCGTTTTCCAAGGGAACTTTCAGATCAATGTGGCGATCATTCTGGGAGTTACCACTGGCCGTCTGGATCAGTGACTCCTCTCCGCCTCCCTCCCAGAACCTGAGACATTCACCGTCGGACAGTAATATTCGAACGGCCGGATAGCCAAACAGCAGATACGCCACCTCTTCAATGGCTTGGTGTAACTGCTGACGAGACATTGCCGTTTCCAGATGCTGTTGAGCGGATCTGACTAAACTCAGAGCCCGTATATGCTTGGCCAGCATGATTCGTTTATGCTCGTCGCTTTCATTTCCGGAATCATGCTCAGCATCGGAGGTCAGTTCAATTTGCAGAGATTGAGCGACTGACAAAACTTCACGCCGGATTCGATGCTGGATCTCTTCCACCAGAGCGGGCGTTAGTCCAAACAGCCTCTCAGCAGAATCCAGGGCGGAGCTACCCGGTCCGGCATCGTCCGTGCAAAGATGGCTTGCCAGATGTATCACCTTGACAAGATGGTGCGCATCCAACACCAGAGACACCGGCGCCCGGTGATATTTGACTGCTGCGGCAGCAAAATCCCCCTGCCCCCACCGAGTCATCAACCAGCCCCCCACCTCAGCCTGATTCATACCAAATGTATCAGTTTCGAATTGAAGCCATCGTTTGATTTCCTGACCACTGAGCCTGAGTTCCGATAACTCGTCAGGGAAATTATTTTTGAGCACCAGCTCACCGATGTTGTGCAGTAAACCAATCAGGTAAGCATGCTCCGGATGAGGATAACTCGTCAGCGTGGCAATCGCTTTGGCATATAGCGCCGTGGTCAGGGAATTGCTCCAGAAGGATTTAAGATACTGAGTCTGGCTGGTATTAAACTCGGAAAAGAATTGCTGAATGGAAACCGTGATAGCGATCGTTTTGATGCGCTCTGTTCCAATCACAAGAAGGGCACGATCGACAGATGTCGCACTATTCTGACACAGATAGGTCGGTGAGTTGGCAACTGCAACCACTTTAGCCGCCATTACGGAATCGCGGCTGATAATGTCCGAAATCTGCTTGAAGTTGAATGATGAATCAAGACAGCCATCCAGAATTTCAGTCAGCACATGTGGTAGCGTCGGTAGCTTATTGACTTTCAGCTCTTCAAACAGAAGATCGTAACGACTTGTCATAAAATAAGTCCACAATAAACCCTGTTTAGGTTCAGGCGAAAATGACTTCACCAGACCAAAGGCCTGATTTTATTATTTGCTGTCAACGCCGAATCATCATTCATCGGAATTGTTAGACAGCATGCTTAAAATAGCCCAAATTGGTGATTGATATTACTTTATTTTCAGGGTAGCAGAAGATTACTACGTCTGGTCATCTCTGCATAGGCCTCGCCGCCATAAACGTGTGATTTCGTTTTGTCTTAACGGCATTTTACAATTGTTGATATTTAACCGGCTGAATTTTGGTCAATACACGCTATCCTCTGCCGTTTACCGTGGACACCTGGTTAATTGAAAACCAAGCAAGGAAGCCTGCTGCCTAACGACAATATTCGGAGCAACTTTCTTGACTGTAGAGCGCAAGTATCCCACACCGAAAGTGTCAGATACCCCCAAAAGTCACCCAAGAGTCATTGCCGTTACCAGCGGAAAAGGCGGAGTGGGTAAAACCAGCATTTCCGTCAACCTGGCGATTGCGCTGGCACGAACATCCTCAAAGGTCTGCCTGTTCGATGCCGACATGAGCCTTGCCAATGTCAACATCATGCTGGGACTCACTCCCCAATACACACTGGAACACCTTCTCTCCGGCGAGAAAACACTGAACGAGATTCTGCTCGACGGCCCCAAAGGAATAAAGATTGTTCCCGGAGCCTCCGGCTTTGTGCACTGTGTTGACTGGGAGCATCAGCAACAGCGCCTGCTGATCTCCGCGTTACAGTCCATGGAACCAAAGTTTGAATACATTATTATCGATACCGCAGCCGGGATCGCACCGAACGTCATGCATTTTATCGGCGCAGCGCAACTGGCAACGGTCGTTATAACTCCCGAACCCACATCACTGACAGATGCGTTTTCACTCCTGAAGGCACTCAAAAGGCGCGGCTATAAACGAGGTGTTCAGGTCATTCTCAATATGGCGCAGGATGCGCGATCTGCAGGTAGAATCTATCGACGGTTTGAAGCTGCCGTAGACAAGTATCTGGGTCTGACGACGGAATTTATGGGTTCAGTGTGGACAGATCCCAGTATGCGTGAGGCCGTTTCCAGACAACACCCGGTGACACTCCTCCCTGCTTCAGATCCTTCGTGCCGCACTTTTTACAGACTGGCGCAGCGATTGACCGAAATCTTTGACCAGGAGAACATTTCTCAACATTCTTTTGCCGCTTACTGGCAACGTCTGATTCAACACAGTGCCGGCAGGAAACCAAAGCCATCCCCCCCCCTGTTCAGGCAGATGATCCTGAAACACGCTGGCAAAACATCAGAACGGGTGTATCAGACTTTGTTTCCCGCTCCGACACCACCCCAGAGCAGGTATTGGAGCTGATCCGCTCATGTCTTTCGGCCTTTCAGGGTTCCCTGGGAGCTTCCTCAGCAGATCTGGCACTTTCCCTATTACATACTCTGAATCCCGCTGACCTGAAGGATGAACAGAAAATCCGGTTGTTACTGAGGGCCGAGCAGATTGCAGGAAAGCCAGAGGATCCGGCCCTGTCGTCAGAAGAGAAGCATGGCTATGATGAAAGTGGCTTCGGTGATCAGGAGCGTCTGATTCAAAAAATCAGGCAATCGTCATCCCAGCAGACGTTGAACAATCTTCTGGAGTCGATTCGTTATGCCTCACTGGCAAAAAACTCAGACTGAACCGGCAACGATTTGTCGCATCCTCTCCCACCACTCAGGTGGCGCCAGTACCGCCCCAGCCTCATCCATGGGGGGATAGGCTTCTCCAATCAAATCGCATTTGGCAGCAAAGACCGGGTGCGTCCAACGGAACAAGAACCAGTGATATTCCTCACTCGATAGTCTCTGCTGGTTATAATAACCCGCAATATCTCTCTGCCGATGAGCCTCCTCCAGAATGATCGCAGCAGCAACTGACACATTGAATGACGCCACCATTCCCCGCATCGGAATAATGACATGCTCATCCGCCAGATCTGCCGCCTCCTGGCTGACGCCATGCTTTTCAGCCCCCACCAACAGGGCACATGGCTCAACATAGTCCAGTTTTCGGTAGTCCACCGCCCGCTCGGAAAAATGGGCGGCATAGACCCTATATCCCTGTGATTTTAGCTTCTGAACCGGCTCGGCCGTGTCGGCATGGCGATGTAGTTCGACATAACGCTCGCTACCTTTGGAGGTTCCCTTGGGGAATCGGTCATGCTCCCAGGGCCACACCATATGAAGGTGCGCCACCCCCACAGCATCGGCACTACGCATAACCGCCGCAATATTGTGCGGTTTATGGACTTTTTCAGCAATAACACGAAGGTCAGGCTGGCGCTGATCCAGCACCTGCCTGAATTTATGAAACCGGGATGGATTAATCATTCAACGTTAACAATAAAGGCTGGTGTTACTTATCCGTCTTGACAGGTGGTCGTGGAAAACTCGCCACGGTGCCGCCCTTGGCGTTACTGACTTTGGCAGCACCCTGCTGTTCAACCTCATCGATACGAATCACAGACGTCATGGGAATATAGGAACGTTTGACACCGGCAAACTCGTTCTTCAGCTTTTCCTCACCCGGATCAACCAACAATTGGGAGCGTTCTCCAAACAACCAGGTTTCCACTTCGATGAAACCATACAGATCACTGTTATATACCTTGCTGGCATACAATTCGTATATCTCGTCTTCGTTTATATATATAACCCGATAAATCGTTTTTTGTGTCATGGATATCCAACATCTAGCAAGTGAGACACGTCTGTAGCAATCAATTCCAGCAGATTAAAACTGCGTGCTACGAAGGTGCGCGATAATAGCACAATCCTGGTGAAATAAACCTAGTCGGGAATTTCCAGGATGGCGACTTTTTAACCACTTTTCCGTTAAAATCCCCTACACTCCCTAACGGGAAATCCGTATAATACGCGGTCCTTTTTAGTGGACGTCCCATACGGACTCTGAGCTCTCCCCACATTAAGTTCGGGAGAAATCACGGTTCCGGTAAAGCCTCTTAAGCTATGGGATGTCGTAGTAATTGTCTGATTTCTGGTGAACTTGAATGGCTCAAAAACTGTTTATCAAAACCTACGGCTGTCAAATGAACGAGTATGACTCGTCTCGCATGGCGGATTTGCTGGGTGAAAGCCACCAGGTCACCATCACCGATAATCCGGATGAAGCCGATATCCTGCTGCTGAACACCTGCTCCATTCGGGAAAAAGCGCAGGAAAAAGTGTTCCACCAGTTGGGGCGCTGGAAAGAGCTGAAAAAGAAGAACCCCAATCTGATGATTGGGGTGGGTGGATGTGTTGCCAGTCAGGAAGGGGACGCCATCAGGGACAGAGCTCCTTATGTGGATATGGTCTTCGGGCCACAGACCCTGCACCGACTGCCGGATATGGTGAATACCGTACATGGCAATAAAATCCCGGTCGTCGACATCACTTTCCCTGAAATTGAGAAATTTGACCGACTGCCGATGCCCAAGGCTGAAGGCGCCACCGCCTTCGTATCCATCATGGAAGGCTGCAGCAAATACTGTACTTTCTGTGTCGTACCCTATACCCGCGGTGAAGAAGTCAGCCGCCCGGTCGATGATGTTCTGGCAGAAATCGTTCATCTCGCTGGTCAGGGAGTCCGGGAAGTCAACCTCCTGGGACAGAACGTCAATGCCTACCAGGGTCTGACTCATGAAGGCGACATTATTGATCTTGCGGAACTGATTACCTATGTGGCAGCGATCGACGGTATTGATCGTATTCGTTACACCACGTCTCATCCGGTAGAGTTTTCCGATTCCCTGATCGACGTGTATGCCGATGTCCCAGAACTGGTAAGCCACTTGCATCTACCGGTACAAAGTGGCTCAGACCGCATTCTTGCCGCGATGAAGCGTGGGCACACAATAGAAGAGTATGCAGAGAAACTGGAACGTCTGCGCGAGATCCGACCAGAAATCAGTCTGTCTTCGGACTTTATTATCGGCTTCCCAGGTGAAACCGATCAGGATTTCGAAGATACCATGAACCTGATTAATCGAGTTGGCTTTGATCACTCATTCAGCTTCATTTACAGTGCGCGTCCGGGCACTCCGGCCTCAGACCTGACCGATGACGTCAGTGAAGAAACCAAGAAAGAGCGTCTATCTATTCTTCAACAGCGCATACTGCAACAGGCCCAAAGCATCAGCCGCCGCATGGTCGGAAATACAGAACGCATTCTGGTAACCGGTGTATCCAAGAAAGATCCCGGCGAATTACAGGGTCGCACGGAGAACAATCGTGTGGTTAACTTCAAGAGCGACAGTCAGGATATTATCGGTCGCTTTATCGACATCAAAATCACCGAAGCGTACCCCAACTCCCTGCGAGGTGAACGGGTAGACAGCCTGGATTACTAAGCGATCCTTTAAAATACACTCAAGGCTAACATAATAGGCCCAAATTGACGGACCCACATATTACTTTCAATCTCGAGCCTGCCGATCCGGTCAGGCTCCTTTCTCTCTGCGGACAGTTTGACGAAAACCTCAAACTCATTGAACGCCGACTGCATGTACGTATCGCCTACCGTGGACATCGCGTCACCATCCACGGTGAAACCAAGCAAACGCATGCTGCGCTTGAGATCATCAAGCATCTGTATCGTGAAACCGAAGCCAATTCCTCCATTGAGCCGGAAACGGTTCATCTGTTCATCCGGGAATCCGGCGCAGAGGATGACGACAGCCCCATACAGGGCTCCAGTGCCGTTATCAGAACCCCTAAGCTGCACGTTAAACCCAGAGGCGGCAATCAGACCCATTACGTCAAAGCGATTCTCAGCCACGACATCAATTTTGGTGTCGGTCCTGCGGGAACAGGCAAGACTTATCTGGCGGTTGCCTGCGCAGCCCAGGCACTGGCTGATGATCAGGTCAAGCGAATTCTTCTGGTGAGACCTGCAGTAGAAGCCGGAGAAAAGCTCGGTTTTCTGCCTGGAGATCTGGCGCAGAAAGTCGACCCATATCTGAGACCGCTATACGACGCGCTATATGAAATGTTCGGATTCGAACAGGTCAACCGCCTTTTGGAAAAAGGCCTGATTGAGATCGCCCCTCTGGCTTTTATGCGCGGAAGAACGCTGAATAACGCCTTCATCATCCTGGATGAGAGCCAGAACACCACTCCTGAACAGATGAAAATGTTTCTGACCCGTATAGGATTCGGCTCAACTGCCGTGATTACAGGTGACGTCACCCAGGTGGACCTTCCCAAAGGAATGCCGTCTGGACTGATTCAGGCATTGAAGGTGCTGGAGAACGTCCCCGGAATCAGCAGCACACTGTTCAAAAGCAAAGACGTGGTTCGTCACCCACTGGTCCAACGCATTGTTGATGCCTACGATGTATACACCGACAGCAAGGACTGAGGTCAAAAATATATGACGCTCGATGTCGATCTACAGATCGCCACTGAAAACCAACAACTCCCTGAACAGGATGACATTCTGCAGTGGGCCGCTATTGCCTTGCAGACTGAAGATGAACAGGAAGTTACTGTCAGAATTGTCGACGAGGAAGAAAGCCGGCAGCTCAACCATCAATATCGCGGAAAAGACAAACCCACCAATGTGTTGTCATTTCCGTTTGAGGCACCACCTGGCGTGACCTTACCATTACTTGGAGATCTGGTTATTTGCGCTCAGGTGGTTGAAAAAGAGGCTCAGGAACAGCATAAAGCACTACGGGCTCACTGGGCCCACATGGTCATCCACGGCATGCTGCATTTGCAGGGATATGATCATATACTTGATCAGGATGCGGAGGTTATGGAAAATCTCGAAACAAGCCTGATGCAGAAATTGGGCTTTAACGACCCTTATGCCGCAGATGAATTATAAATCCAAAGGCATAGCCTGCAGGGAACAACAGACAAGGTTACAAAGACATCGATGAGTGACGACCATTCGAGTAGCAACTCTTCACGATCCTGGTTGGATCGGCTATCTCAAGCATTTTCCGGTGACCCAAAAAACAAGGAAGACTTAATGCAAATCATGCGGGAAGCGGAAACCCGCAAGGTCATAGACTCCGACGCACTAAGCCTGATAGAGGGGGCCATGCAGGTCACCGACATGCAGGTACGTGAAATCATGATTCCCCGGGCACAAATGAGCGTGGTGAAAGCCAACCAGAGCCCGCAGGAATACACTAGCGAGATTATCGAGTCCGCTCACTCCCGCTACCCGGTTATCGGCGAATCACGGGACGAAGTGATCGGCATCCTGCTCGCCAAGGACTTGTTGGTCCTGTCTCTCAACAGCGAGCTGAACAAAAGCAAAGTGCAGGATATTCTGCGGCCCGCCTGGTTTATTCCCGAAAGTAAACGGCTGAATCAGCTGTTAAAGGAATTCAAGGAAAACCGCAATCATATGGCCATCGTGGTTGATGAGTACGGTGGCGTTGCCGGGCTGGTAACCATTGAGGATGTCCTGGAGCAGATCGTCGGAGAAATCGAAGACGAACACGATTTTGACGAAGAAGGCCAGATCAAATGTACTGGAGATAACCAGTACATCGTCAAAGCACTGACCACCATCGAGGAGTTCAACGAATACTTCTCCACCGCATTGAACGAGGAAGAGTTCGACACTATCGGCGGTTTGGTTCTGAAACAGTTCGGCCGTCTCCCCAAGCGTGGTGAATCAGTCACGTTTAACGGTTTGCAGGTCACTATTCTCAACGCAGATAACCGCCAGATCCGCCTGATGCAGATTCAACGGGCCGCATGAAAAAAAGCCTGACAACCAATTGGATACTTCCCGCACTGTCAGGGGCGATTCTGCCCTTTTGTTTTGCGCCCTATGATCTTTGGCCATTGGCCTTTCCCGCTATCTGGCTATTGCTACAGATATTTGCCTACGACAATGTCAGGCAGTCTCTGCTGCAGGGATGGAGTTTTGGTCTCGGCTTCTTCGGTGTAGGCGTCTCCTGGGTTTATGTCAGTATTCATGACCATGGCGGCGCATCAGCTCCGCTGGCAGTCGCCCTGACGGCACTCTTTGTTGCCGCCATTGCCTTGTTTCCGGCACTACAGTTCGCACTTACTGCCCGTTTGATTTCCTCAAGCAAGGGGGCACAGAGCCAAATTGGTCGACTTCTCATATTGATCTCTGTCTGGGTGCTCTTCGAATGGGTTCGTAGCTGGCTGCTGACGGGCTTCCCCTGGCTATACCTGGGAACAGCCTTCATAGACACCCCTCTGGCAGGCTGGGCACCTGTGGTCGGCGTTTATGGCGTCTCGCTGATAGCACTACTCACTGCGGCGGCGACCTACGCATGTTGGCAGCATCGAAACAGGGCCTTGCAGACTGCAGCAATATTATCTCTGGTCGCCCTATGGGCCGGCGGCGCTTCCCTAAATACGGAACAATGGACCCAACCGCTGGACGACACCTTTACTGTCAGCATGGTGCAAGCCAACATACCACAGGAAGAGAAATGGCTTCCCGCCAATCGCAACCGCATAACTCAGGAATACCTCCAGATGACGGAGGGGCTGTGGGATAGTGATCTCATTCTATGGCCAGAAACCGCACTTCCCTTCTTTCAGCATCAGGCAGCCAATCTAATCGACCAATTAGATCAAAGAGCCAAAAACAGCGACACCACGCTGGCGATGGGCATTCTCAGTGCAGAATTCGATAACGCCGGAGAAGCAACCGTATACAATAGTTTCGCCATAATTGGTGATGGCGAAGGCCTCTACAATAAGCAGAAACTGGTGCCTTTTGGCGAATACGTTCCCCTGGAAAGCCAACTGAGAGGCTTGATCCAATTCTTCAATCTCCCCATGTCAGACATGGCCAAGGGAGCAAAGAACCAGAACAGCCTGAGATTCGGTCAACACCGCTTGATGCCACTTATCTGCTATGAGGTCGTTTATCCTGATTTCGTGGCCAGTTACGCCAGACAGGCCGAACTGCTGGTAACCGTGAGCAATGACAGCTGGTTTGGCGCATCTATTGGTCCCCACCAACACCTTCAGATCGCACAAATGCGGGCACTGGAGACGCGGAAGTATATGCTGCGCAGCACCAATAACGGCATCACGGCGATCATTGATCCATTCGGCAACATCACCAGCCGAGCGCCACAGTTCGAGAAAACCATACTTACCGGGCAGGCGGCGCTGCGCAAAGGAGAAACCCCATTCGTCATCACTGGTTCCTGGCCGACACTGACCTTGTGTGTCTTACTTGTGGCTGGTGCGTGCCTGTCAGCTCGGCGAGCTTCCGCTGCAGCGCCTGGCGCCGAACTTTCTGAAAGCTAGAAGTCTGGCAGGCAGTTAGTCTTCCGGCGACTTATCATTGCTTTCAATTTCAGACTGTGGCGGCCAACGGGAAGTTACTCTGTGGAAATAGATGCCGTCGCAGCGGTGACAAGGTTCGATATGTGTGGTTTCCACAAGACATACCATTTTGTCGCACTGAATACACTGAAGCATGCCAGGAATGGCAATCTCGCCAGCCATATAGGTACCAGGATCATGATTCAAACGATGATCAAGGTTTGCCTGTTCAACCCGGGTCTTATCCGCAATCGATAGCAGAGTCCTGCGCAGCTTCTGCTCCAGCAGGTCCATATCCATACGCAGCCATTCCTTGAGCCCGCTGCCGGTCTCAGCCACAAACCTGGACAATCCTTCAAGGTCTCTCTTGATATAAGCCTTGATCAAATCCCACTCTTCACGGGTCAGCCTGGCAACTCCCTGCTCGAACTCCACTGCATTCTCAATCTCGTCCTTGAGACCTTCCCATGTGCTCACTTCGGCATCTGCCAGCGACTTTTCCAATCGATCCAGCACCTTTCCATGCGCTTCGACAGCATTTTTGGAAAGCTTGGTCTTTTCGCTCATGATTTCCTCCTGTAGAGCACTTTACCGCTCGTTACCATTCTTATTTTAGGCTTTATTACCGGTACTTGCAGTCCGGATATTTTCTCAATTGCCGAATTTTCCGGTGATAGCAACCTTACATATGCCTCGGGGCCTATCTGTCACCCCTCTCATAGGTTAGAATAACCGGCTTTCGTTTTTACAGTCAGGGTCATGATGCCCATGTTTCTGCGTCACGACCTTGATCCAGGGCAATGCCCCGAGTTGCAATTACACTTATCCGGCAGCGGTCAAACACCAGACCATCACGTGGCTGAGACACCTGTTCGGGGTAAATAACATTCATTGATAGTTGACCGAAGATCCTTAAAGCGATGGAAGAACTGTACCACCCAAAAAAAGTCGAGACAGAAGCCCAGAGTTATTGGGATGAAAATCAGTCATTCAAAGTGACTGAAGACCCAAGCAAAGAGAAATACTACTGTCTATCCATGTTTCCTTACCCCAGCGGTAAGCTGCATATGGGTCACGTGCGTAATTACACCATCGGTGACGTGATTTCCCGCTACCAGCGCATGCAGGGCAAAAATGTGCTGCAGCCAATGGGATGGGATGCGTTCGGTCTACCGGCTGAAAATGCCGCTATCAAGAATAACGTCCCGCCTGCCAAGTGGACCTACGAAAACATTGATTACATGAAAAACCAGTTGAAGCTGCTTGGTTTCGGCTACGACTGGGACCGGGAAGTGGCCACCTGCAAACCTGACTACTACAAATGGGAACAGTGGTTCTTCACCCGCCTTTACGAAAAAGGCCTGGTCTACAAGAAAATGTCCACGGTGAACTGGGATCCTGTGGATGAAACCGTTCTGGCCAACGAACAGGTAATCGATGGCAAAGGCTGGCGTTCCGGTGCGCCAGTGGAGAGACGGGATATTCCTCAGTGGTTTATCAAAATCACTGATTACGCAGAGCAGTTGCTCAACGATCTTGATGATCTCGAAGGCTGGCCTGAACAAGTCAAGACCATGCAACGGAACTGGATCGGACGTTCCGAAGGTGTGGAGCTGACCTTCGGTGTCAAGGACTCCGAAAGTGAATTGGGAGTATACACCACCCGTCCGGACACATTGATGGGCGTCACTTATGTTGCTCTGGCGCCTCAGCATCCCTTAGCCGCTTTGGCAGCCAAAGAGTCCTCCTCCCTGGCCGAATTCATCGACACCTGCAAAAACACCAAAGTGGCGGAAGCCGAGATTGCCACCATGGAAAAGCGTGGCATGGATACCGGTCTGGTAGCGATACACCCGATCACCCAGGAAGAAATTCCTATTTGGGTGGCCAACTTTGTTCTTATGGATTATGGCTCCGGAGCCGTAATGTCTGTTCCAGGACATGATGAGCGGGATCACGAGTTTGCCCTCAAGTTTGGCCTCCCCATCAAACAGGTAATTGCTCCCAAGGGCAATGAAGAGATTGATATTCAGGAAGAGGCTTACACAGTAAAAGGCTTACTGGTTAACTCTGGGGAGTTTACCGGCATGACCTCTGAAGAAGCCTTTGATGCGATTGCAGAGAAGCTGAACTCCCTCGGCAAAGGCCACAAAACCATTAACTATCGTTTACGCGACTGGGGAGTATCCCGCCAGCGCTATTGGGGTGCGCCTATTCCGATGCTGACCCTGGCCGATGGCAGTGAACAGCCGGTTGCCCTGGAAAATCTTCCGGTTGAACTGCCTGAAGAAGTGGAAATGGATGGCGTTAAATCTCCCATCAAAGCGGATCCTGAATGGGCCAAGCGCACAATTAACGGCCTGCCCGCCACTCAGGAAACAGACACCTTTGATACCTTCATGGAATCTTCCTGGTACTACGCACGATTCTGCTGCCCCAACCTGGATGAGGCGATGCTGGATCCTGCTGCTGCCAACTACTGGCTGCCGGTAGACCAGTATGTCGGTGGCATCGAACACGCTATTCTGCACCTGCTCTACTCTCGCTTTTTCCATAAACTATTGCGTGACGAAGGCATGGTGGAGTCCAGTGAACCATTCAAGAACCTGCTGTGTCAGGGGATGGTCATTGCAGAAACATTCTACCGGGAAGAAGAAGGGGGCAAGAAATCCTACTTTAACCCGAAAGATGTCCGGGTCCAGCTTGACGATAAAGGGAAAGCTATCGGTGCAACCCTGCTTTCCGATGGTCAACCAGTGATCATCGGCGGCAAGGAAAAAATGTCCAAGTCCAAGAACAATGGTGTTGATCCCCAGGACCTGATTGACCAGTATGGTGCCGACACGGTACGTCTGTTCACCATGTTTGCTGCGCCTCCTGAACAATCACTGGAGTGGTCAGATTCCGGCGTGGAAGGTGCACACCGCTTCCTGCGCCGCCTTTGGAAACAGGTACATGCCCACATCAGTGGTGGCGAATGCCCGGCACTGGATGTCTCTGCATTATCTGAATCCCAAAAAACACTACGCCGCAAAACCCATGAGACCATTAATAAAGTCAGTGACGACGTGAGTCGACGCATGACGTTCAACACAGCGATTGCGGCCGTCATGGAACTGCTGAACGACGTCAGTCGTTTTGATGATGACTCTGATCAGGGGCGCGCCGTGGTTCGCGAAGCTCTTGAATCTGCAGTACTGATGCTGGCGCCAATTGTCCCGCACGCAGCTCACGCTCTGTGGAATGCTTTGGGACACAATGAACCGGTTCTGGACGCAGGCTGGCCGGATATCGATAAAGATGCCCTGGTCAAAGACAGCATCGAAATGGTCGTCCAGGTCAACGGTAAGCTGCGCGCGCGCCTCAGTGGCAGTGCCGATACCAGCAAGGATGAGTGGGAAAAAATGGCGTTGGCAGATGCGAATGTGCAAAAGTTCACTGAAGGAAAGAACATTGCCAAGGTTATCGTTGTCCCAGGCAAGCTGGTTAACGTGGTGGCTAAATAAGCCACGGCGAACAGCCTTATTTGTACAGGAGTATGCTGGTTAGGATGCGCATGAACAAACAAGTTAGAGTCGTCTGTGCGGGTGTTCTCGTATCTGCCAGCCTTACTGCCGGTTGCGGATTTCACCTGCGCGGACAAGTGGTGTTGCCTGAGAATCTCAAACAGATGGCTCTCAGTTGCCCCCGGGAAAACAGCCGGAATCTCTGCCTGAACATCGAGGAAAGTCTGCAGCAGGCAGGGATTCAGATCATCAAGACTGATGACGCAGTTTCTGTTGCCCGACTGAGTATCCAGGATGTGAAGGATCAACGCCGGGCAGTCAGTATTGCCAGTGACGCAGGCGTTGCTGAATATGAGCTCAGCCGCAGCGTCAGGTTTACATTTACCGACGCTCAGGGCAACCCTGTCATCAGTGATGGCAGAACAACTCAGTTTCAATCCTATCGCTTCGATGAAACCAGTGTTCTGGGTAAGGACAAGGAAGAAGAGCAGATCAAGGAGGAGCTGAACCAGCTACTGTCTCAGGATATTCTGAATCGTGTTGCGACCAGCGCCTCAAAGCTTTGATAACCTGACCGGAGCATGATGATTCAGATGCAGTACTCAGCCGTTGACCAGCCAACAGTGCCGCGATGAGAATTCGACCTGATCAATTAGCACAATCGCTGAAGAAAAATCCTCCGGCAATCTTCGTCGTCAGTGGTGACGAACCACTGCTGCATCAGGAAGCCACCGACCAGATTAGAAAGCACTGCAAAAAACAGGAGTTTCTGGAGCGACTGGCATTCCATGCCCCCAAAAATTTCGACTGGAGCCAGTTGGAAGAGCATACCCAGTCATTCTCCCTGTTCGGAGAGAAGAAACTGATAGAGCTTCACTTGGAATCACTCCCCAATGAAGCCGGAAAAAAAGTTCTGCAAGCCTGGGCAAATCAGCCTCCCGAAGATGCCTGCCTGCTGATTCTCAGTGGTAAAATTGAGAGCTCCACTCTGAATACCAAGTGGTTCAAGGCGATTGAAAGTCACTGCCTTCACGTTCAGATCTGGCCGATCAATAACGACCAGCTTCCCCAGTGGGTTTCCCAGCGTATGCAAAGGGTAGGCTTTCATCCGACAGCCGCTGCGGTCAAGGCTCTGTGTGATCATGTGGAAGGCAACCTCCTTGCTGCTCAACAGGAAATCGAAAAACTTCGACTGTTGAACACTCAGGAACAAGTGGACGTTGAAGATGTCCTCAAGGGCATAGCCAACAGCAATAAATACACCGTATTTAATCTGGTCGACGCCTGCCTGGAACGCGACGCCAAACATGCCGTCAAGATACTGCAGACCCTGCAGTCAGAATCTTTCGAACCCAGCATTGTGTTGTGGTCTCTTTCCAGAGAAACCCGGGTTCTGGCCAAGCTTTTCAGGGCTCGTCAGGCTGGCCGGAATATCGACCAGGTATTGCAACAGGAGCGGGTCTTCAAAAATAAATGGGGGGTGTATAAGAAATACCTGGGCAAAGCTTCACCCGCACATCTTCCAAAACTACACAACTATTGCCAACTGACAGACAAAGCCATCAAGGGTGTGGAATCACAGTCTCCCTGGCCTCTACTGATGGAAGCCACCCTGCTGCTGGCTGGTGTCGCGTCAGTCAAGGTGTAGCCCTTCCCGACGGTTTTATGGCACCTGCTTGCGCATCCTGAGGGCAGGAATAACAGCCAAAAGTGACAACACCCCCATCATTCCAAAGGCCTCAAAGTAGCTGAGATTGCCAATAGACGCAGGCTCCGCGGCCATATCCCCTCCCCCCAATTCAAGAACGATCGCAATCAGATTCGTCCCGATTGCCGCTCCGAACTGACGACTAAAGTTAATGATGCCAGAGGCCTGGCTCAAGTGAAGATCATCCACCTCCACTAATGCACCGGTGCTTAACGCAGGCATCATCAATGCCAGTCCGACCCGCCCCAGAACGACCAACACGGTCAGGTAGGCGAGACTGGAGGACTGACTGGTGCCCAGCCACATTAATGTGGCAATGCCAAACACCGCCAACCCGGAAGCAATCAACCACCGGGGCGAATACTTGTCGGCCGCATTGCCGGCAATGGGAAACAATAGTCCGAGCACAATGCCGGCAGGAAACATCATGATGCCTGCGTCGGTGGCAGAATAGTGATAGGCAGTCTGTACAAATAATGGAATCAGGTAGGTCGATCCGTAAAGCGCCAACCCCAGCGCCAGCGCCAGCGCCACAATAGAGGCGTTTCGAAAGCTGGCAATTCGCAGCAGGGATATCTGCAACAAAGGCGATTCACTTCGATGCTGTTGTTTTACGAACCCCAGCAAGGACGACAAGGCCACTGCAGCTTCCACCATCACTATTCCAGTCTCATTACCGCCATGTTGCAAGCGGGTTAACGCGTCTAGTCCTGTTCCAATACCGGCCGCCAGCAGGACAAACCCCAACCAGTCGAAACGCACCGACTCCAATGAACGATCCCGGCGGGGCATATAAATCATCGCCAACACGAACCCAATTAATGAGATGGGCATTGGAGCGACAAAGACATAGCGCCAGTTCAGTTGGTCTACAATGATGCCTCCCAATACAGGGCCCAGTGCCGGAGCGAGTATCACTCCGATACCATAGATTCCCATTGCCCTTCCCCTCTGCTCTCGGGGAAACACGCGAAACAACACCAACATGGCCAATGGCTGCAACAGTCCGGCCGCAGCCCCCTGCAGTACACGGGAAAGTATCAATATCTCCGCCGACTGACTCAAAGCTCCCAGCATTGAAGCACTACAGAACAGCAACATACCGAATCCAATGGCGGATTTCAGACCGACCCGGTGCATAAGCCATGATGCGGTTAACATGGCAGTGGTCATCGCCGCCAGGAAACCCGTCGACAACCAATGCGCAACACCTTGCGGAAGCGCAAAGTAATTCATGATTTCGGGCAAAGCGACATTGATGATCGTGGATGTCAGAATGGTCGATATTGTGCCCATCAGCACGGTTAACATTGCCAACCATCGATAGGCCGGGCCATGCCGTTCAAATAATGCCGCCAGAACAGCGTCTGTCACTCATTTCCTCCTTCCAGTTTATTGCTCCTGCCATGTTCAGCTTCCATTCCGGGAAACGGCTTATCAACCAATCTTGGATCAAGAGAAGCAGCATTGGACCTGATCCGACAGAAAACCCGCGCGCACGCCTCCAGGTCATCATCGCTGATACCTTCTAACAATGTATGTCTAAGTCCCGCTGCACGCAGATTCAGGGTTGCCAGATACTGTTCTCCCTCATTCGTCAGATAGATACGTTTGGCACGCCCATCCTCTTCACATGGTACTCGGACAATCAGACGGTCTTTTTCCAGACCTGCCATAAACCTCACCAGAGTTGGAGACTCAATCGCCAAAGCGTTTGCCAGCTCTTTCTGAGTCAATCCACCACCGAGCTTCTGAAGATAAACCAACGTGACCCAACGGGACTGGGTCTGGCCAAGGTCACTCAACCGGTCGTCCAACATCCTGCGCCAGAGTCTGCTTAACCTCGAAATCTGAAACCCGAACTCTTCCCGAAAACTATTCATCAAGAAAAACACTCATCAAGAAAACCATCACATAACATTATAATTAGCATGCTACCTATATTTTCAAAGATATCTATCCGTGCGACTCCCTAGAGAGCCTCTGAAAAATGTTGGCGAAGCCGACAGGGCAAAAAAAAGTCAAAAAATAGGCAAAAAACGCTAAAGGAAAGATCGAAAAGGTGCTATTGAAAAAGGAAAATCGATTCGGACTGATTAAGTGCCTGAAAACACGGCAGGCTTAGCTGACATAGTCAGCAGTTTCAACGGCCACCCGGCGACAGTAGTCCGACAGATTCAACAAGATGAACAGGTCATCACGATACCGCGCAGTCCCCTTAATGACTTCACTGTGACTTCCTTGGGCATTCCATTCAATCTCCGCTTCACCCAATGGCACAATATCCCCAACAGAATCAACGGTCAGACCAATCTGCCCGACACCGGTTTCAAGAATGATAATTCGCCAATCATCCCTATCCTCATCATGGGCCTCACTGAGCAAAGTTCTTCCGGATAAAAGTGTTACCACGTCGCCCCGGACATAGAGAATGCCTTCGATCTCATCAGGAGATCCCGGCACCGGAACAGGCTCGGAGTATTGAATAATTTCTTTAATGGACAATATCGGGTGAACGTAGGTCTCCATCCCTACTTTGAAGCTAATCCATTGCTCATTGATGCCTTCTTCATTCATGAGAGAACTATTTATATACTCGACTTCAGCAGTTGGGAGTCAAAGCCTAACATACTTTGACATCTAAGTATAAAGCCCTCAGACACAGAGAAATGAGAGAAGATCAATAACAAGTACACCTTATATTATTGAATTTACAGCGCACATCAACAAACAGACATTTCAACAATTAATTAACACTCAAAGAACTTTTTCATCTAATCATCATGCCGATGGTCATAATCCACTGCGTTTCAGACTTCATGAATCAGCCAGCCATTTATACATAACCAATGCGTCGACATAGCCCTTCTCCGGGTGATGAAAAGCTCTGGGCAACCGCCCGACGGTATCGAAGCCCAGTTTCTCCCATAACCTGACGGCACCTTCATTAGTCGATGCAACGAAGTTAAACTGCATCGCCTGATAACCCATTCTTACTGCCTCCAACTGGGAATGCTCACACATCAGTGTCGCTATGCCCTTCCCCCTGGCAGCACTGGAGACCATATAACCACAGTTGCACACATGGCTACCCGGCCCATTCTGGTTGGTTTTGATGTAGTAGGTTCCCAGAATCTGTTGATGATCAGCCACCACATAGGTAGCACGGGGAGTCTGCATCCAAAGCTGAAAGGCCGCGTCTTTTGACGTATCGGTAGAAAAACCATAGGTGGTGCCATCAGACACAATTTCCCGGAATATTGGCCAGATATTGTCAAAGTCGCTTGCTGTCGCTTCCCTAACTTCCATATTGCTCTCCTCTTTCAGGCATGAGTGCTAAGCGCCTGCGGCTGAAATGACGATCAAATAAATTACCCAAATTATTTTGCAGAGTTTTTTATCGCAAGATAACGTCAATTCTGCAAGTGTTTCTGAGCCTTAGAAATGTCCCCTTCCCGAAACTGCCAAACCAGAAAGAGAGATTCACATTAGTTAACAATTACTGCTCATGGAATTCTTTACTCTTTGGGAATATGGACCAAACTTAGAAGTAGTCACCCAAAGTTCTGGAAAGATCATTCGGCCACCCAATGCCTGGATCTGGATAGCACAGGCAGTACCCGGAAGAAGCTTAGTAAGATGATCCGTTGGTTTCTTGAATGCTATAGCAGAGAAAAAGGTCAGATTGAACGCGTACCGCTTCGACAGTTTCCTGTGACCATCGGCCGCGGAGACGATGCGGACATCACGCTTAACTCGACCGATGTATCCAGGGCACATGCTGAATTGAGCCTTCAGAACAATCGCTTGTGGGTACGGGACCTGGACTCCACAAACGGGACCTTTGTCAATCACGAGCGTATCAGCGAGCCCACCCGTATACAAAACGATGACGTTCTCCACTTCGCCCACGTTGAAGCCCGAGTGATCGACGAAGATAACTTCACCGGAGATGTTTCCAACATCACAATGATGATGAATGGGGACCTGTCATCAAATATTCCACTAGGGTCACGACACCTCAAATGTCTACTGGAAAATGCCCAGGTCACGCCCCTGTATCAGCCAATTGTTAATCCGGACGGCAGTCATTTCGGATACGAACTTCTCGGCCGGGGAGCCCACCCTGAACTACTTCCCAATCCGGGGGCATTGTTTCATATTGCTGAGAGTATAGATAAGGCCGTAGAGCTTAGTGAACTGTTTCGCAATTCAGGCTTGGACGAGGCCTATACCCAGGAGCTGAACAAACCGCTTTTCGTCAACACACACCCCCACGAAATGCACGATCAGACAAGACTCCTGCAATGTCTGGCAGACAGTCGTGAAAAATACCCCAATCTGCATCTGGTGATAGAAATCCACGAGCAGGCCGTCACGGATATCAAAGTCATGCAGCATCTGGCCCAGGAAATCAAAGCCATGGGATGCGGCCTGGCCTACGATGACTTCGGTGCCGGACAAGCCCGATTACTGGAACTGACAGAAGCGCCGCCGGAAGTCGTTAAATTTGATATTGCCCTGATTCGCAACATACACCGCTCTACCGTTCAAAAGCAGGAGATGCTGGAAATGCTGGAAATGCTGGTGGCCATGGTCCAGAAAATGGGGATCAAGGCGCTGGCCGAAGGAGTAAGCTGCCCTGAGGAAGCGGAGGTTTGTCAGCGCATCGGATTTGACCTGATCCAGGGCTTTGCATTTGGATTTCCTTACCCTCTGCCTGAGTGGCGTTCACACTGGTAACACCACTCCCGACATCCATCAGAATACCTTAATGGGATTGGGCGGACACCTTGAAGCGCCCCACCAGCATTTCCAAATCCTGAGCCACCTGCCCCAGCCGGCTGCTGTTATCCGATCCTGAGAATGCCGTGTCTCTGGTATCTTTTGCGATGTCAGCAATACGAGTGAGCCGCTGACTGATGTCTTCTGCGACAACACCCTGCTCTCCCGCCGCATGGGAAATTTTCTGACTGAGATGGTTGATATCACTAATCCGATGGCGGAATTGGGATATGGCTGTCGCGGAAAGGGCAGAGACCTCATGGCTGCGCGTCACTGCAGACTGGTTATGCTCCATCGTTTCAGACAGTTCCTGATAGCTTGAAATCAAACGCTCGATAGTACTGCGGATCTCAGCAGTAGAGTCTGCCGTACGGCTGGCCAGTGTCCTGACTTCATCCGCAACCACCGCAAATCCCCGCCCCTGTTCTCCAGCTCTGGCAGCTTCGATGGCCGCATTCAGTGCCAGGAGATTGATCTGCCCGGTAATCCCTTCTATCACCGACGACACACTCTCCACTTCTTTCATTTCCCCGGTAAGGGTTTCCATCGACTTCACTGATTCATCGATGCTGCCTTTCAAAGCATCCAGCGACGTCAGATTAAGTTGTATTTCAGTAACCGTGTTTTCGATCTCCTCCACCGCCACAGTGGCAAGTTCCATGCCCTCATTCGCCGTTCCGGCCACCTCATGTGCCGTCGCTGTCATCTCATGCATGGAAGCAGAAATGGATTCGGTATCCTCACTTTGATCAATAGACTGATGTTTCAATGCATCTGACATGGTCAGGCTGTGTCGCGCAGATTCCTGCATCTGAAGAGCCTTTTCCTTGAGTTCTTCCATTATCGCGCCTAGAGACTGCCTCACCTGCTCTACAGCAAGCGTCAGTTCACCCATTTCGTCTTTGCCGTGATGATCGATTTCGAATGTCAGGTCCCCATCAGCCAACGCGTGTAAGGCCCGTTTTAACGTTTTCAGGGAAGGCCTGATACTGCTAATGATGACCAGCAATACGACAATTGCCACCACAATGGAGATTACCAGAGCTGCTCCGGCCGACCTCAGACTGTTCGTGAGATTCGATGTCACTCGGTTATTGGTGTTAACAGAATAGCGCTGGGCAAAGGTATTAAGCGCCTCCAGATCACTATCCACTCCCAATTGCAGCCCTCTGAGTCGGGCGAGGTTATCTTCATACCCCTGACGAGCCTCAATCAGGATTCGCCGTTCATCAATCAACCCAACCTGATCTCCGGCCCCCTTCGTTAATGAGGTCAGTAGCTGCGTCGTTTTCTGGGCAGCCTGCATGAAGTCCTGCGACTCAGGATAATGGGTTGCCAGATTAACGAAGCTGAAAAACTTATCCTGGTGGTTCATATTCCAGGTATCGAATGCCTGCTGGTTTTTCTCCAGCACACCGATTGAATCAGACAGACTGATATTCTTGATAATCATCAATCCCCGCAGAAAGGAGGCATAAAACTCGTTGGCGATCGCCAAAGCATAATCATCAGTCAGGCTCAGTAGCAAAGAATCAAACAAAGGGGTGATTTCTGCCTCCAGCTGATTGACCTGCACCACTTTCGCCTTGGAAGTCGCGATCACCTCCAGGCTCCGCTTATGTCGGTCCATGGTCGAGTTCATCAATCCATTGATCTGTTTCAGTAACGCTTCCAGGTCTTCCAGGTTTTGCCGTTCCGAGTATGCTTCCTGTATCTCCCCCAGGCTTCGGCCGATGGCATCCAATCGCGCTCGCATCTGCCTGCGATTGGCCTGAAGATCATCCTGCAGGCGGTTGGTGACCTCCACGCTGGAAGCCGCCAGATATTGCTGGAAAAGCTCTGTGGATTTGGTCAGATATAAATCCAGTTCACTGTTGGTGAGAACAATAGGTGTGGCACTTTCGGTGAGTGTATTAACGTTTTCGATCGTTATCCGGGCATATCCAATACTGATCAACGTGGATGTCGCGACCACGACTATCACAATAAAGAACCCCAGAGAAATTCGCAGGATGATGCTTGGCTTAGGCAGATGGAACGACTTCATAACTGCACTCTTTTATGTCTGGTTCAGGCAAAAAGGCTCCCCAAAAAAAGAAGCAATCTTTATTTTGTAGACTCATTTTCACGACCGACTAAAGTCGTAATTCCATTAAAACCAAGTGATCAAAATTCAGCCAGTACTTAAAGGGTGATTTGTCGATACTTTTTTGTTGAATGCCGGAAAGCCTGTAAAAAGATGTAACCGAAAGGCAGAGTTTGACTGCCATTTCATCGGATGAATCAGAAAACAACTCGCTGGTCAGGATAGAAAATAAGAACGGGAGAGCCGTTTATATACCGCTATAGAACACCGGCAAAAACGGCAATGTAGTGAAAAGTGCTTCCCCCAAAGACAAACAGGTGCCAGACGGCATGCAGATAGGGAAAGCGGTCAAGAACAAAGAATATGACACCGAAGGAATACGAAAGACCGCCCGCCAGAATCATCGAAAGAGCAAAAGCAGAAGACCGCAGAGCCAGCTCATCATAGGCAAAGACAATCAACCACCCCATAAAGAGGTAATTGAACAGATGGGCACGCTCAAAGCGCTGGTGGTGAGTGATTTTGAGGACAATACCGATGATCGCCAATCCCCAGATGACACAGAACAGACTCCACCCCCAGGGCCCCCGGAGGTTTACCAGCAGAAACGGCGTATATGTCCCGGCAATCAGAAGATAAATGGAGCAATGATCGAAAACATTAAGGACCGTCTTGGTTGGACGGTGCTGTATTCCGTGATAAAGCGTGGACGCCAGGTACAGTAAAAACAGGCATCCACCATAGATGGATACCCCGACAATTTTCCAGGGGTCCCCTTCCAGACTGGCCAGCGTAATCAACAAGGTTGCTGCCGATACAGCCACCAATAAACCAATTCCATGAGTGACGGTATTCAGCAACTCTTCACTCAGGGTTTGCTCCCTGACCAGGGCTTTCGCATTCTCTCTCGGATCGTCTTTACGCATTCCCACGAGCCTGCCACGGTTCATTTTCCAATACCAGTTAACTCTTTATGAGTTGACTTATTATCGGTTAATTCTTTATCAGCTACTTTTGTACCAGCCAGATTCTGGTCCGGCGTCAGGATTGAGCCGCCGTACCAGAATTAACTGGAGTAAGCATTATGACGTGGGCTCTTTTCAGTTTTACAACACAGCCTCTCAAGCATGGAAGAGCGCCTCGATGTTGCCAGCAGGGCCGTGAGTCCTTTGACCCTGCTGACTCACATCAGCTTTCTGCTCACGAAATGTGGCGAATCACAGCTCGCTTCAAGCCAAGGCTCGCATTGTGAAGGGTTGTTGCCGCGAAGTCACTTTCCCGGAGAGTTACCTCTAAACCTTATCCCAGCAGATCCACCATCACGGCATTGGTATAAACCAGGCTACCATCACTGGCACGATGTCCCACCAGATGAAAATGGCCACGCTGATCGTCTTTATGAATATATACCCGCAACTGGCAATCGGACAATCTGCCACATTGAGGTGGTGTTTCCAGATCCAGATTCGCAATATCCACTTCCAGAATGGTGTCATTTTTTTCGCTGTGTTTTAGCTGCTCCTCTGCTTCTTCCATTCGCAAATGATCTTCATCACTAATACGGAACCGTATAAGCCCGAGTGGACTGGACTTAGTCGCGCCCTCGGGTTTGAACCAGCTATCGAGAGTCATTGTGTTCATGGTTGTTACCTCCAGTTCGAAGAACAACGCCTATATTTACGACGCACTGTCAGTTTCAGCTTAATTTTTTAATCCTCCTCGCTATCGGAATTTCAGCTCAAACGACCGTTCAAGAAACAGGCAATGCAGGTTTTCCCTCAGTTTTCTGTGCGCGCGTTCATTGTTTTTCAAGACTCCATAAATGTCCGCAGGAAGAAACACTTACACACATCACTGTTCATTTTTCATACAACACAATACCCATGAAGCAGGACAGTTTCCTTACTCTTTTCTCGAACCATTTCATATCACAACCAAGTGGGTCCGACTCGGAAGACAACCTCCGATATCACCCGCAGGTGAGGGAAAATGAACAAACTTTGGACTGTACTGCTTTTCGTATCCGTGTTTACTCAGACTGTATGGGCGATGCCTGTACAGAACTCTTATGAAGAATTCGATTACCCGAATTTCACCACCTTCTATGTTTCCCCCACTGGAGATGACAACAACTCCGGATCTGAACAGGCACCTCTGCAGTCAATCAACATGGCCTTGTCTCTGGCTCAGGCAGGTGACAGAGTTTATCTACAGCCGGGACATTACTACGAAAACGTACGCTCCGTGCGACACGGCCAAGCCGACATGCCGATCATTATCCATGGGAGCAAATCCGCGGTTCTCCATGGGGCTCAAGGCAGAATTCTGGAAATCAATCACAGCTATATCCATCTCAGGAACTTTACCATCGACGGCCAGGTGGGAAGCGGCAATACCATGGAGGACTTCAGAGATATCCTTGTCTACGTCAAGGGAAACGAACCCCAACAAGGCCCTACCGGTTTCGTCATGCGAGCCATGAGCCTAAAAAATGCCGGTGGGGAGTGCGTTCGCCTGCGCTACTACGTCACAGAGGCAGAGATATTCGACAACACCTTTTACAATTGCGGTGTCTATGACTTCAAATTCAATAATGGCGGCAAGAACGGCGAAGCCATCTACGTCGGGACTTCTTCCAATCAGTGGGACGATGGTAAGAACCCCACCGGGGGCCCGGACCCAAGCAATCATAACTGGATACACCACAACAAGTTTTTGACTAACGGCAATGAGTGCGTGGATATCAAAGAAGGAGCCGAATACAACCTGGTGGAATACAACATCTGCTCAGGACAGCAGGACCCGAATTCCGCCGGCTTTGATTCCCGGGGAGACCATAATATCTTCCGCTACAACGTCAGCCATGACAACAAAGGGGCCGGCGTCCGCCTTGGCGGCAATACCGTCGATGGCAGACAGTACGGCGTCAACAACCAGGTATACGGAAACCTTCTCTATAACAACGCTCAGGCCGGTGTAAAACTGATGGCTGCACCACAGGAAAAGGTCTGCGGCAACCCCACCAGCGACAACACCGAAGGCGATATCATGGGCAGCAGCGCCATGTCCTATGATCCAGAGTTAAGCTGCTGAGTACTGTGTAACTGACTCCCGCCGGTATGGACACCGGCGTTTGGCTTCTGCATGGAACCCCTTGGGTTATTGGATTCCTGGTAAGAAACGTCCAAGAAATCGTTGCATATGCAGGTAGATTCTCAGACGCCAGTCAGATTTGCTTTTTTATTGTTTGGTAAACGGCTTCACCAGGTCAATTGGTAGCGGAAAAACCACAGTATTGGTCTTATCACTGGCAATTTCAGTCAGTGTCTGCAGATAACGAAGTTGTAGTGCGCTGGGTTCCTCTGCCAGTACTTTCGCCGCTTCTCTGAGTTTTTCGGACGCTTCCATCTCACCGTTGGCGTGAATGACCTTCGCACGCCGGACTCGTTCTGCCTCAGCCTGTTTGGCAATGGCCCGCACCATCTGTTCGTCCAAGTCAACATGCTTGATTTCCACATTCGAAACCTTGATTCCCCAATTGTCCGTCTGTTTATCGAGAATCTGTTGTATATCCACGTTTAACGCATCTCTGGCAGATAGCATCTCGTCCAGTTCATGCTGCCCCAAAACGGATCTCAGAGTGGTCTGGGCCAGTTGACTGGTGGCATCGCGAAAGTTTTCCACGTTAATAATGGCTTGTTGTGCATCAACCACCCGGTAGTAAACCACCGCGTTCACCTTTACAGAGACATTGTCCCTTGAAATGACATCCTGAGTAGGGACATCCATGACCACAGTACGTAGATCCACCCTGACCATTTGCTGAATAAAGGGAATAACCACAATCAAACCCGGCCCCTTTACCCGATAGAAACGTCCCAACAGAAAGATGACCGCCCTCTCATACTCCCGCATGATACGAAACATGCTGAACAGAAATGCCAGCACCAGCAGAAACAGGCTGAGAAAAAAATAATTCATGCTCTATCCTCCAGATCCAATATCAATCCATCCACAGACTTCACCATCAGAATATCGCCCTTTCTTACCGGCTTGCTGTATCTAGCCTGCCAGACTTCACCATGAGTCAATACTCGTCCTGAACCGTCAAAATCATCCAACACCTCCGCCGGGCTGCCGATCAGTGCCTCTTTGCCGGAAACAACTGCCTGACGCCGGGACCGCAATGCCATATGCAGCATCAGCCCCAACATCACCGCAAACGCTACGGCCATTCCTGCGATCATCGGGTAGGCAATCTGAAATGCGGGTAATTCGGTATCCATCAACATCACCGATCCAACGATAAAAGCGACCAGGCCACCAATTCCCAAAATCCCGACACTTGGGGAAAATGCCTCAGCGATCATTAAACCGACACCAAGCAGAATCAACGCCAACCCCGCATAACTGATCGGCAACAACTGCAACGCATACAAAGCAATCAACAGACAAATGGCGCCAATAATGCCAGGACCACCCAAGCCGGGATTGTAGAACTCAAAAATCAGCCCATACATGCCCACCAGCATCAGAATATAGGCCACACTGGGGTCGGTAATGACGGCCAGCAGTTTCAATCGCCAGTCCGGCTGTACCTCTTTGAGCGAGTATGGCAACAGCGCCATTTTGAAAGGTTGCCCATTCAGATCCACCACTCGGCCATTAGCTTGCTGAATCAGGTCATCAATATTCTGGGCAATGTAGTCAATCACGTTTTGTTTCAATGCCTCTTCTGCATCCAGACTGACCGCTTCCCGCACTGCCCGTTCAGCCCAGTCAGCATTCCGTCCGCGCAATCCTGCCAATCCCCTGATATAGGCAACAGCATCATTAATCTGCTTGCGCTCCATTGTGGTAGCGGGGACAGGTACATCAGATGACTCATCATTATTGCCTTCACCGGAATCGTCAGGCTTTTGCTCCTGGTCCTGTTCTGACGTCTGGGGATCTTTTTTCTGGGGTTGCTGCCCCGGCATTTCCGGGCCGCCGATTTGCACTGGCGTTGCTGCTCCCAGATTGGTTGCCGGCGCCATCACTGCGACATGGGCGGCATAGAGCATGTAAGTCCCTGCACTGGCCGCACGGGCGCCTTTCGGATAGACATAGACCGCCACAGGTATGCTGGAGGCCAGTATTGCCTGATTGATGTCCCGCATGGATTTATCCAGGCCACCAGGTGTATCCAGCTTCAGTATCAGCAACTCTGCGCTGGCTTCAGTGGCATTTTCCAGTGACCGCACCAACCAGTCAGCGGAAGCCGGCCCAATCGCCCCCTTGATCGACATGGTCCAGATTGAATGGGTGGCGCTGGGAAGTGAGTCAGTGACCGTCGCCTGGCCGCTCTCTGCTGGGGAGTTTTCAGAGGGTTCGGTACTTGAAGGCCAGAGCAGCATGAGAAGTGCGAACAACACAACTCCCCCCCACAAAATGATTTTGTGATGACGGAGCAGACTATAAAACTGGCGGGACATAGGCCACACCTGTGTTACTCGACTTATCTTACAGGGTACTCCAAATAGCAGAATTTTCCATCCGGCGAAGCAGGACGTTTGCTCTCATAACTCCCCCCTCCGGACCATAAAGGTATTAATGAAATGCATCACATAGGCAGATTTGCATTGGAAATATAAATACCATTAATTCAATTTTTTATGCAACCATTAAGATACCAATAATAAATTTCGTGCGACATCAGTAGATCCAACAGGGAAATTGGTACTAATAATATAATACCTTTTCAGTTATATCTCCCAAGGTATTGAACTGGTACTAAAAGTATCAATCACCTGCATAACCATAACGAAGAAAAGGAGCCCTGGATGTAACAGGGCGATCAAAAAAAGGAATAAACTATGCGTACTTTTAAGACCCCTCCCCTGGGAGTACTAACCTCTGCCGTATTACTGAGCGGCGTCCTCGCTTCCCCGATTGCCGTCTCTTCTTCCGAAGCTCTGGTTGCCGCAGAAGACTGCCGTCCGGAAGGACTGTACCAAACGCCGGGAATCGACGTGCCTTACTGCACGGTGTATGACAGTGACGGCCGGGAGATGATGGGGGCCGACCATCCTCGTCGTATCATCGGGTACTTCACCTCGTGGCGCACTGGTAAAAATGGTGCACCGGCTTATCTGGCCAACGATATCCCCTGGGATAAACTAACCCACATCAATTACGCATTCGCTCATGTGGACGGAAACAATAAAATTTCCGTCGGCAACGTCAGCAATCCGGAAAATGCCGCAACCGGGCTGACCTGGGACGACGTTGACGGCGCCGAAATGGATCCTTCATTCCCCTACCAGGGCCATTTCAACCTAATGAACAAATTCAAGAAGCAGCATCCTCATGTCAAAACTCTGATTTCCGTTGGTGGCTGGGCGGAAACCGGCGGCTATTTCGATGAGAACGGTGACCGAGTGGACAGCGGTGGCTTCTACACCATGACCACCAATGCGGATAACAGCATTAACCATCAGGGCATCAACACATTCGCCGATTCTGTGGTGACCTTCCTGAGGAGCTACGGCTTTGACGGTGTGGATATTGATTACGAATATCCCACCAGCATGAACGACGCCGGCAACCCGGATGATTTCACCATCGCCAATGCCCGTCGCGCCGGTTTGATGGCTTCTTACGTAGAACTCATGAAAACCCTGAGAGAGAAGCTGGACGCAGCGTCAGCGCAAGACGGCAAACACTACATGCTCACCATTGCTTCCCCCTCTTCGGGCTACCTGCTTCGCGGTATGGAGCTGATGCAGATCACGCCTTATCTGGACTACGTGAATATCATGACTTATGACCTGCACGGAGCCTGGAATCAATATGTGGGGCCAAATGCGGCGTTATACGATACCGGCGAGGATGTTGAGCTGAAAGCCTGGAATTATTACAACACCTCTCAATACAAACGCATCGGTTACCTGAATACTGACTGGGCATATAAATATTTCCGGGGCACCATGCAGGCCGGACGTATCAATATCGGTGTGCCTTATTACACCCGCGGTTGGCAGGGGGTCACCGGCGGTCAATCCGGACTTTGGGGAACTGCCTCCTACCCGGATCAGAATAACTGTCCTCCCGGTACCGGCTCGGGTGATAAAAATGATTGCGGTCACGGCGCAATCGGTATCGACAACATCTGGCACGACCTGGATAAACAAGGCAATGAAATGGGCGCCGGTTCCAATCCATTGTGGCACGCCAGGAACCTGGCAGAAGGCATTTCAGGCAGCTACATCTCCGCTTATGGCCTGGATCCGGCAAATGACCCTGCCAATGTACTGACCGGTTCCTACTCCCGTCATTACGATGCAACGGCTGTGGCGCCCTGGTTGTGGAACGCGGAGAAACGCGTATTTCTCTCAATTGAAGACGAACAATCCATTGGCACCAAAGCACAGTACATCGTCGACAACGATATTGGTGGCGTCATGTTTTGGGAACTGGCTGGGGATTACGCATGGAACGAAGCCAAAGGCGAATACTTCATGGGTAATACGCTCACCAACCAGTTTTACGATAAATTCAAAAATGCCGCCCCCTATGGCAGTCAGATTGGCTCAGAACTCCCAGCCACCAGTCTGGACATCCGTTATAGCTTCAGCGGATTCCGCCTTGGCGACCAGAATTATCCAATCAATCCTAAACTGACAATCACCAACCAAACGGGGGAAACCATCCCTGGCGGAACCACATTTGAGTTCCAGGTTCCCACAGCCATACCAGATACAATCAGCGATCAGAGTGGTGTTGGTCTCAAGGTGATAGAAAGTGGTGCCAACAGTTCCGGAAACAATATCGGGGGCCTGGAAAACGACCATCACCGGGTGGCTTTTACCCTGAAGAACTACCAGGCGCTGAATGACGGTCAGAGCATGGACATCACCCTGAATTACTACCTCCCCATGCCGACACCTTCCGACTGGCGAGTCAAAGTCGGAAACCATACATTCGCCCTAAAGCAGGATTATCCGGAACTGCCTGCCGGTTCGATTGATAACGGAGGCGATGATGGTGGAGACGACGGCAATGACGGTGGTAACTGTGACGATGCCAATGTGGACCCTAGTAGCGTCAATGTGTATCCAAACTGGACACAGACCGACTGGCAGGGGAACCCCAGCCACGCCAGTGGCGGAGATATGATGTCACACAACAATGTGGTCTATCGGGCCAACTGGTGGACCCAATCAGTTCCAGGCAGTGACGGAAGCTGGACTGAGGTCTGCTCTTTCTAATTGTCTTTGGTACAAGTTTGTCTCTTGTACAAATGTCTACCGCACAAAAAAGCCGCGATTTATCGCGGCTTTTTTGCCTGAAATTCCCTGGTCCGAATTACTGAACGTAAGGCTTGGACATCGCTTCCACTTCGCCGGACTCTGCCATCGCCTTGAACGTTGCCTGGAGTTTATTAATCAACTCTGGATCCGAATTGATATTCACAGCCATATACAACGGGGTAGAGCGGAAAGTGAGCACGGAAACCAGGTCCGTTATATCCTCTTCAGATGCAACATAGGGACCGGCCAAACCGTCGGTCACCCACAGATCAATCTGATCCAATACCAAGCGCCGTGGGTTAAGACTGTCATTGGCCATGGTGGACACATTAAATCCACGCTCAATGAGGTAGTTACTCATCACATCATCCTTGTACCCACCGATACGGTATTTACGGGCATCATCCAGACTATTCAGCTTAATCGTTGAACCGGGTTTGGCGTAAAGGGTCCAATCGATATTGGCCAAGGGCCCCACCCAATGAAAATACGGCTCACGGTCTTCAGTTCTCGCGGCACAATAAATTGCATGATTAGGTTTAGTTTTCGCCCGGCTCAGCCCGGTTGCCCAGTTTCTGAGTTTTAAACGGTAATCCAGCTTACTCTTTCTCATCAAAGCTTTGACAACGTCTGAACACAGCCCGGCAATATCCTCCTCTTTATGAGCAAATGCGCTGCCGGACAAAGACATGTTATAGGGGGGATAATTTTCAGTGAATATACTTAGCTTTTCCTGAGCCAAAGCCTGATGACCACTGGCCGTGACCACTATCCGACACACAGCCCCAAAAACATTCTACGTAAACTCATCGTAGCATTCTCCTCACCGGAACATTCGTCTTCCGATAACCACACCTTTGTCCTCTCAACTCCTGCTTTTACTGCATAGTGAGAAACCAAGGACGACTGTCGTTACCGCAACACCAATATCCCTCTAACTTATTTGAATCGTTTGCCAATGCTGGATAAGTGGCAGCAGTTGAATTTCAAGCATCCTTTTGAACACTCACTCTGAAACTCTTTAACCCAACGCGTTAATTAATAAAGTTTATACCATTCGGCTGAGTTCGCCGCATATAAGTACTAAATAAACCATGAAACTGGCCAAAATCACCAAATCTATTTGAAGTCATAGACTTAGATACGCTTTCGACCTGGGCCAGATGGCTTTGGGACAATGTTTACAACGTGATAATTCGTATTACTTTTGTAGTGATAAGTTGCTGAATCAACAAGAATTCCAGCGATTCCTCATGATTTGCCGTATTCCAGGCCCGCGGAGTTGCCTGCATAAGGGGCTGGAGTCTGCCCCTTGTCAGAGATCTATAATATTTCAGGCTTTACAGCATAACTCACTGCATATTGACCAGATTATCAGTCAACAACCCGAAAGATTTGCCACCGATTGGTGCCGGACACCACAAAAGGCTCCATGTCCTGTCCCCATTGCCTGTGCGCTTCAATCGTTGCCAGTTTTTCCCAGGTTTGATTCAACTCTGTCAGATCCTCGATAAGGTGCTCCACCTGAATAGTGGATTCCAACGCCCCGACAGACCCCGTCAATATTCGCAACTTATCGCTGTTCAAACCTACCTGCGGGCCAATCTCACTCACCCAGTTTTGCATCAGATCGAGAACTTTCTGTTTGTAGCCAAATTTCGCATCGATAGACCAACGAGCAATCATCATAAGGACTCTCCTCTTTAGTTAACCCGCCCCTTCAGGTCGGGTATTGAATATCATTGCGATTTGTCTTACACACGCCTTCAGTATTCAGTTTATCCGTCAATTATCCCGTTGCAGTCATTATCCAAACCATCTCTGCTACGCTTGCCCTTCTCATTCATCCCTGGGTGAACCTGGGCATTATTATCGTCACAATCTCCCTCTTCAAAGCAGACACCATCGCCATCAAGATCAGTGCAACTTCCCTCTGGAACGGGCAATGGACTTCCTGCGACCCACAGCAACGCACTGTAAGCCTGAACCAAGCCAAATCCGTATTTCTTATCAGGGCCACTTTCGCCAAGATCCAGAGCTGTCTGAGTCAAGGCAGATTTGATGTCATCCGGATGACTCGCGGTGCCATTGGCAATCAGCAGTGCTGCTGTAGCAGCAACATGAGGTGATGCCATGGAGGTCCCCTGGTAAAACCAGTATCCGAATCCATTACCGTCAAATGTCTCCTGCAGAACCCCATCGGCATAGCCATCACCATTGCCGTCAGCCGAAAGGTTACCACCCGGGGCCACCAGGTCCAGACCGGTTCCCTGATTGGAGTAGCGGACTAACGAATTATTGTAGTCTGTTGCCCCCACGGACAGCGTCGTCTTATAGATCGCGGGGTAGCTGACATTTTTCCTGAAACCATCATTTCCTGCGGCTGCCACCACAGTCACGCCGGAGGCATAGGCATAATCCAGGGCCGGATCCATTACCGGATCCCGTGTAATACCGAATCTGGCATCGATCCCCAGACTCATGTTGATAACTTTCGCCCCCTGATCCACGGCATAAACGATTCCTGCCGCGATATCCGAAAAGGTACCACTGCCCTCATCGTTCAACACTTTCACTGGCATGATGCAACTGCCATGGGCAAGTCCGGCGACACCGACCCCATTGCCCGTGCTCTGCCCAACCGTCCCTGACACATGAGTCCCATGCCCATCACCATCATGGGCGCCACTGGCATTCCCCAACATACTGGCAGGGGACACCACACAGTGAATCCCATCGGGACCTCCATTGTTCAGACCGGTGTCCAGAATCGCTACCGTCACACCTTCGCCAGTTGACAGCGTCCAGGCCTGCTGCGCCTGAACATTATCAAAGTGCCACTGGTAGCTGGAAAAAGGATCGCCAGTGGTTACAAACTTCCTGGCTATTCGATTCAGATGGGCCTGAATTCCCATCTTTTTCAGGCGGGCAATTTCCTGCTGCTCCGCTCCTGGAGTCACTTCAAGAACAACGATTCCCGCATTCCGGTGCTGGCGCTTAATCATATTGCCTGGCACTAAATCGATATTGTCGATAACAACCAGTTCACCCTGACGAAAAGGCGGTCCCTCTGCAGAGGCCATCGCCCATCCGCCAAAGAAAGTTGTACTCCACATCATGAACACATAGAACCACTGTTTCATTTTGAGCACCCTTTACTGCGTTGGTATTTAAAGTCTAGCTAATGTTACAGTTTGTAAGTAATTCCTTATCGTCATGAAAACAGCTAACCTTATAGTGTCTGGCCGTTGCTCTATAAAACTTCGAGTACAAGTACGAGCCGCAAGCCTGCCGTGAACTTATAGGAAGGGTTTGTCCTTAACTTAATGCGAAATTCTCTTCCCCAACACTTCCAGTGTTTACAAAAGCGCCTACACTAAAAAGAAAGGGCAGTACCTGCCTTATTCAGTGAAAGGAGGCAGGTGAAAAGAGACAGTGAAAACCAGACGAAACATGGCGGTGTCCGGCAGCTCCGTTCACCACCCAGGCATGCCGGAGAGTTGATATACATCACTAAATCAAAAAAACACTAATAGTTACTTGCCTTTCCCGCTTGCCATTCGATAATCATTGTCTAACATTTTGAGAATGCTGATAAATTTATCCAGCGACCGGCAGAAATAAAAAATTGATAAATCGCCTCCCAAATGCCAATAACTTTCCAATCAAAGGAAAACACATGCCGATATACAAAGCCTCCGGGAAGGTGGCGTTTCTACTCTTCGCTATCATTTCCACACTTACTATTATTTCCTCACAAGCCATCGCCGCCCAGAATGACATCACTTTTTGCAGTGATAACAACTACTGGTACCCTTTCACCTATGTGAACGATGATGGAGAAGCCGCTGGCGTCCATGTGGATATCGTCAAACAGGCAGCGCGCAATCTTGGTTATAACGTCGAATTCAAACCCATGCTGTGGCAGGATTGTCTGGATTCAGCCCGGGGAAATCTGGTCCATGGAGTGGTGACCGCCTCTTATAAACAAGAGCGGGCGCAATATATGAATTACCCTGTCGATGCGGTTACCGCCAAGCGATCGGCTTCCCGGGTCGCCCAGGTGGAGTACATCGTGGTGGTCTCCAGTGACAGTAACTACGACTTCAAGGGTGATTTGAATACGCTTCCTGAACCTGTTCGCGTGGCCAAGGGTTACTCGATTGTCAGCACATTGCGTGAATCCAACAGAAAGATTTACGAGAGCAAGACCGGCGAACTGCGTAATATCGAGAAGCTGGCAAAGCTGAAAAGCGGCTCTGTCATCACAACGCCGGAAGTTTATCATCACCTGCAGAAAGACCCGAACTTCAAAGGTCTGCTGAAGTCCAATCTATTCCCCATCAGCAGTAAATCCTACCACCTGACATTCGCTAAAGGCGCTCCATTTGATGCCAGTCAGGAAAATGCCATCTGGGATGAAGTGGCCAGGTTACGTGATGACCCAAAATTCATGGGTGCTCTAACCGAGAAATATCTGCGTTAGAGGCCTATCTCCCCCAGTTGTCTGCCGGTGATGGCTTATACAAGAGCACTTGCATGAGATCATTGGCAGACAATTGGCGGGCAGTTCTATAACGAGTATCCTCATTCATCCTCACCAAGCCAGCAACCGGTCATTCCCCCGGCCGGAAATTTACTCCCCTCGCTCCCATCGCCTTTTACACAATCCCAGCAGGCTCTCCAGAGCTTTTTCCGTCTCCTGGTGGCTTGGGTAGGCCAATCCAATTTCCAGCTTCAGATCGATTTCCGCCAGTGGTCTTAGCACAATATCCTTACGTTCCCGGGTCGTAGGCCAGTCCGGTACCAGAGCCGCCCCGACACCAGCGCTGACCAACCCCAGAGCATATTCAATGGTTCGAATGTTGGCCCGTACATGGAATTCAATTTGCCGTGTCCGCAATTCCTGCTGCAGCCTCTGTAAAGCGTCGCAAGGACTGCGATGTATGAACGGCAGGTTATTGAGCTCCTCCAGCGGCACTTCTTCTTTCAGACAGAGTGGATGACCCGGTGGTAACGCCAGCAGATAACGATCAAGCCATATAGGCTGAAAATGATCATCGTCACGGATATGCGCCGGAGTGATAATACAGGCATCACAGAGTTCTTCCGGGTTGACCAGTGTGAGTTCCAGAGACTCCACGGTCTGGATAAGCTCTTTTAGCAACTGGCTCATCCGATCCGTTCCCAGGGATCGCATTAACCCCAGCGTAAAGGAGACTGGACGCGGCTGACTACGAAACAGGTGCGTGATGGCCTGCGCCTCGCTGGTCAGCTTCTTTGCCAAAGGATAGAGACGCTGAGCCGCATCAGTCGGGTATACCCCCTTGCTATGACGAGTGAAAAGAGAGGCTTCCAGGTGACTTTCCAACTGCTGAATAGCCGCCGATATGGAGGGTTGTGCCACAAAACAGCGTCTGGCCGCCGCCGAAATGGAGCCAAGCTCATATACCGCAATAAAATAACGCAGCTCCCGTAAGTCCATACTATTTCCTGCATTCCTGTCACCAAGGGTGATCAATATCCTGCTGTCATCTTGCTATAGAAATCAGCTATAGCACTTTCATATAAATTATATTTCAACTCTATCAAAAGTGCTCGTATGCTAGGGTCTGTTAACGATTTGTCGTACCTGCACTGACAGTAGTTTCCATTTGGGCTTCCTCTGCTCAGTCAGGCATTGATTAGATAGACCCAGGTCAAACAATAGGCCAACCAATAGATCAGACAGACACAGGCCCATTCCGGAGAATAGTATTCATGAGCGCGAGCAAACCCCAATTCGACTGGCAAGACCCTTTCCTGCTGGAAACCCAGCTAACCGATGATGAGCGTATGATTCGCGACACAGCCCGCGACTACGCCCAGGAAAAGCTCATGCCCCGAATACTGGAAGCGAACCGGAAGGAAATCTTTCATCGTGAAATCATGAACGAGCTTGGCGAACTGGGCCTGCTCGGCTGTACCCTGCCTGAAGAGTACGGGTGCGCCGGGACCAATTATGTCAGCTATGGTCTGGTCGCCAGAGAAGTGGAAAGGGTCGACAGCGGCTATCGCTCAGCCATGAGCGTGCAGTCTTCCCTGGTCATGCATCCGATACACGCTTATGGCAGTGAAGAACAGCGCAAGAAATATCTGCCCAAGCTGGCCTCGGGGGAATGGGTGGGATGTTTCGGACTGACTGAACCGGACTCAGGTTCAGACCCCGGCAGCATGCGCACCCGTGCCGAAAAAGTGGCGGATGGTTACCTGCTTAAAGGCACCAAAATGTGGATCACCAACTCCCCGATTGCCGATGTGATGGTGGTTTGGGCCAAGCTGGATGGCGAGATTCGCGGGTTTATTCTTGAAAAAGGAATGCCTGGCCTCTCAGCTCCCAAGATAGAAGGAAAGTTCTCTCTACGGGCCTCTATTACCGGTGAAATCGTCATGGAGGATGTGTTCGTCCCTGAGTCCCAGATTCTTCCCAATGCTTCAGGCCTGAAGGGCCCCTTCGGCTGCCTGAACAAAGCCCGCTATGGGATCGCCTGGGGTGCGTTGGGGGCTGCGGAGTTCTGCTGGACACAGGCACGCCAGTACACCCTTGACCGCAAACAGTTTGGTCGCCCTTTGGCGGCGAATCAATTGGTTCAGTTGAAACTGGCAAATATGCAGACAGAAATTAGTGTTGGCCTACAAGCCTGCCTGCAGGCAGGTCGACTGATGGATAACGATCAGTGCGCCCCAGAATTGATCTCGCTGATCAAACGCAACTCCTGTGGCAAAGCCCTGGACATTGCACGCATCGCCAGAGACATGCATGGGGGTAACGGCATCGCGGATGAATTCCATGTCATACGCCACGTCTGCAACCTGGAAGCGGTGAACACCTATGAAGGCACTCACGATATTCATGCTCTGATATTGGGCCGTGCTCAAACCGGGTTGCAGGCCTTTACGGGCGTCTGAGTTTCTCCGGAGTCTCAGATTTATACTGGAGCTCCAGAAGATGCGCTGTCCAGACAATATACACGTTAAAAATAACAAGCAATATCGCCGGCCCCGAATGGGGTCGGTTCTTCTATCAGGCTGAGGATATCCAGCATGCAAAATCGCGCGGAAGTGGTGGAACAAAATTTTATACGGCGAGTGAGCTCCGGCGATCTGCCACAAGCACTGAGTAACACCACTCCTGCACAAGCAGGGCTCAGTCACGCCGAGGCCGTGGCACTATTTGAATCCCAGGTCTTGTCCAGAGTATTGGATCTTCATTCCCGAAGGTTACAGTCACATGGAGAAAGCTTTTACACCATCGGCAGCTCCGGCCATGAAGGCAATGCCGCCATCGCCGCCGCTTTCCGGCACAACGACATGGCCTTCCTGCACTACCGTGATGCGGCGTTCATGATTCAGCGTAGCAAGCAATTGCCAGGCGAAACCATCGCCTGGGATTTACTGCTCAGTTTTGCAGCGTCCAGCGAAGACCCCATTGCCGGTGGTCGCCACAAAGTGCTGGGCTCCAAGACTCTGTTTATTCCACCTCAAACCAGCACCATCGCCTCCCACCTGCCTAAAGCGGTTGGGGCAGCCTATAGTGTCGGGCTAAACCGCCGTATTGGCCAGACGGGTGAAATGCCGAGCGATGCCGTCGTCATCTGCAGTTTTGGCGATGCTTCGTTGAACCACTCCACCTCACAAGGTGCGATCAATACTTCCTGCTGGACAGCCTACCAACGCATTCCCCTGCCCTTGCTCTGGGTTTGTGAAGATAACGGCATTGGCATCTCCGTGCGTACCCCCCCAGGCTGGGTGGAATCCAGTGTCAGACACCGCCCCGGCATGAACTATCTACGCTGTGATGGCCTTAACTTTGCCGATGTTTACGCCAGAGCCAGAGAAGCGGAAAAACTGGTGAGAAAGCGCCGCCAGCCTACGTTTCTACATATGAGCTGCGTTCGTCTGATGGGCCATGCCGGCTCGGACGCACAGCAAGCTTATCTCTCCATGAAGGAAATCGAGGCTCACGAAGCGCAAGACCCGCTACTACACTCGGCCAGAATACTGCTGGAAAATCACCTGCTGACCTCACAGCAGATATCAGATCTTTATCAGGCAACGTCGGAAAGAGTCGCCAAGGTTGCCGAGGCCGCGATTCAACGACCTAAATTGCTGTCGGCAGAGGGTGTCATGGCAAGCCTGACACCACCCAAACGATCTCCTGAAGCCATTGCTGACGTCAAAGCGACGTCAACGATCACCAGAGAGCAGGCTTTCTCCCGAGAAGCAGGCCAGATGAACAGCCCCCAGCATACCGCCAGGCTCATCAACTGGGCATTGACGGATCTGATGGTGAATCATCCAAACATTGTTTTGGCCGGTGAAGATGTCGGTCGCAAAGGCGGTGTATACGGGGTCACTCAAAAATTGCAGGAAAAATTCGGGGCTCATCGGGTCATTGACACATTACTGGATGAACAAAGCATTCTGGGCCTGGGTATCGGGATGGCTCATAACCGCTTGCTGCCGATTGTCGAAATTCAGTTCCTGGCCTATGTACATAACGCTGAAGATCAGTTGCGGGGAGAAGCCGCCACATTAAGCTTTTTCTCTCAGGGACAGTTCACCAATCCTATGGTGATCCGGATTGCCGGCCTCGCCTATCAGAAAGGTTTCGGTGGTCACTTTCATAATGACAACTCATTTAACGTCTTTCGGGATATTCCAGGTGTGATCGTTGCCTGCCCTTCTAACGGCCAGGACGCTGTCTCCATGCTACGTGAAGCGGTGCGGCTGGCCCACGAAGAGCAACGTGTCGTGGTTTTCCTGGAGCCGATTGCCCTTTACATGACCAGAGATCTTCTTGATGAGGGTGATGGTGCCTGGACTTTCCCCTACAAAACTCCTGAGGAAGATCAAAGTATTGGCTTTGGTGAAATTGGCCAGTGGGGAGACGGTAAAGATCTGGCCATCGTCACCTATGGCAACGGTTACTATCTCAGCAGACAGGCCGCTCAATCCCTTGAAGAGGCTGGTATAAGGCTCCGGATTATCGATTTAAGATGGTTACTTCCCCTACCGGCAGATGCACTGTTAGCTGCGATCAAGGACTGTAAGCATGTTCTGGTCGTCGATGAATGCCGCCGCACCGGCTCCGTTAGTGAAGAAATCATGACTCTGCTGATGGAAGCCGGCTGGGATCGGTCCAGAGTTGCCCGCTTGAGCGCTGAAGATTCCTTTATCCCCCTGGGCAAAGCCGCCACTTCGACATTGCCCAGCCGGGACAGTATTACCGAAGCAGCCAGAGAACTTGTCGGACACGTACGGCTGGCCAAAGCGGAATAGAGCCCATTAGACGGCAAGCCCAAGTAGATCACTAAATGAGTAGCGTTATGACGAGCGATCAAACCACCAAAAAAGAAAGAATCATTGTCGTCTGCCCTGGCCGAGGCACTTATAACCAGAATGAACTGGGCTATTTGACCCGTTTTCATTCAGACAAAAAAGATCTCCTTACAGAATTTGATCACTATCGAAACGCCCAGCAACAAATCCCACTGAGCGAATTGGATGGCGCTGACAAATATGCCCTGAAGCAACACTCTTCTGGTGATAACGCCTCAGCCCTGATTTATGCCTGCGCTTATTCTGACTTTCTGAGTATCGATCAGAATCGCTACGAGATCGTTGCCATTACAGGAAACAGTATGGGCTGGTATATCGCCCTGGCCTGTGCCGGTGCCCTCGCCCCCATGGATGCCCTGCACTTGATCAATCATATGGGCACGGCCATGCACAATGCCCTGATCGGTGGTCAGGTCGTTTATACCCTGGTCGACGAGCAATGGCAGCCTATCCCGGGTAAACGGGAACAGGTCATCAATCTACTGACCAAGATCAATCAGGAACAGGACGGTGAAGAAGCCTTCATATCGATTGAGCTAGGTGGCATGCTGGTTCTCGCCGGTACCAATCGCGCCTGCAAAATGATGTTGGCAGAACTCCCTCCGGAGCAGGATCGTTTTCCCCTAAAATTACATAATCACGCGGCATTTCACACACCTCTACAAACTCCCGTTATGGAACAGGCGAGACAGCACCTCAGTACACAGCCATTTCAGACGCCTGACATCCCGCTCGTAGACGGTCGCGGTGGCATCTGGACACCCTGGAGTACAGACACCGATGATCTGTGGGACTATACCCTCGGTCACCAGGTGGTCCAACCCTACGACTTTACACTGGCCGTTGAAGTTGCCATTAAAGAGTTTGCCCCGGATAAAATTGCCGTCCTTGGGCCTGGTGACACATTGGGCGGAGCCGTCGCGCAAACCATGACTAAGATGCACTGGCAAGGTATGTCAGATAAGAGCAGCTTCCAGTCACAACAGAAGACTGAACCATTGCTGTTGGCGATGGGGAGAGAGGATCAGGCGGAGAGACTGGGACGCTGATGTGCGTCCCAACAACAAAAAAAGGAAAAAGAGCAGTAAGTCGACGAACGGGATCTGTCGACTTAGGTAACTCTAGTCATAATGATTGGCCATAATATTCTTTAACCCACCGCTGTATTGCATCCATACCACGATGGCCTCTCCTCGTGAGGCGACGGCAATCTGAGGGGCTACCGCCTGGCCGGAGTCATCATTTTCAATCAGTACCGCTCCTTCCCATTTATCAGCCTCAAGCGTATAGCGATTGGCCCATATGTTGGTCATTCCGGATCCATCATCATTTTTCCAGACAACGATGGTATTGCCATCTCCATCGGTCGCCAGTTGCGGCGAGGATGAATCTCCCTCATTTCCTACTTCGATGGGAATGACTCCCAGCCATTTATTGTCGGATGTTGAAAAACGATTGGCGTAAATATTGATATGAGCACCATCATCTTGTGCCCAAACGGCCATAGCATCCCCGTTTGAATCAAATTCAACCTGTGGATTCTGAGCATCCCCGGAATCACTCTCTTCCAGAAGAGTCACCGCTCCCCAAAGTTGATCCTCAGAGGAATAACGAGTTGCGTAAATGTTGGTATGAAGACCATCAAACTGCTGCCAAACTGCCACAATATTGTCACCGTCTGTCGTCAGTTGAGGATGCCTCGCGTCTCCCGCATTATCAAGCTCAAGAAACTCAGCGGTGCCCCAAGTCCCTTCATCAGCAGAGTACTTGTTAACGAAGATATTAAATCTTGTGCCGTCGTTCTGCTCCCATACTACAAATGCATCCCCAGTATTATTGAATACCACTTGGGGTTCATCGGCGTCGCCACTGTAGTTATTTTCCAACAGTGTCGCCTTCCCCCAACGTTTCTCTTCCGCTGAATAACGATTCGCATAGATACTGGACTTTGGTATGTCCTGCTGATACCACACCACCACGGCATTTCCGTCACGATCAATCGCGATTTGTGGAATATCGGCGTATCCGTCACCGGACTCTATCAGCTCAGCACCTTCCCACTTTCCATCTTCCGCAGAATAGCGATTTGCATAAATATTTCTTTGGTCATCGTCATGTTGGCTCCAGACTGCCAGCGCATTGCCATCCGCATCAAAAGCCACTTGCGGTGAATAGGAATTACCTCTTTCATCGGCCTGAATAAGTATTGGATCACCCCAGGTTCCATCCACGGCAGAATAACGATTAGCATAGGTGTTATAGCGGGTGTTATTGGCCTGTATCCAAACCGCGATCGCATTCCCTTCAGCGTCATAAGCCACCTCAGGCGAGTCAGCATGAGGCGTACTATCCTCGATAGAAACCGGCCCGGTCCACCCACCATTAGAGGTTGTAAATGACCAGGAATATTGATTACCCAACGTATTGCCTGAAAGATCTGTAATATCCTGACTCAGGGAAGCCGTCAATTGCGTTCCCATAGGTAATCTCTCATCGGGCCTGAAAACGATCGCGTTACTGACACCATCAAACTCCAGCTGTCCGGCAATATTCCCGGCATTCCCCGTCAGCTTTAAGCTCTCCTGGGATACACTGGTCGCAAGAATATCCTCATTAAACTGAGCTTTTACTAACGCCGCCCTTATGACATTGTTTGCATCTGCACCAGGGCTTGTACTGCTGACCACCGGCCTAGTGTCATCATCTCGCGAATCCGAGCCACCACCGCCACCTCCGCAAGCGGACAAAACTAACGAGCAAACGAATATAGAAACCTTATGTGAAGTGCTGAGAGCCATCTTATGATCCTTCTAATACGTAAGCGTCCGGCTATCACAGGTTGACCGGACCGCTCCAGTTGTGAGGCAGTAATTCAGCAATGGCACTGTTCTTCTGCGTCGGCAGACGCGCCAGTACATCTTTCAGATAAGCATAGGGATCATGTCCGTTCAGTTTGGCCGATTGGATCAGACTCATTACTGCCGCTGCCCGCTGACCACTGCGCAGCGATCCGGCAAACAACCAGTTGGAACGACCCAGCGCCCAAGGCCGGATCTGGTTTTCCACCCAAT
>NZ_AQXX01000137.1 GCF_000376785.1 Hahella ganghwensis DSM 17046
GGTTACGACAAAGTCCGCTATCGAGGCTTGGCCAAGAACAAGAGCCGGCTCTATCTGTTGGCGGCCTTCAGCAATCTGCTGATGGCAAGGAAAGAGCTGCAGGTATAGGGGCAGTGAGCCCAGATGACGCCCCACAGGGGGGGAAGATCCAAAATGGCCGGAAAAACACTCTGAATATTCGGCCATATATCGTCGAGAGTTTGAATTACCTCAGAACCTTGGGGTTATTCAGACTCTCCCTAGGCCTCAATTCAGTTATAATACGGCCACCTTAACTCATCAGGAACACCTTCCAAGGAACAGATGATTCTCTCCGAAGATCAATACCAATATATGAATCGTAAGACCGCCGGGAAATCTTTCTAGAACGAATAGATAAACCGGTTCCTTGTATATCCTTCAAAAAGAATGTCATCCATTATTGCCCCAGTGCTGAGAACTGGCCACCCACCCTATGCACGATAATTGTAATTACCAAAATTTCTGCGGCCTACATCGACAACGAGTCAACTTCTCTAATCAAATGCCCGTCCTGCAGACGATAGCTTTTACTCATTTCCCTGGCTAACGCCGGATCATGAGTTACCAGAACAAAAGCGGTCTGATTATCTTTCACCAGTTCCCACAGTAATGCCTGCACCGAATCTGCTGATTCAGGATCCAGATTACCGGTAGGCTCGTCCATCAGCACACATGAAGGCCTTGGTGCTATCGCTCGTGCAATTGCCACTCGCTGGCGCTCTCCACCGGACAATTGACCGGGCTTATGAGATAGCCGATGCCCCAACCCCACTCTCTCCAGCCAGGTCGCGGCCTCTTTCTGGGCTCGCGCGGGAGACTCGCCTTTGATGACCAAGGGCATAGCGACATTCTCCAACGCGGTAAATTCAGGAAGTAAATGATGAAACTGGTAAACAAACCCCACGTGTGCATTACGCAGTTTAGCCTTGGCTTTTTCTTTCAAAGAAGCGGCTTTCTGGCCCGCGATGCTTACTTCACCGCTTGTAGGCGCATCCAGCGCACCGAGTATGTTCAGCAATGTGGATTTCCCGGAACCTGAGGCTCCAACGATGGCGAGCGTCTCACCAGCGACCACATCCAGATCTATCCCTCGCAGGATGTCGATAGTCTCTTTACCCTGCACGTATGACTTGCGCACATTCTGACAGCTAAGCACCAGTTGATTACTCATAACGCAGCGCCTCCGCAGGTTCTATTTTGGACGCCCGATAGGCTGGATAGATTGTGGCAAGGAAACTGATCGACAACGTACAGGCGCTGATTATCCCAACATCCGCCCATTGCAACTCAGATGGCAGATAGCTGATGAAATAAACATCCGAGCTCAAAAATTGCGTACCAAGCATATCTTCAATGCCAGCGATCATTCCGCTGATATTGGTGGCCAGAAGTACACCAAGCAATACTCCAATTCCAGTTCCGATCACGCCGATGAAGGTGCCCTGCACCATAAAGATTTTCAGAATTTCTCCCGGCGTAGCTCCCATGGTCCTCAGAATGGCAATATCCGCCTTTTTATCGGTTACCACCATGACCAGCGTCGACACAATATTGAATGCGGCTACCGCAATGATAAACATGAGCAAAAGGCCCACCATGGTCTTTTCCATCCGGATCGCCTGGAACAGATTGCCGTGTGTTCTGGTCCAATCGCTTGCGTAGTATCCACTGCCCAACTCACTGGCAATTCCCCAAGCGACCTTCTGAGATGCAAACAGATTTTCCATCCGTAAACGCAACCCTTCGATAGAATTCCCAAGCCGTTTGAGCTTGGCGGCGTCGTCAATGTGGATCATCGCCAAAGTACCATCGAGCTCTGCCCCTACGCTGAAAATTCCCACTACGGTTAAACGCTTCATTCGAGGAAAGACGCCTGCAGGAGTGATCGAGGCTTCCGGTAGAATTACGGTGACTTTATCGCCAACCCGCGCTCGAAGCGACCGGGCCAGAAGATCGCCAACAATAATACCGAACTCTCCGGGTTTAAGATCCGTCAGACTTCCCTGCATCATATGATTCTGGACAATGGAAACATCCTGTTCGGCGACAGGGTCAATACCGTTCATCAGAATCCCATGCACGTTACCTTCAGCTGTGGCCATCCCCTGGGCCTGAATAAACGGAGCCACCCCCTCTACACCGGGAGTCTCCCCGATCCTGCATTTCAGCTCCTGCCAGTTAGTCATTGGAGAATAACTTTTCACCACTGCATGAGGCACCATACCAAGAATTCTCTGCCGCAGTTCACGGTCAAACCCATTCATCACAGACATCACGGTAATCAATACCAGAACTCCCAGTATCAATCCGATCATTGATGTGAGTGATATAAATGAAATGAAGTGGTTATCGCGCTTTGCCGCGGTATATCGCAAGCCAATAAACAGGCTCAGGGGTTTATACATTAACTATCAACTTTTCAATGTTAATTAATCGATATAGATCCATTGGTTCGCTCGATTCCAGGTGCATCTTTCCCGAATCCGGGTAAATTTATCCAGAACTTCAAACAAGGAGTTCCAGACAAAAGGTCGTCTGAAATAGACCAATGTGATTTCCCAAAATGGCGTAAGACTATAATCTATTGGAATTCCAAGCACTACTACGGTTAGTTAATTTCGTCCTAGACTGTATAAGAGACAGTAAAAAAGCTTGGCGCTTCAAGATTAATGATGTTTTATATTCAGATTACACCGAAGGACTGTTCATGACACAAAGAGGTATGCCTGATAATCGTCGGGATTTTTTTCGCATCAAGGACAAAGGCCTTGTAGATTACGTCCTTTACGATGATCTCGCCCCGGGCTTTGAAAAGTTCTTCAGGCACCCGGCATACTTTGAGCTGATTAATGAGCTACAGGCATTGGATGTAGAGTTCCAGCACATGCTCACCCATATTCCTGATAGCGACCGAACAGCGGCAGCGCTTATCAAAATATTGAACAAGAAGGTCGACCTGATCGCCAGAACCGTGACCATGGTGGAATCAGAGATTTCTGAAGACAGTATTCAGGAAATGGATATCAGTGAAGGAGGAATGGCATTCTTTTCCTCTTCGGAGCTTCGAATCGGCCAAAAAATGGCAATTAAGTTCACCGCCATTCCTGCATATCTTTCGGTTGCCTCTCTGGCTGAGGTTGTATCTTGCGATCCTCTCACTACAGAAGAAACCTCTTCCTCTAGCAGATACCAGATACGCGTCAATTTTATTGATCTTGATGAGCACCAACGTCAGTTGATTGCCAGACATATATTGAAAACGCAGCAGCAGGCACGTCGCAGACAGTTATCAGAAAATTGAGACGACTGAATCAGGGTGAACAAAGCTGACCCTAAATGTTAGACAAACATGCGACAGTTCAAAAGTTTAAGGCTACACTCTAATAAGATTGTTAAGATTTCCATTATAGTACCCGGTAAGTACCGCATATTTAGTAACAAACTGTTTTAATAGGAAAAACCGATGCAACCTCAACACACATTCAAGCTGGGTCGAGCTCTGGCCTGTTGTCTGCTGGTAGCAGCCTCATTGACCACAAATGCCGACGAAATCAAAACTCCGGTAATGAACCAGGCTGACCGACAGATGGTTAACCTTCCCAGAACCGGCCAGGACATGAATTCCGTAGAATCCCAGTTCGGCAATCCGGTTTCAAGAAAAGGCCCGGTTGGCACCCCGCCGATCACTGTGTGGGAATATCCTGGCTATACGGTTTATTTTGAAGGCCAGCATGTGATACACACAGTTCTTAAGCCGTCCAAGTAACCCTGAAAGACATCAATATCGACCAATTATCATTTCGGAAGTATCAGTGAGCAATATCGTCTTACCCGCTGAATGGGCCCCCCAATGCGCCGTACTATTAACCTGGCCGCACGAACAGACAGATTGGGCAGATAATCTGGCTCAAGTCGAAAACACTTTTCTTGAGATAGCCAGAGCGATATGCAAGTACCAAAATCTCATCATCAGCTGCCAGTCTTTCGACAGTCTGGAGAGAATTGCCGACGCACTATCCGCCGCCAACATTCCTCCGGAAAAAGTGGGACTATTCTGCGTTCCGTCCAATGACAGCTGGTGTCGTGATCACGGCCCGATCACCGTCTATGACGGCCACACTCCCGTGCTGCTGGACTTCCGTTTTAATGCTTGGGGTGGAAAGTTTGATTATGAAAAGGATGACCAGATTACCACCAGTCTGCTAGAACTCGGCGCCTTCGATGGAGCTGCCATTCGCCATATTCCTTACATTCTTGAGGGCGGCTCGGTTGAATCTGATGGCAAAGGCACCATCATGACAGCCTCCGAGTGTGTCCTGACATCCACCCGTAATCCGGACGCCACTAAAGCCTCCGTGGAATCCAGTTTCAAGGAATATTTTGGCGCTAACCGAGTCCTCTGGCTTGATCACGGCTATTTGGCAGGTGACGATACGGACAGCCATATCGACACTTTGGCCAGATTTTGCGATGAAGAAACCATCTGCTACGTTCAGTGTAATGACACGGAAGACGAACATTACGACGCACTGAAGAAAATGGAGCAACAGCTCCAGGCAGCCAGAACCGCCGACAACAGACCCTACAGGCTGGTTCCTCTTCCTATGGCAGAAGCCTGTTTTGATGACGAAGGTCAGCGGTTGCCTGCTACCTATGCCAACTTCCTTATTATCAACGGTGCAGTATTACTCCCCGTCTACGGCGTACCTCAAGACCAGGAAGCAATCAGCCAAATAAAGTTCTGCTTTCCGGATCGAACAATTGAGACAATTGATTGCCGCAGCTTGATAGAACAACACGGCAGCCTCCACTGTGTCACCATGCAGCTTCCTGATGGCGTCATTTAAACAGTCAAAGACTTGATCGGTTAACCATGACAACATTAATCAACAGGACGATAGACCAGATTGGAACCATTGTTCTGGGCAAACATCAGCAAATAAAGCTGGCACTGGCCTGCCTGTTGTGTGAAGGACATTTGCTCATTGAAGATCTGCCCGGTATGGGAAAGACCACACTCTCCCATGCCATAGCACAAAGTCTGGGTCTGAGCTACAACAGAATACAGTTCACCAGTGACCTACTTCCTTCAGATCTTATTGGTATTAATCTGTTTGATCGCAATAAATCAGAGTTCACTTTTCACAAGGGTCCATTATTTGCACAGCTGGTATTGGCCGATGAAATCAACCGGTCAACCCCCAAAGCACAAAGTGCTCTGCTGGAAGCCATGGAAGAGAGGCAGATTAGCGTTGAAGGGACAACCTACCCTCTACCCCGACCATTCTTTGTGATCGCGACACAAAATCCGACGGAACAATCCGGTACGTTTTTACTGCCGGAATCGCAAATGGATCGCTTTTTCATGCGTATCCATCTGGGATATCCCACACCGGAAGCAGAGAGGGAATTGCTGCTTGGTCATGACAGAACCGCCTTACTCCAGGCATTAACCCCCAGCATGACCTCCGAGGAACTCATGAGCCTTCAACTCCTGGTACCACAGGTGAAATGTACTGACGCGCTGATTGACTATGTACAGCGTATTATCAGTTACACCCGGCAGGATGCAGAGTTTAAGGACGGACTTTCCCCGCGAGGAGGTATCGCCCTTCTTAGAGCGGCAAAGGCCTGGGCCTTGATAGAAGGGCGCGAGCACGTTCTTCCCGATGACATCCAGGTCGTTCTCCCATCGGTTATAGAGCATCGGCTCGGCGGCTCCAGCAAATCTGACCACTACCCTCTAAGCACCAAAGTCTTGAGAGAAGTGGAAGTAGTCTAGGAAATCACCGATATTACCCTTCGTCAGTAGCCCTAAACGCCAGGGAATCTCTGCAAATCCAACTACCAGATTTTCAACACTTTGCTTTCCTTTTCAGGCCCGCTCATTCATGTCCCGGACTTTCTGCTGTGCAGATAGATTGCTCCAACCAATATGGTTCATTGGTTAAATTTATCAATTCTCTCTTGGAATTGTGATACCTTTACCGCATTTATTTAGGGGGTACTGGTGCACACCATTCCCGAAACAACCACTTTTCGTTAGGAAGGAAATGTATTCATGAGCGAAACCCGGCACATCAAACTGCTGATTCTGGGATCAGGTCCTGCCGGCTATACCGCTGCGGTATATGCTGCCCGCGCCAACCTGGACCCTGTCATTATCACCGGCATGCAAATGGGGGGGCAGCTGACCACCACCACTGATGTCGACAACTGGCCTGGTGACGATGCCGGCGTACAGGGCCCGGAGCTGATGCAACGCATGCAGAAACATGCCGAGCGCTTTGATACAGAGGTTGTTTTCGACCACATCCACACCGCGGATCTGAGCAAAAAGCCATTCACTTTAATTGGCGACCAGAGCACCTATACATGCGATGCACTGATCATCGCCACCGGAGCCTCCGCCCAATACATCGGCCTTGAATCCGAAGAAGCATTCAAAGGAAAAGGCGTCAGCGCTTGCGCTACCTGTGATGGATTTTTTTATCGCAAGCAGAAGGTGGCTGTGGTTGGTGGCGGCAATACGGCTGTCGAAGAGGCCCTTTACCTTTCCAACATCGCCTCTGAAGTCTATCTGGTTCACCGCCGCGATTCGCTTCGCGCGGAAAAAATTCTTCAGGACAAGCTTTTCGAAAAAGAAAAGAACGGTAATATCCGCATTGTCTGGGATCACGTGGTCGATGAGGTATTAGGTGATGACTCTGGCGTTACCGGACTTCGAGTCAAGAGTACCAAAGGCGGGGACTCTCAAGATCTGGACGTCAGCGGCGTGTTCATTGCCATTGGCCACAAGCCAAACACTGACATATTTGACGGCCAGCTCGAAATGAAAGACGGCTACCTGAAAATCCAGTCGGGCACTGAAGGTAATGCAACACAAACCAGCGTCGAAGGGGTGTTTGCTGCCGGCGATGTCGCCGACCACGTATATCGCCAGGCTGTCACATCAGCCGGATTTGGCTGTATGGCCGCTCTCGACGCAGAAAAATTCCTGGATAAATAATGCCTCAGAGCCGACCTGCAGAGTTTAGATTCTTTAACTGAATAGAATCGCTTCAGCTCTGGACACAACTACCGGCTCCCCCTATCCTTCCCGACCGGAGTTGCATTACGCATCTCCGGTTTCCTTTTTAAAATAGCCAGACCTACTGATATTCTGTCTACAGTTACTATTAATAAAACTCTATTGACTCAAAATGACTGAACTCGCATGGCTTGACCGAGAGATAATGTTCCCGCATCCGAGTACAGCTCTGGAAGACCCCAACGGTCTGCTCTGTATGGGAGGGGATCTCAGCCCAGAGAGACTGCTCCGGGCGTACAGAATGGGAATATTCCCCTGGTTCAGCGATGACCAGCCCATTCTTTGGTGGTCCCCGGACCCTCGCTGCACCCTTGAATTTAATAACCTTCATATATCCAGGAGCATGCGTAGAACTTTCAATAGTCAGCGGTTTCAATTCTCATTTGATACATCATTTGAAAGTGTCATTCAGGCCTGCGCCGAGCCACGAAGTTACTGCTCTGACACCTGGATCACTCATGATATGCAACTGGCCTACATTTACCTGGCAAGGCTCGGATTTGCCCACTGCATAGAAGTCTGGGAGGGAGAAAACCTTGTAGGGGGGTTATATGGCATTGCCATGGGAAGATGCTTTTTCGGAGAATCCATGTTTTCCAGGCAAACCAACGCTTCTAAAGCCGCTTTTATTGTACTGGCCAAACACTTAGAGGCTTGGGGCTACAGCCTATTTGACTGCCAGGTTCCCAACCCCCATCTGCTCAGCCTGGGAGCCACATCTACCCCGAGGGACAAGTTTTTGACTATACTTGCAGAAAATATCGATCATAACCTGAGCCATGAGTGGTTGATCGATCGGAACCTCATTTGATAGAGCCAGAGGCTCTGCAATACATATGAGTAGCGCAGCGTCTCCCGCCAATAAAAAACAGGCTCCCGATGCAGAGCATCGCTATCCAATGATAGTTTCGGCCCATGTGCCCGAGAACCAGCGAGAGTAAGTTCCATGTCAAACATGCGCACACTGGTGTTTTACGCAACTCCGGAACATCCATGCAGTTATCTAGAGGATCGGCTAGCCACCACAATGTTTGTTGATCCAAAAGCCAATGTGGATCAGACACTTTACACAAGACTATCGCAGCTCGGTTTTCGCCGTAGCGGCCACCATTACTACAAACCACGGTGCAACGGATGCAACGCCTGCATTCCGGTTAGAATACCAGTCGAGAAGTTTGAACCAAGTCGCAGCCAGACAAGAACCTGGAACAAAAACCAGGACCTGGAAGTTATTCGATGCGAACCCCGCTTCTACCAGGATCATTTTTCGCTATACCAGCGCTACATCAATGAACGTCATCGTGATGGAGACATGTTTCCGCCCACGCTCGATCAATATGAATCCTTTCTACTTGAGTCACGCAAGGAAACTCAATTTGTAGAGTTTCGATATGAGTCGAAACTGATGGGAGTCGCAGTGACCGATACCACTGAAGACGGCCTATCATCGATTTATACTTTTTTTGATCCCGCCGAGACAAAACGGGCATTAGGCGTGTTCGGAATACTCTGGCAGATTGAAGAAGCCAAACGTAGACATCTACCCTACCTTTACCTGGGATACTGGATAAGAAACTGCGACAAAATGTCCTATAAAACCAATTACCGGCCAATTGAGGTACTGGTCAGGGACAATTGGGTCAGCATTTAACGCCTCTTCTCAGATTGCACTTTGCACTTTGGTTATAATTAAGGCAAAATTCGCACTCCTAAATTTAGGCCGTGCTGTATCGTTATATATTTCACAACCTTTATAACTGGTTAATATGTTATAATTGACCTATTGACGACAGCGCTTATGTATCATCATTAACGAGGATTCTGCTGAATGGCGAAAGAAGGCAATATAGAAATGGAAGGGACCATTATCGACACCCTTCCCAATACGATGTTTCGGGTTGAGCTGGAAAACGGCCACGTCGTAACCGCTCACATTTCAGGCAAAATGCGGAAAAACTACATCCGTATTCTGACTGGCGATAAAGTCAAAGTTGAAATGACTCCTTACGACCTGAGCAAAGGCAGGATCGTATACCGCGCCCGTTAATATCTCGCCTTTTCAGCATTAAAAAAGGGGCTTTTCAGCCCCTTTTTTATTTTCCCTATCCCATTAACTGGGACTCACCAACAAAGACCAGTCACGAGGACTGATCTTCCAAAGTGCGCTCCTGTACAAACTTGAAAACAAGCTTGTCTTCTGACACAGACACCAGAACGGATCCACCCTCATCTGACAATTCACCGAACAGGATATGCTCTGCCAGTGGCTTCTTGATGTGTTCCTGAATCAGACGAGCCATGGGACGTGCACCCATTTTCTCGTCATATCCATGAACAGCCAGCCAGGCTTTGGCCTCGGTATCCAAATCCAGCAATACACGCTTCTCATCAAGCTGCGCCTGCAACTCGGTGAGGAACTTGTCTACGACATGCGTGATGGTTGTGGTTGTCAGTGGTTTGAACTGAATAATGGCATCCAGACGGTTTCTAAACTCAGGTGAAAATGTCTTGGTAATAATTTCCATACCATCAGTCGTGTGATCCTGGTAATTAAAACCAATGGACCGGCGACTCATTTCCTCAGCACCAGCATTGGTTGTCATGACCAGAATGACGTGTCGGAAATCCGCCTTACGGCCATTATTATCCGTCAGGGTCCCATGATCCATCACCTGCAGCAACAGGTTAAAGACTTCAGGATGTGCCTTCTCGATCTCATCCAGCAATAACACACAGTGCGGATTCTTATTCACTGCCTCGGTCAGTAACCCGCCCTGATCAAAGCCGACATATCCAGGAGGAGCTCCGATCAGTCTGGATACAGTGTGACGCTCCATATACTCAGACATATCGAAACGAACCAGCTCCACACCGAGAATCTTGGCCAACTGACGGGTCACTTCCGTCTTACCGACCCCTGTAGGCCCAGCGAACAGGAAGGAGCCTTCGGGCTTACCTTCGGTCTTCAGACCTGCACGGGACAGTTTGATCGCCGTAGACAGCGCCTCGATAGCAGGATCCTGCCCAAATACCACCATTTTGAGATCCCGCTGCAGATTACGGATTTTATCCTTATCTGTAGCAGAAACAGTTTTCGGCGGAATTCTGGCAATACTGGCCACGACCGACTCGATAATATAAGTATCGATTATCTTGGCCCTATCTTCCTCGGCTTTAAGGCGCTGACTAGCTCCAGCTTCATCAATGACATCAATGGCCTTGTCCGGCATGTGACGATCATTGATATAGCGATCTGCCAGCTCAGCCGCAGAACGCAGGGCATCATCGGTATATTCTACCTCATGGTGCTTCTCAAACTGACGCTTCAGACCTTTCAGGATTTGATAAGTATCCTGCACATTAGGTTCAACCACATCAATTTTCTGGAACCTGCGTGCCAAAGCACTGTCTTTCTCAAAAATGCCGCGAAACTCCGTAAAGGTTGTGGAACCGATACAGCGAATTTCACCAGAACTCAGCAAGGGCTTCAGCAGGTTGGAAGCATCCATGACACCACCGGAAGCAGAACCTGCTCCAATAATCGTATGAATCTCATCAATAAACAGAATGGATTTATGCTGCCGCTTCAGCTCTTTCAATAATGCCTTGAAGCGCTTTTCGAAATCCCCCCGATATTTTGTACCTGCAAGCAATGCCCCCAAATCCAGGGAATACACCACAGCGTCTTTGATCACATCAGGAACATTGCCTTCCACAATCTGTTTTGCCAAACCTTCAGCAATGGCCGTTTTACCGACGCCTGCTTCACCCACCAGCAAAGGATTGTTTTTCCTGCGCCGGGAGAGGATCTGCATTACCCTTTCAATTTCTTTCTCACGGCCAATCAAAGGGTCAATACGCCCTTGCCTGGCCTGCTCATTCAAATTGGTCGCATACGACTCCAGAGGCTTTGAACCGCCGGACTCTTCCATAGCTTCATCCTGATGCTCATGTTCTTCGTCCTGCTCATTATCACCGGCGACCTTGGAGATGCCGTGACTGATGTAGTTCACCACATCAATACGAGCCACGTTCTGTTTCTTCAGCATATACACAGCCTGACTTTCCTGTTCGCTGAAGATTGCCACCAGCACATTGGCGCCGGTAACTTCTTTTTTGCCGGAAGACTGCACATGAAACACTGCTCTTTGCAGCACCCGCTGGAATCCCAAGGTAGGCTGGGTTTCGCGATCAGGGTCATTGGTGGGGATCAATGGCGTAGTTGAGTCGACAAATTCCGAGAGTTCCTCACGAAGCTGAGACAATTCCGCACCACAGGCACCCAGCACTTTAATGGCTGACTCATTGTCCAAAAGCGCTAACAGCAGATGCTCCACGGTCATAAATTCGTGGCACTTCTCCCGAGCGTTTTTGAATGCCGCATTTAAGGTCAATTCGAGGTCTTTACTAAGCATCTCTGCACCTCAGCTCCGAGCTAATCCGCTCTTTCAATTTCACATAACAGCGGATGTTCACATTCTGAGGAATACTGATTGACCTGAGCCGCCTTTGACTCGGCAATGTCCCTCGTGAACACGCCACATACGGCCCTTCCCTGGGTATGCACAGTCAACATGATCTGAGTCGCTTTCGGCTCAGGCATGTTGAAAAACGTCATCAAAACCTCCACCACAAAATCCATGGGTGTGAAGTCATCATTCAACATGATGACGCTGTATAGAGAAGGACGCTTAAGTGCTGGTTTTTCCGGCGCAACCGCCAGATTTCCATGGCGATCCCGATCCGGATCATTCTGCCCTTCGTCATCCTGTCCCTGATTTAATATTAGTAGACTATCTTCAAGTTTACCCATAGGTGAAATGAATAATTTGGTTAAATCTTCTTGAGATTTGTTTGACTGACGTAAACCTCAAATATACGGCTGACACTATACAATTTTCAGACCAGCGCGACAGAATTTAATTCACTTTGCCAACAATTTCTCACCGCGTCGAGTACTCGCCTCTCAGAATATGAATGTGGAGACTCTATCCCCTTTCTTCAAGCATTCCAGACGGATTTATTCGATTACTTTCAATGTAATTCGCTTTATAATACTATCGCTATGGGAAGCAAACTAGGTCAATCTCCTAAGGTAGTGGTACTTCTGCTTCCCATTTGAAGTTGCCAGGGAGTAATGGCCGCGGAAACAACTAACAAAAAAAATAGGGCACAAGCCCATTCTTTGAGACAAGGGAGTCGATCATGCCTCAAGGTAAAGTAAAGTGGTTTAACAATGCCAAGGGCTACGGCTTTATTATCGCTGATGAAGGAAATGGAGATCTGTGTAAAGAAGACCTTTTCGTGCACTTCTCCTCCATCCAAATGGAAGGTTATAAAACTTTAAAAGCGGGACAAGCTGTAGCATTCGAAGCACAACCAAGTGGAAAGGGATTCCACGCTGTCAATATCACGCCGCTGGATTCACCTCAGCGAAGTGAGATGACAACTGCCGAAGACAAATCATCGCAACGATCCGAGGAAGACAGTACAGCCGAGTCGTCTTCCGAAAAACCTCAGTCAATTGCTGCAAGCGCCTAGTCTTTAAACTCACGTTTTAAGCTAAACGCTCGCTATTGACCATCCGCTGTGCCTCCATTCTCGTGGGGGCAGAGCTTAGGCCGTGCCTAAAAACAGGCTTCTGGGCCATCTACAACCCAAAACGGTGCATACGGTTTGGTGCACTGCCCCCTTATGCTCCCTGTTATCCTATTTCCCCCATTTTCTATACATTTACCACCTGCAGCCGTCACCTCATGTGCTTAATCACCGCATCACCAAATTGAGAAGTGCTCAATAATGTGGCATCCGGCATCAACCGTTCAAAATCGTAAGTCACGGTCTTAGCTTCTATCGCGCCGGCCATTCCCTGAAGAATCAGGTCAGCGGCTTCAATCCAGCCAATATGACGCAACAGCATTTCCGCAGACAGGATCAGTGAACCGGGATTGACCTTATTTTGTCCGGCATATTTTGGTGCAGTGCCATGAGTTGCCTCGAATAATGCGACACTCCCACCAATATTGGCCCCGGGCGCAATCCCAATGCCTCCGACTTCTGCTGCAAGTGCGTCAGAAATGTAATCCCCGTTCAGATTCAGTGTCGCAATCACACTGTAATCTTCCGGACGCATGAGAATCTGCTGAAGAAATGCATCAGCAATAACATCCTTTATGACAATATCTGTACCTGTTCGGGGATTCTGAAAATGATGCCAGGGACCACCGTCGAGCGGCTCCGCGGCGAATCGCTCTCTGGCCAGCTCATACCCCCATTCCTTAAAGGCGCCTTCGGTGTACTTCATAATGTTGCCTTTATGTACCAAGGTCACTGAAGGACAATCATTTTCAATGGCATACTGAATCGCCTTTCTCACCAATCGCTTGGTCCCCTCCTCTGACACCGGCTTAATGCCAATGCCACAGTTATCAGGAAACCGGATTTTTGTAACCCCCATTTCCTCTCTGAGAAAATTGATTATCTTACGGGCGTCGTCACTGTTGGCCTGCCACTCAATACCCGCATAGATATCTTCTGAGTTCTCCCTGAAGATCACCATATCTGTTTTTTCCGGAGCAACGACTGGGCTCGGCACACCTTCGAACCAGCGCACTGGCCTCATACAGACATATAGGTCCAGCTCTTGCCGCAATGCCACATTCAATGAGCGAATCCCGCCTCCGACCGGCGTAGTCAAGGGGCCCTTTATGCCAACAGAAAACTCACGCAACGCTTCCATGGTTTCTTCTGGCAGCCATTCATCCGCACCATAGACCTGAGTGGCTTTTTCACCACAATAAATTTCCATCCATGCGATAGCCCTGCGCACTCCATAGGCTTTTTCGACAGCAGCATTGACCACTTTCAACATCGGCGGCGTAATATCGACACCGATACCATCCCCTTCGATATAGGGCACAATTGGGTGGTTAGGAACGTTTAGGGTCAGGTCAGCGTTGACGGTAATTTTGTCACCATCATCCGGCACTCGGATCTTTTGGTATCCCATGAGATTGACTCCTGCGGCATCATTCAACTCGCCTGCCCTGATAACAGGCACTGAAAATTATTTATTGTTTTATCGGAGATCTTTTTTGGCGCACGAAGACACACTTTTCCATGCATCCTGAATTTCGAGTATAGCAGCTGCACTATTATGAGGCCGTTCGCATCATTCTCATTTCGGGTTAAAGCAACTATTCGCAGCAACGATCCAAGAACAAAATGGACGCCCAGTGACAGGAATGAGAAAATTTCATTTCTGTTACCGGAACTTATAGAAGGTCTTCTTAGTGGCTAAGCTTGTTGCATTCAACAAACCCATGAACGTGCTCTCCCAGTTTACTGACACTCAGGGACGCAAAACACTCAAGGATTATATCCACGAAACCGGGCTTTATCCCGCCGGGCGACTTGACTACGATTCAGAGGGGCTACTGGTGCTGACCGACGACGGAGCATTGCAGGCGAAAATATCCCACCCACGCCATAAACAACCCAAAACCTACTGGGTTCAGGTAGAAGGGTGCATTTCCCAGGACGCCTTATCTCGCCTTGAAAAAGGCATTTTGCTAAACGACGGTCCGACAAAACCTGCTAACGCCACCATCATCGAACCACCCGAAATCTGGGAAAGAGATCCGCCGGTAAGACAAAGACGCAACATTCCAACCAGTTGGATTGCACTAACCATCATGGAAGGTCGAAACCGTCAGGTTCGCCGTATGACCGCCGCTGTCGGATTCCCGACTTTGCGGTTAATCCGTTACAGTATCGGCCCCTGGAGTATTGATAACTTGCCCTCCGGGGAATACAGGTATGAAACGATCCACATGCCAACCCCGACGCGGCGCAAATCTGGAGTGCAACAGCGCAAAAACGTTAAAAAAATGGCAGACTTCCGTCAAAGGAAAAAACGCTAAAGGAGTTCCTCATGTCAGTCTGGTGCCCCAGGGCCACTGTCGCAATTATCATCCCGGAAAGCAGCCGTATTTCTTCCAATGGCAGACTACTTTTTGTTGAAGAGTTCATTCAGGAGAAGAGGGTGATCAATCAACCGGCCGGCCATATTGAGAAAAACGAATCGATTCTTGAAGCCGTACACCGGGAAACACTTGAGGAGACAGGATGGACAGTGGAGCTGACAGGATTCACCGGCATCTATACCCTGCGCATCCCCAATCAGGATCTTACCTATCATCGCTATTGTTTTGTCGGCAACCCGGTCGATAAAACATCGAAGACGCTGGATTCAGACATTCTTGCCACCCACTGGCTGTCTCCAGAAGCGATGACTTCCGGTCAATTTGCCTTGCGCAGTCCGCTGGTCAGAAAGTGTGTTGAAGATTATCTTGCAGGTAAGATTTACCCCCTGGACTTAATCTACGAGTCACATAAGTGAGAATGAGACGGCTTCAACCTATAAAAACCTGCAATCTGCTCCCTTTGCCGGTATAATACCGCGCCCTTTTATATGGTATTTTCAGTGTCCGGGTGTTTTCAGTGTCCGGGCATATGCCGGTGCCAAGACAGTTGCCGGCGCGGGATTTGATACGGTTATTTTAATATGACGCCAATACGCAAACAGAAAGTGATCGTCGGGCTCTCCGGAGGCGTGGACTCTTCAGTGTCCGCTTACATCCTAAAATCCCTTGGATATGAGGTCGAGGGCCTCTTCATGAAAAACTGGGACGAAGATGACGGCACAGAGTATTGCACAGCCCTGGCAGACCTGGAAGATGCGAAAAAAGTCGCCGACAGGCTCGGTATCAAGCTTCATACCGCCAGCTTTTCAGCCGAATATTGGGATCGTGTATTTGAGCACTTTCTGGACGAATACCGTGCCGGAAGAACCCCCAATCCGGATATTCTCTGCAACAAAGAGATCAAATTCAAAGCCTTTCTGGAATATGCGCAACACCTGGGCGGAGATTTTATTGCCACCGGACATTATGCCCAACGCGGAAAATTCGGAAATGATATAGCTCTGATGAAAGGAGCCGACCCCAGCAAAGAACAAAGTTACTTTCTGCATGCTGTACCAGGCGATGCAGTCGCCAAAACACTGTTCCCGGTCGGTGGATTACTTAAAAAAGAGATTCGTCGCATTGCTACAGTGCAGGGATTTGTGACCGCAGACAAAAAAGACAGTACCGGCATCTGCTTTATCGGTGAGCGCAAGTTTTCTGACTTCCTTAAGACCTACATACCCGCTCAGCCTGGCCGTATCCTGACTGATCAGGGTGACGAAATTGGTCAACATCAGGGGTTAATGTACCACACCATTGGCCAGCGTCAGGGCTTGGGAATCGGCGGGCTCAAAGATTATGATGACGCGCCATGGTATGTCATCGATAAAGACCTGGAGAGCAATATTCTCTATGTCGCTCAAGGCAGCGACCATCCACACCTATTCCAACAAACACTGACGGCCAGCAAGCTTGAGTGGATCAACGGCGCTCCACAATACGGCGCCTCCCCGGGTCAATTCCGCTGTTTTGCCAAGACACGCTACCGTCAACCTGACCAGGCGTGCACCGTGCATTACCGTAAAGAGAAGGTGGAAGTTGTATTCGATCAGCCCCAGCGGGCAATCACTCCCGGGCAGTCCGTCGTATTCTATGACGGCTTGAGATGTCTTGGCGGTGGTGTAATAGAGACCCGGGCATCCCAGTTTAATTCAGGGTCAACAAATAACTCAGGCCCATCGGCCGCTCAATCCGGTGTTAATGGAGGATAGTCTTGTCAGGTAGCACTGAAGATCAAGTAATCGCACTAGCAGGTGTCTTTCAGGCTGCATTCCTGGTTGATGAGCTGGCAAAGAAAGGGACCCTTGGGGAAGACGCTTTTGCCACCAGCCTGAACAGTCTGTTAAAAATCGACGCCAGCAACACCGTCGACGTATTCGGTGATCGCTACGGTATCCAGCCGGGGCTGAGAGAACTTATCGCCGTCTTGGAAAAACAACAGAACCGTAGCAAAACCGAAATGGTGCGCTATGCTCTGACTCTGCTTTATCTGGAAGGCAAGCTGAGAAAACGTGGCGACCTGCTGGAGGTCATGGCAAAGAGAATCCAGCAGATACAGACCCAGACTAATCACTTTGAAGTGACACACCCCAACATCGTCGGCGCGTTCGCTTCTTTGTACAAAGACACCGTCAGCACTTTCCCACAAAGAATTCAGGTCACCGGCGATCCAAAATACCTCAGGGTCGATGAAAATGCCGACAAAATTCGCGCGATACTATTGGCCGGCATTCGCGCGGCAGTGTTGTGGCGACAGGTCGGCGGACGACGCTGGAAACTGCTGTTCATGCGCAAACAGATTCTTCAGGTGGCTCGACGTCTGGCCGGTTAGACGTCGTACGCGCCCTGATATAATAAACTATTTACTGATAACCAACCTCCGAAGGGAGTACCAACATGATACTGAACGAGCTTACCGCGCTCTCTCCTGTTGACGGCCGCTACGCCGGAAAAACCAATGACCTGCGTCCGGTATTCAGCGAATATGGCTTGATCAAAGCCAGGATCGAGGTGGAAATCTGCTGGTTGCTCCGATTGTCAGAGAATTCAGATATCCCAGAGGTACCGGCATTTGATGAGGAGACCCGGAAATTCCTGACCGCCATCTACGCCAATCTGACCCCGGAAAAAGCACAACGGGTGAAGGATATTGAAGCCACAACAAACCATGATGTTAAGGCAGTGGAATACTACATCAAGGAACAGTTCAAGGTGTCCGGCGCGCCAGCGATATTGGACAGCATTAACGAGTTTGTCCACTTCGCCTGCACGTCAGAAGATATCAACAATCTTTCTTACGCCCTGATGCTGAAGCGCGGATTACAGGACGTTACCCTCCCGTTGATGGAAAAAGTCGCGGATAAAATCCAGTCACTGGCATTACAATTTGCCGATCAACCCATGCTATCTCGTACCCACGGCCAAACCGCCTCTCCCACTACAGTTGGTAAGGAACTGGCAAACGTTGTGGCACGACTTAAGCGCCAACTACAACTGATCCGCAGCCAGAAAATGTTGGGGAAAATCAACGGCGCAGTGGGTAATTACAACGCTCATTTGAGTGCCTACCCGAATGTAGACTGGGAAGAAAATGCCCGCATTCTGATAGAAAGCCTGGGTCTTGAGTGGAATCCTTATACCACCCAGATCGAACCCCACGACTTTATCGCTGAAGCCTTTGATGCGGTCTGCCGTTTCAACACCATCCTGATTGATCTGGACCGTGATATCTGGGGTTACATTTCGCTGGGCTATTTCAAGCAGAAAGCTGTAGCAGGTGAAGTGGGATCTTCGACGATGCCTCACAAGGTGAATCCAATTGATTTTGAAAACTCTGAAGGCAACCTGGGCATCGCCAATGCCATCATGGAACACTTGAGCCGCAAACTTCCCGTTTCCCGCTGGCAGCGAGATCTGACCGATTCAACTGTCTTGCGTAATCTTGGGGTTGGGCTGGCACAGTCGCAAATCGCCTATCACGCCACCCTGAAGGGACTCGGCAAACTCGAATTGAATGCCTCTCGCCTAGAAGAGGACTTGGATAATAGCTGGGAAGTACTGGCTGAGCCGATCCAGACAGTAATGCGCCGCTACAACATTGAAGGCGCCTATGAAAAACTCAAAGAATTGACTCGAGGGAAATCGATTACCCGGGAAAGTCTGAAGCCGTTTATTGACAGCCTCGACATTCCTGCGGAAGCCAAACAGCAGCTGGCAACCCTCGAACCTCGAACTTACATCGGTAACGCTGCTGAGCAAACCCGGCGCATCGAACAGTTCTGAGTTCGGCGCCTAACCGGCCCTTTAGCAAGCTGTTGAAAACGTTGATGAGGCGGCCGATGCATGGCAAAAACGACCGAAAACGCGGAGTTTACAAAGGCGTAAATGAGCATTGGAGGTCGTTTTGAACGCTGCGGCGGCAACGCAGTTAGTTTTCCAGGGCTTGCCAGTATGGGTCGATAACTCCCCCCACTTTGTCAGGATCTCTTATGCTCCAATCTTTGGGCTCTGTCAGTATTGAAGAATTTTTATCGAACTACTGGCAAAAGAAGCCGCTACTGATCAAAAACCTGTTTCCGGACTTTGAGTGTCCGTTGGACCACAACGATCTTGCAGGCCTTTCCCTGGAAGAAGAAGTCGAATCACGCATTGTTTTTGAAAACCTTAACGGCAAACCCTGGCAACTTAAACACGGCCCTTTTGAAGCAGAATTTCTGGAATCGCTACCAGACGAAGACTGGACTTTACTGGTTCAGGGACTTGATCACTGGGTTCCGGAAGTTGCAGATTTGCTAGACCAATTTCGATTTCTACCAAACTGGCGCGTAGACGATATCATGGCCAGTTTTGCACCTGTTGGTGGAAGTGTTGGCCCTCATTACGACCAATATGATGTATTTCTGATACAGGCCGAGGGCCGTCGACGTTGGCAGATCGGCCCAGTATGTACAGCCAGTACAGAACGCCTGGATGGGACTCCCTTACGCATTATCAAGAACATGGAGATTACCGAGGATTGGGTACTTGAACCTGGGGATGCGCTTTATCTCCCTCCCGGTGTCGCCCACTTCGGTGTTGCACTCGAGCATTGCATTACGTTATCGGTCGGGTTTCGATCGCCCACCAAAGCCGAGCTGTTTTCTTCCTTCACAGACTATTGCTGTGATCAGCCTTCTGCGAACCAACACCTCACGGACCACACCACGAAACCGCTGAAGAATCCGGGTAAAATTCAGGATGACGCCATTAATGATTTCAAAACGTATCTAGAAGAAATCATTGAAGATGAACAGATGCTGAGAACCTGGTTTGGTGAATTTGTCACCAGTCCGAAACATGATGGAATCGTTGAGCCGGTGTCAGAGGAAGAGTACATATCTGAGCATGAGCTGGAGGAACTGTTTCTGGTTCCGGAAGTAAGATTCCGTTGGAATGAAGGCTCAAGATTCAGTTTTCTTCCTCTGAAGGACAGCCTGATCCTGGCGGTTGATGGCCACTCGTATCCGCTTAACAGCGCGAATCAACCCTGGATTGAGCTTCTGTGCTCATCCAACCAGGTCGATAAAGAAAAGCTCAGGGAGCTGATTTCGGACAGTGAACTGAAGTTATTGGCAACGCTATTCAATCAGGGTAGCTTGAGAATTAGTACCGACGACGAATTGGATGATTGGGGCGATGACGCTTAAGTACACCAAAATTACGACATGGCAGGAAAGCGAAAAAGAACTAAAGGATATTCGCAAAAAAGTCTTTGTAGAAGAGCAAAATGTTCCAGAGGATTTGGAATGGGATGAATATGATGCGCAAGCCACTCATTTCCTGGTCCGTGATATGGACGGACTCTGTTATGGAGTCGCACGCCTCATTCATGATGGCAAACACAAAGCCAAAGTAGGTAGATTCGCCGTACCTCAGGAGTTCAGAGGGCAAGGCATTGCCGGTAGCCTGCTTAAATTTGTCATCGGCTATGCCCGTTCTCAAGGCATCATAGAAGTGAACCTCAGTGCGCAATGCTATATTCAATCCCTCTATATGCAGGAAGGATTTGAACCGGTTGGAGAGCCCTATGATGAAGCCGGCATTCCGCATATTCGCATGAGACTGGTACTGGGAACGCTCAAACCCGAAACCCAGAACAAGTTATCCGAAGACGAAACCGTTTGTCGAGTCAACTCGCAGGAAGAGTATCTCAAGCATCTGTGCGCCCTGCTCAGACAGGCAAAACACTCGGTTCAGATACTGACTTACGACCTTGAAAAAGGCACCCTGGATATCCCCGACGTCCTCGACGCCATTTCCAACCTTGCCCGCAAAGGCAGAGGCACCTCCATTCAGGTTGTACTTGGAGACCCAAGACCGGCAGTTACCTACAGTAATCAGTTTCTGACTCTGGCAAGGCGCCTGACAACCTCGATTGACATCAAAACACTGAATGCCGAATTATCCTTCCCTGACCAGGTATTCGTTCTGATAGATGATCACGGCGTTGCCTTGCGCCACAGCCATGACAAATGGGAAGGTTTCTGCTGTTACTCTGATCCTGGGACAGTCAAAAGACTTAAAGATGAGTTTCAACGCCTGCTGAATCACAGTCATGTCTCTCAGGAACTGCGCCAGTTTTCGCTCTAGCCGGCATTGGCAACCAGCCAGCTTATGTCTCAAAAGAGAGAGTCCTAGTCCCGGGCCCTGATTTCCACATCATCCGGGCCTTCGGCTGCCTGGGTGATTAACTGACGCAACCATCGATGATCCGAGTTATTCTGCAGCAGGGGGCTCCAGGCCATTTTCAACTCAAAAGAAGGAATGGGAAATGGCGGTTCTTTAATCACCAGATTTGGGTTGTCCAGCATCAACTTCGCCGCCCGGGAAGGCAGAGTCGCAATCAGATCGCGTTGCTGGGATAGCAGCATAGCCACCTGATAATGACGGGTAAATACACTGATATCCCGCTTTTTATCCAGCTTGGCTAACGCTTCATCCACCCAGCCCAATCGTTGCACATCTTTCGGGTTGACGCCCACACCGACCCCAAAACCAGTCTTGCTGACCCAGATATGATGCGCGTTAAGATAAGCATCCAACGTAAAATCATATACAAGCGGGTTATGTACACTTAACAGACAGGAAAAACTATCCTCCCAGATTGTTCGTTGATGAAATGACTGGGGGATTTTATCAAACCGGTTGATCGCCATATCCACGCGACCCTGCTCTACATCAAGAAATGACACATCACTTGGAGTCAGGACATCCAGGATAACTCCGGGGGCTTCCGCGCGAAGCCGTTTCAACACGGCTGGAATCAGTGCGCTTTCAGCATAATCGCTGGCCATGATTCTGAACACTTTTTTGCTGGTCATGGCATCGAACTCTTCACGAGGCTGCACGACCTGATCAATTTCCGTCAGCACAGTCCTGATCAACGGCTGAAGCTCAAGAGCTCTTGCAGTAGCCGTCATTCCCTCGCTCGTTCGCACCAGCAAAGGATCGCCAAACATATCTCGTAATCTGCGCAGTCCATTACTCATTGCCGGTTGGGTAATACCGAGGTGATTAGCGGCTTTAGTGACACTTTTTTCTCGTAGTAGGACGTCCAAGTAAACAAGCAGGTTAAGATCTATTCGAGCAAGATTCATTCAATAAATACCAAAGCAGCATTACATACATTAGGTAAATTATGGACCCAATTAACCTGGAATGTCATTGGTTTATTGCAAACTATTGAAGTTAGATGGATTGTTAGTCTGTGAGATGAATAATTCAACAACAGGACAGAAGGCTGAAAGGAGAGGAGGCAGTCAACCAACTGCCCCTGTTTGACGGCTTGGTATGTCAGCCGTCAGAGACGCTGAATCGCTTGATTGTCATAGTCAGAGGCCTGTATAGGCGAATGCTGGCTTAAAAATGTCTTAAGCACTTCCGCATCGACAAAGCCACTATTAACGTAGCCCGGGTGAGATGACAAATCAGGATATCCATCCCCACCGGCAGCAATATAACTGTTCACCGCTAGGCGATAAACATGATCGGAATCTATCGGTTTATTCCCGACCAGGGCATTCGTCAGTTTGCCGTCGACAATTTCCAGAGCAACCCCTGCGAACTGAGCAAAAGCACCCGTATCGACAGGTTTGGACGCAACAATAGATAAATACTCCATCAGCTCTTTGCCCGTTAAATCAACTGAGGCAACGGTATTCGAGAAGGGCTGAACCATGAGTACTTCTTTATAAGTGATTTCGCCAGCCTCAATACTGTCCCTGATACCTCCAGAGTTCATGACGGCTAGATCCGCCTTGACCTTCTCCATCTGTGCCGTCGCAATCAAGTGACCAAGATTGGTGGGCTGAAAACGGACGACACTGCGATCCCCCTCCAGCCTGTCATCCACATTGCCTATCGGAATATTCAATTCATCCTGTCCCTGATCCTGAAAAGGCTGAAGGAAATCGAGCATGCCAGCATCTTCGGGAATAGCTTCTGCGACGAGCACTCTTTCCGATTTGCCTTCTGCATTCTTCACTTTCTTTTTGAGATTGACCGGAATGAGCTGGTAACTGAGTAGTGTCAGTTCACCATCTTGATACTCTAGGTCAGCTCGCCCCACATACTTACCCCATTCATGGGCCTGCATGATCAAAGTACCGTTCTGGGAATCAGGAAGACAGGGATCGCCGGCCTGGTAGGCCATATTGGAAAGATTTTCTGCTGACATACACACAGGGTCCTGCGAGTGCCCCCCTACGATGATGTCGATCCCGGAAACACGACGAGCCAGAGATACATCACCAGGGGCATTTACGCCATAAGCGGCATTATCATAATGACCCATGTGAGTGGCTGCGATCACGATATCCGATTTCTTCTTCAGCTCCGGCACCAAAACTGCCGCTTCAACCGAAGGCAGAGAAAATTCAATATCGCCCATAAACTCTGGATTTCCCAGCTTTTTGGTATCCTCGGTTATCAGTCCGATAACGGCGACTTTCAGTCCGTCGAGATCAAATACTTTGTACGGCTCAAAAAGCCGCTCTCCAGTATTGCTATCATAGATATTTGCCGCAAGAAAAGGAAAACCAGCCCATTCCTGCTGTTGGCGGATGATATCCAACGGATTATCAAATTCATGATTACCCACCGCCATAGCATCATAACCCAGATGCCTCATACCCTTGAAATCAGGCTCTGCGTCCTGCAGATCAGATTCAGGCACGCCGGTGTTAATATCTCCACCGGAAAGCAGCAATACCTGGCCGCCCTCTTCCTCAACTTCAGCCCTGATCTGATCAATCAGGGTTTTACGGGCAGCCATCCCATACTCGCCATGGGAGTTTTTCCAGAACCTCCCATGGTGATCGTTAGTATGAAGTAACGTCAGCCTGTAATGCGGATCTGCATCTGATTCGGATTGAATCGAGCTGCAACCGGTCACCAGCGCCGTAAAAGCCAGTGCCAGGACACCTGTACTTTTACTTTGAGCTGAGAATATGAACGTTAGGCGCTGAGCTGGATATTTCATGGTTTCACTCCCCGCAATTCCTTTTTTGCTGTGGATTATTGAAACTTAAACTCTGTATTTCTATGACGCGTCGCAAATTGTCTGAAGAAACAACTCGATCAGTTTCGCGTCATCCGCTTCCATACAGACAGTCACAGGAGACCGATTTTCCCAGTATTTGAGCAGATAGGTATACCCCTTCCGATTGATTGTCAATTGTCCGGCCCCTATTCCTTCGGGTACCACCCTGGCCGGACCACAGATCACATCAAACAATTCTGGCGCCACCACATAGGCCACCGCTGCAGCATCATGCATACAGCACCCAGGTTCATCCTGTCCGGAAGCTGCACCAATGTTGGAATAGTAATTGACATAGAAACGACTGGAATCCCAGAGCAGCTTACCAACCTCTCCCCCGTTATCCCGTAAATGCCTCAGTGACGTATCTGTGAGTATCACCTTATGAGTAACGTCCAGACCAACAACAACGACATTAGCCCCCGATCCCATCACAATATCCGCACTATGCGGATCAGAGAGGAAGTTGGCTTCGGCTACCGGTGATACATTGCCTGGTTCATCGACGGCACCGCCCATTATGACCAATTGCTTCAGCTTCTTCGGCAGCTCCGGATCCAGTCTTAACGCCAAAGCCACATTGGTAAGCGGCCCGATGGCAACCAAAGTCAGTTCTCCACCATATTCATTGGCTTTATCCACAATGAACTGAGCAGCAGACTCTGATACCGGTGCCCGGCCTCCGGAAGGCTGGATATCAATGTTGCCCAGACCGTCTTTTCCGTGCACAAAATCAGGATGAGGGAACGGTGGTTGAATCAAAGGAACCGCAGCACCCTTCGCTACGGGCACCTGAGGTGCACCAAAGGATTCAAGTAAAGCAAGCGCGTTGCTGGTAGCCTGGTTAACCGACACATTGCCGAATACAGTCGTAATACCAGCAAGCTCAATCTCGGGATGCCCCAGGGCAAAGGCAATCGCCATTGCATCGTCGACCCCGGGATCTGTATCAATAATGATAGGTTGAATCATTCAGTTACCTCACTGGCATAGGGAATACTGGTAGATGCACCAGCTCGGGTTACAGCAATGGCCGAAGCGGATATCGCCCGGTTTAAAGCAGCTTCATGGGACAGCCCTTGAATGACACTTGCCAGGAAATATCCGACAAATGTATCCCCCGCCCCTGTCGTGTCTACAGCCTGGACGGATTTGGCTGGCAACCGGATATGCTCGCTGGAGGATGACAGCAAAGCGCCTTCCCCTCCCAGCGTCATGACCAGTGTCGTTTCTGGGTATCGCTCGTTCAAAAAACGGAGCGCGTCCTGAGCCGAATCCGTACCGGCAAGATCAGAGGCTTCGATCTGATTGACAAACAGCAGATCAACAGCCTCCAATGGAAGTTGAGCAACGTCTGGAGTCATAGGTGCAGGGTTAAACGCAATATTCACCCCCCGCTCGCGGGCAGCCTCTATCGCCCAAACAATGCCATTACACTCATTCTGAATCAGCAGCCAGTCATCAGAGCCAAGTTGACTTACAGCTGATTCAATCCGCTCCCGGGCAAAACAGCGATTTGCTCCACCATAAAGCAGGATCGCGTTCTCTGCGTCCTGATCCACCTGAATAATGGCATGCCCGCTAGGTCCATCAACCTTTTCAATCCAGGAGGTGCCTACCTGATTTTCAGCCAGATAATCGATAATCCAGTCGTCAGACTGGCCGATAGCACCTAGATGTTGGACTGTAACCCCAGCTCGCGCCAGAGCGATAGACTGGTTGGCCCCCTTGCCTCCCAGCACCGTATCCAATTGAGCCGCACTTAAGGTTTCTCCAGGGCGGACAAAGTGAGGCACCTGATAAACATAGTCGATATTGATCGACCCGAAATTCAACACTTTCACAGGCTGTCTCCCGGTTTCATTGAGTAGTCCATGCTGTCATCCTTTTCTGATAACAGATCCTTGTTCTTGTTAATTACAACAAGACTTGTATTGACGATAAGCCTGTCAACGACAACATTAATAAAGACGACAGGCTCGTTGGTTACAAAATAATGTTGGTCACGAAAAAAAACTGCCAATCACCATCAAAGAGAAGCTACCTCTCTTTTACGTAAGGTACACCGATGGCTTTTGGAGCAACAGCCTTACCAAAGAACCCTGCCAGTAACACAACCGTCAGGATATACGGCATTGCTTCAATAAACTGGACAGGAATTACACCAATCCCGGGAAGCTCAGTCCCCTGCAGTCTGACCGCAATTGCATCAAGCAGGCCGAATAACAGGCAAGCCCCCAATACCGGCAATGGACGCCATTTGCCGAAGATAAGAGCGGCAAGGGCTATAAACCCCTGGCCAGCAGTCATATCTCTGACAAATTGCGCATTATGTGCAGCGGAGATATAGGTGCCTGCAAGGCCACATAATATCCCTGCAAATACCAATGCTGAATAGCGCAAACGGGTGACAGAGATACCCGCAGTATCTACGGCTTTCGGATTCTCCCCCACTGCCCGCAGGCGTAGTCCGTATCGGGTACGAAACAGAATCCACCAGGCCAAAGGCACCATCATGAAAGCCATATACACCAGAATATTGTGACCACTGAGCAGCTCAGAGTAGAGCCCACCCAATAATGGGAGATCCCGCAGGGTTTCTGCAAAGGGAAAGTGAATTGAAGTAAAGCGCGCTTCATCCGGCAATAGGGGCGTCTGCCCGCCCTGGCGGAACCAGCTCAGTCCCAGCGACATTGTCAAACCCGCCGCCAGAATATTAATGGCAACCCCGCTGACAACCTGATTACCCCGGAATGTAATACAGGCAACACCGTGCAACATCGCCAATGAAATAGAAACCAGAATTGCTGCCCCAAGGCCCAACCAGGCAGACTCTGTCGTATAAGCCACCGCTGCGGCTGTGAAAGCTCCGGCCAGCATCTTGCCCTCAAGACTGATGTCGATCACGCCTGATCTTTCGGAAAACATTCCCGCAAACGCTGCAAAAATTAACGGCGTTGACACCCTCAGGGTAGCGTCCAAAGTCAGTAAAATAGTATCAATCATGCTGCTTTCTCCCTGAAGAACTTCGCCAGCAGAGGTTTATAGAGGAACTCCAGAGCGCCACAGAACAAAATAACGAGCCCCTGCATGACCACAACGATATCCCGGTTGATATTGGACATTTCAAACGCCAACTCCGCACCACCCTGATACAGCACGCCAAACAGCAGAGCAGCCAAAATGATTCCGACCGGATGGTTACGCCCCATCAATGCCACCGCAATACCGGCAAATCCATAACCATAATGAAAATCGAGTATCAGACGATGCTGAACACCGGCAATTTCATTAACACCGACCATTCCAGCCATGGCACCGGCAATTGCCATGGCCAGAACCATGACATAAGCAGGCTTGATGCCGGCATATACGGCGGCATCACGATTGAAGCCAACGGTACGAATCTCGAACCCCCATTTGGTTTTCCAGATCAGCAGCCAAGTAAACAACGCACAGAGCAATGCCAGAATAATGGAAAGGTTCAGCGGCGAAGATTCAAACTCTATCCCTATTCCAGCCAATACATTATGAACGAACGGCATCCAGGAATTTTCATCCAGCAGCCGACTTTGCGGGGTCATCTGGCCCGGCTCACGCAGGACATTGACCATCAGATACACCATCAAAGAGGATGCAATAAAGTTGAACATAATGGTGGTAATAACAATATGACTACCACGATAGGCCTGGAGCCAACCTGGAATAAAGGCCCAGGCCGCACCGAACAGACCCGCGGATACAACGCATAACAGTAGTAGCACAGGCCCCGGAAGGGTGGTATCCAACGCCAGGCATAACAGGCCAACACCCAATCCGCCGATATAAGCCTGCCCCTCTCCACCGATGTTGAACAACCCGACGTGAAAAGCGATAGCGACTGCCAGACCGGTAAAGATGAAGTTCGTCGTATAATACAGCGTAAAGCCAAACCCTTCCTGATAGCCGAAAGCGCCATACAGTAGTATTTCCGCCGCTTCCAGAGGGTTTACGTCAATCAGGAGAAAAACCAGTGCTGACGCCGCCAATGCTGTCAGAACATTAAGTAGCGGCAGCAATCCAATGTTTACCCAACGAGGCAATGCATGATCGAGTCCCTTCATTCTGCCTGCTCCTCTGTCGAGGTGGAGGAAGAATCAGAGGTGGCACTCATCATAAGACCAAGCGTTCTCTCATCAGCATCCTTCGCGGATACCTCTCCAGTGATACAGCCATCACACATCACAATAATCCGGTCACTTAATGCCAGAATTTCATCCAGCTCAACTGATATAAGCAAAATAGCGCCACCACGGTTACGCATTTTCAGTAATTGGGTATGGATGAATTCGATTGCCCCAATATCCACTCCCCGAGTGGGCTGACCAACCAACAGGACTTTAGGTTCACAGTCCAGTTCGCGTGCAAGAATAAGCTTTTGCTGGTTGCCACCGGAAAAATTGGCACTTTTCAGCTTGGGATCCTGGGGACGGACATCGAACCCCGCCATCAATCCAGCACAGTGCTTTTCGACCAGTGCTGGTTTCAGCAAGCCTTGCTGGTTCCAGGTATCATCACGGTGGTAGCCGAGAATACTGTTCTCACTGGCAGACATGGCGGTTACCAGTCCGACTCTGTGTCGATCTTCCGGAACATGGGCAATACCTGCGTGACGAAGATCGTCCGGTCCGATACTGGTCCCCGGTGATATTTTCAGGTTGCCATAGCTGATCGTCCCCGCATCCACCGGCCTCATGCCGGAAAGCGCTTCCATCAATTCAGTCTGACCGTTGCCGGAAACCCCGGCTACACCCACAATTTCACCAGCGGCCACACTGAAAGAGACTTTTTTAACACGCTCAACATTCTGACTATCGACGACGCTCAGTCCTTCAACGGTCAAAACCGGCTCTCCGGCTTCATTCGAAGGTTTTTCCAGCTGGGTCACCACTTTGCGCCCGACCATGAGCTCAGCGAGCTCTTCGGGACTGGTGTCTTCCGTGGACAGATGAGCCACCATTTCACCATGACGCATAACAGAAACATTGTCTGTGACTGCCATGATTTCTTTGAGTTTGTGCGTGATCAGCAGAACCGTGACGCCCTGCTCTTTTAAACCTTCCAGGATCTGAAGCAGATCATCGGTCTCCTGGGGGGTAAGCACTCCGGTGGGTTCATCGAGAATCAGGATTCTGGCGCCTTTATACAAGGCTTTGAGGATTTCCACCCGCTGTTGCAGTCCTACTGGTAAATCGCCAACAACCGCGTCCGGATCCACTTTCAGATTGTAATCAGAGGACAGATCTTGCAGAACTTTTCGAGCTTTGGCCTGGCTATGGGTCAGCAACGCGCTGCCTTCATTACCCAGGATAACGTTTTCGAGCACCGTAAAGGGTTCTACCAGCATAAAATGCTGATGGACCATCCCGATCCCGGCCGCAATTGCCGCATGGGAATTTGGGATATCAGTGGTCTTACCAAAAACCTTTATCGATCCACTATCGGCTTGATAGAAGCCATAGAGGATGCTCATGAGAGTGGACTTGCCGGCACCATTTTCCCCGACAATACCGTGAATACTTCCCTTTACCACATTCAGGCTTACGTCTTTATTAGCCTGTACGGCTCCAAAGCGCTTGCTGACACGGTCTAGTTCGAGTGCATAGTCAGTCATGACAAACAGATTGTCCCGTGTAATTTTCTTATATTAACTATTGGTTTATATGAGGCAGGTAAGAAAGGCACACCGCTGGGCCAACCCAGACGCTGTGCCTTTCTTTCTATACATGAATATCAGCACTATACCTTGATATCAGTAATTACAACTGTTGTCCGACATATAGTCATGTACGCTGATTTTGCCAGCAATGATGTCAGCTTTAATCTGGTTGACCTTCGACTCCATATCAGCACTTACCAGATCACGGTTGTTTTCATCCAGAGCCCAGTCCACACCATTCTCTGCCAGACCAAGAACTTCCACACCAGGGGCCCACTGACCGTCTTTGGCCGATTTCCAGGTATTGTATGCCGCCACGTCAATACGCTTGACCATGGAAGTCAGCATAGTGCCTGGATGAATGTAGTTCTGATTACTGTCCACACCGATCGCATACTTCTTACGATCTTTGGCAGCCTGATAAACACCACTACCGGAACTTCCCGCTGCAGCGAACAGAACGTCTGCTCCGCTGTCGATCTGACTCTTGGCCAGTTCGTTAGCCTTGCCAGGGTTATTGAAAGCGGCGCCGGTTGAACCAATCATGTTGGTGAAAACCTGCACGTCAGGATTAACATGCTTAGCGCCCTGCTCAAAACCACATCCGAACTTGCGGATCAGAGGGATATCCATACCGCCGATAAAGCCAACCTTTCCGGTTTCTGACTTTAATGCCGCCAGAGCTCCAACAAGGAAGGAGCCTTCGTGCTCTTTGAACACAATTGAGCGAACATTAGGCTTGTCCACTACCATATCAATCAGAGTGAACTGTGTTTCAGGATACTTTTCTGCAGCAGTGGCCACGGCGTTAGCCTGACTGAAACCAACCGCCACTATCGGGCTGGAACCGCGGCGGGCAAGTTTAACCAAACCCTGTTCAACCTGTGCTTCGTTGGTCGGTTCTACTTCTTTGATCTCAACATCAAAGTCCTTCTGAAATTTCTGAACTCCCTGAAACGCAGCCTCGTTAAAGGATTTATCAAATTTACCTGCCTTGTCGTATACCACTGCCGGTTTAAAATCCGCAGCCTGAACGCTGGCTACAGTGGTGAGCCCCAATACGGTGGCAAATAAAACATTCTTCATCGGTTATCCTTATGGTCTATGCCTGTTATGTAATTATGAACCGGTTACGGCCATGAAATTTATCCTGTCAAAGACAAAGCTTCAGAAAGTGCCGGTTTTCATGGCAGTCAGCCATTTTCGCAAATCCTATTACAAAATGTTATCCAAGCCTATGCCTGAACAGCTATTTACAGTATTCCCGCATACGTACAAACCGAAACCAAGCTGCAATTTTGTCGTCATGAGACAAATTTCCCGTCGCTTTTAGATAATCTCCTTTTTATCCGCCGACTTTTATCCAAGCCGACACAGCGCTATTCTTGACTTATTCGCGATTTGCGGCCGCAGTATAACCTGCCATTTGACATACATGTCAGGAAATTTGCAAATGGAAGCTGAAATTCATTTCAAGTAGCCCTTATGATAACAAAGACCCTCACCCTGATTCGTCACGCCAAATCGTCCTGGTCAGACCCCAACCTGCCTGACAGGCAACGTCCTCTGAACAAGCGGGGAATACGGGACCTGGCAAAAATGAACCATTTACTGAGCCACATGCATCTTCAGCCTGACTTGGTCCTGTGCAGCACCGCCAAAAGGACATTGGAAACCATGGAAGGCCTGAAAAGTGCTCTGGCAGTTGATGAGGACAATCTGAAGTTTGTGGAGCACCTTTACGAAGCGGATGCTTCCCAATTAATTTCTGAAATCATCCTGAGGCCTGATGCAGTTGAACACCTCGCTCTGATAGGTCACAACCCTGGCCTGACAGACCTGTTGAATCAACTTTGCGGCATTCACTTCAGCAATCTGGCCACATGCGCCATCGCGCAAATGAGATTTGATTGTGTGCATTGGAGTGAAATCACTCAACAACAGGGCATTTTGCAGCTATTAATCTCTCCCAAGGCAGTGGATGCAGATAGCTGATGAACGAACTTTCTTTTAACTGGTACACATTTGCCCTTCAGTGCCCCTCGTTTAAGAGAAAGTGTGATCTTTGTGCAGCCAAATTGTTTTCTTCATCTATACTTTCATCAGAGCAATAAAATCCTAAGTCACGATAAACTAAGGCGATTTTAACTGTCCATGTCAGCTACCTATATCACAGCAATTATCGGCGGCATCATTATCACCGTTCTTATGCTGATTTATGCCTATCAATGGCGTGAAAAAAGCCGGGACGCAAGACAGCGGGACCTGAACACTCTGGGCGATCGGTCGCGCCGTTTAAGAGCAATAGCGACGGGCATTCCATCACAATACATGCCCAAGGAAATCGGCGCACTGCTGGTCGTCCGTGGCAGAGATACCTTGAAAGAACTTGCCGGATACGGAGCCAGGGATCGTCTCGATGAAAAACTTGAAGAATGGGAAATCATCAGGCAGGGCATTGAAAAAGGTAACCTTGTACCGATGCCAAACCCTCAGGATGAACCGGCACAGGTAGAACTTCGCAAAAATCTGCAGATGCTGTTCAAGTTCATTGAAATTCAGATCAAACGAAATCGCATCGATAAAAAACTCGGCAACAAATATCTGATGCAGACACAGTATCTATTGAGCAAGACGCTGGCCGACAGCCATGTCAATAAAGCCAAGCATGCGCATAAGGCTGGCAAACTCAGAGTGGCCATTCACCACTACCACGATGCAGTTCATGCCCTGGCCAAACTTGACAATAATCCACTGGCTCAAAAAGCGGTGACGAACTATCGCCACCATATTAAAGAGCTTGATAAGCTGGCAACACAACAGGCAATGTCAAAAACCCAACAGAAAGCGTCCAAAGAAACAGCATCCAACAAACTCAGCAGCCAGCTTGACGAAATGATTGGTGAAGAGGAAAAGTGGAAGCGTAAGCAGAACTATGATGATTAAACTACCTAACTTCATTTGCTTATTACCGGTTCTGTAATACCATCACATGGTTCTGAAATACCGGCAATGATGAAAAGGTTAACTCTTTGAAGATTAACGCATACAACCGTCTTTCCTTTCGGTTAGCCCGAAACACAGTGCTGTTGGCCTTGTTTCTGGGCATGATGCTGAGCCTTATCCAGGTCGTCATTGATTACGTTAACGAAAAAAACTCCCTGGATATTGAAATCCGGGCCATCATCACCATCAGCCATGCCCCAGCCTCGCAGATCGCCTATAATATCGATTCACGCCTTGCCGCTGAACTGCTTGAAGGCTTACTGGAACACCCCGCGATTATTCACGCGGAAATCATTGATACCGACAACCGGATTCTCTCCAGTCGCGAACGCCGGGCGCAGGAATCACCTTATCGCTGGCTGAACGACATATTGTTCCAGCCGACCCGTACTTACAGCGAGACACTGTTCGTTCCTCAGCTAAACGATTTCGTTCTCGGCAACCTTAACGTGGTTGTCGACACCTATCCCAGTGGGGCTGAGTTCCTCTCCCGCGCCACTTTTACTCTGGTTTCAGGATTTGTGCGCAGTCTGATTCTGTCTGCGGTACTCCTGATCCTGTTCTATGTCATGCTGACCCAGCCATTGGTCAAGGTCATCTCCTCTGTCAGTGAGGTCGACCCGGAAACCCCGGAAAAAGTCCGTCTGCCGGTACCCAAAGGTCATGAACTCGATGAAATTGGCGTGCTGGTTAACTCGACCAACAACCAGTTGCAGGCTATTGATGCCAATCTGGAAAAACTACGGAAGGCTGAAGCGAGACTGAAAACCTACTCCGAACAGTTGGAGCAGATCGTAGACAGCAGGACCAAAGAACTTTCTGAGAAAAACAAACAGCTTATCAAGAGTAATCACGATCTTCGTGTGGCCAAGGAAGAAGCCGTCCGCCGCGCCAAAGCCCGAGCCGATTTCCTGGCCAACATGAGTCACGAAATCCGTACTCCGTTCAATGGTGTCTTGGGCATGATCAGCCTCACCCTGGAAGAGCCGTTGTCCGAGAAACAGAAAGAACAGTTGAATGTGGCCTATAGCTCAGGGGTTTCCCTGCTCGAGCTATTGAACGACATTCTGGATATTTCCAAGGTGGAAGCAGGCAAACTGACCCTGGAGAACATCAGTTTCAGCTTGCGTAAAACAACCGAGGACGTGTCCCGGTTATTGGCACAGAATGCCCATGCCAAGCATGTAGCGCTATACAGCGATATTGATCCGGAATTTCCAGAACAGGTCTTTGGTGATCCCACACGAATACGTCAGGTCATCAGCAATCTGGCCGGTAACGCGATCAAATTCACCGATTCCGGCAGCGTCACTCTCAGCTTGAGAATCGCTCACTCACAACAAATAGAAATCCGAGTCAAAGATACCGGCATCGGGATCGAGCCGGACCGGATCGAAAGCATATTTTCTCCCTTTTCCCAGGGCGACACCAACATCACCCGAAAATACGGGGGGACTGGCCTGGGGCTGACGCTATGCCGACAACTTGTTACCCATATGGGAGGCGAAATACGTGTGGAATCACAAATTGGCGTCGGCAGTGAGTTTATCGTCAGTCTGCCTCTAAAAGTGGACGCCACCATCAGCGCCCCAACCATTGACGAAGGATTGCGCGAGTATCAGTTTATTCTGATTTACCAGGAAAATAACCAGACCTGCAAGAGTATCGGGGCAGAACTCAAGCACTGGGGACTAAACCACAGAATACTTCCCTTCCACCAGGTGCAGGATCTCAATCTTCGCAAAGAACCGTTTTCAGAAAACACCATTATTCTGTTTGATAGCCGCTCTGTCGCCCCAATACTGGTGGAGCACCAGGACATTGAGAAGGTGAAGTTAATATTGGTAGCCAGGCAGAACATTCCCTCTGAGACGTCTGCGCTGGCCATGATGCGCATAGAACAAATGATCAGTGCTCCAGTAAGCCGTGAAAGACTTTACGAGTCACTCTGCAGAGTCACCCAACTGACCAGCACACTAAAAGAAGTGGATGACCGTCTGATTGCCCCAGCGCGCAAGATTACTCACCATGTACTGCTGGTGGAGGACAATCAGGTTAATCAGCTGGTCGCAAAAACCATCCTTAAGAAACTGGGGTATGAAGTTTCTATTGCGCAAAACGGTAAAGAAGCCTTGGATATTATCGAGAACGAGGAATTTGATATTGTCCTGATGGACTGCCACATGCCCGTAATGGATGGCTATGAGGCGACCCGGCATATCCGGCAAAATCCCCGCTTTGACGACCTCCCTATCGTGGCGGTGACGGCCAACGTTATGCAGGGAGACAAAGAGCGCTGCATGAGTTGCGGTATGAATGATTACCTGACCAAGCCTTACGAGAAAAAGGCCTTAGCCTTACTGCTGGAGAAATGGCTGACACCTCCGGCTCACGCAGCAAATGAAACTGCCTGATGCCCTTCTGGAGCATCTCTTATCTGAGCATTTGACAGAACATCAGCCAAAATAGTCTAGCGGGAGGTCAGCTCATTCAGCAACTCTCTCAACCCTTCCCTAAGCCCCACTAGATTCTCATTCTTTATAGTGCTACGGCACAACAAGGTGCGAGGAACTTCCGCAGCCTCAACTTTCAGGCCGGTCCCCTTATCTGTCAGTCTGACCAGAACTTTCCGCTCATCATCGGTAGCTCTCTGACGGGACAATAACCCTTGCTGCTCCATTCGCTTGAGTAATGGCGTGAGGGTACCGGAATCCAACATCAATCTGTCTCCGAGGGTTTTGATTGTCACCTCTTCAGATTGCCCCTCCAGCTCCCACATCACCAATAACACCAGGTACTGTGGGTAGGTCAGCCCGAGCTTTTCAAGTAGAGGGCGATAAAGCGCTGTCATCATGCGTGAACTGCTGTACAACAGAAAACAGAGTTGATTATCCAAAGCCAGTAATTCACTGCGACTCTGATCAGCCAACGATTTCATTTTATTTACCGCTCTCTACACTCAGAAATTAATACCCATCCTTCCTACTCGCATGCTCAGGACTTTAGCCTCAGACATACTAACCAACACAGTCAATAGGCCAGTAATGCGCTAAGGCAGCTACTTCCCGAGAAGCTTCTGTAGAGGCTTTTCCAGTTTGGAAGGCTCAGCCGTCGGCGGGAAACGTTCGACGACTTTGCCATCGCGATCTACAAGAAACTTCGTGAAATTCCATTTCACGCCTTCAGAGCCAAGCACTCCTTTCGCTTCCTTTTTAAGAAATTGGTATAGAGGATGAGTATTGTCACCATTAACGTCAATTTTGGCGAACATGGGAAAACTAACCCCATAGTTAAGCTCACAGAACTCAGCGATCTCGCTGTTGGTTCCCGGATCCTGCTGCATAAACTGGTTGCATGGGAAGCCGAGAATCTCAAATCCCTCATCCTTGTGATCATTGTAGAGTTTCTCTAACCCTTTAAACTGAGGGGTAAAACCGCATTTGCTGGCGGTGTTCACTACCAGCAGGACTTTCCCTTTGTAGTCAGCCAGGCTCTTTTCGTTACCTTGAATATCTTCCACTGTGAAATCATAAATTCCCATGAAGCACTCCTTCTGATGATTGAACCTTGATCATTTTTATAGTTCGTACAATTATATTGTGCACAATATATTTAACCAACGACTGGTGATCAATTTTTTAATGAAGAAAATTAATCCTGGCTATAAGCCAGAATCTGGCTCAGTGCAGCCATGCCATATCCGGTATTTTCTCGCCATTCATTGAAAGCAGCCTGCACTTTCTTCAGATCTCTTTTGGATGTCGGGTTCCGATCAACCACACCCAGATTAATCAGGGCGCCACAAACATGGTCCGTCAATTTAAACGTATCTTTGCCCACCATTCTCAGAAAGCTGGGGGCTGACTGGCCACCCAACTGCTTCCCCTGCTTGGCCAAAGTTGTCCACAAAGTCACGATATCGTCAACCGGCCATTCAGCCAGAAACCGTCCGAATCCGCCTGCCGGCCGCCCCAGACTAATGACCATTTGGGCATTCACAGGTATCGCGCTCATCTTGCCCCAATGCCGAATAAGCAATTTGTTTTTCATACGCTCATCCAGGTCGGTATCTGACAACAGCACCATTTTTTCAGGCACAAAGTCGAAGAAGGCTTTTTCAAACTCCGGCCATTTCGAATCAACAAGACTGTGTTTCAATCCAGCACGGAATATTCTTCTGGTGATATTAGAGAGGTAATACGCATCAGATTTCCGGGACAACGCCTCTGCTGTCTCTACCTCAGGCAGCATTTTGGCCAGTTCACTTTCACCTCCAAAGCGTTCTTCCACTTTGGCGATACGATCCGCAATACTGATAGTTACTGGCGAAATATTCATCTTGGGATTCTTTACTTCTGTCATCAATCTCTTCCAACTCTCGTCAGTTCCTGTCAATCCTGCTGCGTATCATCGCTATCCTCAGGGATAAATTTAAGAGAGGCCGAATTGACACAATAACGCTGACCGGTGGGTTGCGGGCCATCCTCAAAGACATGCCCCAGATGGGCATCACAGTGACGACACATAATTTCCGTCCTGACCATCATGTGGCTATGATCCGATCGTTCATCTATATTCTGCTCCACTGAAGGTGCCCAGAAACTCGGCCACCCACAACCAGAGTCGTATTTCTGCTCGGAAGTAAAAAGCTCAGCGCCACAACAGACACAGGTGTACTGTCCTTTCTCCTTATTGGCATAATATTCACCGGTAAACGGACGCTCCGTGCCGGCTTTGCGGGTCACCCGATACTGTTCGTCGGTCAACTGCTCTTTCCATTCTTCATCCGATTTGTGAATTTTATCCATTGTCTACCTCGATTTTATTGTTCGCACCTATTGCCAAACGCCATAGGGTATTTAATATGTACGCCAGATTATCTTGATGGTTCAAGTATGTTAGAAGTCAAAAAATCCAATAAGTTGCAGCACGTATGTTACGAAATTCGCGGCCAGGTTTTGGAAGAAGCCAAGCGCCTGGAAGAAGAAGGCCACCGCATCCTTAAGCTGAACATCGGCAACCCCGCACCTTTCGGTTTTGATGTCCCTGACGAGATTCAGCAGGACGTCATCTATAACCTGAGCCATGCCCAAGGCTATGCCGACTCAAAAGGTCTTTTCTCGGCACGCAAGGCAGTACAGCATTACACTCAGCAGTGCGGTATCGCCAACGTGGACATTGAAGACATATACCTTGGCAATGGCGTCAGTGAACTTATTGTGATGTCAATGCAGGCTCTTCTCAATACTAATGATGAAGTCCTGATCCCCTCTCCAGACTACCCGCTCTGGACAGCAGCCGTCACTCTGTCCAGTGGGCGAGCAGTGCATTATAGCTGTGACGAACAGTCTGACTGGTTTCCCGATGTTGCCGACATTGAAAGCAAGATTACCGACCGTACCCGGGCGATTGTCATTATCAATCCCAACAATCCTACCGGGGCCGTCTACAGCCGGGATATTCTGGAACAAATTCTGGAGGTTGCCAGGCGCCATAAACTGATTGTTCTGGCGGATGAAATCTACGACAAAATTCTTTACGACGGTGCCCAACACATCAGTCTCGCCTCTCTGGCGGATGACCTGCTATTTCTGACCTTCAATGGATTATCCAAAAATTATCGGGCAGCGGGCTATCGTGCCGGCTGGATGATCGTCAGCGGAGCCAAGCTCCGGGCCGGAGACTTCATTGAGGGATTGACGATGCTGAGCTCTATGCGGTTATGCTCTAACGTGCCAGCTCAATTGGGCATACAGACCGCACTTGGGGGCTATCAGAGCATCAATGATCTAGTGGCTCCCGGAGGCAGACTTTATGAACAGCGTAATACCGCCTACGATCTCATCACACAGATTCCGGGTGTCAGCTGCGTCAAACCCAAAGGGGCCATGTACCTGTTTCCCAAGATTGACCCGAATGTCTTGAAAATCAGAAACGATGAGCTCATGGTGTTGGATCTATTGAAGCAGGAGAGAATATTGATTGTCCAGGGATCGGCGTTCAACCTTGACGATCAACAACATTTTCGCCTGGTGTTTCTCCCCAGAGTGGACGAACTGACCTCAGCCGTTGAACGAATAGAACACTTTTTGAAGGGATACGACCAATAAAGCACCGTCCCTTCTCAAATAGTTTTAACTTTGCATCATTTCGGAGCGTTTGATTTGCCGGATCTCCATATTGAAGAATTCTACAAGGACGTAGCTAAAATTCTGCTACAGATGTACAGAAGCTTCCCCCGTAAGTCACAGGTATTCGTGGAAGATATCTCCGGCCCGGATCAGCCCGATGAATATGGCATACACAGTGCCCGCCACCAATCCTGCTTCGCCGCCATGCTGTGGCTGTCGGAGGAAGGCTTTATCCGCTACCAGGACACCATCCGCCAGGAGGCTATTGATCAGGCGGTCATCACCCAGGAAACATTCTTGCGCCTGACAGGCCTTGCTGATATTGAACCAGCCGACTCGGTGCAGCCCACGACGGACACCGCAGTAGTAATGACCAATATAGAACTGATCCAGCTGGCCCTCAGGTCTGCCACCTCTACCAATCTAGCAACCCTGATGGAGCATGTACTGTTCAACCATCGCTAACGACTATTGTTCAGCTACAGCTAACGTCAGGGACCTTAAGTATATTTAATTTCCAGATCGGTTGATTTACCCCCCGATCAAACCTATTTTCGTGAGAGCCTAATCTGTATCTCTGAGGAGACTATGTTAAGAATCTTTCTGTTCATGGCTACGAATATCGCCGTCATTATTGTGGCGAGTGTTACCCTGCGTTTGTTGGGGGTAGAACCCTATCTACAGGGCTCCGGGTTGAACCTGACCTCCCTGCTGATTTTTTGCGCCGTATTCGGTATGTCCGGTGCAATGATCTCGCTATTTCTATCGAAATGGATGGCCAAGAGAGCGACCAGAACTCAGATTATTGAAAAGCCCAATAACGCCGCAGAACACTGGTTGTTGGACACTGTCAGGGAGCTGTCGAACGAAGCCGGCATTAAAATGCCTGAAGTCGGTGTATTCCCGGCCCAACAGTCTAACGCCTTTGCCACCGGCTGGAATAAAAACGATGCGCTGGTCGCAGTCAGCGCAGGACTGCTTAACCGCTTCAGTCGAGACGAAATCCGTGCCGTACTGGCTCACGAGATTGGACATGTCGCTAACGGAGACATGGTAACACTGGCTTTGATACAGGGCGTGATCAATACCTTTGTGATGTTCTTTGCAAGGATTATCGGAAACTTTGTAGACAAAGCCGTCTTTAAAAATGAGAACGGTCACGGCATTGGCTTCTTTATCACGACAATCTTCGCAGAGATTGTGCTGGGTATTTTGGCCCAGATTATCGTCATGTGGTTTTCCAGAAAGCGCGAATTTCGGGCAGACGCCATGGGAGCCAAGTTAGCCGGAACCGGCGCGATGATTGCGGCACTGGAAAAACTCAAGCTTGAAACAGAAGTGCCCAACCAGATGCCCGACACTCTAACTGCGTTAGGTATCACCGAAGGTATGAAGGGGGGCTTGAAAGCATTGTTCTCCAGCCACCCCCCTCTAGACCAGAGGATCGCCACCTTACGCCAGGCCGCCTGAATTATCCCAATCAGCCTGAAGGGCGTTCTTAAGAACTGATCAAAAAGGGCATGCCAATCACTTGGCAGGCCCTTTAAATTTCGACAGAAAACGCTTAGTAGTCCTGAGCCTGCAACTCGTAGATATAGCCGGTAAGCACAATTTTGGCGGCATCAGACAGACCGAGATACTGCAGGCCATAGCTATATTTATAAGGCAATTCCCCGGGGTCCAGTAATGTCTTATTTCGAATAGCGGCAGAGATCTTGAAGGTTTTTGATATTCCCGACACTGTCACAAGAAACTGCAACTTAATCTCTTCACCCACCGAGCCCAAACCTTCCACACTCTTCACACCTGCACCTGACTTACTGATGTCGGTAATGATGGCCTCTTTCGGCCACTCTCCCGTTCCCGGATCAAAATCACTGGTCACCGTAGCCGGTAAGTCCACCTTGAGTCTGGAAGCATTCCGAACTTCAACGGCAATCAACTCTCTTGGGTATTCAAGAAACAAATGAGGAAATGGCTGCATGGAAACATGCTTGATATAACTGCTGAATGCGAAGACGCTGGTTTTCGCCATCGACCGAACTGTAAAAGGCCGGTCTTTCTTCAAAAGAACCTGCTTACCTTCGACCACCGGCATGGTCACAATGACCCCCTGCCCCGGAACAAAACCAACCAGTTTGACGTGATATCGCCCACTGTGATCAACCCCTTCCAGATGCAGCGGATCGCCAATTCGCAGCCCCATTTTTTCAAATGGCAGCTGCATTTCCTGCTCGCTTGAGGGAGATTTATTCTCAGGTGAATCTGCCACTTTAACCACTAAGTCAGCCTAGATAAGTTTCTGAAAAATCTTCAATAAAACATGTTTAAAGTATAGGAGACCGTCAGAATACTGCGAACTATTTTGAAATATTAACCCATGCCTCCAGACCTTCCCAGGACAGAATTTGCATTGATTGACAAATCTCATCCAGCCTCAAGACACCCGATAATTTCTTTGCTTTTCAACCAATAAGAAATCCCGATTAACACCAGCATTCATCCCCGCCAGAGATTTCTCTGAATCATGGGAAGATCAAGACCTGTTCACAGTGCTAGACTACCCATAAGTGACTCAAAGTCACCTAAAAGTTCACACGAACGTCATATGCGATCATTAATCTTCAGCTAAGCAATAAAGGTGAATAAGATGTATGCCCTTAGCAAAGAGAAAAAGGATGATATCGTTTCTGAGAACGGATCTCTCAATGGTGCATCAATGATTGATGAGAACGGCAATGAAGTTCCCATTACCGAAACGATGATCCAGCAGGCATTGAGAGATATGGAACATGCCTGGGAACCCTGGCACGGCAAATGCCGGGTCATCAAAGAAAAGTGACCCGAGTAGACAGGCGACGCGTTAATTACGGAGTCCGGCCCTTATTTACTCTGGATATTAAAGCCAACAGCTGACAGCTTGCTCTGCAGCTCTGCTTTACCGCCTTTGAGCATAATTTTGACCTGCTCGAATCCCCGGCGGACCCGGTATTTTTTACGCAGTTCATCAAATGCCTTCCCTCTCTGCTCAGCGGGCAGCCTTAATGTCCGCCGGAGATTACTGTCATCATGCCGAACGTCATAACAGGTCCTGATGGCAGTGTGTAGAGCCCAGAAGGGGTCAGCACCTGCGGAAAACGCCAGCTTCTTTAACGGTGGCTCAGGCAGGAATTGCCCTAGCTTGTGCCTCTCCGGCAATCCTATGAACCGACACAGGCTTTTGTAAATCATCTCAGTGCCGGCCACTTTTCCATCCAGGGTATAACCGGCTATATGCGGGGTAACGAAGTGGCAAAGACCAGCCAGTTCCACATCGATAACAGGTTCTCCATTGAAGACATCCAACACAACACTGGGCGGATTTTCGGCCTTCAGCCGATCTTTCAAAGCGGCTTCATCCAGAACATCTCCGCGACTGGAATTGATCAGAATTTGATCCCCTCGAAGATTCTCAATAATGTCCCGGCTTAGCAAATGGCGGGTCTGAAACGGGCCATCTTCCACCAACGGGACGTGGATACTGATGACATCACACTGCAGCACTTCTTCCAAAGGAAACAGATTTTCCTCACCCGCCTGCTCCCGAGGCGGATCATTTGACTTAACTGTCATCCCAAGGTTTGCCAGCGCTTTTTCAAGGCGCGAGCCAATCTGCCCCCGCCCTACAATTCCTACTGACTTTTCTTCCAGATCAAATCCAAGATCATCGGCAAGAACAGATAATGTACCCACCACATATTCCACCACCGCACTGGCATTGCAGCCCGGGGCATTACTGTACATGATGCCTGCTGATTCAAGATAGTCTGTATCTACGTGATCAAGACCAATCGTCGCAGTGCCGACAAATTTTACCCGACTCCCCTCCAGTAACTGCCGATTCACTGGTGTAATAGAGCGCACTAGTAGTATATCGGCATCCTGAACATGCTCTGGTGTAATTTCCCTGCCCGGGTATGTCTGGATCTCGCCAACACTGGCAAAAAACTGTGGCACCAGAGGAATATTCTCATCGGCGACAATCTTCATCTCACTTCCTTTTAATTCGGATGAACTTTAATTGAACAGGCTATCGTCCGGATGAATCAGTTTCAGGCTATGTCCCAGATAACCTTCCAGATCCGGAATCAGGAAAGAGTCATCCTCACAGGCAAAGCTGATAGAGATCCCCAAAGCTCCGGCTCGTCCGGTACGCCCAATGCGATGAACATAATCTTCCGGATCATCCGGCAGATTGTAATTTATGACGTGGGTCACCCCTTCAATGTGGATTCCCCGGCCAGCCACATCCGTTGCCACTAACACACTGAAACTCCCCCGACGAAACTTCTCCAGCGTCTTCTGGCGTTTTTGCTGAGGTAATTCTCCCGAAATCATTTCGCTGGAGATGTTATTTTTATTCAGGGTTTCACATAATCTGCGAGTTTCATCCCGCCGGTTACAGAATACGATAACCTTTTCTGCGCCTTCCTCCCGAAGCAGGTTGACCAGAAGCTTCTGTTTGCGCGAACTTTCCACCATGTAGACACGCTGATCCACTGATTCGGCTGGTTTCATCTCGGATACCAGTATGATTTCCTGGGCATCCTCGGTCCAGCGACGGGCCAGGTTAAGAATATCCTCACTGAATGTCGCACTGAACAGCAGAGTTTGACGCGTTCTGGGTGTTGCCCTGACAATCCTTTTGACATCAGGAATAAAGCCCATATCCAGCATACGGTCTGCCTCATCCAACACCAGAACCTCTACCATATCCAGGTAGATGTCCCTGCTGGTTAAATGATCCAGTAGGCGGCCCGGCGTCGCGATCAACAAATCAATCGCCTCGTCCCGCAACTGCCTGCGCTGCCGATCAAGCTGCGTACCACCAATCACCGACATAATATTGACATTCATATGCCTGGCCAACTGCTTGGCATCCTTCTCGATCTGCAGGGCCAGTTCCCGAGTCGGGGCGACTACCAGAGCGCGAGGCTCGCTGGCAAAACGTTCTTCTGTTGGAATCGGGTTAGCCGCAATACGCTGTAGAATTGTAATCAGAAAAGCCGCCGTTTTACCGGTTCCGGTCTGGGCCTGTCCAATCAGGTCCCTGGCTTTTAATGTGTGTGGTAGTGTCTGCCCCTGAATCGGGGTGCAGTGGGAAAAATTCAGCCTGCTGATGGCTTTTTCCAGGAAAGGATGCAAATTCAAGCTGGAAAACGACACTTTTTGCTCTTCAACAGCTGTCGTTTCCTCTGTCATTGTTTTTTCTTCAGTGTCTATCTTATCTTCAACACTGGTCTCATCTTGGATGCCGGCATTACCGGCCACTTCGTTTTCACTCATATATTATTCTGAATTAGTTATTGATTAGGTTATTTAGTACCCATGACATTTTCTGCCACTGATACCGATATCGCGTTCAAATTTTTTCGATGCTGAACCGATCAGCCTCCAGAGACCGACCGTTCAAAAACTCCTGCAGAAACCTTAACATTAATTGCTCTGCGCGAGGAGGTAATCCTCCCTGTAGATACTTGATTGCCTGTTCGGCGACCGCCTTTTTGAACCTTACAGCATTATGGCCGCTTGCCCCGCTGAGGTTATCGAAGCTGACATTAAACTTCTCGCAACAGGCTTCAGTCAAAATCCACTCGATAGCCTGAGGTTTTACCTCAACTTTTTCAAATAAAGCCTGTTGCTCCGCGGTTCTGCCGTCAGGGGCATACCAGTATCCGTAATCCACCAGCGTGCGCCTTTGTTGTCCAGCAAGACACCAGTGAGCAATCTCATGCAAGGCGCTATTGGTATAACCATGAGCGAAATGAATTTCGTTCATTCCTGACAGGCTGCACTCATGCCCTGCTGGCACGTACAGAGGCTCATCACCTCCTGCCACAAGTAAAGTATTTTCTGCCAGCGCAAACATCTGGTTAAACAGCCCCTGCACACGCAGGGCTGCTGTTTCCACAACAATTTCTTTCCCTTCCTGCAGCAGAATCTCCGTCGCAGGCTGGATATCCGGTTCTTCGTAATTCAAAGGTAACTTCTGAGCCTAAATTAACGGTCAATACCAGACTGGTGATCAATTCCGGTTGATGGTTATGTCATCTGCGCAATACTTCTGCAAACAGACTCAACCCGCTGACTTCCTCTGAGCGTGACAAAATAAAACGCCAGATACCGACTTAGCACCACTTAAGACCAATTAAAAGTTGGTAAGTTTACATCAAGGCGGCTGAAGCTTTCACCTTTATGCACTAAACTCCCGACAATAAAGGCAGACTGGTCCGCGTAACCAACTGTAAACCGGGGAATTGGCGCACACAATTGGAACCGGAGCCGGATTAAGATGTCATAGACAGTATTACAGTTTACACAGCTATCAGGCTTTCTCCTATTCAAACTGGAACAGAGACCTATAAAAGATGATGTTAAGGACACTATTTGCCCTGTTGCTTTGCCTACCAGCGCTGGTATACGCAGAGTTCAATCTCGGTGAATCCTCTGATGCTCTTCAGGAACCAGACTTCCTTCCAGTCGATGAAGCCTACGTGTTCACCTCCTCTGTCGAGGGTAACGATCTGGTATTACACTGGAAAATTGCCGATGGCTACTACTTGTACCAGAACCGAATGAAAGTGACGCCTGCAACGTCTGACGCTTCTGTCGGAGAGTTTCAGTACGCCCAGGAAGGGAAAGAGAAGGACGATCCATATTTCGGCCTCGTCAAAGTGTTTTATCACGAGGCAGAGTTCAGAGTTCCCGTCAGCGCCGCCAGCGGACAGGAAGTAGAATTTACAGTCGGCTACCAAGGGTGCGCTGATGCCGGGCTTTGTTACCCGCCGCAAAAACGCCCTGCTCTGTTTATTGCTCCAGACGCAACAACCAACGGTATTTCCAGTACTGGCAGCGATACAACACCACAAAACGGTGGGTCAGGCTCAAAGGCATTTACGACAGAAGCCACCTCACTGACCGGCCTGTTTCTCGCAATCATTTCAGCCTTTGCCGGCGGCCTGATTCTTAACCTGATGCCCTGCGTTTTCCCTGTTCTCTCACTCAAAGCCTTTAAACTGGCCAAAGCTTCCGGCATCGAACGTCGCGAACACAAATTCCAGGCGCTGGCATACACTGCCGGGGTCGTGGCTCTATTTCTGTCAATTGCGACAGCCTTGATTGTACTGCGAGCGGGAGGCGAGAGTGTTGGCTGGGGGTTCCAACTCCAGTCGCCATGGTTTGTTGGTCTGATGGTATACATTCTCTTTCTGCTAGGGTTGAGCCTGTCAGGCTTCATTGAATTCGGTACCAGCCTGATGGGTGCAGGAGAAAGCCTGACAACGAAAGGCGGTAAGCGAGGCGCATTCTTTACCGGTGCGCTGGCAGTGCTCGTTGCCAGTCCATGTACAGCTCCCTTTATGGGAACGGCGATGGGGTATGCGATTACCCAACCACCCGCTGTATCCCTGACGATCTTCGCCAGCCTTGGTCTTGGTATGGCATCTCCTTTTCTTGCCATTGCCTACATTCCAACCCTGGCCAAAGCATTACCGAAGCCCGGCGCATGGATGGACACGTTCAAGCAAATTCTCGCGTTCCCACTTTACTTGTCAGCTCTCTGGTTATTGTGGGTTCTGGGCAGACAAACTGGCGTGAACGGGATGACCTGGGTATTGGCAGGACTGATTGCCCTGACCTTTGCCGCCTGGATTCATCGTCGCGCTCGCTCTCTTTCCGGTGCCGCCAAATGGTTTGAAAGAGCATTTGCGGCGTCTGCTGGTGTATTTGCTATCTGGGTGCTGACCACAACAACCACTCCGCAACGAATTGAACAGGCCGCCGCTTTTCAACAGGACGCCATAGAGCAATATCGCAATGAAGGTAAAACCGTCTTTGTAAATGTAACGGCAGACTGGTGTGTCAGTTGTCTCGTCAATGAAAATGCCGTTTTGAGTCAAAGCCCGGTGGCAGAAGTGCTGGCATCAGAGGAAGTGGCCTACATCAAAGGAGACTGGACTAACAGTGATCCTTTGATCACTGACTACCTTGCCTCTTTCGGCCGTAACGGAGTCCCCCTGTATGTGGTTTACCGGTCAGGCCAGGATCCTATCGTCCTCCCTCAGATACTGACCACGAGCACAGTGATGGACGCACTCTCCAGCATCAACTGATAAACCCACATAAACTAACAAAGCCCGCAGCGGATCAGGGCGACAAAATGGGGTACAACCTAGATTTAAACTATGCTGAGCTCTTTCGAATGTGGTAGTAAAAAAAGTCACCACGTTCTTCACTCAACAGCAGCTCATGCCCCAAAAATTCGCAAAACTTCGGAATATCACGCTGGGTAGAGGGATCCGTGGCCTTCACTTCCAGCACCTGACCCTCCTCGATATCCCTGATCTTGTTGTGCAACATCATTACTGGTTCAGGGCATAACAGGCCTTCGGCATCAAGTGTTGCCTCGACAACATAATCTTGTGGCTTGGTCACTTTGCACACTCTTTTTATCTACATAAACTTTTCGATTTTCATCCTGAAATTTTCAGGATTGTCCTATACTGATATTTAAGATTAATACTGGTAAGTGGTTACCATTGTTAATCTTTTTTGCGGGCACGAAGGATACCGTGACCAGATAGTACTTTCCAACGATAACGATAAAGGGATGACATTATGATTCGAGTCATTATAGAAAGATACGTCGATAACTCCCTCGAAGAGCACTACGAAACAGCGGCTAAAAGAATTCTGCAGGGCGCAGTCCAGGCGAACGGGTTTATTAACGGTGAATCTCTGCGGGATATGCAGGACTCCACTCACCGGGTGTTACTGAGTACCTGGGCAACGGTGCAGCACTGGCAGCAGTGGCATGGGTCTCCTGAGCGCAAGGCATTAATGGCTGAACTCGCCCCCATGCTGAATCAGGAAGAGAAAGTGACCCTACTGGATCACTATGACTAACCTAACCATTTCCCTGTATTCCTATCAGAACTTTTCAGGATTGGAGGCCAAAACTAGCTGACATTGCTTTTATCGGGAAAAGGGGCGGTTAATACAATCACCGTCACCTCTTCCCGGTCATGATACAACTGCTTCACCCTGACCTCAGCCTCCACTTCCGCAGACTCCAGCTTTTGCTGCAGTTTCTGCAGGCAAGCTTCCACCGCATCAAACCTGGACTTCATTGGCAACTTGAGATTAAACAGTGCGTATCGGGTCCAACCATGCACCAGCCAGTCCGCCATCCTTTCCAAAGTCCGCGTGGGTTTGTCCACGATATCACATACCACCCAATCCACTGGCTTGGGCGGCTTGTAAACGAAACCGTCAGAAGCAACATAGGCGACATCCGCATCCTGCATTAAAGAAGGAGCCAGAGCACCGTGATCCACCGCAGTCATCCGCAGCCCCTGGCTGACCATATACCAGGTCCACCCACCCGGCGCAGCTCCCAGATCGACGCCTCGCTGACCACGCTTGAGCACAAAGGCTTTTTCATAAGGCTCAAGCATGACCATAAAGGCTTCTTCAATTTTCAAGGCGGACCTGCTGGGAGCTTCTGGATCAAAACGCAGCCGAGGTATACCTTCTTCAAAATGACTCATGGCAGGTTTGGCACCTGCTGCCACAAGGAAATGCTGTCCCGTCAAGCAGGTGACAAAGCAAACCGGCAGCCGTGAATCTTTTTTCGCCGTCAGCAGTCCGGCCGCCTTCATGGCCGAACTCATCGGAGCTACCAGTTTTTTGCTCAAGCCTCGTAAAGACCCCTGCTCATCATCCCCTGGCGCTTCGATTCTGAGATACCCAAACCGACTGCCGCAATTCTGTAAGGCCTCGACCACCGGGGAGACACGGTCCTTCGCCGACTCTGCTTCCACCTCACCAATTACCAGATACAGCTGACGCACAAACACCATCTGATCGGACCGCAGATCTGCGTACAATTTGTTCGCATTTCCCTGAGAGACCTGCCAGTAAACCCATCCCTGCTGATCCTGTATCCTGCTGTAGCCATAGACAAGATACTGCCCGGCCACCTGCTGCAATTCCTGCAGACATTCTTTTTCGAATCCTTTACGGCAATATGCCAGCAGGCCTGTGGATTTAAGATTGTGAAGCATGCAAATCTACCAACGTGATCAGTTCAGATTAAAAAACATAGAGGAAGAAAACGGCAACGCGCATTATAAGCATCGACTGTATTTTTTTATATCGTTCTCTCTACTTGGACCCAGCAAGAACAAATTCCCTCAACGCCCTTACAGCCAGCGCCAGATTTTCTTCTTTCGTCAGTCCGCTGGATTTTCTCGGGGCAAGATCATGATTACCGTCTTCCGCCCAACACAATTTGATATTCTCGCCCAGGTATGTCTCCACCCCCTCTTCTTTGTTTCCGAAAGGATCCCGACTCCCCTGTACGATCAAACCGGGAACAGGAAGAGCGCTTAGGTGCTCTGTTCTCAATTTTTCCGGCTTGCCTGGCGGATGAAAAGGGTAACCCAAGGCAAACCAACCTTTCAGATGGGGAATTTCATTGGCTTTTTCACTGACCAAAAGACTTGCCATACGCCCCCCCATGGATTTCCCACCGATATAAAGGCAAGCATCTTGGGGACATTCATTCGTCGCCGCCATAAAACTTTCCAGCAACTTGGGTTGTCTGTCCGGCGGACGCTTCCTGCCATCTTCTCGGCGTTTGGCCATGTAATCGAATTCAAACCTCAGCACTCCGATATCATCACTGGCAACGCCTAACGCAATGGCCGACATAAAATCAGTATCCATGGGTGCACCGGCACCGTGTGCCAAGACAACAACATTTCGGGCATGACGGTTGCCGTCATATATACAGGTCATAAACAGCTCCTATATTCTGGTTTTGGAAGGTCAATCTGAAATTAAAAGCGCGAAATATTCTGCAGACAATTTACGCCACCTCCTGCACAACCATCTTCACAATTGCCAATGCGTCAAACCACAGATTCCCACAGTGACTCTCGTCAGCTTTCGCATCAATTGTTCCATGGAGCGCAGAAAGAATGCTCCTGCCGAAAAAATGTCGCTTTCAGATCCCTTGTTAATTAGCCACATTCCAAAGAAAACACTATCATTATCTTCAAAAACACCCCCTCTTGACTCATGTCAAAGTTGAGAAACCTTCAGTATTGATAATGGGTTTGGGCGGTATATTGAGTTGACATGTCTAATGCTCAGCTCTTATGCTTCGCCCCGCTGTCGAGGGGAGACCGCGGAAGACACCCTCTTCCAGCCGCTGATTTTGGCGGTTACCGGGCCACAGGAAGTGCTAATCTTTCCAGCAGCAAGATTTAGCGCCATTCAACCAAAACTCAGGGTATGGAATAATCAGTAATGAATACAGCAAGTGCTAACGAGACCTACAACTATAAGGTGGTACGCCAGTTTGCCATCATGACAGTTGTCTGGGGTATTGTGGGCATGGCCGTCGGTGTGCTCATTGCAGCTCAGCTGGTGTGGCCAGAGCTTAACACACAATATCCATGGTTCCACTTCGGTCGACTGAGGCCGCTTCACACTAATGCCGTCATTTTCGCCTTCGGCGGGTGTGCGCTTTTCGCCACCTCTTATTACGTGGTACAGCGAACGTCCCAAGCTCGACTGTTTTCTGATGGTCTCGCAGCATTTACCTTCTGGGGCTGGCAGGCAGTCATTGTGGCTGCGGCAATTACATTGCCCCTGGGTTACACGACTTCCAAAGAATACGCAGAACTGGAGTGGCCGATTGATATCCTGATCACACTGGTCTGGGTTTCCTACGCCATCGTGTTCTTCGGCACCATTGCCAAGCGTAAGATGAAGCACATCTACGTTGCCAACTGGTTCTTCGGTGCTTTCATCCTGACCGTTGCAGTACTGCACATCGGTAACAGCATGGCAGTTCCTGTGTCCGCAATGAAATCCTACTCTGTATACGCTGGAGCTATCGATGCGATGGTTCAGTGGTGGTATGGACACAACGCGGTTGGTTTCTTCCTGACTGCCGGCTTCCTCGGCATGATGTACTACTTTGTACCCAAACAGGCAGAGCGTCCGGTTTACTCCTACCGTCTGTCGATTGTTCACTTCTGGGCGCTGATCAGTATTTACGTCTGGGCCGGGGCTCACCATCTTCACTACAGCGCACTGCCTGACTGGGCTCAAAGCGCAGGTATGGTCATGTCACTGATTCTGTTGGCGCCATCCTGGGGGGGTATGATCAACGGTATGATGACACTGTCAGGTGCATGGCATAAGCTGCGTACCGATCCAGTTCTTCGCTTCCTCGTGGTGTCCCTGAGTTTCTACGGTATGTCCACCTTTGAAGGCCCGATGATGTCCATCAAGACAGTTAACGCACTGTCCCACAACACCGACTGGACCATCGGTCACGTGCATTCCGGTGCGCTGGGCTGGGTTGCCATGATTTCTATCGGTGCTCTGTATCATCTGATTCCCCGCCTGTATGGACTGAGAAGCATGTTCAGTACCGATCTGGTCAATGTTCACTTCTGGCTGGCAACCATCGGCACAGTGCTTTATATCGCAGCCATGTGGGTCAACGGCATCATGCAAGGTCTGATGTGGCGTGCAGTGAACGCTGACGGCACCCTACAGTACAGCTTTGTTCAGGCGCTTGATGCCAGCTATCCGGGATACGTTATCAGGGTACTTGGTGGCGCTGTGTTCCTGTCTGGTATGCTGCTCATGGCTTACAACGTATATAGAACTATCCGTCAACGTGACGCCGTGGCTGATGATGCCGCAGCTGTTCCGCAGACTGCATAAGAGGGAGACACATCAATGCAACATGAAGTCGTCGAAAAGAATCTGGGGTTAATGATCCCTCTCATTCTGATCGTCATCAGTTTTGGTGTTCTGGTGGAAATTGTCCCTCTGTTCTTCACCAAAGAAGTGACCGAGCCGGTTGAAGGACTTGAGCCTTTGAACGCTCTGGAGCTTGAAGGCCGGGACATTTACATCCGTGAGGGCTGCACCGTCTGCCATACCCAGATGATTCGCCCTTTCCGCGCAGAAACTGAACGCTACGGTCACTACTCCGTCGCTGGCGAGTCCGTTTACGAGCATCCTTTCCTGTGGGGCTCCAAGCGTACCGGTCCAGACCTGGCCCGTGTCGGCGGACGCTACAGTGATGCCTGGCATCGTGCTCACCTGTACAACCCTCGCGACGTTGTACCTGAGTCCAACATGCCGGCATTCCCTTGGCTGTTCACCAGTAAAGTCGACCCATCCGCCACTGCGGCCAAAATGGAAGCGCTGCGCAGCGTCGGTGTACCTTACACTGACGAAGATATCGCCGGTGCCGCCGAAATGGTCGATGGAAAATACGAGATCGAAGCGGTGGTCGCCTACCTTCAACAGCTTGGCACCGTCATTTCGAGCAATCGGTAAGAAGCAATGGATATCAATACTGTCCGCGGCATCATCACCATCCTTTTGATGGTGACCTTTATCGGTCTGGTTATCTGGGCATACAGCAGTAAACGGAAGAAGACTTTCGATGAAGCTGCCAATCTCCCATTTGCCGACGAAGAAACGGACAAAAAAACGTTAAATGAGACGGAGACTAAATAACGATGAATAGTTTCTGGACCGGGTGGATAAGCTTTATCGTACTCGGATCAATATTCGGATGTGCCTGGCTTCTTTGGGCGACACGCAAAAGCCAGCGTTTTCATACAGAAACAGAAGAAACCATGGGACACACCTTCGATGGCATCGAAGAGTATGACAACCCCATGCCCAAGTGGTGGCTCTGGCTTTTCCTGCTGACCATCGTATTCGGCTTGGTTTATTTGGCCCTCTACCCTGGCCTGGGCAGCTATAAAGGCTACTTCGGCTGGACATCTACCGGTCAGTGGGAAGATGAGGTTGCAGCAGCCAAAGCCAAGTATGACCCGATATATGCAGAACTGGCAGCGACGCCCATTGAAGAGCTGGTCCAGAATGACGACGCTCTGATCATGGGGAAACGGCTGTTCCTGAACAACTGTGCCGTATGCCACGGATCTGCCGCTCACGGCGCATTCGGGTTCCCTAACCTGACTGACAATGACTGGTTGTACGGTGGAAGCCCTGACAAGATCAAGGAAACCATTACCAACGGTCGAAATGCAGCCATGCCGGCATGGGAAAGCATTGTAGGTGTAGAAGGCGTTAAGGATTTGGCGCACTACGTTCGCAGCCTGAGTGGTCAGCAGAACATCGACGCGAATAAAGCTGAGGCTGGTGCCGCTCTGTTCCAGGCTAACTGCGTTGCCTGCCACGGCGCTGACGGTAAAGGCAATCATGCCCTGGGTGCTCCCAACCTGACAGATGGCATCTGGCTGTACGGCGGAACTCAGCAAGCAGTGGAAATGACGCTGAAAGCTGGCCGTAATGGTGTCATGCCAAGCTTCAAGCAAACTCTGGGCGATGAACGTATCCATTTGGTTGCCGCCTACGTATACAGCTTGTCCAAAGAGGAAAAGCAGTAATACACATCTTAGGAATCCACCAAGATTCCAGAAGAAAGGGCGGCCCGGCCGCCCTTCTCCAGTCGTTTTAGCGCTGTTTAGCGGGGGTTCCCAAAGACTCTCCAGACAGGTGGGCAGCGCTAAAGTGATTGTGATGAGAGCCCCCTATGAGCGACAAGATCCCGGTTCAGAACCTTGATCATGACTCGGCGGCTGTTTATAAGCCCAAAGCGGTCGAGCTATACGAAAGTCGAAAAAAAATATACGTCAAAGAAATCACCGGCTTTTTCCAGAAAATCAGAACCGTTTCACTGTGGATGCTGATGGGGATGTACTTCCTCTTCTGCTGGATTAGTGTTGATGGCCAGCAGTTGGTTCTCTTTGATCTCCCCAACCGTCAGTTTCACATTTTCGGCACGACCTTCTGGCCACAGGATTTCGTCCTCCTGTCCTGGCTGCTGATCATCTGTGCGTTTGGCCTCTTCTTTGTCACCACGCTGTTTGGGCGAGTATGGTGTGGATACACCTGTCCGCAAACCGTCTGGACATTTATTTTCATGTGGCTGGAAGAAAAAATCGAGGGAAGCCGCAACCAGCGTATCAAGCTGGATCAGGCTCCGATGAGCTCGCAGAAGTTACTCAAGAAAGGTGCCAAACATGCTGCCTGGCTATTCGTGGCTTTTGCGACCGGCCTCACTTTCGTCGGCTACTTCTATCCGATCCGGGAACTGGTACCAGACTTTTTCAGTATCAGCGCCACCTCCGGCTGGGCTTACTTCTGGATTGCTTTCTTCACCGTCGCCACATATCTGAATGCCGGCTGGATGCGTGAACAGGTCTGCCTGTACATGTGCCCCTATGCCCGTTTTCAGTCTGTCATGTTTGATCGTAACACCATGATTGTTTCTTACGATCCTAACCGCGGCGAACCCAGAGGCAGTCGCAAACGCAGTGTTGACCCCAAACAACAGGGATTGGGAGATTGCATCGACTGTGGGATGTGCGTACAGGTCTGCCCCACCGGCATTGATATTCGCGACGGACTACAATACGAGTGCATTGGCTGCGCCCTCTGCATAGATGCCTGTGACTCCATCATGGATAAATTGCAGTATCCCAAGGGGTTGATCAGTTACACCACAGAAAACAACCTCGAAGGAAAAAGCGCCAGTTTACTGCGCCCACGGACCATTGGATATGGGGTCATGCTGCTGGTGATTATTTCCGCATTCGCCGTCAAACTCGGCACCAGAAATCCGGTAGAGCTTGATGTCATCCGCGACCGTGGCGCCCTGTTCACCACCAATAGTAAAGGGTTTGTAGAGAATTCCTACACTCTCAGCATTATGAATATGTCAAATGACGTCCGCACTTTCAGTGTCAGCGTCTCCGGACTGGATAATCTGGCGATTAACGGTAAAACGGATTACACCCTGCAACCCTCTGAGTTGATGACCGTTCCCCTCGCCGTAGAGGTTCCACCAGACTCCATGACAGACCGCAATCACGATATTACCTTCAAGGTCCAGGCGCTGGATGTTGAAGATATAAGTGACGAATCGGAAAGCCGCTTCCTCGGCCCTGCCCCAATTCGTTTCTAGGCTGAGGGCACTTCCCGTACAATAGCGGGATGTGCCTGTTCTGGTCAGGGTAATGGTCAAACGATCTCCCATTACCCGCCATAAGGCTTCCATATGACTTTCTGACGAGAAACCAATGACAGAGATACAAAGCGCTCCCTGGTATAAAGAGAAATGGGTCTGGCTGCTGATTGCCATCCCGGGATCTTCAATACTATTCGGCATATTTATGATTACGATGGCCGTCAGCGGTAAAGACAGCCTGGTGCGGGACGACTATTACAAAGATGGCCTGATGATCAACCAGGAGCTGCAGAGAGACCAGAAAGCCTATGATATGGGATTGACAGCAAGCCTGCAGATTTCAGATCAAACCATCAGTGTGACACTCTCAGACCCAGCAACTGTGCCAGCCGGACAGTTATTGAAACTTCGTCTGCTGCATCCCACACTGGCCGATAATGATCTGGATATTATGCTGGTCCCCAATGGAGACCATTTCAGAGGCTCCTACTCTCAGGCTATCGAAGGTAAACGCTATCTCCAATTATCAGATCAGAACGACGTCTGGCGCCTGAAGGGCGAATCCTGGCTCCCCAGAGAAGACTCCATCCTACTGGAACCGAGTGTCAGCCAAACGAATGAATGACGCTTTACGTTGCTTCCATTGTCACAATCCGGTTCCCCCAGACATTGATATCAAGATTGAGGTCAATGGCGAAACCAGGCCTGTCTGCTGCCACGGCTGCCAGGCAGTTGCCAGACTGGTCCTGGATGGAGGGCTGGAGCAGTTTTATCAGTTCCGTGACGGCGAACTGGAGCAACCCGATGACATCTCCGGGGAAGAAGAGGAAAAGCTTGCTGTTTTTGATCGTCCTGAAGTACTGCAACGCCTTTCCAGTCGGATAGATCAGGACAAGCAGCGGATACAGCTTTCCATAGAAGGCATCACCTGCGCAGCCTGCGTATGGTTGTTGGAACAATATGTTCGTAAGCTTTCCGGTATCGATGAGTTCTGGGTCAATTTGACCACTCATCGGGCAGAGCTCGTGTGGAACCCTGAGCAAGTCCCGTTGAGCCGGATACTGAAAGCAATCAAATCCATCGGATTCACCGCTTACCCCTTTTCTGCCAGCCAGGAAGAAAAACAACTCCAGGATCAGCAGAAAAAAATGTTGATTCGTCTTGGTATCGCCGGCATCGGGATGATGCAGAACATGATGCTGGCCGTTCCCTCTTACTTTGGGTTGCTGGACGATACTCGGGAAATGATCGATCTGTTCCGGTATATCAGCCTGCTGGTTGCCCTCCCAGTCGTCCTGTACTCGGCTCAGCCTTTCTTTACAGCAGCATACCGCGATCTCAGAGTCAGGCACCTGACGATGGACGTTCCAGTCGCTATCGCGATTGCCATTGCCTATCTATCCAGTGTCTGGATAACGTTATTTGGCGGGCCGGAGGTCTATTACGACTCCGTCTGCATGTTTACGTTTTTTCTTCTATTGGGACGCTATCTCGAAAGCCTGGCAAGGATTAATGCCGCAAGAACCAATACTGCACTGCAAAACAAAGCCCCTGTTTTCATCCATCGCGTTGTCAACGAGCAGGAAAACACCATTGAAATGGTCCCCATGGAGGATCTTCAGGTCAATGATCTGATCCAACTGAAACCAGGTGATTTCATACCGGTAGACGGAACCATTGTGAAAGGGAGCACGAAGGTTAACAATGCCGCATTGACAGGAGAGTTTCTTCCGCAGCCTGGACAGGTTGGAGAGAAGGTTCTCTCGGGCAGTGTCAATATCGAAAACACCATTACAGTACGGGTCGACGCATTGGATCAGGATTCTCACCTATCCACGATTAATCGTCTGGTTGACCGAGCCCTTCAGGATCGCCCTCGCCTGTCCACCCTGGCTGATCGTATCGCCAGCTATTTTGTCGCCGGCGTATTGATTACCGCCTGCACTGTCGGCCTGATCTGGTGGCAGATTGACCCAGACCATGCCTTCGCAATTACTCTGGCGGTACTGGTCGTCACCTGTCCGTGCGCGCTCTCTCTGGCCACTCCTACCGCTCTGACAGTTGCCACTACCGCTTTGCGGCAATCCGGGTTCATCCTCAGCCGCGGCCATGTGCTGGAAACGCTCGCCAAAGCCACCCGAGTGGTATTCGATAAGACTGGCACCCTGACCCAGGGTGAGCTCAGCGTTGTCAGAGTCGATAACCACAGCGATTTTTCGGAAGAACAACTTCTGGCACTGGCAGGCGCCCTGGAGTGGGACAGCCCACACCCGATCGCCCGGGCATTCAGGCGTTATGCCAAAGCACCGGCCGACAACATCGCCCATATATCCGGTCAGGGGGTGTCAGGCGAAATATCCGGACAACAGTACCGCCTTGGTAATGCCCAGTTTTCATTACACTCCTCCTTGCATCAGGAGGACCAGGCAGACACTCCCGCGGACCAATATCAACTTGTCTATCTGAGCGATCAACAGTCGTTGCTGGCGGTTTTTCATCTGTCAGATTCATTGAGAAACGGCGCTCTGACGGCCACTGACAGATTTCGCGAACAGGGAATCAAGCTCAGTATTTTAACCGGAGACAGCTCCTCTCACGTGGAAACCATCGCCTCATCTGTCGGCATCACGGATGTCTTCAAGGGGCTGACGCCAGAGCAGAAACTTGAGAAGGCAAGAGAGTGGCAACAGGCCGGAGATACGGTTGTCATGGTCGGAGACGGCATCAACGACGTTCCTGCAATGGCAGGCTCTCACCTGTCCATCGCAATGCAGAATGCCTCTGATCTAACCCAGATAAAGGCGGATGCGGTTATCCTCAATCCTGATCTGAACACGTTGGTATTTGCTCAACAGAAAGCCCGCAAAACGTTTCGGATCATTCGCCAGAATATTGGCTGGGCTTTAATCTATAATCTGGTCGCACTACCACTTGCGGCCTCAGGTTTTATTGCCCCCTGGGCGGCCGCTATTGGTATGTCGGCGAGTTCATTGATCGTGGTACTTAACGCCCTTAGACTGTCTGACTCCAGACTAAAAACCAGCCAGTGACGGAGGCTGTCAGCCATTCATGCAAATACTTTTTGTCCTGATCCCACTATCAATTCTACTGCTTACCATTGCCGTACTGATATTCCGTTGGGCAGTTAAGTCCGGCCAGTATGATGATTTAAAAGGTCCCGCCCATAGCATTCTGTTTGACGATGACAAGCACATGGTGCCTACAGACAAGCCATCAACTGACCCGTCAGCAGACGACTCAACACCTGATTTACCACCCGACTCTTTGTCTCCTGGCACAGAATCACCAGATTCAAATGAGACTCCATCCGATCGGCAGGAAAAGTCTTCGTGATTGCCGATGTCGCTTTGTTCCTTTCTGCTGTCCTGATTGGTCTGATGGGTAGCGGTCATTGTCTGGGAATGTGCGGTGGCATCGCCAGCGCGCATTCATTTAACCTGGACAACCAGCCGCGTGGCACCAAGGCAGAATCCGGGACAGAAACCGGGATAAAGTCGACAGCAACAAGTAGCGCCACCATTGCGACCACTGCGACGGATACTGGCCGAAACGGTCTTATTGGCCCTCTGCTGGTGTTTAACTGTGGCCGCCTGACAAGCTATACCATCATTGGTTTCCTCGCAGGCGGCATTGGCGCAGCGCTTGCGTTAAATATGACGACCTTGATTGTACTTCGATCAATGGCGGGCATTTTGTTGATCATGATGGGGCTGTATGTCGGTCAGTGGTGGGCGGGATTGGTCCATATCGAAAAACTGGGTTCGCGTCTTTGGCAAAAGCTGTCGCCCCTATCCGAACGGCTTCGCCATCGACCGGGAAAAAGTTCAGGGTTCTTGCTCGGCATGATCTGGGGTTGGTTACCTTGCGGTCTGGTATACAGCTCTTTGGCTTGGGCCATGAGTTCTGCCAGTCCAAATATGGCCGCACTACTAATGTTTGGTTTCGGACTGGGAACGCTTCCCAGCATGCTTGCTGCAGGATTGTTCGCCTATCATTTGCGGCGCTGGCTCAGCCGACTTTCCGTCAGACGCATCTTTGCCGTGGGCCTGATAATCTTCGGATTGTGGAGTCTACCTGTAAGCTGGTCCAAGCTGGTGACCGGCCAACCTGACCATGGCGCCCTTCACTCCCAATTAACCTCTCCCGATACAAACCATTCAGCGCACTAGAGAAAACCAGTAATACTCCAGGTATTCTAACAGGTCGACGCATTTGCTGGGGAATCTGCTCTTCCCTCAGAATGACCTAAAATCACTTACAACCGATCTTTAACAAGGCCTGTTGATACACATCAAGGCCCGTCACTCATTAAACCACTACACTCCCTCTTATTTTCTGATAAAGCATCCTGTGGGAGGGGGCGTCGTCGTGGACAATATTTACTGGAATGAGCAACTGATTCGAAAATATGATTTGCAAGGTCCCCGATACACGTCTTACCCCACAGCCATGGAGTTTCAGCCAGGATTCAGTCATCAGGAAGTATTTGATGCTGCGAGCGTTTCCCGGCTTACCGGTAGACCGCTGTCGCTGTACTTCCATGTACCATTTTGCGCCAGGCTTTGCTACTACTGCGCATGCAATAAAATTGTCACCAAGCGACGCGAGCAGGCACAGCCTTATCTGGACGAACTTTACCGGGAAATGACTCTCCAGGCCGCGATGTTTTCACGGACCCAGGATGGCCTGGCACGTCCAGTGGAGCAGTTGCACTGGGGCGGCGGTACTCCGACTTTTCTCAGCCCGGCGCAAATGCGGGAATTGATGGGACGTACAAGGGAATTGTTCCAATTGCTGCCAGATGATAGAGGCGATTACTCCATCGAAATTGACCCTCGCGAAGCCGATGACGAAATCCTGACCGTCTTGAGAGAGATCGGCTTCAACCGAATCAGCCTGGGTGTTCAGGACTTTGATCCCAAAGTGCAAAAAGCAGTTAATCGTATCCAGAGTGAAGAGCTGACCCTGCATGTGCTGAACAAGGCTAGAGAACTCGGCTTCAGGTCTATCAACATTGACTTGATCTACGGTTTGCCGTTCCAGAACGAAGCCAGTTTCGCCAGTACGGTGGAAAAGATTATCGACTTTTCACCTGACCGCCTTTCCGTATTCAACTACGCCCACATGCCAGAGCGTTTCAAACCGCAACGCCGAATTGATGGTGCCACCCTGCCGACGCCACAGCAGAAACTCAGCATCCTGCGAAACACCGTTGACCAGCTCATCCGGCAAGACTACCGATTTATAGGCATGGACCATTTCGCCAAACCTGAAGACGAATTGGCCGTTGCACAATCCGAGGGACATCTGCACCGGAACTTCCAGGGCTATACCACCAGAGGTGATTGCGACCTGATTGCGATGGGTGTCTCCAGCATCAGCATGCTGGACCGTACTTACTATCAGAATGTCTATGACATCCCAGGCTATAGCGACATTCTCGCACAGGGTAAATTACCGGTTCATCGTGGGGTCACTCTGAATGATGACGATGTTCTAAGACGGGAAATCATTATGGAGCTGATCTGCAATTTCAAACTCCATTTCAGTCCCATTGAATCCCGTTACGGCATTTCGTTCCGGGAATATTTCCAGCGGGAGCTTCATGAACTGAAAAACATGGAGGAAGACGGCTTGGTTCAATTCGGCAGTGACGCCGAAGGGGAACATCTGCGGATTCATCCTTCCGGTCGTCTACTCATCAGGGGAATCTGTAAAGTGTTTGACCACTACCGCATTGAGAAAACCACCAGTTTCTCAAGAATCATCTAGGATCAGAAGATACCTCAGGAATTTGCTGGCAGGCACTCACCGGTGCCTGCGGGATATCGAAGTAGAAAATACATCCGCCAGACTCACGATTCTGGTAGTGGATACTGCCACCATGCTTTTCGACAATTGCCTTGGAGATATTCAAACCAAGGCCCGAACCATCTTTGGATCTAGTGGAAGAAGAGTCCGCCTGGGAGAAACGTCCAAAGATTTTTTCAGAAAACTCCTCGGGAATCCCCGGCCCGGTATCGCAAACCTCAATTCGAATGCAATCCCCCTGCCTGGAAGCGTGAATATGGACCTGAGTGTCGGGTTTGGAAAACTTTGCGGCATTTGACATCAGATTCACCATCACCTGGGTCAGATACTCACCATCCCCCCAGAGCACGAGATCATCATCAACATGATCCAACACAAATTCCACATGATACTGGTTAGCAAAAGTCTGGTGAGTGCGACAAATGTCGTTTAACCAATCATGAACCGGAATACAGGCACATCTGAGCATGAAGTCCCCCTCTGTGATTTTCTTGAAGTCCAGTATTCGATTAACCAGCTCCAGCAGCCGCTGACTGTTGCGCTCAGCAATGTCCACCAGATTGTAAGACTTGTCATCCCACTGTATCGGCTGAACTTTTATAAGGCTTAGTGCACCCTTGATTGCTGTAAGCGGCGTGCGCAACTCATGACTGACCGTTGAAATAAACTCGTCCTTAATACGGTCAATTTCAGCTCGCTCCGTAATATCCCTCACCATCACCAAATGATATAGCTGGTTTTCAAGCCCATAGTCAGATACAGAAATGTCGACCGCTATCTGCGCGCCGTTTCGGCGCACGCCAAAGCTCTCCATCACATTTCCAGCACCACTCTGCAAGTCCTCCAACCTGAGATGGAAATTTTTTCCTTCCAGAGAGGGAATCAACTGACTGATTTCCGCCCCCACCAACTCATCCATTGCTCTGAGAAATATTGATTCCGCTGATCGGTTCGCCTGAACAATGACGCCCTCGACATCAACTACGAGCAAGGCGTCAGGCGTATTATCCACTATGGCTTTCAATGAATTTTCGGAGTCTCTCAGAGCCGTTGTCCGCTGCCGAACGATCGTTTCAAGTGCCACAGTCCTGCCGGTGAAGAACAGCGCTACCATACCACTCATCACCGAAAACAATAATCCCAGCACATAAACCAGCCAGGCACTTAGAGAAAGACGACTGATATAGTTGTCACGTGTGGGGGCCACCACAAATACCCATTCCCGATCCGCCACAGTAATCGGGATCTTCCACAGCACTTCAGATTCAAAGACGTCGCTTTCCTTTACCGGCAGAGGTTCGAATTTGCCCAGTTGAGTGATTTTAGACTGGTATAACACTTCGGATTCCTTGCCGGTTTCCTCTGTATCCAGAACACGAACATAGAATCCACTGAAGCCCTGGCTTTCAAAGAATTGTTCAAGCAATTGACCAATTTTAGTCACCGCCGTGAAATAGCCTTCAGCCTCGACACTGTCACCACTGAACTTGGGAAAAAAGATCAGAATTCCCGGCTGCTTTCCATCGTCTTGAACGAGATTGATCCTTTCGGTAATCACCGGCTTCATTATTTTCGACGCTTTTTCCAGAGCCGCCTTTCGTACCGGGTTCGCGGCGGTATCATACCCCAGAGCATTCTCGTTGCCCTTGTAGGGCATTATGAACTGCACCGGAACTGCAACTTCATCCCTTGAAGGTACCAGACGGCCGTCAACTCGTTTTCTAATGCCAGTGTCCACGCCATAGTCTCGCTGCAGGACAAACTCCACGTACTCCCGTAAACGGGAGTTAACCACAGGATTCCAGGACAACGCCTGAAGGTTGTCATAGCGATCCAGTAACCATCCAACCTGCACCTCAAAAGCACCACGGGAACTTCTTTGCAGCAATCCCAGATGTCTCCCCACGGTTTCAAGAACCCCGATCTGCGCTTTCATGGACTGCTCAAAAGTAATCACCATGGCAGAAGCTTCCGTTTCAAGGCGCAGCCGTGCGTTGTTTTCTTCGGAACTTCGGGCGTAGTAGAAACCTACAGTAGCCAGAATAAAGGTAATCACCAGCGTCAGCGACACCACCAAACGTCGGGACTTCCACATGCTCACCGGGCGAAGAGCCCAAACCAAAATCAAAGGTCCGAAGATAGCCGCACCAATCGAATCGCCCAACCACCAGACCGCCCAGTTCTGGGGAAAAGATTCTACAGGCATCAAACCCGCTGTCGTCAGAGCCGTACACCCAACCGTGGCACTCACCAAACAGCTTACAGGTCCCGTTAGTATGATAAACAGAAATATGAGATACAGATCGGAGAGCGTATTAGGATAGCGACCATACCGCATCACCAGATAACGACTCAGCATCGCCTGAATCGCGGCCCCCACGCCAATCAGAGAAAGTAATGCCACCTGATCCAGAGCCACTCCGGTGTTGGAGTTTTCCAGCGTCACTGTGTAATTGACAAGAAAAGATCCAAGCCAGATCCCGAAACCTTGCCGATAACCTCCGATCAATACCGCAGCCAGCGCGATACCGGAAGGAATCCAGACAGCTGTGGCATAAGCACTGTCCGCCGCGAAAGCCAAACCCAGACGCCCGGTCACGAAATAGACAACGGCAGTCAGTAATATCCACGAATTCTGCGGAGGTCGTGTCGTTTCCGACTCGGTCATTGCAAGACTCTTATCAAATGAATGAGACTTTTATTAAATGAAGATTCCTGTCACGTCTTTGTGTAAACATTTAACAGCATCCCTGTCTATCGATCATGCGGGTATTAACTTCTTATCTGCCACGTGAATCGGCATGCTATTAGTTTAGACCCGGATCGAATATTTTCCTGTCGACCCAAGCGATTAATTACGCAACCCGATCGCTCAATACTTGAAATAGATACTTGAATGACCCAGGCAAAATCCAGTTCCGATTCTGGCGAGATTATCATCTGACTTCAGGCTATGATGCCTCCATGAAACTAGATCACAACACATGTTATTCAGCGCTTCTCAGCCGCGATTCAAGGTTCGATGGAAGATTTTTCGTCGGCGTTTCTTCCACCGGTATCTATTGTCGACCTGTTTGCCGAGTGAAAACGCCCAAGCAGATCAATACCCACTATTTCACCAGCGCCGCAGCGGCCGAAAAAGCGGGCTATCGCCCCTGCCTGCGTTGTCGGCCAGAGCTGGCACCTGGGCTCGCCCCTTTGGATAGTGGCAATACTCTTGCCCAGACGGCCAAAGAGATGATTGATAAAGGGGCATTACAGGAACATTCCACCAACCAGTTGGCGGCCAGGCTGGGGATCAGCGATCGCTACCTGAGGAAGATTTTTAATACAGCCTTCGGCGTCAGCCCGCTGGAATACAACCACTCCAGGCGTTTACTGCTGGCCCGGCATCTTCTGCTGGACTCAGGTCTAAGCATTAGCGACATTGCGCTGGCAGCCGGATTTAACAGCATCAGACGATTTAACAGCGCCTTCAAGGAAACCTATCGCCAGGCTCCATCTGCTTTTAAACGCCAGCCAGGAAAGCATGGCAACCATGTAGAGGAATCCATTTACCTCGAACTGGCTTACCGGGCTCCCTTTGCCTGGGAAGCATTCCGGGACTTCCTGAAACCACGCCTGATTACCGGCGTTGAAAACGTGGATGAGCATAGCTATCGCCGCACCCTGCGTTTTATCGATGGTAACGGAACAATCCTTCAGGGATGGCTCGAGATACGCCACTTACCAAAAAAGACCCGATTTGGCATCACCTTGTCACTTTCCCTGCTTCCCCAGCTAAGCTGGCTAAAAAACCGTATTCATCACTTTCTGGATTTATCCAACAATCCACTAGAAACGGCGACATTTTTTCAGGAGAAATCCGAAACCGTGGAGGAATGGGAGGAAGGCTTGCGTGTACCAGGCTGCTTTTCAGGTTTTGAAACTGGCGTCCGCGCGATTCTTGGCCAACAAATTACCGTGGCAGCGGCCATCAAAAAGCTAGGACAGTTCACTGAGGCATTTGGGACTCCCATTGATACGCCATTTCCCGAGTTAAACAGAGCTTTTCCTGCACCATCCGACATCCCGGATATCTCAATTGATCAGATCGCTTCATTGGGCATCATTCGTCAACGAGCTCAGGCAATAAGACTGCTGGCAGAAAAAAATTTCGAGGACTCCATGCTCCTGGAACCAGGACTACACACAGACACCCAGATCCAGCAGTTGCTTGAAATCAAAGGGATTGGCGAGTGGACAGCACAGTATATCGCCATGCGCGGCCTGGGTTGGACAGATGCTTTTCCCGCTGGTGACGTTGGAGTGCTGAAAGCACTTTCCCAACGCCACGGGAGAGAAATAAAAACGCCCGAAGCAAAAACCATGTCAGACCAGTGGCGTCCATGGCGCAGCTATATGACCATGTACCTTTGGCGCCAGTTGGCTAACTGATAACCGGGAACCAGAACCACTAAAGTCGTGATTTACTCAGGCAAAACAGAATGAATACAAAATCGGATCTACAACAGCGCCTTTACCAGGATATAGACTCTCCCCTTGGAAGAATCAGGCTGGTGACTGATGGCCAGGGACTGACAGGCTGCTATTTCCATGGCCAGAAATATTTCCCGGTTCTGACCGAAGGCTGGGAACCTGGCCATCACCATGTGCTGGAACAGACACATAGCTGGCTCCTGCGTTATTTTCATCGCCAACCCGGAGAAGACTTCCCCTCTATGGAAGAACTTTCTCTGACTCCGAAAGGCACCGATTTTCAACAACAGGTCTGGCAGGTACTACTACGCATACAGCCCGGCACCACCTGGATCTATAGTGATCTTGCTGTTGAACTGCATCATCCGTCAGCAACCCGCGCCGTGGCAGCGGCAATCGGTAAGAATCCAATTTCCGTTATTATTCCCTGCCACCGGGTGATCGGCAAAAATCGGTCTTTAACAGGTTACGCCGGTGGACTGGACAGAAAACATGCATTACTGGAACTTGAGGGAGCCTTCTCTCAGTCTTTGCTCTGATCTGAAAAGTAACTATCGTCAGCCTGACTAAACAACAATCTGGCTGATATTTACCAATAGAAACTATCAACATTAGAAGCAACCAACAAGCCGTTAAGGCAAAAAACGATCTATCGGACGACCCTCTACCTACTGATAGATTGCCTATTGATAAAGACATTCATTGATAGCATGTGCATCCAAGAGTGAGATTTTCAAGGTGACAGCAAAAGACAGCCTGACGTTAACCTTCCTGGCTTCTATCTGGGGAGCGTCCTTCCTATTCATGCGTGTATCCGTACCGGATTTTGGCCCTATTGTCATGATCCAACTTAGAATTGGCATCGCCGCAATGTGTCTGTTGCCATTCTTAATCTGGTACTACCGGGACAAAATTGAATGGAAGAAGTTGCCTCATTTCGTTGTCCTTGGTATTACTAACTCTGCCCTCCCCTTTACTTTATTGGGTTTTGCCACTGTCCACGTCAGCGCCGGATACACCTCCCTGCTCAATTCCAGTGTCCCCTTATGGAGCGCTATTGTCGGCGTTATCTGGCTGAACCCGCTGGCAGACCGGCGGTATCATGCTTGGCTTTGCGGGTGTGTTTATTCTGGTGCTCGGTAAAGGCGAGCTTAACTTTTCCGGTCCAACACTGGCCATTATCGCCTGCACTCTGGCAACGATGAGTTATGGTATTTCAGCCAACTACACCAAGCGCTACCTGACCGGTGTCCACCCGATGGTCCTTGCCACTATGAGTCAGGCTACTGCAGCCATTGCCATGTTACCGCTGGCCTGGTACTACTGGCCATCTCAGCCTGTTTCAAGCACTGCCTGGCTGTCTGTGACCGCGCTGGGCTCAGTGTGTACAGCCTTCGCCTACATTCTGTTTTATGGACTGATCTCACGCATTGGCCCTACTCGCACGGTTTCTGTGACATTTCTGGTGCCGGTATTTGCCATGCTCTGGGGATATCTGTTCCTGGCTGAACAGGTGACAACCTACATGATGGTTGGTTGCCTCGTTATTCTGATAGGCACTGCCTTTACCATCGGACTGATTACTCCCGCCAAAATAAGATCGATCGGTTAAATTAACCCTTGCTGCTTTCTGGCTCTACTTATAGTTCCCCAGAGTTCTAATTCTAGTCTCTCATTATGACAAAGCCTCTCACGCCGGTGGTGAGGCTTTTTACCTGAATATTCTCCCCGCCTACCAAAAAACAGGTTGCGAAGTCACTCTTTTGCATGCAATATACGGAAGTCCATATATACGGAAATCCATATATGAAACCAACAGAGTTATTTAAAGCCCTGGCCGATGACACCCGACTGAAAGCGGTCAGCCTGATTCTGATCAACGGCGAATTGTGCGTCTGCGATCTGGTTACTGCCCTGAATCTCAGTCAACCAAAGATTTCCAGGCACTTAGCCCAACTCAAAGCATCAGGTATTCTTCTCGACAGAAAACAGAAGCAATGGGTGTATTACCGTCTTAACCCTGCAATTCCAGCATGGTTTGATCAGGTACTAAAGCTGACGGTAGCTGGCAATGAGGCATTGATTACGGAGGCCAGACAACGTCTTTCCAGCCAAAACTGCTGCGACGAACTCCCCGTGGATATTTCTAACCCGGACTCTTCATCCGGCTGCCGGACGACTCTCTGAGAAGTCCGGCCAAACTGAAGATCATTGACACAACCAGGCAGTAAACCGTCATTGAATATCAATAATCAATATTCGAAAAACCGAATATTAGGAGCTTTACCATGAAGCGCATGCATATTCACCTCACCGTCAAAGATCTGGACCAGAGCATACAGTTCTACAACAGCCTCTTTTCCACAGAACCGGCTTTGGTCAAGGACGATTACGCTAAATGGATGCTGGATGATCCCAGAATTAATTTTGCGGTATCTACCCGCAGTCAAAAGACCGGGTTGGATCACTTGGGTCTGCAGGCAGAATCAGAATCGGAACTGAAACAAATCGGCAGTAATATGAAAGCGGCCGACCAGCCCATGGTGGATGAAGAAGGAGCCACCTGCTGCTATGCACGCTCCAATAAACACTGGACCGTTGATCCTGACGGAATTGCCTGGGAAGGATTCCATAGCCTTGAATCAATTCCAACCTATGGAAAGGGTGGGCCGATAGCAGACAAATCGCAGGATGAAGCCTCCGAACAAAACGCTTGCTGCATCGGGAAACCAGAATCGGTATCCGCTAACCGCTGCTGCTGATTTGCCAAAGGGGGCATTACGCCCCCCTTGACCATGAACCTTTACAAGCTTTTTCAAAGACTTTTCAGGAACAGCTTTTCCACGAACAGATTCACAAGGTAATTCAATGAGTATTCGAGTAGGCATCAACGGATTCGGCCGTATGGGTCGGCTGGCTTTGCGGGCAGCATGGGGTAACCCTGAAATTGAGTTTGTTCACATCAACGATCCGGCAGAAAACCCGGAAGTCCACGCCCACCTTCTTCAATTTGACTCCATTCACGGACGCTGGGACCAAACGGTCACCCATGATCAGAATCAACTGATCATTAGTCATCACCCTATCCGCTTCACCCAGAACAAAAACATTGTCGATACGGACTGGAGCCAGTGCGACATCGTGCTCGAATGTTCCGGCGTCATGCGGAAAAAAGAATTACTCCAGCAATACCTTCATCAGGGTGTAAAAAAAGTCATCGTCAGTGCACCGGTCAAAGAGGAAGGCATTCTTAATATCGTCATGGGCGTCAATGACGAAGTCTATCTACCAGACCAGCATCACATAGTCACAGCCGCATCCTGTACCACCAACTGCCTGGCCCCTGTGGTCAAAGTCCTGCATGAGTCTCTGGGAATACATCACGGTTCCATGACCACCATTCACGATCTCACCAATACCCAAACGATTGTGGATGCACCTCATAAAGACTTACGCAGAGCCAGAGCCTGCAGCATGAGCCTGATCCCCACCACTACGGGATCCGCAACAGCCATTACCCGGATCTTTCCCGAACTCGAAGGTCGCCTGAATGGCCACGCCATCAGAGTCCCGCTACTCAATGCCTCTTTAACCGACTGTGTATTTGAAGTAAAAAAGCCGACCACTGCCGAAGAGGTGAACGCCCTGTTCCGACAGGCCTCAGAGAAACAGTTAAAAGACATTCTGGGCTATGAAGACAGACCGCTGGTGTCAATCGATTACCGCACGGACCCACGCTCTTCCATCATTGACGGACTTTCCACTCTGGTCATCAATAGTACCCAAGTGAAAGTATATGCCTGGTATGACAATGAATGGGGGTACGTCAACAGGATGGGTGAGCTCGCAGTTAAACTGGGTCGCCATTTAAACAGCCGGTAGCAACGAGGAAGAAGGCTAAGGGTTTTATGCTGAGCAACTTGTCAAATGACATCCGCCAGTACCTGATCATTACAGGAAACTACTGGGCATTCACGCTGACTGACGGCGCCCTGAGAATGCTGGTGGTGCTGCACTTCCATGGACTGGGGTTCTCTCCTCTGGATATTGCCCTGCTGTTTCTTTTTTACGAATTCTTTGGAGTCGTCACCAATCTAATTGGCGGATGGCTGGGTGCCAGAATCGGGTTGAACCGCACCATGAATATCGGTCTGGCCCTGCAGATTGTGGCACTGCTCATGCTGACGACACCTGCCAGCTGGCTAACCATTCCCTGGGTGATGGTGGCGCAAGCGCTTTCTGGTATCGCCAAAGACCTGAATAAAATGAGCGCCAAAAGTGCCGTAAAGTCTCTGATTCCCAAAGAAGCCCCAGGACAACTGTTTAAATGGGTCGCCTTTCTCACCGGCTCCAAGAATGCACTGAAAGGAATTGGCTTCTTTCTCGGTGGACTCTTACTCAGCACCCTGGGTTTCCAGGGGGCGCTGACAGCCATGGCGTGCGCGCTATTTCTTTGCTGGATATCCAGTATCCTCCTGCTGCAAAAAGATCTCGGCAAGTCATCCAGCAAACCCAAATTCCGAGAGATTTTTTCCAAGAGCCGTGCGGTCAATATCCTCTCTGGGGCTCGGCTTTGTCTGTTTGCCTCAAGGGATGTCTGGTTCGTTGTCGCCCTGCCCGTGTTTCTCAGTGAATCATTCCACTGGAACTTCTGGCAGACAGGCGGCTTCCTTGCCCTGTGGATCATTGGTTACGGTATTGTACAATCCCTGGCCCCCAGGCTTCTCTCACGTTCAGGCTCAAAGCCCAGGCATAAAGAGTCCGTTGTCCTCTGGGCAGGCCTGCTGGCCGTCATACCCGCAGCAATGGGAGGTGCACTTTACCTGCATCTGAACCCTTACTTTGTGGTCATCGGCGGGCTTTTGGCATTTGCCATCGTATTTGCGATCAATTCTGCCCTGCACAGCTTTCTGATTGTCCATTTTGCCTCCGAAGAAGGCACCTCATTGGATGTTGGCTTTTACTACATGGCCAATGCCATGGGACGCCTCATCGGGACGGTGCTTTCCGGCACCATTTTCCAGGTTTATGGCCTCACTGCCTGCCTGCTGGTCTCTGCCGGATTTCTCGCCACCACCACATTGATCTCGCTGGCACTGCCGGACACAACAGAAAAATGACAGGCATGGGCTCCACGATAGGTTATAATCCCACCCGAAATGACAATGATCGCAACAACCTGTTGCAGGCCGAACCAAATCACAGAAACCCAAGCTGTCCATGTCGAACAATATCCCTCCCCTTGTCTACGAACCGCCAACCATTCCATGGCTGGATATCCGACATGTCGACAGAGATATTATTGTGCTCAATAAACCCAGCGGTATTCTCACAGCTCCCGGTAAAGGCCTGGCATTACAGGACTCCATCTGGCGACGAGTACAACAACGATACCCGTTAAGCCAGGTGGTCCATCGTCTTGATCTGGCGACATCCGGGGTTCTGGTTCTGGCCTTGAGAAAGAAAGCAGAGATCGCGCTAAAAAAACAATTCATGGAGCGAAGTGTGCAGAAAATGTATGTCGCCAGAGTGGCTGGCGTCATGGAGAAGGACGAAGGGCTGATTGACTTGCCTTTGATCTGCGACTGGGACCAGCGCCCAAAACAAAAGGTCTGCCATGAACACGGCAAACCAGCACAAACCCGATTCAGCGTCCTCTCCCGGGATGCTGACTCAACGCTGGTGGCCCTGTATCCGATTACAGGCCGATCACACCAGCTTAGAGTACACCTGCTGTCTATCGGACATCCGATTTTAGGCGACCGTTTTTACGCTCCACCAAATGTGGTTGCCCGCTCACCCCGCCTGTTACTTCATGCCCAGGCATTGTCTTTCAATCACCCCTACAGCCAGCAACACCTGAATTTTGAAGTGCTCCCCTGTCGGCAACTCCGAAATGCATGAGCACTTAGTTCTGGGCCATAGACTCGATTATGGGTTATACACTCAATTTTGAGTTATATATTTGGCACGCTTTTCAGATAGTTATCCAGACAAATTCCGGGTAAAACTCCCTATTCCGACCGACCGGTTTAGCGATATGCAAATCTACCGAACGCTCAAATCGATATGTCTTTTTCCTGACATAATATAGGCCTAATGGCCGGTTGCCGCCTTTTCTTAACGCTGTATTATTAACCATTACTGCGCAAGGCGATAATGGCAGCTTCCAAAATTCTGCTCACATGTACACGAGCAAAATCATACTGACAATCACTTCCCCAAAATAAGAAGGGAGGGATTGCTATCGCCACCCGATGGATAATACAAACATAATCGAGAATGGAGTCCCGCGGTAAAGCGAGTAGGCATAAACCAGAATGTTGAAAAAAAACCTATTCCGTAAGGGTGATCCATGGAAAAGACGATACAGCGCCCACGCAAGGAACAGAAGTCGTTCATCCGGCGTGTAGCCAAGCAATTATTCAAACGCCAAGAGTCAAATAGCCGCACAATTTACGATGTCGGTATGCAGGATAATGCTGTCTGGGAAATGAGTGCTTCAGATGCACTACTTATTCCTCTGACCAGCACGACTCAAATACCTGCAGAATTTCATTCTACCTCAGCCGCTGATGATTCCGACCATTCAAAAGCCCCTACAGCTGATACCCAGCTACTTGATCAGACCTACGCTGATGTAAGTGATCTGGCGTTGGACGAGTCCAGTCTTATGCCTGCATTTGAAACGCCGGCAGCCAATGACGACGACAATTCCCAGGACAAAGATAACGCCAGGAAAGAACCTGTTCGCAAATCTACAGCGAAAAAAGCTGCCTCCTCTAACGCTAGACCGGCTGCCAGTATACCCAAGGCGAATAAACCAATAGCCAAAAAATCATCTCCAACCAAGCGGAGCAAACCTGCGTCCATGCAGGCCAAGCCGGCCGTCAATCAAACAAAGCCGATTGCCAGACAGGCTCAAGGCAGAACGCCGGACGAGGACGACTCAGACAACATCCCTCAACTGACCAATCAGGTGACCTCACCCACCAGACCCACCAGCGTAGAAAAAGCCGGGGCAAGGTTGACCCACTTTTTCGAGCCAGGAGCCAAAGACCGGCTTCTTCCGGAGAAACAGCCCTCTTCCGAAGAAAGAAGCGGATTTCAGGCAGCCGCGAAGAAAATCAAAGCCGCACGTGCAAGTAATGAAATTGTGCTGCTTGTGGAACCCAATCCCAAGGTTCGCTCAGCTCTGGCCAACATGGTCAAAACCATGGGTGTACGCTGCCTGCCAGTGGGCAGCGCCAAAGAGGCGCTGAATTTTCTGCACAGATTCCGCCCATCAGTCATCCTGCTGGACCAGAACCTCACTGATATGTCCACGCCCGAAGTCGTGATCTGCATGCGGGGCTTATATCGTACCCGTCCGGTCCCCATTGTTCTGATGTCAGAAGAAGACACTGAGCTGTTTTCAGACTGGAGCAAGCGAATGGACATCAATCACTATCTTGCCAAGCCGTTCAACATCTACGGTCTGGAGAGAGCGATCGGCCGGTATGCGAAGGTGAAACCACCCAAATCCGACAAACCCTATGCAGGCTCAGTCGGCTTGATTGTGGAACGCCCGGAGCTACGCCATTACATCAGCCGCTTCCTGGTTCGACACAATTACAGCATCAGCGTCAGTTGTGACCCTGATAAATTAAAGCACGCCACAGAATTTGCCCAACAGCAACCACTGGATGCCTGGCTGGTTCAATGTAACGATGAGGACTGGTGTGCAGACATTGTTGAGGACCTGGAGACCAATTTCGACAGCCCGGTCTTTATCGGTTTTGATGACCTGGATCCCACAACCTGTGATGACCGACAAAAGCTCTGTTGGAACGGACGGCTGCTGGATAAGCTCGGCAAGCTCCTCACTAATCGTAAAATACAAGCCGCTGGGCAGGTCGCATAAACTTTCTTGTATCGGACACACATTATTTTGAGCAAAAGCCAATCATAATGGAGTGATCGATAAAGAACGTAAAAAACCAAAGCCTGCAATAAAAGCAGGCTTTTTCATTATGATAGGTCGCTACCACAGCAGGCAGCCCCCCTATTTCAGAGAAAAACGTATTAAAAAGCACTCAAAGTGCTATCTAAATCTTGCCATAGGGTCTGCTTTCGTTTAGAGTAGCGGCCCTCGGAAATTGAGGACTGGCTCTCCAAGCTTTTTTAAAGCTAGATCAGTTACTCTCCAAACAGTTTTAGGTGAGGTGTCCGAGTGGTTGAAGGAGCACGCCTGGAAAGCGTGTATACGTTAACGCGTATCGAGGGTTCGAATCCCTCCCTCACCGCCACTATTTTTCTTTATATTTCAATCGGTTACAGGGTTTACAATTGGGCTTCGGCCCAATTTCGGCCCAAATCAAACCGTTTTAATCCCAAAAACCAAACTCCTTTCTAGCTGGGCGCAAAAGCCTGCAACATACCCTTGTTTTTCAGCCCCATCTGAGCCGCCCTGAAGTATTTGCCCTATCCAATTGTTACCGACTTGATGAGGCTGAGCCTTCACCCAGGCAACAAACATTTGAGCGTGCTTTCTGCCCAACTTGCATGCCTCTGAATATCCCTGGATCGATTCTATTTCAGCTTCTTTGTGATTCGGTGCAAATGGCATATCACAAAACCTCTTATTTTCCATACTCCCTTTCCATCACAGCCCACTACGTCGGAGAGGTTAAATGATGCATTTTATAACGACATTTTTTGTCGTTTCATTTACACCTTTTGGACTATCCCCCACCCCAAACAATAGAACCTCTTGCGAACCTTCAGGCCAGCCGAGGGGTTCAGCAAAATGTAATTTTTTGAAACGGGTGAACTATGTGGCGCTGGGAAAGAAAGGACGGACGATTCTATGAGGTGGTACTTACGCGCGACCTTTTTGGAAACTGGCTGGTGTTAAAGCTGCATGGCGGAAAGAAATCTGGAAGATCCCAATTGATTACAACCGGATGCCCAACCATCGAAGGCGCCCTACAGATAGTCAGGGCAATTAACAGTCGCCGGATACAGAACAAATATGACCTGGCGATAAATGACCCTAATTACCCTTCGTTTTGCAAGGAGAAGTAATTTGATAAACGTTTTGCGAGTGCCCGCAATTCTCACTCTATTGGCCGTAATAGCCTTTTGTCTGGCAAATGAATTGAGCCCCCTTGCCCTGCCTGCTGCTGGCGGCATTTATTGGTTGATCAAGACCGATCAAGGCGGCAAGTCAATAGAAGGTATCTACGCGGTTCTATTTACGTTCGCCCTCCTTAGCGGTTTTTCCTGGATTATGGTGCAGTTTTATGAGTGGCTGTTTTTTTCTTAGAAGTCGTCTTCTGTAAGTTCTGCATACATCCCGGATATTTCATTGCGAAGCTCGGTCAATTGATCGAGCTTTTTACGTTTGGCTTCTGCCGACATTATCCGGTTCCGGCGCACAAGATCCATTTGCTTACGAATATCCCCAAGGCGTTGGCGAGCTTTGCCCAGAGCTTTCCGGTACCGCAATTTTTCAAAGTTGCTTTTCGTCAGCTCCTGAGCCTCTTCAAAGCGCCCTTCTTTTCTGAAGGCGGTAATCGTTCGGTAAAGCTGATCCACCTCATTCCACCGGTCATAAACATCCGTGGTGTACTGAGTGGACTTGTTTGTTTTACCGCGATAAAGGGCTTTGATAACCGGCAAGTCCTCAAGCTTCCAATCTGGAGACTCTGCACGCCCTGTCATGGTGTTAGCAAGCATGTCGGCAGCGCCCAGGGCGTACATCCCCATAGTTCCCAGATACCCATTAAACAAATGCTCGAGTTTTTTCGGGGACATTCCAGTCCACTCACCAAGCACACGCATTGTCATGCTTGTGTGCTCATCGTAGCGGGCCTCTGGCAATTTCCCTTCGTCCACCATTCCTTCAATCGGCTTATCAAAGAAAAACTGACGATTAGCGACACTCTCAATAATCGGCATGGCAAACTGAGGGGTCGGATTGATCGCCATGGTCTCCCAAAGATTATGGCTGATAGACCACATCAGCTTCTCGCTGTCTTGGTTTCCGGCCATAACGTGATAAATGCGCTCTGGTACTGTCCCGAAAATGATCCCGATTTCAAAAGGCTTAGGTATGCGGTAGTGATCATCCCCTAACCAGAAATGCCAGTTGGCATCCTTATCCCAGTCTGGCAACTCGTGGTAGCGCTCATCGTCATCATTCAGCATTGCCAGGGCAAAAGAAAACATAGCCAACTTAAACCCCGCATTCATCAGCACGCGCCTTGGATGCTCTTTGGCTGCTCTTGCCAGCTTGCTTATACCCTGAAGCCGGGCATTCATGAATGGCACCAGGTCAATCAGGTAATTCATAAGCTGAAAGTTTCCGCGTAGCGAGTAATCCATCAAATCCTTGGACTCAAACGCGGCCTGCAGAAGCGATTTGCCAGACCTCTTGGCGGCCTTATAAGTCGCCAATCTGTTAGCGTTCTCCACCCGGTCGCCAACTTCCCGGTATACCTGCCAGCCCTTCTTAATCGCACCATAGACCTGATCAGGGGTTCTAAGCAGAGAGTTAACGTATTCGTCCGCCTGACGTCCTGACAGTCCCTTTTTGTCGAGTGCCCGCCTTATGATCTGAGCTGACGCCTCGGGATCTGTACCATGAACATACCCGCCTTGGAAAGAAGCGCCAGCAAACATCAGTTCGCGATATTCCGGATCCTCCTTAAAAGCATCTCTGAGCCCCTTGATTGAATCAGTGCCCAGCTTGAAACCATCGGGATTAATTGCCCAGGCGTGGGCGGCGTCACGGATAAAGTTTCGAATGATGAAATCTGGCGAAGAGGTAATACCCGTTGTTAACAGGCGTTTCATATACCTTCCCACTTTTGTCACCGGGTCATTAAATCCAGATGATGAAAGATGGGTGACGGCTCTTAATAGTGCGGGGTCGTAAACCTTGTAATACTCGTCTTTTCCGTCACGCTGAACCCTGACAACGTTTTTATCTGATTTCTTGCCGACATAATCAACTGAGCTTTCCCCTTCGAACGCTTCCAGATAGTCACTATCCTGAAGATTATCGACCGTTTTCAGCAATGCACTGTTCTTCATGCTGGCGTCTGTCAGCTTCATCCAGTTGGTCAGAATATTCTCAAGCAAATCATTGGTAGCCATGTCGCCACCCCGCAAGGATTTAATGCCTGCATTTTGGTGAGATAGTCCGCGTTTCGTTCTGGGAGCCAGCAAGGCAATATTGCCGTCGTCGCCCTCTTCCTGGCGGTAAAAGGGGATATACCAATCAGATTGCCACTTTTGGCGAGCGTCAGCGTTAATCAGTCCCGCCTGCTCAGCCATGTCCAGCATAGCGGAGTTGAGCTTTTTATACTCTGAGTGCATTTCCCTGAATAGGGCTTCTTTGCCGGAGGCGCGATTTTTTAGGGCTGCAATGTCTTCCCGGGTAAGGTTGTTTTCTCGCCCTTGCTCCATCAATTCTTCGGCGCGATGAGCCCCAACCCATGCAAGGAAATCATTCAGGTTTTCGCCTGCTTTGCCCAGGATCTCCAGAAGCCCCTTGGTCCCCTCTTTATATTGAAGGGCACCTGCTCGCCACTGGGGAGCGCCATAATGCAAAATTGCATGCATCACATCCGCGACGCCTGTAGCTAACCGAGCGCCGACGTAGCCACTATCTTCGGGGTTGGATACGCCTGCAGAGTCTTCAGCCCGCTTGATGCCTATGAGGCCGTCAAACATCCCTTCATAGGTTCGATGTTTAAACAGGGACCAGACTGATTTTTCATTTTCTTTGGTGACTGCGCGGTCGAGAGATTCCCGTAACTTGGCCTCTTGTTTTGGGTTCAGGCCAAATTTATCTAAAACGGAGGAATCGCGATCTGGAGTAATTGAGAATAATGGCGCATCAGTTCCTTTGTTTTTTTGATTGCTTTGATACACCTGGGACGCTTCAAACGCCATGACGTGCAGAGGCCCGCCAATATCTCTGTAGTCAAAGATTATCCCGTCATACCCTTTGGCCCTCAGTCGGTCAGCAAATTGTTTTGCCGCCTCCTGACTATCGAACGAAGGCACATCCTCCGTTTTATAAACCTTGGGTTTTCGAATATCCAGATAAACGCTATCAACAGTTGAGCCATATCTGGATGCATCAGAATTGCTAGTGGTAAACCAAACCCCCAAAGCTGCAGAAGGGTGATTGGTGGCCTTCCCTATTTGGTCTCGTCCAAAGTTTCCGATTGAGAGCCCGGCTTCTGATCCTCTGAAGACTCTAACAGGTCGTCCGTGTTTACCCCTAATCCGTGTTTGTAAGTGCCAATCAGGTGCGGGTTTTCCCGCAAGATTTCGGCCAAACTCTTCACTGGCTTCCCGTTGTCTTCTTCCAGATCCAGGTTCACTACTTCTGCTTTGCTCATTGTTTTCACCTTTCGACATAAACCTAATGTCATCATTGTCACGATACAACGATTCCCCGCGCCCTTCCATAGCTGCGCGCGCGTTGCTCAACAACAAAAGAAGCTCGCTATTTGATAGATCTGCTGTTTTCAGGAATCCGTTACGGCGTAACCACTGTCGGAACCGACCCATTAGCTCCTGAACCGCCCGCTTAATGCTGGGCTTATTTTGTTCTGCTATGTGCGCCAATAACTCATCCATCATTACCTGGATCTTTGTATCACGAGGTAATGAGTCCAGACCTACAGCATACTTTTTAAGATCGATATTGTTTGCTTTGGCAATCTCATTAAATCCGCGAGCCCCGCCAATTGCCATAAAAAGCTTACGCAATTCCCTGGCCAGATCTTGCCCATACAGTGCCCGTAACCCATAATGCCCATAGCCCTCATGAAACAGAACTTTCTCAGCTTCTTGGACACTATGCAGATTTTGACGCACCAAATATATGCGGCCGCCATGGAATACTCCTCTTATGTCGTTGGGGTCTGCGCCATAGCTTTCAGCCTGATACTCCCGGAAGATCATTAAACGATTCCACAAGCTTCACAATGTTAGATCCGCCGCTCCAGTTGCGAGTAATCCGGGAGATAGCTTTTTCTGCATCCACCTTGGCGACAGCACTATTGCCAACGATTCCTGTAGTGCCGGCAATATCCGAGGACAGGCTAAAGAAGGCTCTTTCAGTTCCTGAAACCCTGCCTCCACGCTCTGCATCACTCTTTATTTCGCCATCTTCCTTATACAGATAATCCAGCACTTTTATATTTGCTGATCGAAGAAAGTTGGCTATATTTTGAAAGCTTTGCTGTGAGACACGCGAATAGTTGAAGTCTTTTAAAATAACTGCGGCCGCATTCGATTTATGAATTGCTTCCAGTAGCCGGTTGCTTTCCCCTGTGTGCTTTAGTGCTACCAGCCCCTTAGAATCAATACTTAATATCCCCGTAGGGGCATTATCATTGTTCATCAGAATAACTGCTTGTTCCGACGATACACCTTTAACCATTTTTCTAGCAACATCTGGCGAGGTCACAGGCTCCCCTATGGACTCACGAGAATACAGTACTCTTTCTGTTACAGGCTGCTTAAAGTTACGGGGGGCGGGAGTCGCTTCAATAGTCGCGCGATCATACTCTCCCTCTTTAAAGAATGTGGCTTTGCCTCCTTTTCCGATTACAACGTGACCACGAAAATTTACCCCGGTTCCTTCAAGCAGCTCACTAACTACAGTGGTTATTTTATAGTCACTGTCTGACGGAATGGTTTTCCCAGATGGATGGTTGTGCGAAAACCAAAAGTTTTTTGCCCCCTTAACTGAGACAATTGAGCCCGCCAGTATGCCGGGATCAACATCAGCCGAAGCCCTTAGACCTTTAGTGTGACGGATAACTTCTAGAATTTTGCCACCAATTCCCGTAACTACTGCAATCATGGTTTCCTGACCATGCTTACGATATGGAGCTACTATATGAGCAATATCCTCGGGCGTGTTGGCACGGACCAAGCCAACATTTATGGTTTGGGTTTCTGTGGATCTTGCGGCTGTAGCAAAAGTATCTTTAAGGCTTTGTTTGCGCTCTTTTGCAGGTAGGGCGGCGGCGGGTAATAAGTTTTCAGCTGCACTGGAAGCGTTTCCACTACTTGACCTTTTGCTTGGTAACTTGCCGGTTTCTCGCTCATGGCTTCCGGTAATTTCCTTGTTAGTAGTTGCGGCGACTTCCTCATTATGCATTTTTACCGGGAGGTCATGAAGCGGTTTAGATAGATCTCCACTCTTAACCCAGTTTTTAAAGGTGTGTACGCCCAGGGGAGTTATCCCGCCCAGACCTGTCCAGCCCTTCGGATAGTTGCGCATGTATGCGCGCCGCGCTGCTAACTGATTGGGGAATCCCACCATAACCTTGTGTTCGTCAAAGTTTCCGTCTTTCCCTACCTGATCAATGACAAAAACCTGAGAACTGTCTGAATCATCCCCCAAGAATACGTCCACGTGCTCATTGTCAGCACCTGTTGTGCGCTTGATATAACCATAATGGGACTGGAGCTTTCTTTCCCACTTGGTTCCATTAGCAGACGTGCCGGACCGGATTGAGCCCTTTGGCTGCTCCACTGATATATCAAGACCTTGAACCTTCACATGTCCATGCTTAAAGTTGCCAGCTTCTTTCTGAGCTTCCGTAGGCTCCGGCAAATCATTCAGCGGAGACGTGGCCGCTTCGTTGGCTAACGCCTCAACTTCCCGCCTTCCTACTTGATCGGTTCCCTCCTCTGGTATTACTTCGGCCTGAGAGAGATTATCAGTCTCTGATTGATCATCCTTAAGTGCTTCCGGGTCGTGTGAAGCATCAAACATCGGCGATTCACTGGTGATCTCGGGGGCTTGCTTAGGTTGTAATGCCCAATGCTTCGCGCCAGTTTTCACCGGTTCTAATTCCTTCTCTGTGCCCGCCTTCCGGTTGGCTCGCATCGCCGCAAGCTTGGACGGATAGACATCTGCCAGCTTTTCGGCTGGTTTACTATCTGGGGCTTCTTGCCTCTGCTTTTCATTAAACGCCTTGATCTGCAGCTCAATTCTGGACGCAAGATCATCAGTGCGATCAACAGGGGTTCGCTCGAAAGGAATCGTGTTATTTTCGTCAGTCAGGGCCAGTTTGCTCTCACGCTGAGGCATGTCGGGCTTAACGAAATCGACTACATGCTTTGATCGCTCAATCTGTTCAGCCTGTTCCTGGCGTCGCACCTGCTCATTTTGCACACGCGCCTGAATTGGCTGAGGCTCAAGCCCCATGCCGTCAGTAAATGGGTTCGGGATCACCGGGCCTCGGAAATCTGAAAGCAACCCTTTTTGCTCTGTTTCATTTGTGGGCATTGCTGCCTGTTGCTTCAGGAGGTCAGCGCGACGTTTGGCTTGTTCAAGGATCTGCTTTGGTCCGCGAGTTGGATTCAGTATCTCGTTGAGTCCGCGCGCCCCGTGATCGAAGTTTGGTTGTGCCTCACTTGGTTGCGGCAACCGTATATCTTGCGGAGGTGCAGGAGTGATGGGCTCGACTGATGATTGAAGTAACCCGCCTGCGCCAGCTTCAGCCTGATCTAAGGCGTCACCTCCCTGGGCTCTCGCCTCGGACTGCGCACGCTCAATATTTTCAAGCGGTGAAAAGGTTCCTAAGGAGCCCCCCATAATTCCACCGGCAGCCATTCCACCAACGGCAGAGTTAAGCACGTCCTCGGAAAGTTTCTGGTTAGGGTCCGCGTGCGTCAGCAACGCATAGTTTTGCGCCAGGGACTCTGCACCGGACTGCAAAAACTCCTGCCCGCCTTCGCCTGCAGCTCCTGCACCGATTGATCCCAGCCTGGTGGATGACAGCGGGAGACCTTGAGTCAGCTTACCTGTGACAGCTCCGAAGGGGGCGGATAACAGTAAAGTGGACAGAAAAGTTAGAGCCGAAGCCTTTTCACCTGCCGCGTCCTTTATCAGCCCTCTGGCCTGATCTTCATCACCGAAATACTGAAACGCTGCATTATACTCTGGCTGTTCCATGAGCTGATCATGAGTCAAGGCGTCCACACGAGACTCTACGTTTGCGCCGGAAGACCCTGCAGCAACAGTAGCCTCTCCCACCCCATAGCCCAATGCTCCAGCTACCACGGGCGTGAGTTTTGGGACTAATTGAAAACCTTTAGCGAAAAGACCGCCCAGCCCCATCCCAGCTGCTGTACCAAGCGCACTCTGACCAAGTGATAACTTAACTGTATCCCAGGATGCATCCCCAAGCGAATAGCTACCGCTCTCATCCTCATGGATAAATTGTTTAGCAACCTCTTGTTTCGCATAGTCGGATAATCCGTCAGCCCAATACTCAACCGCTCGACGCCCCAAATCCTGCACAAACTGGCCTGAATCCTCAAATCCTGCTTGTTTCGCAAGCCAGCCAACTCCCTCAGCAACAGATGCCCCCCCCATCATGATGGACCGGCCATGATCCCCCCATGTTAAACCGTCCTCGGCTTTCGGGTCTTCGCTCTTGGCGTCGTAACGGGGAACACTACCAACATCAGACCAAGGCGACATAGTAGACTGAGGCTGGCTATATTGATTAATTAGTTCGTCAAACTGACCCATGTTGTACCTTGTTATTATTCTTATTAGTAGTTAGTTCTGGCGCTGATAGTAGGCTCTTAGCTGATCGACCTGCTCCCTGAGATCGTCTGGTAGCTCTTCATAAAATATCGCCATTTCATCTACGACCGGTCTGGCTGGCAGCTCGCCTTTTTGGAGAGATGAGATGAACTCAGACTTTGCCCGATCAAACTGATCGGGAGAGCGTCGATATTTGGCATTGAACTCATGAAATCTATTTAGCTTATCTCGTGAAACCTTCCTCTTTTCGGCAACTTCATTGGCTCGTATTTCTTCACGCTCCTCTTTCTTGGCAATTATTGTCGCTGGATCTTGGGCTAACATTCCGCCTTGCGGCTGTTCATTTGGGCTAAGCATGGGTACTGGCTTATCTTCCGAAGCGGTGACATCAGCTTTATCGGTTCCGCGCGATTCGAGTAGAGATTTCACCCGGTTAATGGTTTCATCATCAAATCGACCTGAGCTTGTAAACTCTGCTAGAAAAGTCCTTTCCTGACCTTCGGGAACTTGCTTCAACATCTGCGCCAATAGATTTTCGTCCAAGGTTGCTGGTCGTTGCTTCTGCTGAGGCGCATTAGGGTTTCGTGTCAGGCTCTCAAGCTCGCCCATTAACGAAGCCTTTCGCCTTTTAAGGCTCTCCCATTCTTGGGTTTGTTGGGGTGAAAGGGTGCTGGGATTCCCCAATTCATCCGTCCCCCCCATAGCTTTAATTAAGTTGGACTCAATCCCATTAATGTGTGAAAGCTCTTTTTCCAGTGTTGAAATACGCTGCGACTGCCAGGCGGGCAATTCGTTTCTGGATGAAGTAGAGGCTTTGATAGATAGCAGCCCTTTTTGCCGTTTCATCTCATTGTCATGATTCAAGCCGGCCATTTTCTCGTCGTGTGCCTGCTGGTCGTCTTGGCGGACCATGGCGTTATTGTGCTGAATACCGGTAATCTCTACCTCTTGATTAAAGCGACCGCTATCCAGTAATTGTTGCCGCTTCAACTCTGCATCCTTACGTAATTTGTCGCCAATTCCCTGGGCAGCGTTACCAGCTCCACCCAGAACCATTTGACTCAACAAACCGCCCGCGCTCATTGCTGCACCTCCTGAGTATTAACTGGGGCAGTCTGTCGCCCACCTCTGGCCTTTTGCTCCATTTGCTCAAGCTTGGATAGTAGCTGGGAGTACGCCTGGCGCTGATTCTGGCTTAATGCCTCCTCGCTTGCTTCGCTCGCAAACTGAACCATCCCATCATAAAAAGCGTTTTCAGTGGCCTGGGCTTCATTCTCTGGTGTTAGTACGCCCATTTTCTGGGCCACCTCAGACATTCCCTTGGCTAACTGCATGCCTGCTTGAAACAGGACGTTAGGCGGAATCATCTTTCCTGATAGCACAGCGGTTTGTGAGGACATGGTAAGTAAGCGGCCAATAAACATGGCCATGCCTTTGGAGGGATCACCGGCTTTGATAACTGACTGAAGGCCTTCTATCCCTTCGTCTGAATACAAATAATTCAGCATCTGACCGGCCACAATATCGAACTGCTCCTGTGTACCGTTCGTGTCATCTTGCGGGGTTTGGGCTTGTTGTGGATTCTGCTGGGGCTGGGGTTGGGTAGAGGGCGCCCCTTGATCTGGACGCTGTGAAAGTAGACCGTTTTGCATGGGGACGCCTATTTTATTGTTATTATTATGTGGCGAAACTCAATAGCCCTTTATTGTAATTCGACAGGTCAACATTTGCACTTACCGAATATCCGGACGCATTCGGCGCGGGCGTGCTCGTTGGAGTACCAAAAGCGGCAATAGCTCCTTTCAATCCACCGGACTGCCCGTCACCCTTTCGGGTTTCGCCGCCTGGGCCAGGGTTCAGGGTTCCCTTAGCGATCCCCTCGACGGTTGCGCCCGCTACACCACCAAAGGCACTCCCTACAGGGCCGCCAAGCAGCCCGCCCACCGTTGAGCCAATCCCCGCACCGGTCGAAACATCACCTTTCTTTGCCCCCTCGGCTTTCGTTCCAAAGTCGTTATCATCAGATGTGATCGCACCATCAACAGCCTGCTCAGCGACAGAGGACGCAACTTTTCCCGCTGCGCCAAACTTGCCAGTAAGACCGCCAAGCAGTCCACCAAAGACGCCTTTTGTACTCGCCTGCTCAGCTGCCGTTCGACCTTCATCAAGTGCCTGGCGTTCGTGCTCGTTCAGGTTCTCGCCACTCTTCTCACGTCGCTCAAGATTTGCCAGAGAATTAAAGCGGCCGTCATCGTCATAGTCTTCCTGGTGGCTTGATAGTGCCGGGTCAACGTCACCGGTTGCGGGCTGACCACCGCGCCCGTTACGTGCATTCCGGTTTGCCCTCTCCATTGCATCCCTTGCCCGCCCCAGATTTGTTTTATCGCCTGTTGCCGGGTCAACATTGCCGTTAGGAGGCTGACCACCTTTCCCTAAGCTGCCTTTTGTATCACCTCTTCCGGCACTACCGCCCATTGCCGGATCTGGACCAGTAGGCGCTTGACCGCCTCGGCCATCCCGCGCATTTTGATCAGCTCGGCCTGTGCTCCCTTCAGCACCGCTTCTACCCGATGGGCCGGTGCTATCTCTTTCACCGGCTCTGTCAGCAATGCCGCCCATTAAGAAGCCCCCTGAGTAAGCAATCCTTTGGTCAATGAGCCGTACTGAGTTGACTTGGAATTACCCGCGCCCTGTGCGTAGTAACGCTCGTTCTCCCAGTCATTGCGCATTCTATACAGCCGCTCCTCGTGTTTTTGCTGGTCCTTCTGCTGCAAGTAGGTCAAGCCTGCGCCCGCCGCTCCCGCGATAGCATCGGCTGCCCATTCATTCTCATTGACATAATCCCAGGCTTTACTCGCACCTGATACGATTTCGTTAAACAGTCCCATGGGTTCCCCTTATGCGGCTATTGAAGGCAATGGCGATTGTCCAAAGTTGTTGGTCCACATTGGCTGGGCAGAGTACAGGCTCTGAGTAAACTGAATATCGGCGTCACGCATAGCAATGACCTGATCAATCAGCTTTTGACGATCAGAGGCCTTAATGTTCGGATCGGTCATGATGTCCTTAACGTCCTGCGCATACCCTGCCAAAGTGTTCTCCATGTTCTTCAGGTACTGCCCGCGAAGATTGCTGGCAACTTCTTTGTCCAATAGTCCGGACTGAATCTGATAATCCAGCTTCGCCATGTAATCAGCATGCATGCGCTGTTGGTCCTGATTATAAAAATCCGCCTGCATTGCCTGGTTGAACTGATTGGCCTCATTCTCCATACCCGCGTTTGCCAGACTTGTGGCGCTTTGCTGCTGAGCATTGAACTGATTGGCTTGGTTCTCACTATCCATATTCGCCTGGGTCATGTTCTGCTCATTGGAGGCGTTGAACTGATTCGCCTGGTTCTGGGAATCCATGTTGGCCAGATTCATGTTTTGCTCATTGGTAGAATTGAACTGGCTTGCTGTGTTGGTCGCGTCCATGTTCGCCAGCGTCATGTTTTGCTCATTCGTCGCGTTGTACTGTAGCGACTGATTGGAGTATGCCTGGTTTGTTTTACTCTGATCGTGGTATGTCGCAGCGTCCTGCTGAGCAATTGGCAAGGCCGCATCGATAGCCGCGCCATGAGCCGCGCCTACCGCCATAGTACTGTTAAGCAGACCGCGACTATTGGCGGTTCTCAGTGCATTTTGCTCTGCCCGCTTCATGTACGGGTTGTCTTGACTTAGCAAGCCGGTGAGCTGCCCCGATACGGTGGAATATGGATTTACCTCTCTTTGGTCGGCTTCATAGCTTGAGGCTGTGCCAGTGTTCGCTTCATAAGTCGCCGCATTCCCTTGCGCACCTTCATAACTTGAGGCCTCCCCCTGTGCGCCAGTGTACTGCCCAGCCTGCGCCTGTGTGGCTTGGTAGCCTGTCGGCTTTACTGAATTGTCAGTGTTTTGTGTGGTTGTTGGCATTGCTCCAGCCCCCTTATAGCTCGTTCAGATCAGCGCTAGCGCTGTCAAGGATTGTCAAAATTTGGGCTTTATCCGTAGCGCCCTGGGTGGCTACCTTTGCGCCTCTGACAACCGCCTCTATTTGCGGGTCGATAACCCGCCAAAGATCCCTTGCACTTTCTATAAGTTCCGCCACCTCAGTCACAGATAGCCCAGTGGCCCCAGCTTCTGCGCATATGTATGGGTAATCTGTGGTAACCGGCGAATCCGGTCGGCCGTCAGAAATCCATTTATCAAGCTCAAAGCTCTTTGAAATGTAAGTGGCATCCTTGTCAGGCGAGGAGAACCGGAGGCGACATTCCGTCGCGAGAGAGTCGAGCCTTACCAATGCGTCAGACCTGACTTTCTCCAGATCAGCCGCCGGCGGATCAACCAAATCAAATCCGGGGTTTGCTTTGACTATCTGCTTGCCCTGATTCTGCCCCTCAAATAGTCGGCGATATTCCCCCACTGAGATTTCTTCAGCATCTTTCGGCAAGTTGTTAAGCTCGTGATCCTCATCATTAAAAAAACCCTTTTCACTGAAGCTGTAAAAGTGCCTCATGCTTAATACCCCACGGCTATATAGGTGACTATTTGAGAGTCATCGATTGAACTTGCGCGATCCAGTGTGAAAGCCGTTCGCGACCAACTTGAGGCAGGAATCATCGCAGTAGACCCAGCGGTTTTCCGCATAGTTACCACTTGCCCGCAAGCATTTGGAAACGCTGTAGGAAACGAGAAGGATTGCGCGCCGTCGTTACTACTTGTTACCGCTCCCCATTGTAAATAAGTTCCTGTCGGCAAGCGCACATAGCCATCAGAGCTATGGCTGGCTGACACTGAGCTGTCCTGCAGGAAGTCAGAGGCGTGTTTTCCGTCGAGCTTATCCGCATCAATCCCAGAACCAGAACCATCAACAGTCAAAAGTTTGGTTTTGATCGCATTGGCTGAGAGCGAAGCGGAAATAGACTTGTTGGCACTCCCATCAATAGACGCGGAGCCCGTAACATCACCTGTTAATGAAATAGTGCGGGCTGTATCCCATTTCGCGGCAGATGCTGCCACCGCGCTGATTCCCAAATATAGAGTGTCCGCCCAGCCCTTATCCATGACGGTTTTCCAGCCCGACCACCCAGCATTGTTATAACTGCCAAGCCTGAACAGGTAATTGCCATTGCTGGTCTGTCCCGCGCTGTAGGGCGTGAGAATCTGCATGGCAGCCCCATCTTGCGACGATGAATAAGAGGGAATATTTATTAACCGTCCATTCGCGACTGGCCAACCGTCCGAACTTTGAACAAACGTGACACAAAAGCCCGCTTGCGCAAACGTGCGAGGGGTATTGCTCGCATTATTAAAGGGAGATGAATAATTGGGCCAAGTGGACAGACTTCCATGGGTATGACTGTCGTTCGATACTGAGGTTGTGATCGTTAGATTGGCAGAGCCGTCAAAAGTGCCTGAGCCGGTAACGTCGCCAGTTAATGCAAGTGTGCGCCCGCTCGCCAACTTGGTGGCCGTGGCTGCGTTCCCGGTAATGTTTCCAGGCATAGCGCCCGAACCGTCGCGCACTACCGCATCCCCCGCCCCAGAGCCAGCATTCAGGATTGCCGCCGAACCAAGGCCCAGCGTTGCGCGGGCTTCAGTTGCGCTCGCATCATCCACCAGCGACTTGCCAAAAGTGGTAATAGCAGAATCAAGGAAAAAGGCACTGGCCTGCAGGCCGTCAACCGTATCCGCATCGAGACCAGAGCCCACGCCGTCAACAGTTTTGATCTTGGCCAGTACGTCGGCTGCGGTATAAGTGGCGGCCAGCAAGAAGCTACTGGCTTCAAAGCCATCCAGTGTGTCGGCATCAAGGCCTGATCCAGCGCCATCAACTGACTTTATTTTAGTCAACACATCCGAGGCGGTATAACTTGCAGCGGCCAAATAATAACTGCCGTGCTGGCCATCTAAGAGATCGGCGTTAAGCCCTGACCCCGCGCCTTCTCCTTTTGTTGCGGCCGTCCCCAGGTCTGGAATATCTGCCGCTACCAGGTTGACGGAGGGGCCAGACTTTCCGTTAACTTCAGACACAAGATTGGCGGGCAAAAGATTTGCAGATTCGTAAGCCAATGAATCATTAATGGACAGCTCCCAGCCTACATCAACAGAACCAACACCCGGCAGTGTTCCCGCCACGGTAATTTGCCAGTATTTCCCCTCGTCACCAGAGACAGGCGGATCAATCGGGAGGGTGCCGCCTGAAGCATCCCAATAGCCAATAAATTTTTTAGCACCTGAGACGGTTTGTTCTGCAACTTTTGCCCAATGTTTAGCGGAATATTCGCCCGTTTCTACTGCGACATTCTGATTGTTTTCTGCCCATTGCTTGGACTTATCAGCATAATGCTTTGAAGAAAACTGGCCAGATTCAACCGGTGCGCCCACCGCATTCTCAGACCATTGCCGGGCCTTGTCAGCGTAGTGCAAGGCAGAATAATCAATGCCCTCAACCAGTGAACCGATAGCCTTACTTGCCCACTCCTGAGCTATACCTCGCTCGGTCCCTGCATCATTAGCATGGCCAAGCGCTATCCCTGCCTGTGTTGCGGCATCATTTCTATGCCCTAATGATTCGGCTGCATAGCCAAAGGAATCATCTCTTGCATCTTCAGAGAGCCCCTGTGCTACTTCGGCCGCCGCTTGGGCTGCAGAGGCTGAGTCTGCGTGCGCCTGCGCCTGTTGCTCTAACTCCTGAAGCTGGCCAAGGTTCGCAGCATGATCAGGGTCTGTCCCGTTTACCACATAAAACGGTTCAGCGAAGCCCTGGCCGTCTGGTCGGACCTCTGGCAATAACTCAAAAGATGTTTGAACGGCGCGCAGTTCGTTGGCCACGTCCTCCGCCCGTGCAAGATCGCCAGGCAACAAGGTGTTACCGTAAATGTAATAACTCATCTCTGCCAGTTCCTCAGAGTGTAATAAATCAGAGCATCAAAAAAGGTGTGCGGCCTCTCGCTTGCGCTATTGCCATATATAACAAAGGCCACGTTTCGACCAGTGCCCGCAATTTCTGCAAGCGCCTCAGAGTTCACCTGGGCGGACCAAACAAACTCATTCCAGTTCCCTTCGTCCCACGCGGAGCCCCCGCCGATGATGTCCAGCTCGTCCACTCGATGGGCACCACTATTCGGATCGTTGTAGTTAAAAAGCGGTTTAACTCTCAAGCTGACAGCCCCGGCCGCTTGAATGTTGAAGATTGCTTTTAAGAAGTGCTTTCGCTTTTGAGGGGTTCCAAAGTGCGCAAAGGCAAACCTGAAGTAATACTCAATAGGCTCACCGTCAAAGCTGGTCCCTTTATCAAGACGCATCACCCAGCCATCCTCAGTCCCTGCCACTATGATTTCTTCTCCACTCGGCAACTCACCACGCTCGACACAAAATAGCTTGTGGTTGTATACCTGGCGCGAATAACCGACTAACTGATTACCTGAAAATGTGGCGGTTAAAATTTCGGATCCAGTTAGAGAGGCTATCGGGTTGAAATACCAGCGAAGCTGGTTTTTACGGCCGCTCACAACGGCATCGGTTAGCAAGCCCCGGCGATCACGCAAAAACGGATTAACGCCCTGGCTGATCGTGCCCGAACTAAAATTACCGTAGGCCTGTGTCGCCTGAAGGCTGGTAAGCCCCCGGTCATCCAAGTAATACAGATCGTTATAGGACAGCGCGGAATAGGCAACACCTCCCACTTTGTCATCGTGATTTCGTAAATCCTTATTAGCCCAGTCTTCCGGGCCGCTGCCGTATAGAATGGAAATCCTGTTCCGCATCATGACAACTAATGAGCCGCCGACAGTCAGATGCAGGCCTGTCAAATAGTCGCCAGCACCGAAGCCACCCGCCCCATTGATTGGGTCAAAGTCTGCAGGTTCACCAACGGCAGAGTAATAAACCATTCCTGTTTCGTACCCAAGGAACAGGTAGTTATTAACGACTGCCAGAAACTTGGGAAAGTCAGTTTCTCCAGGAACGGTGATCTGGGTAAAAGTGGTCCCATCGAACGTAAATGCAGGGTTTGCCCCGTCAGCTCCCAACATTAATTCAGCGGTTGCGGTTGCATGAAAGTTATTACTAGTAAATGAGTAAGTGCCGCCAGGATTCAGCGCGGGCGTTGCTACTTCAGTCCACCCGCTGCTGGATTCTTTGAACATCTTGCATTCAGTGCCGTCTGAGGTGTCACGAAAGCAAAACACCTGACCACCAAACACCCAGACCCCGCGAACAGGGCCGGAGCCTGGGGGCTTGCTGATCGCTGCCCGCCTTACAGCGGCTTCAGCTTCATCGGAGGTATCGGAGGGCGACAACTGTCCATCGTAACGCTCATAACCTTCTATCCGAGTGTATCCGCCCAGAGTATTCAGCTCGTAATTTTTACATGCCAGCATTCGCCCAGGTTTAACACTTAGCGCCGGTGTTTCCAGATCCAGGCCGCCCTCACACCTGATAATCGCCTCTCGCCTGTTATCCCTCATCACACCACCACAACGGTCAGGGGATCAGCATCACGAGATGCGCCATAACGATACTTGTCAGGCAACTGGCTTGCCTTTAACTGCTCATAGCCTTCGGGATACTCTATCTGTACCCGCTCCAGCACTTCCGGCGCTGATTCATAGTGCGCGTACTTAATCAGCGCACGCATCCAGATCAGATCATGAAAACTCTCAGGAATCAGCGGGATGTCAGTATTCAGGGCCAGTACTTGCGGCCGCCTGTAGTATGGGGCAATCAGGGTGTAAGCCTTGTCTGGTGTTGGGAAAACTTTCAAGCCGCCGTCAGGCATTATTACCACTTGATAGGGTTGCCCCTCCCCCGCTGTGCTGAGCTGGTCCCAGTTCTCCCACTCAATCACTTCTACAGGACTGCCATTGATTGAGAACTTGTCACGCTGCCAATAGTGATACTCAATCGGTGCGGGATAATCATCGCTCCCAGCCACAAGGGAAACCGTGTGATTTACCCATAGGAATTTCCAGTCAAAAAACTGTCGCTGAATATCAATGTTGGCTTGCTTGATCCAATTGACGAGCCTGGCGGCTTCACCAGTTTGACCGGTGACACTGGAAGGACCAGCACCACCCATCAAACCAGCTTCCCGGGCAAGGTCGGCACATAGAGTGAGAAAATTTGCCATTATTCAGCCTTCGGCTTTTTTGCTCGACGAGGTTTAGGCTTCGGATCTTCACTAACGACTGGCGTTAAGGGTTCAACGCCCACCGGAGTTTCTGGCTCCTGCGCGGATTCTGGTTCAGGTTCCGGCTCTCCCTCCTCATCTTCGGTCTCGTCGTCCTTTTCCTGACTGTCACCCTCATCCTTTTCCGGTTCTGGATCAGGCGCTTTTCTGGGTCTCGGCTTTGCACCCTCCAATATCTCCCCGGTTTCCCAACTAATCTCTATCCCCTGGGCATTAAACGCCTTACCGTCCTGTGTGTATTTCACTGGGCCGTGACTTGAAACAAAGCCGTATTTCTTATTTTTATTCAGCATCACTTGCACCTTTGATTCGGAATGTAACGGTCATTCAGGCGCTTGTTCCGCGCCAGCCCATCCTTTACACCCTCGGGTTTAAACTTGTTGATTCCGGTTGTACGATCATGCTCCCAGTCTTCCCAACTATCCGGCTCGGCACGCTCCTTGGAATGCTTGCGCTCATCTTCAAAAAACATAGACACCTCCACACAAGGGGCTTACGCCCCTCAACAGATTAAGCCCGGTCAGAGCCTTTTTTCATGCGCTGGGACTTCTCGTGTGGGCTGTACATGTTTTTGACTTTGGTCGTCTCCTTTCTGATCAGCCCTTCATTGATTGCGCTTTCGTTCCCTTTTGCGCCTTTTGTGTTTTTGCTCATAACAGTTACCTGTAAAGGAATTAATGAAAGGCGGGACTATGCCCGCCAGGTTATGCGGCTGAGGACCACTTCACGATACGGCTGTTTTCCTCAACGGTATGGCAGATGCCGAAGCCGCCCATGTAGTACCAAGCCATACCGCGAGAACGGCCATAATCGCCCGGAAGCTTGGCGCGGATTTGCTCAGGCTCCACAATGGCTTCGGCCACTGTGTCGTCGCCAAAGAAGTGAGCCGCGTCAGACTTGCCGTTGGTCCAAGCCTCAGTAGGAACGTTAGTTTGAGTAAAAAATCGGGTGCTCTCATAACGGCCGATTTCGCCTGCAGCGATACGAGCGAAACCGCTTTCGATATAAAAGCTGATCGCCTCCAGGTCGTCCTTGAGCTGGCGGAAGGTAGTCGGACGGCCCAGCGCGCCATAGTTCTCACCGTCCATAGGAGTGATGTCCCGCTCCTGCATGTAGTCCACGATTTTCTTAACGTGGTCCTTGGTCATCGCGGCGTTATTGGTGCCTGCGGGTGCGCCATCAGTTTCAAACACAACATCTGTGGCACTGTCGGCACCAGCACCGGCGGGGTAACAAACCAGCTTGGTTTTGTCGAATTCCGCGTGCGCGGCTTTATCCAGGGTTTTGCGAGCGTCGTTTTTGAGCACCTTGTCTATTACGCGCTCACAGGAGTGCTTAGACAGAATGTCCAGCTTTCGGGTGTAAGGGACTGAGTTACCGTATTCAGTAATGGTCAGGGTTTCCTGATCAATGCTGAAATTAGTCTCAGGCATTGGTTGGGTTTCAACCAGTGCAGCCCCGCCGGTGGCTACGTCGCTGTATACGTTCCAGTTGTATTTCTCACCGGTTCCCGCCTCTTTCGCGTCCTCTACAGAACACATATTTCGATAGCGTGTAAGCGGCTGCAAAGAGGTGCGCAATGTTTCTGATAGTTGATCAGAATACATAAACCCACCCAGGTTATCGGTTGCCCAGAGTTGTCCGGCCATGGTGAATTACTCCACTTTTATTATTATTGTTTTTAATCTTCCCTGGGAGCTTGACCCCGCATTCTGCGGATGTCATTGAGAGCGTCCGTGCGTGTTTTGCGTTTTACAGGAGGTGGCCCCGGTCGCTTGGCGCCATTGCTGCGCGGCGTAGCAATCGACTTCTTACGGTTAGTCCGTGTCTGTTTATCCTCAGTCTTCTTGGTCGCTCCAGTCTTCTCAGCAAGCCATGCGCGAGTACGATCACCCGCCTCCGTCACCACTTCGATAGGTGATAGGTGGGGGTTTTCCTGCATTACTTTGACTGTGAATTGGTCGGCTAATGAATACAGACTCGGATCACCGGCAATATCAGCATACTGCGTGTCAAAGAACGCCTTAGCGTCCGCAACTTCCCGCTGTCTAGTTCTCTCGGTTTGTCGCCTTTCGATGGTCTCTGCTATCTGTTCCGGATCAAAGGTAGGCTGTGTTTGTGGCCGCCCTTGAGACTGGATCTGAATTAGCAGTTCGTCTGCGCGATTATCGTCCCCATCTACCAGGGCTTCGTGATATTGGCGCGTAAGGGTTTTAAGCTCTTTCGAGCGGGCTTCATCAACGTCCTGGGTGGATGGTTGACGGGGCTGGACTGCTTGGCCTTGAGCCTGTTTCAGGCGCTCACTGGCTTCTGCCAGGTAGGCGTCAGCAGCAGCAACTTTTTGAGCGCGAGCAATTACCTGTTCACGAGTAAATTCTTGCTCAACGCCATTTATCTTAAGTATGTATTTTTCTGACTGGGGAGTGGTCGCGTCTTCGGGGCTCTCTTCCTCTTCGCCCTCGTCCTCTGACTCTTCTTCCTCTGAACCTTCAGGATCGTCATCATCCTGAGTGTCTTGGTCGTCACCCTCATCGTCTTCCGGTTCCTGATCGTCCTGATAGCCTTCATCACTTTCGTCCTCACCTTCAGAGGATAGATCAGCAAGCTCAGCATTTAGGGCATCAGCACGGCGTGAAAAAGCCGTTTCGGCATCTTCATCATATGCCCCGGCCTCTTCCTTTTCATCGTAACGAGATTGTGCGATAGCGTTAACGCGACTTAAGCGATCACCGCCAAAAACGCCCGCATTGTCGCGGGTGGCTTCTGTGGTCATGATATGCTCCCTTATTATTATTTTTATTTGAGCATTATTGTGAAAAGGCCAGTTATCCGGCCTATGCGTAAATTTTACCCAAGTCCTTCTTCATTATCCATATCTCTAAGTTGAGTCTCGGCAACCTTGGCGCGCTCGACAGCTTGCAATAGCCAATGAACAGCATCCTTTGCACGGCGGGCTTTATACAGGGCGGATTCATTGGGCGCGTGAGTCTGACCGTTAAGCAGCTCTGTAATACTCTCCTGTATCTCCTGTTTGGCAACGCCGACTATATAACGCCCTACATCAGTCTTTAGGAAATCTTCAACATCACAGCCAAGCCTAAACTCAGCAAACAGGTATTTTTCAGAATCAAACAGCTCGTGCGGTTCAGAATGTGTCATAACCCTGCCTTAGATTGGTGGCTTGCAGCGCCTTTTCAGCCTGCTCCAGCGTTAGTTTGGTGCCTTCTATCTGACGGGTGGTCGCCAGTTTCTCGCGCTCAAGCCCAAGCTTTTCGTACAAGTCTTTTAACTTCAGATCGTTGTTGGCTGCAATCTTCGCCATTTCAATTTCGTATTTCATGGCCCTGTCAGCTTCAGCCATTTGCATATCAAGCTGTAAGCGCTGCTGATCAAGCTTTAAGCGCTCCATGGCAATTTGATCAACGGGCGGTTGCTGCGGCTTCACTTCCTCGGCTGGCTTGAAGAATCTTTGGCCGTCGCGGTAACCCGACTTACCAAAGATTTCCTTAATAACCTCATCCTCATCCAGGCGAGGTATTGCACCAGGCAGAACGCCCCCCAGAATCTGCAGGCCCTGACTAAAGCGCTCAAGCTTCACTTGCGGGTTTGTGTTCCCTCTACCCATATTCACGGTTACAGTAAGTTCTGACCGCAACAGATCGTCAGTAAGCTGATCGATTCCAAATTTCTGGAAGAGTTGAGCTTTCTCGGCCGCAATAGCCAGGATGGTCTCATCCGTTTCATAGAATTGCTCCATCCTGATTAACTGCCTCAAAACTGGCTCCATCCATGTTTCGGCAAAGATCAGAAAACCATATTCACTGATGGCATCCGCCCCGGCGCTCATCAAATTCATTCCGCCGACGGTCTCGTTTAGATTCCGGTTGTTCTGCACTGACTGCTGACTGAACGTTCCGGTAATCTCGTCTATAGAGAGGTCTAAGCGGTCCTGTTCTTGGTAGGAGCTGCTGGTAACATCGTTGGTATCAACTATTCGAATGTCATTATCGGGATCTTTGGTAACTACAGAGCTGCCCGGAGAATTTCGAGACAGAGCCTGTAAATCGGTTTCTGATCCCCGCCTAACAAAATAGCGTTTGTTAAGAACCAGTTTGACGTTATCAAATCGCTGGTTGGCGACTTCGTTAACATCTTCCTGTAGGTTCTCGATCAGTTTGGTGGGGGACGCCGGATAATTCTTGTGCGCTTCGATCAGGCTGATCCCTAAAACGATTGGGCGCTCTCCAGGCATTAGATGCGGGTAGCGCTCACTGATCGGGATAGGGTCAGACAACAATAAGCGGTCGCCTATTGTCCAGTATACAAAGTCGCCCTCCCCGGGAAGTCTAATAAAGTTTTCATGCAACCAGATCAACTCAAAGGTGTTTATATCGCTGCCGTCATCCGCCGGGTCTGTTCGCTTGGTGCCTTCGCGCTCCATTCTGGTTTTGTCGTCCGCCGCTTCGCGCCCTGAACTGATGTAGCTTGCAATCGGGTAATTACGCCACCCATTGCGCTCAGCGAAAGCCTGAGCCTCCCCCGCGTACATAGGGACCAAGCGGACAACATAAGGGGATGTATTAACGGGGTCTCGCCAATCTGCCGACGGATCAAAGCGAATGTTTTCAGGGGGGAGTAAATCAACTATCGGCTTATCGACTGAAACAACCGTCTGGCCGTCCTCGTCCGTCTCTTCATATTCCCAAGACTGATAAGACGCCATCACGCCATATACGCGCCCATCCTGATAGGCCCCCATGACAGTTAGAAACCATTTCACGCTGTGAGTCAGGCGATATTGCAAAAGCTGCTGCAAAACGTCAGCGCTTGCATTCTGCATTTGGTCGTTGTCATTAATTGGAGTGACTGAAACCAGATCCTGAGTACCAAACACGGCGCGGGCAAGCTGAGCCTCGGCGCTGATGTTGTTGGTTCGTGTCTTAGGCCGGAAAGTCTTGGACCTCAGCCGGTAAGCATCAGTGTGATACTTCGAGCCGGATGCATGCTCATTATTCTGGTGAGAGATGGCCTTTTCCCACTGCTGGCGAATGTTCGCATCAAGATAGTCAGTAGATGACTGATAGGCGTCTCGCGCCAATCTCAGCCAATAACCCTCATTCCTGTCGGCCTCGTCGATTTCAGTTTCGCCCTGGGCAGCCTCAAGCTCTGCGGCAAAGTCTTCATTCAGTTCAAGGTCATCAATCATGACTTGTCCACCTTGACTACATCGCCCCGCACATTTCGAGCAAGTGACAGTAGTTGCGCTTCATCCATCTGGCCGCGACGCACGCGGTAACGTTCTAACAGCTCACCGCCCGACTGAACAACCTTGCGCTGTGTCGGGTCGATCTTGTCCAGATGCAGATAAAAGCCCCAGGTGCCGGATAGGCGCAATGACTGAATCGTGGCTATGTTGTTGCCAGTGTCAGCATTCACCGCCCAAAGATAGCCGGGATAATGTTTTTCGAGGGTTTCAGCAATAGATTTGGCGGTGTCCATGTTGAGCTGTTCGCGCCACAACTCGGCACCGTCTTCGATGATTAAGGCACTATTCATTATTATTATTCTCTGTTGCCTTGTTGCTATCGACGTTATGTGTGTGCTCGCCTGGCGGTTGGGGATTTTGGTAGAAAGTTCGCCGCCCAAATTGATAGGTAGGCTCTTTCTGCTTTGGTCCCGCCGTCCGGTAAACTTCAGCACGATAATCAATACGTTTCGCCATTATACCACCTCGGGCTCGTAGTACGAGCGTTGGTTAGATGTCTGCATAAAGCCCCGCGCCATTTGCTCAAAGGCGTCATTGCCGTGTGATGCTGAGTCGTGCCGAGGGCGATCCTTGAATACTCCCAGCTTGTCGTCCCATTCTTTCCTGTAGTGATCCAGATGCTTGATCCCATCCTTACAATGTTCTTCGTCAAACCAACAGAGAGGCAAAATGTCACGCACTGCCTGAATTGCTTCCAGCTTGTCGGGTACTCGCGGGACCACCTCAACCCTGAATCCTGCATCTTCGACAATTTCCCGGCGGCTTTTGTTATCCCCTCGGGTCAGGTCTACAACCTCGGCGTCGTGTGGTAAGTAAATGGTCGAGTACAGATAATCAAACTCGCGAAGTTTTCGTAGATAAAATTGGATCGATTCGCCGCTGTTTTCGTAGTATCGGATGAGCCTGTACTGTCCGTGCGCATACTGCATAAACCAGATCGACGTTGAGTCGTTGCGCCCCAAATCCCAGAACGTGAAGACCGGTAAACGCTCGTCATACGGAAGGGTTCGAATCTGGCCGCGCTGCCGGATCTGGCGCATCTGGCGCATCTGGCGCATCTGGCGAGCGTAATATGCCCCCTCAACAGATTGCTCAAACGCTTCCTTTGCGGTGCTCGGATACTCCCGCTTCATGTCCTCCTGAAGGACTTCAGACTTTTTGGCATACCAAGCTTTTTGATGATCATCCAGCTCGATGCCTTTCTCTGACTCCAGGCCGTCGAAGTACTCCTTTAGCTGTTCGCCAATCACAACGCCGTCAGGGTCCATCCTGTAATCAGAATTTCCCCACCACGGAAAGAAATGAAACTTAAAGTCGAGCGGGGTCAACTTTGAATCAGAAAGCTCCAGGTTTTCCGCTGTCTGGCAGTATTCAAAAAAGTAACCCTCCTGCCCTTCGGCTGTAGATTCCAGCGTTAACACCCCATCAAGTGGAACAGCCTCAAACGCGCCGGTAACAATCTCCTTAGCTTTGTCGGGAAACTTTCGGCAGATCTTGCCGAATTCAGAAACATGAAGTCTTTGAAGTGTCCCGCCTCGGTAACTGGTGCTGACTTTGATAGTTGAGCCATTGGAAAAACGGTAACTGCTGGTCGTATCCTCGACAGGCACAGGGAACAGCAGCCCCATCATGTCAAAGATGTTTTGCCACACCTTTGATCTGGCTAACCGGTCGTAAGCCAACTTAATCTTGTTGGTAAAAATGTCAGTTGCGTCAGTAAGGGTGTGGGCAATACAACCTGCCGCGAAGTTGTCGATAAACAAACAATCGTCGAGAGAGTCGATCATCTCGAAAGTTGTAAACCCAAGCTGCCGGGCCTTAAGGATAATGTTGCGGTTATGGCCGCGAATGTATCTTTCACGCTGAGCATAGTTAGGCCGAAATCTGACGATTTTCCCGACCTTATTCTTGACCTTATAGAGCACATTAAGCCTGAACCACTTGAGGGCGACCGCTCTGAGTAGGTCATCTTCTGGCAGCTTCTTAGCGTCATACAGCCTGATATAGTGATCAGCCTGCTTAACTTCCTGAGCCCTATTCATCATCACCGTCTGCTGCGCGTGCCAACAAATCTGCAAGGCTCCCTTTATGGGTGACCTCAGTTTCAACTTTCTCAGTGAATAGCTTCAGGTGCCGCCCCAGCTTGTCCAGTGCTGCCAACTTGTCGAGTGCTTTATAGGTCCGCTCGATGACAGCGGCCTGATCGTTTGCCTCTATCGTCTTTGTCTTCACTTCTGCCAGGCTGGCCGCCACTTCATCGGGCAGCTTATGGAGGGGGATCGGGTTCCCCTCCTCGTCCTCCAGGTGCTTGATATTGGCAAAGGCAACCTTCGCGATTTCCTGTAATACAGTGTCTGCCGTGATCTGAAGGCGCTTGCTCTGGGCCTGCTTAAGTACTGCAATGTAATCAGCTACATGCGGGCGCTGCAGAACGATATAGCCGTTCTTCTGGTGGTTAGCCGCATTCTTCATCTTGTAGCCCGCACGGCGCGACGCACCACCAGCGTTAAGATCTACGATGTATTCCTCTGCGAATCGCTTTTCGAGATCTGACAATCCTGTCTCTTTATCTTTAGCCATAGCTCATCCCTTACAGGTTATGGGGGCCAATGATCACGGAAACGTCATCAACCCCTTTGGTTTTTGCGTAGATGTAAGTGTTTGGGGCTGGCGATAGGCGAAGCATTGTTGACCGGGTAAAGTCCGGCACTTCGTCAATCTTCGCCAATGCTGTCGGGTCGCCGTCTTCGAACGATGCCAGCAAGGACACCGAGCCGCCGCCGTCGTGGAAAATGATTTGAACCTGTATGCCGCTGTCTTCGACCAGATAGCCTGTGCTGGTCTGATCTTGTGCGACATGATCCAAAACCTTATCAATTGTCATGGTCATGCTGATTTATCTCCATATGGGTAATCTGATGGGCTGGCGAACAGTCCGCTGTGCAGCTCCGCCCGCGACATTCGGGGCGGCCGTCCGAACACTCCAGGAATCGGACACGCCACCAATATCAAGGTTTGCAACAACAGCCGTTGCTTCTGAGCTGGACGATGTGAGCCTGATTCTCACCGTGTCATCTAACTGGACCGAACTGCCGACATTGGTCCACGCCCCTCCATTGACTGAAAACTCGGCGCTGGGATCACTGCCAGCCAACAGGGATATGGAGATGATTTGGGCGGGATCGATGCCGGTTACAGTGATTGGCTGACTGACGTATGACGAGGAAAGGGCCGCGCCAAACACGTCTTGAAAAGTGAAAGGGTCCGGGGTCAGATCCACGGTTGAGGCGGTCACGTTTACCGTCAGTGTCACCGTGTCGGCAGCATTCCCCGCTGAGTCGCTAACGTCATAATTGACCAGATAAGTGCCGGGTGTTCCGGTGTCTACAGCGTCACCACTTACCACAACACTGCCGCTAACATCGCCGTCAACGTCATCAGTCGCAGTGAATGACGGCGGGGTGTAGGTGTCCCCTTCGGTCAGATTAATTTCAAGAACTCCGCCATTAACGACCAGTACGGGAGGCGTCGTATCATTGGCCCCGATAGCTTCCAAGTAAGCTTGGCAGGCTCGGTATCCAACAGTGTCCAGGTCAGCATCAGTCTTGAAGTGCAGCCCATCGCCACTTACGGAAACGTCTATGTCAGTGTTGGGTATCGTGATGTATGCATGAGGGTTATTGGTTGCGACGTTAATCTGAGCCTGACGAACTGCCGCCTGACCAGTGGTTATCCCGTTGCCATCACTATCAGAATGAATGGTTTGTAAGGCAACGATTATCGTGATCGCTCCGTAATCGTTCCACATGTCATCGACCAACTGATTCAGCGCCGCCTCATACACCGCTATATCAGTATCTGCGTTGGACTCTCCCTGATGCCAAAACACGTAGTCGACGCCACCGAGAATGGCCGCACGACGATCAAATGAGTTTCTTAACGCCCCACCTTTCGCCCATTGCTCGATCCCTGTTGCACCCATTGGGCCAGGCAAAAAGCCCAAAGGCTGGTTTGTTGCGGCCATCGCGTGGTGGGCAAAGCGAAGCATAAATGAACCGCCCGCGTTGCTATCACTGGAAGCAGCATCAACCTGGCCCACGTTGCTGTCCCAGGCGTCTTCTAATTCCTGATAACCATCGGCATTAGTGAATAACAGGTGACGCTCGCCACTATCGCCCCGCTCGTATGTCTGTGGATTATCCCCGCGCCCAGACATGTTTGACTGACCGAGCCCCGCCGCCACCGGTACGACAGAATAAAAATTGGCCGTTGCTGTAATCGCGTGATTGTCCGCCAGGCGCACCTCAACAGTGTGCTGCCCATAGGGAAACGTAACGTCAAACGAATACGGCCCAACTTCAGGCGAAGCCCCGGTGATCCATGCGCCACCGTTCACGCTGTATTCAATCGCGGTTGTGGACACGTTCAATTGACCGAACACTGGAAGCGTAGCGTTACCGTTGACCGATTTCCGAAACACGAAATCCTGAATGGTAAGAGGTTCAGTCGCTGCAGTAACAAACCGCACATTATCCAAGCTTGGCGCGGTTCCGCTGGTTCGCATCCCCATACGGGTCGCAGTTTCAGCAAATGACGAGGAGTGAATGAACGCCTCAACACCGTCCAGATAGGCGGTTATGGTGGACCCTGACAAGTTAACCGATACCTGATAATCATCATTTCGGCCAAATGTAGGAAAGGCATAACTCTGGACAGAGGTCCACGACCCTGATTGACGGCGGTATAAGCGTAATTCAGCGGCCGATGACGAGAGGATGTATATGCACACAAGCCAAAAGTTGTTTACATCGATGTAACGGCAAGCCAGACCGTAAAAGCCCGCGCTATCCCCGCCACAATTGAAAGTGGCTGACAACGTGCCGTTACTTGCGCCAGCGTCAAAACTGGCTACCCATTTGGCCCCGGTTGGGCTGGACCCGGTAGCCTGAAGCTTTCCCCCTGTCGCGGTAAACTGCCCGTTTTCCTCTGTCCATTCAGGAGGCAATGCCAGATCGTCAAATGAAAACAGCGTCACGCCTTCCGGGAAAGCGTGAGACGCCGCGCCCGTCGCGGTCTGTGGGGCTTGTGTCGAAATGATTTTCGCTGAGCCATCGGGCGGAGAAAACGAGGCCGTGCCTGTTGCGGTCTGGGGTGCCTGAGTGGAGGTGATGATGTTTGACGCCGCTATGTAGATCCATTGGCTGTCGTCGCCCGCGAAGTTCGTCAACGCCCCGTCAGTTGAGCCACCGCCCAGGGAATCGACAATAGTCAGGCCTGATCCTTCATCCACTGGATAGAACCGGTTACTTGCAGGGGTGTCGGTGTCTTTTAACTCAAGCTCATGCAGCGTAAACGCCCCGTAAGAAGCGGTAGCCCGGCGACCAATCCAATCGAAGGCAAACGAGCCTGAGCCGTCAGTGATCTGAGCAACGCTAACAGAATCAATAAACAGCTCAGCGCCATAGTTGAAGCCGTCAAACGTCATTACTGCATGCAGATCGTAGACTCTGCCCACTTCCCAGGTAATGCCCGAATCAAAATCAATCCTGTGAGATGTGCCACCGCCCTGAATCCGTACATCTGGACTACTGCCAGGGTTAACGTAAAGCCGGTTGTTTGAGTTGCCGGAATGACCAAGCAGGTATGTCAGGCTCAAGCTGGCCAGCTCAAACTTTACCCGCAATTCCCAACGGTTGGACGACGGCACCCACTCAGGAATGACAATGTGATCATTCGAGCCGTCAAACTGGATCGCATACTCTGCCATAACAGCCCCTAACGCTTAGACTTGGTGCGTGTAGCTGCTGACAGATACTGGACCGCCAGAAACCAGGTTGGTTTCATCCATTTCTAAAGATTCACCAGACCCTGTACTCCCTACAGTTCCGGCCGTAACCACGCTTAAGCCGTCAGACTTTACGGTTTCATATTTCGCTGCCTGCCCATCAGCATCAGCGCTTGAGTCGTCAGCGATTGCGTTAAAGGTAAGCTTGCCGTTGACGGCAGCCGGGGCGGATGTTGCCGACAGTGCGCATGTAGCCAGCAACACGTCAGCGGAGGTCAAGAATCGGATAAATCCGCCATCAAGTAGGCGGGCCATAGCGTCGGCTTGAGCGTTTTTAGCCTCCGCTGAAAGGGTAACTTCAGTTCCCATAAAACCCTCTTATTATTCTTATTTTGGGTTATAAGTTATTGTTTTTGTTATAGACTCTCTGTCATTTGTTCCCCGCGCCGCTCCTTACGCAGATTTCGATAACCGGCAGCCCTCATGCGGGCTTTAAATTGCCGGTACATTGCCAGTGATGTGATGCCCGGATCTGCTTTGAAAAGCTCTATCTGAATATCATCATCACTGTAAGTAACAACCAGGCTTCCTACATAAGGCGCCCGGCTGTCATAACACGCTTGCGGAGTGGCCCCCGCATCGATTGGATAACCGCGAAAAAACGACATGCGCCGCCTTTCCCCGTTTCTAATCACCTCCCCTCGATCTTCTTCATGAATGTGATACATGTTCGCCTCGCTTGCCGTACCACATCACCGGCTTATTGTTATTGTTCGATCTTGCTTACGTAATACTCTGACTTGAGATGCTCCAGCATGCCGACCATTTCAAAAGCTCCTGCGCCAGTATCATCCCAGCCACTCACAACGGCGCGAGAGTTTATGCCGTAAACAAATCCAAAACCTGTAATAATTCCTGATTTGGCATCCTTGAGGATGTCCTCAAGCAGTTCTACAAGCTCTTGATTAGCGGCCCCCATCTTTCTCTCCTTCCATTACTTTTACCCTCAGCTCGTGATATTCAGCGTATCGCTTATCTCTGCGCCGCTGGTAGTACCAGTTGACGGCAAATGTCGCGAGCGCCAGCGCAAAGCCCAGAAGTGCAAGCCACTGGTTAAGCGTTAAGGTGCCGTATATCGCCACGCCTGAATTAACCGCATATGACGCGGCCGTTGCTGACTTGTCTGGCATGCTCACTTTTCCCTCCCTAGCCATTTGTTTTTATCACTGCTTCCCTTGGTTGTGCCCACCCAGTAAGCACAAGCCGACGTGAACACGCCCATGACTTGACCAACGATCAAATAGACCACTTCACTCGTTTTCTCGTTGGGATCACCAAACGCCAACAGGTAGAACATGCCGCTAACCATAACGATTGAAGCAAGCGTTAAAGCGGACGGCATCCAGTGGGTTTTATGGTTCGCGCGGGCGTCTGATCGATCCAGACGGCGGGATTCTTCCATCTTGAACATGAAATCTTGCAGAGACTCCGCCTCTCTGATTTCAAACTCTCTCAGCTTCAGGGCGGCTTGTGGGTCGCTTTTTAAGGCTTTCGCTACTTCGTCGGGCTTGCTGTTTACTCCAAACAAAGACGCTACAGCGGTCCCCAGAACCGCTCCACCAGGGCCACCCAAAAGCGTACCGATGGTGGGAGCCACCTTACCAACAGTTTTGCCGATGTCTGACCAGTTCATGAACGTCTCCATGCTCTAACATCGAAACAGGGGCAATCTTTATGGACGCCCGGCAAGTCACGGTGACCAAGCACCTTAGCGCCAGGATAGACATGTAATTGGAAATCGATCAGCTTACGGAGGGATTCAAATTGTTCGGAAGTGAAATTGTCTTCAGGCTGGCCGTCCTCATCAAGGCCACCAACCAGGCAAATGCCCACGGACTTGTCATTGTAGCCAAAGGCGTGCGCTCCCTGGCCGTGCATGTTGCGGCCCTGTTCAATGCCGCCGTCACGCTCAATTACCCAGTTATACCCGATGTCAGACCATTTGCGCTCGTCAACATGCCACCGGCGAATGTCGTCAACGGTAACCTTCTGATCTGCTTTCGTGGCTGAACAGTGAACAACAATGTAGCCGGTTTCTGCTCTGCGCATATTCATCACCATTTTTTATTATTTTTATTGGATGTATAAATATGACTAATATTCTCTAATCAAAAAGAGAGATTTTAGGCATAAAAAAACCCAGCTCTGGGATCAGGGCCGGGTTTTCTCAATTGTGGTAATTTTAACCGGGTTTTTGCGTAAATGGAATGACACAATCTCTGCGCCATTTAAAGCAATCTCTTTCTAACTACTCTGTTTGTGTTGAGTCAACGCCCCCAGAATACTTCGGCTTCCTCTCGAAATCTCGAATGACTTTACCATAGAACCTCTCGTGAGCATCGGCGATTATCATTATTCTGCTTGTTGCTCCAAAAGAGGTAAATATTGCTAAAAGTAGAATCAGCCATCGAACTATAGAGGCTAGATTATATCCCGGCGGCAAACCTAGATGAGGCATTGCAAGCGAAATCCCAAATGCCATCAGCGTAATTATCATAAACATAAGCGCAACGAAAATTTCGTACACATATATGTGTACATGCTTATTCATGAAATCTATCTTTCGATCCCGTACAGACCTCTTTATCGCTTTCCATTGATCAAATTTTTTTGATATCCGAATTGACTTAGGCAACAGCCAATAGAATGCAAAGGCAGAAGCGATGCCGATAAGCATTCCTATGAACACAGACGTGAACCACCAGCCCGGATCTGCCAGCAGATTTTTAATTTCCATTATCTTTCTCTCCTTACACTGGCGCCCTCAACAATGGCAATGGTATTTCGAATTCTTTTGCAATCCATCCTGTGGCCAGGACAATGGCCGCGATACCAACCCCGGTCAACATGCGAAATACCAAATATCTTAATCTCTCACGCAGATCCAGTTTAGCCACAAGTCGCTCCTCCTTGAGGTATTCACTGTGTTTTGAGTAAAGTTTTTGATATTTCTTATTAAGCCCGTCAACCAAATCCGTATATTGACCCATAAGTGTCCTATATCTTTCCTCAGGCGTCTCTTTGTTGTATGCAGCACCATGCTTCAATGTAGTTCTCAAAAGGTTGTCCAGCTGCTTACCATACTCTTCCGGTATTAAAATTGAGCCTGACTTCCAGATCTTCTCTATTTCCTTAACCTTTCCGACTACCCTATTTGCCATCTCACTCGCCATAGCCTCACCATTCCGTGATTTCCTATAACCTTTTAGGAAATGTCGCACAGCAACACCTCGCTCAAGTATTTAGTATAGCTGCCATCACTCGCACGGATGCCTGAAGATAATTGCAATGGATGCCTAGTGATAGCGGCCCGGTTGGGTCGCCCCTCCTTTATGGCCGCTCAGCCGTTCGGATGATTGGCCAAACTGCGCGCAATTGATAACATGTTGCCTCAATTTGGAATGGAATTGAGAACGCCGATTCTCGTTAGTATTAGACAAGGAAACTTCTCGTGAGCAGGGCTGCAAAAGACTTAAAGTACGCCAATATTCGCCGGGCGGTATATGAAGAAACCGTCAAGTATGCTGGCAACCCATCCCTCAAATTAACCGAAATCAATGAACACGCTTTACAACATCACGCCAAATGGCCTGACATAGGAAGAGAGCCCCCCAATGGTGGCTGGGACTGGCGCAGCTTTATGATGGGCAAATACAAAAAAGAATCTGCTCGCTTTGAACTGGCAATCTGGCACAGGGATCAGCTTTGCGGGTTGAGTGCTGGGCTTCCATCAGGAAGTAAAATTTTGTTAAAGATTGAGTTAATTGAGGGAACCACCGCATCACCAAACCCGCTTAAAAATAATATTGTGCCATTAACTCTAACCTGCGCTGAATTGTATGGCATTGCCATCGGTTCTGAAGAGGTCCGAATTACAGAGCCGGTCAGCGGGCTCATAGGGTACTATGAGAGCTTCGACTACACTTATGTAGCAGGCAATAAGCGGGAATCAGACTATTTAGTAAAAAGGATAGAAGATTAAATATGAGCGGGCAAAATAACGAAAATCAGAAGGATATTGACGTTGCTGAATCTTTACAAAAGATGCGTAAATATGCTACTAAGAAAGGGCACCAAGTAAGAAAAGCTGTCCCGGTTCCAAAAGGTGCAAAGGGCATGATTGCCGGGAAGCCCAAAGATATTATGTAAGTTTGTGAAGGAGGGTTTATGCCCAACAAACAACAGAATGAGTTAGATATGGAAGCGTTACGGAAGCGCATGGCGGCTCATGCGGCTAAATCTAACTATCTTCAAGTACCTTGTCCTGATGATTTGGACTTGAGGGGTGTGCTTGCGGGAAATCCAAAGAAGCTAACCAAAGAGCTGTCATCCGGTAAGCGGTCCGCTCCCACTATCACTAATACTTAATCACTCATATCAGTAAGAGAGCGCTTACAGAAGCACGCCTACCCTCTCTTACTATGTTTTTCCGAGTAGCGCCTTAATAATGCGGTTAGGGCGCTCACCTTCCCCTTAACATGCTCTTCCAAAAGGAACCGCTTGCCCTTGTACTTGATCACTGGCCAAGGAAAGGACGTTGACGACTCCTGACCGCACTTAGAACACTTCACATCCCAGGTTGTGGGGTGCGTATGAATAATTTGCTCTTCCATCCATTTATCAGTTCTTTCCGCGTGCCGGTCAAGCGTCCTGAGAACCCCACCGCACTCGCAAAGCTGCTCAATGAATTCGACTTCAACGGTTTTTGACTTGGTTTCCACTGTAGAAAAGCTCAAAACTGTACATTCAAACAGTATAGAGCTTATTTATTCAGGCGGGATCTGGCAAGCGTTGATCGTTTACAATCATTTTTGCTATCTGTTTTGAGAGCTTTTCAATTAGAAAAGCTTTGGGTACTTCCTGCATCGCAGTCTTGGAAATGGTGTAGCCGTAGCGATTACCATCCGCCGTGAACTCATAATGAATGGCCCTATCAATCGTTTCTCTGACCACAGGTGACATTTCGATATTTATCAGCATCTCAGGAATATATTCATGATGCATCATAAGATCTGTATCAGTGATAACTCCCCACGCATGGTTCGAGATCATGGCGGCTCTTGTTGGCGGCTCCCTGAAGTCAATCTTTTGTGGGTCCAGCCCCACAAAAAACTCTCCAGCCACCCTACGAACATCAGCCAGAAGAGATCTGACATGTCGCGATCTTGAGACTTCCTGTCTCGCATTCTCTGCATGGTAATCCCTTGATCCCTTCAGCTCTGCTATCTGCTGCTTTAACTCCCGCTTTTGGTTTCTTCCGAATCGTTTACTCATAGGCCACCCATTATTATTTTTCTTCTATCCAACCCCAGCCCCAGGACTGAAGCATGACCAATTTCTGATGAGGGCTTATATCCTCGTCCTGCCTCTTATAAGCTTCTACCTCGAAAGGGTTTCTCTTATACCCATAGGCAACTTGAAACCACAAATATGTGACATAGAAGTTCCACCACCCCAGGCGACGAACCTGCTCAACGTGTATAAGTTCGTGTTTAAAAAGCTTCGGAAACCAGCTCGCCTCCTTGCATTGCTCGACGCTATGCTTGAAGAATATAAACGGGTAGATGGTGACAGCATCCACGCCCAGAAGGCGCGGAATCCATGATCTGTATTTAATGCGTAGCTTCATTATCCGTATCCCGCTTCCCAATGGTCAGCCCATTAACAATTGAAGCAATGCGACTGCCAATTTCCCTAACGACGCGAACCTTTGCCTGATTCTCATCCAGTCCCGCGTTAAGTCCCTCCTCTACCATTAAGGATATAGCGGCAAATTGTAGTGACTGGTACGCCAGGGAAAACCCATCAACTCCCCACTCGGAGCTGTCCCTAAATTGGTCAAGCGCGTCCTGCCGCAACTTCTGGGCTGTTAGATTGTATGCCTCGATGTATTTTGCTTGGGTCTCTGGTGACATATCGGTTTGTTGGTTGCTCTCACTCATCATACTTTCCTCAGCTTTTCGCCAGCTTGTTGTAATACAGCACTTTCCAGCTCCTGCAGGCGGGAGCGGACAGACTCATAAACTTTGCGATATTTGCGGTTACGGAACCGGTGACGATCGATCCGTGCCATTGTGGCAATTCGGTTATCTGTCAGCCGATCAAACCCTTTACCCTCGCACTTGTAACAGGAATAGGTTACCTCCTGCGTCTTGCTTTTCTGGATGCGGCGACCTTTGCAGGCTTTACAGCGGGTTAACTCTGGCTCGACTTCAACAGCTACCACCACACCCGCAAGCCGGTCAGCTTCACCTTGTTCGACCCGGGAAGCTTCGCCCATTGCTAAAAACATGCTTGCGGTCATGCTTGTAGCAATGCGTCGGGATTCACGGTCAGACGCGTATTTTGCAAGTGCAAGGTAATACCCCGCGTTGCGCTCAATCCCGGCCAATGACATCGACGTTGTTGCCGTCCGGTCAGACCCTCTTGCCATATCACACCCAAGAAAAACCGGCTCACCGGGTGAGTGGGAAACTGTCTTTGATAGTCTCTCTGCAATCTCGCTCATAATCTCCCCTTCAGGCTGGGTACTCTCTTCACAATGTCGATGGTCACCGGGTAAAGCGCCTCAACCTGTTTCTTTTTGATTTTGAATGTCTCGGTTTCCTTCCCTTTCGTGTCCACAAATGAGACAGCCCCGTCTTTCCAAAACACCTGAAAATCACAGCGGTAAGTTACTCCGCCAGGCAAATCAAAGGGAACTTGTCGCAGAAAGTACTTTACTGCTCCGATTGACTTTGCCGCCTTCAGGTACTCGTAGTAGCCACCCTCCAGCTTTGACGGGAAGCGAATCCCGTCAATCACCGTTGAGTGGGCGTTATACTTACCCTGCCTTTTGGCTTTGGGCTTCATCATTAGCTGCTTGTATTGCTCTATGCTGATGCTGCTCATATGCCTTTAACCATTTATCAAGATGACAACGAAACCACCCGCCTCGGGACTTTTTGGGAGCCTTGATACCCATAAGTTCACCGGTGCGCATGGCTTTAAGAAATGTTGAGTAAGGAACACCCAGATAAGTCGCGGCGGCCGTATCCGGCATTGATGCGTTTTCCCACCCAGATTCTGCATTGGCTCTCGCGCCTTTCAGTCCGATTGATGGCGCGCAGTAAGGCAATGTTTCTATTGCTCCACCTTTTTCCAAGAATGCGGCCACATCTTTCTCAAGCTCAGCCCTTGCCATTTCTCGGGCCTCTCTTCCGCTACTGATGGTCTCGTCTGCCACTCTCCAGCCGCCATAAATGTTATTTACTGACATAGGTATCCCCTTGGTATGTGTCTATCGATTCCGCGCGATTGCGCCCAGGTGAGTAATTCCGCCGGCGGGACATCCGCCCAGCTTTCATATCCGAGTTGGTTTTTGATCATGAAGCGAGACCAGCCGTGTAGGTGCTTAACCCGTTGTTCGTCCCACCACTCGCGGGGAGCTATTGCGGACTCCCCTTCCTGATGTTGGCGGACATGGACTGAGTGAAGCAGGGGAATTGCTGAATACTGCGGCTTTATCCCGGTGCCGGCCCCATTCGCTACCCGGCGAACATGGGCAGCTTCAACCGGGTCGTCTTCTGTTCCATCTCTGCCGGTATAGGCGCACTTTTGAAGGCGCAACCACTGCAAAAACTTTTCGTCAGAGCCTGCCGCCGCCCAGACTTCAGGAGCCCTGAAGAAACTGGACTGATACAAAATCTTGGCTTGCTGGCCGAAAGGTTTCGCACTGTCAATCATGCGTTGCTGCATCTGAGACTGGGCAGCAGCATCCGTTAGCCTGACCATTGCGCCAGCCGCCCCAGGCACACCAAACAATTTGAATGCATCCTGAGCATCCCCCGGTTCAACATCTACCGAAATCCTTAAGGTGCCATCAGCCATGGTTTTGACGGACCTGGACACGAAAGGAATGATGTTTTCTTCAGTCATCCCGCACCTCCAAAAAGCGAAGGTTGCCCTATGCGATCGGAGGTCATCGGGTTTAACCAAACACACTCTACTGCTACTTTGGTGCCTTTCTGGGCCGCCGCTCTCGCAAAGCGTTGGTGCTTATGCCAGCCTTTAAGCATGTCGTTGTATAGTTCTGAGTCGTACCCGCTTATCAAGACATAACCCGGTACCTTTTGAATTTCGGCTAGCAGTTGCTCGTGCTCATCACAAGTCATCTCATGCCTGTAGTACCTATGCCCGTTCATGACACGAGTCTCAGGTAGATAAGGCGGATCCAGATAGGTAAGGCTGTCAACAGTCGCGTGCTGCTCAATCACTTCTCGAGCTGGGCGATTTTCAATAACAACACCTTGAAGCCTTTCGCAGAAACTGCGGATGTTGCTTGGGTACTTTTGCCAAACGTGACCTGCCAAGCTCCACTCTCGATTAGAGTCCGATCGGAAGCCTGAACGACACTTTGTGGCAGCGGCTGAACCAAACCCGGCAGTTGCTCGAAAAAGGGTTCGTCTTGCCCTCTCAACCGGATCAGTAGATGAATCATCTTGAGCAATTTCATATTCCGATCGAGCAAAAGGGGTAAGCTGACATGCAAATTGCAATTCTTTGGCAAGATCAGGATCTCTCAAAACTCTAAATACATTCACAACGTCTTCATCCAAGTCGTTATAAACCTCGGCATAGGAGCGCGCTTTTTGCATGAGCACACTGCCCCCACCTCCAAACGGTTCGATGTATTTCTGATGCTGCGGGAAAAAACCGACTAGCCACTGATACATTCGAAATTTTCCTCCGAAGTAACGCATAACCGGACTCGTAACACTCACTCTTCGCTCTCCACTAACAGATAAGCTGTTGGGTAGGTGTTTGGGCATCTCGTGGCCTTGCCCTGGGCAACCAAAAGTTTCAGCGCCCCGTTTACCCGCTCAACGCCAATATTCAGATCCATTCCGATTTCATCCGAAGTTGAGGATTCAACCGGATCCAAAAACTCAAGTACTAAACGCTGATCTTTTGTCATTCTTCTTCTCCTGCCAGCAGAACCAGAGAGCACACAACTAATGTTGAGGCCCAGGCTGAATATTCTTCACGAATGTTGTAATACTTCCGGCTGAACGCTGCCCGACATCCTCTAAAGAACGGCCAGAAGAACAGAGCCAGAGTGATCAATGTCATAAGCAGGGGCAGATAACGACCCCGAAGCTTTTTCATTAGGTTCATGCAGTCTTAGCCTCGGTTGGTTCTTGTTGTTGTCCAAACTGCTCAGTGAAGTTCGCAGCGACCAAGGCGGCTGCTAAGGGCGGGCATACAGAGTTACCGCACATCCGGACTTGAGCGGCTTTGCTTAATTTCTTGCCGTTGGGCAAGCGGTCGTGAATGTAGTCAGAAGGAAAACCCTGGGCTCGGTATAGTTCGTGCGGCTGAAGCATGCGCATTCCGATATCGACAATCCGGTAAAGCTCGCCCTTGACAACAACTAAGCCTATGCGGTCCTTAGTGGGGATTGTGTGCATAGGATCGGTAAGCTCTGCCCACTGTCCGCCTTCAGAGTAATATTTCATTAGGAAGGCGCGGACCTCTCCAACGTGATTACCTCCAGCCGTTACCGTGGGCAAAGGCGCATCGACCCTCTGGCCGTCTCTACAGGTTCCCCGTAGTTTTACGAGGTTGCTTGTGACCAGAGCGTGACTATCCCGCGTAGGGACGGTGTGCAAGGGGTCGTCCGCCTCACTGCCGATAGATTTGCCGAAGTATTTAGACAAGAAGGTTGAAACAAGTTGGGTTTTCCCCTGCCCCCCGGCCATTACGGTGCCAACCGGGTCGCTTGCTTTACTTCCAACACTCTGCCCAAAGTCACGCTGAATATGAGCTGTCACCAGTGAGTGATGATCAACTGTCGTAACGGTTCCTGTGGGCTTTTCAATCTCTGAGCCCACAACACCGGTGTAGTGTTTCGCAAGAAACGCACTGACCATTGCAAAGTGTCCACCCTTCACTTCAGCGCATTGGGTTCTCAGTGGGTCATTGGCCGCCATGTTTCTTTGATTGCTCGCGTTTGCATGCTCGGTGATAAATGGAGCAACCGAGGGTATGACAATTCCGGCACCATTTTTTGAAGTGAGAGTGTGCAGTGGTGCGCTTTCCCGCTGCCCCCTGAACCCCTCGCCGCCATGATTAACTTTCACAATAAACGGATTGGGGCTATCCACTACAAAGCGCTGAATACCCTTGGCAATTCGCTTCAGGGTGTTCTCAGCCAGTGGCTTGTTACGCTCAAAAATCGACGGGCATGGAATTGACCAATCAATAATGTCCGCTGCTGTTAACCAAGGCTTCAGCTTTCTGCTTTTTACAGCCTCTGAGTTTGGGTCTCCATGGGTGACCTTCGGCCAGACAATCGGTGCATCATCACAACGAGCGACTAGGAATAATCGTTTACGAATTGTTGGCGTACCGTAATCACACGCCCGCAACTGGCGGTATTCAACCCTGTAACCCTGGCGCTTAAGTGCCCTTACAAAACTCTTGAATGTTCTTCCCTTCCTCCGCTTACAGGGGAAGCCTTCTTGGTCCAGCGGTCCCCAGTCTATGAATTCCTCAACATTTTCCAGACAAATAACGCGAGGCTTTACCGTCGCAGCCCAACGAATTGCCACCCAGGCAAGCCCCCTTATCTTCTTCTCGCGCGGCTTCCCTCCTTTGGCCTTTGAATGATGCTTGCAGTCTGGTGAAAACCAAGCCAGCCCAACTGGCCGACCCGCACACACTTTGCGCGGATCCACTTGCCAAACGTCTTCACAGTAATGCTCTGTCACTGGATGATTGATCTTGTGCATCTCGACCGCTTCAGGGTCGTGATTGATTGCAATATCCACCGGGCGACCAACCGCAATTTCAATTCCCGTTGAAGCACCACCACCACCGGCAAAGTTGTCAATAATTAACTCGCCCTCAAAGCCAAGCCCTAACTGGGGAATATTTCGGTAATTAGTAAAACAGGTCATCTTTCTTACTCTCTTCACCAATAGAATGCGTGGTCACGCCCGCCCTGTGAGCTGCAATCCCTAAAGCCTCGATCCAGGCCATATGCCCGCCCTTTCGGGGAGCTTCAGAGATGCAACAGCCGCTTGCATTTCAGCGAAGCTGACAAGGAGGTCACACACGGTGCCCGATAACGCCCACGCTGCAGGGAATTTTCAATGTCCGCCGTTCACCTGCCCTCGACGGTCCCGGTAATGCTGGCCGGGCTCCCAATCAATTAGTTGATTCCGGTCGAGCCAAAGCCGCCGGCACCACGTTCGGACGTGCAGGAAAATTCGTTTACAAGGTTGAAGTTGGCCCGGACAACGGGTGTGATGATTAGTTGAGCGATTCTGTCGCCATGGCGAATAATCGATGGAGCGTTATATGAGTCGGAATTTGGCCGCTTGCATAAACACACCTTCAACTCACCTTGATAGTCTGAGTCAATCAGGCCGGTCCCATTGCCAAGCACCAATCCCTCTTCGACACCCAACCCAGAGCGTGGAATGATGACAGCCGAAAGATTCGGGTTATTCAGATGAATTGAAATTCCGGTGGGGATTAACACCTGTTCACCGGGGCGAAGCGCAACGTAATCAACCTCTGCAAGCCATGCGCACAGATCCAGCGCCGCTGCCCCCTTAGTTTTGTATTCCGGCACCGTCGCCCCGGGGCGGACTTGGCGTAATTCAATTTCTGTTTCTAGCAACATGTGGTTCTCCAGAGATTCTCTGTTAGGCAAGCGAAGCAATCAGCTTCGACAGGTTTTCGCGCGCCAGCTCCCGGCGACGTTCTGTAACTTCAGGCGGAACCGGCAAAGCCCGCTGTAAATACTTGTGTGACTCGATTGCTGCCCCCTTGGTAATCATTCCCTCAGTGTTTCGATTGAGCCCTTTGGCAAGCTTGATAAACTTCCCCAGGGTCGGCGGCATCTCTGCCCCTTCTTCCAGCAGGCTATGAAATGCATTTCCTATCTGATGCTCTGAATATCCTGAAAGCGCAGCGCTCCAGGTTTTGTAAGCTTCGCCGCTAACGTCTCCAAACTGTCGCACCCAGGACGCCCCGTAACTCTCAGTCATACGCCGCCAGAAACGGAGCATCACCGCCTCGTGCCTGAGCTGCTTGGATCTGTCGATATTCTTCTGCCAGCTCTCGCTCTCGTTCTGCGGCGACGCAACCAGCGCGATCAACTGTTGATTGCTTAAATCCTTCGGGCTGTGCATGTGTTCTTCTCCCGTTTGCGTCCCACTCAATTGCTGCTTGTAAATAACCTTCGAACTTCTCGGGCGCGAATAAGGTTTGGGGGCGTAGGTATTCGGACATTTCCGAATCGTTGGCCCATTTGCTGACGCGGTGGTCAGTAACTATGTTGAGCTGTTCAAGGGTGAAGCCTTCTCCAAGTCGGCCGTTGATAAACTTCAGACTTGCTTTTGATGTGCGAAAGCTTCGGCCAGTGGATTGATTGAGATGATCGATAACTCGCTTGGAATCGTCGGAGGGGATAGGTTCGGCTTCAGCCGGACTATGTCTCTTATTCTCTTTAATACTTGAATGTGAATGTGAATGTGAATGGCATTGCTGGGGCATTGCTTCTTGAATGCTTGGGGCATTGCTCGTTGCATCACTTGAGCTGTTCTTGTTTGATTTCTGATCATTCTTCCATCTTGCAGCGGCTGCCTTGGCTGCTTTTGCCCTACTTTTTTCCATCCGTTGAGTAGCTTTTTCCCTCTCCTCATCAACTCTTGCATGCTTAAGGGTTCCTTCATGAATGCTAAAAAAATGCTTCAAGCATTCCTTGTTGCTTTCCCATTTCTCAGGCGACATCTTGCAAATATTGGCAAGTACCTGATCGTTATCTGGCAAAGGGCCGTTCATCCAATAATCAAAAATCAACAGTAGATACGCGCCGTGCTGTTCAGTCGTCAGGCGCGAAGTTGCTGCAAGGTAATCACCGATGAAAAACGGCATGAATACGTCAGGCTTCATAGACCACCCATGAACTGCAGGAAGCAATAAACCCCACCAACCAGAGTCCCTCCAGCCGCTGACACGACCCCAAGACTTGTAATCACCATCGTTGTGTTCACCAGATCTTCTCCTGCGACTCTCAATAGATTCTCTTGCGATTAAAAAAGGGGGGGGCACTATCGCGCCCCGTCACTCCGAAATAAGAAAGCAAGGCAAGCTTGGTGAGTGATCTATAAAAGGTTTCCCGAAACCCTTGATAGTCTTCTCCCGGCCGATTCCGTCTGTACGGCCCCATCGCTAAGCAGGGGTGTGCTGGCGGTCTAACCAAGCCTGTTACTCCTTACTTTGTAGAATCCGCGCCCCGCCCCTCTGGCGTGTTGTCAAACGGGAAACGGACTCTAAAAAGGCCTCTCGGAAGACGTGAGAGGCAAGACGGGCTCTTGACTAATGCCTTAAGCTGAAACAGGCCACGCTGTCATAGCTGTGATCTGCAATAACACTCATTCCCAGGGCGGTGGCTTCCATAAGCACTTCTTCCGCCTTCTGTCCATCTGCCGCCAATTCAGCCGCCAGAACGTTAAGCTCTTCCTGAGAAATCCCGATTTCTTTATTCGCTTTACTCATTGATTCCTCTTCGATTCCTAATAGGTTCTGTAAACAAAGATTCTTTCGTGAATCTTCCGTGGTCTCAGTCGCTCAACTACTCTTTAGGCTCGTCGGACTGATATGCGAGCGAGATATGGGCTTTGGGTTCAATGGCTTGTTCCAGCAATTTCCTGCGGATGGACTCGGCAACATCAAAGCGCCGCTGGCTTTTTGCCATGATGTACATTCCAATCAAGGCAGCGATTCGTGTGTATTCAGCACGGCTTGCATTGTTCAGGTCGGCCATCGACTCAATCAGATCAAGCTCCACGTCATCGACGCGTACTGTGTAAGGGTTAGCCTTCAATTTGCGGGCTGGGATGTAATTAGAAAAGTTGCTAACAGCTGTCATACTCATAGGGGGGTCACCTCTCTCCTTTTTAGAACTTCGTACATGCGGGACCAGGGAAAATCTGGCGCGGCCTCTTCCATCGTTACCTGGCCGTTTGAAATGTCCTCCAAGGCAACTGCTCTCTCTGCAGTAATTGGCCGGTCACCAGAAATGATCATGCAAAGGTAAACAGGGCTTATTTCCAGCTCGGAAGCCAACTGCTTGCGCTGACCTCTTGGCAGGCTTTCGTAGTAGCTCTTTGGGTCCATAACCTTGGGCTCAATAGTTCGTCATTTGGTTAACTTTAAGTTTACCCTTTGGTTATGTTAACGACGACTGGTAACTTTTTGTTGAAGATTACGTAAAAGTGAAGGAAACCATATAATTTGCGAAACGAGATTTGGGCGGAGTGAAATGGTTAGGGCTTCAGGGGATATACTGATAAGGCGAGTTCGCCAAGAAAGGCTAAGGCAGATAATTGATCAGCGTTTTGACGGCGTGGCCAAAGACTATGCCGCCGCCGTTGGCATTGCTCCCTCTCAACTTAGCGGATACTTGAGCAACAGCCCTTCTTCTCGGTCAGTTGGAGAAAAAGCGGCAAGGAATTGGGAAGAAAAGCTGGGATTGGATAGCGGTAGCCTAGATGATCACAGACTACTACCAGCAGAAAAACAGCGAGACCTTGGCTTTGTGCCCGAGGCGCTGAATAACCGCCCTACATCCAATAACCAGACTGGCATCATCGTAGATGAACTGCTCCGCGAGAGAGGGTTTGACTCAGAAAGCATCACTTGGTTTACCCAGCCAGATTCAAGCATGCAAGCACGAATACCAAGGGGCTCATTGGTAGCGATAGAACCACGGAAAGATATTCTTGATGGGAATCTTTATTTGATCGGCTTGCAAAATGGTCAGCGGGTTATTCGCCAGGTATTTCACGACCCCGATGGTTCATTCCTCCTACAGCCAGAAACCCCCTCCTACCCGGTCCATAAGCTTAGCGGCGACCAAGTGAAGGTTATAGGTGCTGTCGTTTGGTACGGCGCTTTTATAGATTAGATCCGCGCCATTAATCCTGACCGGCAGTTAATAGATGAAAGATAGATCAACAGCTCATCTCGTAAGACGTGAGAGGCTCAAGCAGATTGTTGCTCAGATGTTTAATGGGAGCCAAAAAGCATGCGGTGATGCAGCGGGTGTAGCACCAGCAAGAATAAGCAACTACTTAAGCGACAACCCTAAGTCGCAATCAATGGGTGAGCGTGCTGCACGGATGATTGAGGAGCGGATAGGACTGCCAGAAGGCTCGCTGGACGATGCCAACCAACTACCGACCGAACTGCAAAGGTCAATAGGAGTCCTCCACTGTTCAGCAGTTAGAGCCAATGAAGCTGCCGACCCGGAAGCCATAGCAGGCTGGATGCTTCAGCAACGAGGATATGATCTATCTAGAATTATTTGGTTCACGCAACCAGACTCAAGCATGAGTGCTCGTATTCCAAAGGGTTCGATCGCCGCTGCGCATTCAGGTGGCGACGTAGTTGATGGGGATTATTATCTGCTTAAGTTTCCGTCAGGCCGAAGAGCGATTAGAAGGATCTTTGTTGATCCGGCTGAGGGTAATTTAGTAATTCAACCCGAAAACTCTCAATACTCCTCGCATGTATTCGCAAGCGAAAAGGTCAAGGTTATCGGTCAAATAGTTTGGTATTGCACATTTCTGCACTGAAACAAAAAAAGCACAGCGCAGACTTAAGATTTATGGTAAAAATCGCCCAAAAGGTTTACCTGCTGTAGAGTAGTATGATGATTCTAAAAAAGATTCTAATTGTGGACGACGTGGAGGCCACAAGAGCGCTAACATCTGTATCCCTTCGCATCGCGAGGGTGATAGACAGCGCGAGCGTTATAGATGAGGCCGATTGTGCTGATGCCGCCGTGAGCCTGCTTGCTACGAATACTTACGACCTAATTATTGCTGACGTTCACCTGCCGCGAGACAACGGCTTTGATCTAGCGACACGTATCAGGCGCGAATTCTCAAAAGATGTGCCCATCATTGTAATTTCCGGCTATCCAATGGCTGAGCAAGCTGAACGCCACTTAAGAAACGGCACAATAACTCGCTACCTGGAACAGCGGGAGCAAGACAGCTTAGGTGCGCACAAGCTCAGGGAAACTATCTTGAGCCTGTTTCCCGAGCACTCTGCAGCTTCTGCTGATGCCTAATTTCTATCCCTGTAATCACATCTAAAGCACCGTTTAACATCTTCTCGTCCCAAGTTGAAAGGTGGTCAATCAGGAACCGGAAAATCGGATTAGTTTGAGCCACAGTAACAACGTGGCTCAATTGCGGATCCAGATTCTTCCCGGAGCTAATTTCCCCTCTGAACAAATAAGCCTCGTCAACCCCAAAGTACTCGCATAGTGTCCTTACGTTTTCGGGACTCAGCATGCAAGGCCCGTTTGACTCAATAGTTCTAATCTTTTCTCTGGATACCCCCAGCACTTCAGCAAGCTGCTTTTGGGTTAATTTTTTCTCATACCTGTTCCGTTGTCTAAGCTCCCTAATTCTTTCACCTATGGTCATGGGTCGCCCCTTCATTAACTTTCCTTAATGTTGGCATTTAAACAAACAAAGCGTCTCCTGCCTCATTGTATGGCACTTAAACACACATACGTCAATGTTCAACAAATAGTCCATATGGACTACAGTGATTCCCGTATCATCAAATGGAGCTAGGAGTAAATTGATGCGCCAGAGTATTGAAGTAGTACTGGACTCAAAGGAGCGAGATGAAGCTGATCAGCTGCGAAACATCGTAGACATGTATCACGCTAGTAGTTCCTGGGGTAAGCAAGAAATGCTGACTCAGTGCAAGAAAGTCCGCAAAAATGACCACAACTTAGGAGTTTTTTTTGACAACTCGGACCCTGAGCACAAGCCGCCAATTATTGAGGACATTGACGAGATATAACGAATAATAACAAGGAGAGCGCTGTGACTGACTCAGTCCACAATCTGCAAAAAATCAGACAGGCGGTAAAGCAGATTGAAATATTATTTCTATCTGCTTCCCCTTCAGAGCAAGCAGCCAAAGAATATGAACATTACAGGAATGAGATATTGCGGGCCTGCGCCACTATATCAACATCACTTACTGTCGAACACCAACCGGCAGAGTAAAACTTACTCTGGTAGTTTTACCCCATACCCCTCCAATAAATACCAATCATACTGACCTGGAGGGCTAAAGACTTCAAAGGTAAAGCTACCTTTCGAAAGTGGTTGAACTCCACTTTCAACATACAAATTCCCCTCCCCTTTTGCCCCATCTTTAACATCGGCTTTATAGTCTCTATAGGTGGCGCTATTTTTGTCTATCAATCTAACAATGACTTGGTGAACAACCCACTCACGGTTCCCATTAAACAGCTCGCCTGAAAACGCGCCATTAACCCCTACTTTTCCCTCTCCTGCGATTTTATCAACCGCCAGCTTAGGTATTCTAGAGATCTCCTCAGACGGCACAGAATCAGGGAACTGGTTGCGACATGCCCTGTTTATTGAGCGAGCAGCGACATCACTGACCACCCCTTTCATATGCTCTAGAACGCATTCATCAAAATTTTTTGAATCAATAGTTCCACCTTGAGCAACCCCTGACGCCACAGCAGCGGCCACAAACAGCACTTTAATCATAGCCTTCCCTAAAAAGTTACCAAAAAAGTTAAAAAAAATTCTTGACCTCAGTTAACCGTTTGCTTAACTTTGCATTCATGGTTAACTTTTTGATTAACTGGTGACAATAATGAAAAGCACTCCTACAGCCCCAGACAAAGCAACTGACCAAAAGATGTTTGACCGGGCCTGCATGCACCTTAAGCGCAGCTTCCCCAACAGAATCGGGAACGAGCACCGCCTTAAACAATACCAGAATCGCCGCAAGTTTTACGAGACACACGGCGAACTTCCAAAGCAATTCAATTTCAAGGTGTAGGGATGAAGCACCAGGACTACTCAGACATAGATTACGTCGAGCATCTGCAAACCGCTCGTGCCGGCCGTTACTACAGCCAGAGATATGGCGCGTTCTCCGAGTGCAGAGATCCAGATCACCCCGGTTGCTGGAAGTGCGAGCCAGAAGAGTTTGAACCAGAAATCACCCTTACCCAAAGGAGCATGACGCAATGAGCGCGATACAAGAGGAGCAAGCAAGCAGAATCGCTACGGCGAACGCCAATGCTCCAGCAATAAACAACTCTGCTGATCTACAGACTTTGATTTTCAATGCGAGAGCAATGGAAGAGCTGCACCGGCTGGCAACTGTAATGGCTAATGGTTCAAAAGTTACCGTTCCTGAACACTTGCAAGGCTCAGTAGGCGACTGCATGGCAATTTGCATGCAGGCCGCCCAATGGCAAATGAATCCTTTTGCAGTTGCCCAAAAGACTCACATAGTCAACGGCACCCTTGGATATGAGGCTCAATTAGTCAATGCAGTGGTTTCCAGCTCCAAGGTAATACGCGGACGCTTTAAGTATGAGTACGGCGGTGATTGGACCCATGGGGCTAACAACCAAAGTGCCTGGGTGCGTGCAGGGGCAGTATTGGCTGGGGAAACAGAGATTACATGGGGGGAGCGATTATTCCCTGCTCAGATAACTACCAAGAATAGCCCGCTTTGGAAAAGCAACCCAAAGCAGCAATCAGCCTACCTTGCAACCAAGTATTGGGCGCGCCTTTATGCCCCTGACGTAATCCTGGGCGTGTACTCCGCTGACGAACTAAGCGACTACGTACCTCAAGGAGAGACAGATATAACCCCTCCTTCTCAGGAGTCGACCCTGGAAGCGGAAAACTACCCAGACGAACAGTTTCAAGCGAATTTCCCTAAGTGGCGCGATGCGATTGAAGCCGGGAAAAAAACACCTGAGCAAATCATCAGCACCGTCGAGACCAAGGGGAAGCTTACAGAAGATCAAAAGCACCAAATCTGGTCCGTACTTGATGCCGACATCATTGAAGAAGAGGAGCAAGAGCAATGCTAACGATCAATGTCGCTCAAGGGAGCGAAGAGTGGAAGAAGATCCGGACGCTACACCATACCGCTTCTGAGGCATCGGTAATGATGGGTGTCTCACCTTATGCCACTCGTAACGAACTCATTTCAATGAAGGCTACAGGGACCGAAAAGGAGATTGACGAATTTCTACAGCGCCTTTTTGACAAGGGGCATGCAGCCGAAGCGTTAGCCCGTCCGATCGCTGAGAGGATCATAGGCGAAGAGCTTTACCCCATTGTCGCCACTGACGATGACGCCTATCTACTGGCAAGCTTCGATGGCCTCACCATGCTTGAGGATATTATCTGGGAATGCAAGCTATGGAATGAAGAAAAGGCCGCTGTAGTGCAAACCGGTCGCGTCCCTGAATGCGATTACTGGCAAGTACAGCAACAACTTTATGTATCAAAAGCTGAATACTGCCTTTACATGGTGACCGACGGCACTGAAGAAAAGTGTGTTTATGTCAAACAGCTTCCGGTACCAGAAGATCAAGAAAAATTGATCAAGCACTGGCAGCAGTACGAAAAAGATTTGGCGGACTATTCCGGCGCTATCCTGACACCTGAGCCTGTTGGACGCGAGCCAACCGCCCTTCCCGCTCTGAGAGTTGAGATTACTGATGTAAGTACAGTGTCGAATCTCAAGGATTTTCGTGCAGCGGCAAAACTTACGCTGCAAAGCATATCTACCGACCTACAAACAGATGAGGATTTTGCCAACGCTGAATCGTCGGCTAAGTGGTGCAAAGACGTTGAAAAGCGACTCTCACTGACAAGGGATCATGTTCTGAGTCAAACAAAGAGCATAGAGGAAATCTTTAACACAATTGACGAAATCGCGAAGGACACGAAAGCGAAGCGCCTGGATCTTGAGAAAAAAGTTGCAGCCCGTAAGCAACAGATCAGGGATGAAATACTCACTGACGCAAAGGCGGCCCTGAAACTATACATCACTAGCTTCGAAAAAGAGTTCGCACCGCATGGCGTATCGATTCAGTACAGCGGCGCTGATTTCGCTGGAGTAATGAAGGGTAAAAGGAGAATCGACAGTCTCCGCTCCGCCGTTAATGACGAAACAGCCAAGGCCAAGGTTGAGGTAGACGAGATCGCCGAAATCATGCGCGGTAACATCCAGCAGCTCAATGAGCACGCGACCGGTTACAGGTTCTTGTTTGACGATCTGCAGGCAATCGTAGCCAAGCCCGCTGAGGACTTCGCCGCTATCGTTCAATCTCGCATCCTTGAACACAAAGCCAAGCCCAAGCCTGAAGGCGTATCAGCGCCCCGCACCTTAAACAGCTTGGTCAATTCAGAGTCAGCGAAAGCCCGCCCCATTAAACCAAGTCGCCCAACAGATAACGAGATTATCGGTGTGCTTGCCAATCATTTCGACGTAGCCGAAGAAACAGTGATCTTGTGGCTGCATGACATGAACCTGAACGATTACCCAGCCGTCAGCAACTTTTAAGGAGAAATGACAATGAGCAAAAACGTTTCAAATATCAGTCTGGCGGGCGTCCCTTCGTCAGAGCAAATGATGGTGAGCTGGCTTGGAATTTATCTGGCCATCATCGGCGGCGACTCAAGCATGATCAATGATCGTGTGAGAGGTCATTTCAAGCTGGTGGGCGCGTGCCAGAACCATAAGGAGGCCATCAGGGGAATCGTCTCAAGGCTTTCTGCTGTGCCCATCTCAGACAATCGTGAATTGTTCAGCCTTATTACAAAACTTCAGCGAAGGCTTGGGCGTCTTTCCCTGGCTGAAGCTGCTTAACGGCGGAATATTCCGCTTCATTTAACCGTTAGAGAATCTCTGGAGATTCAATCATGAGCACAGACGTGAACGACTTCATTTCAAGCTGTGATGCTGGCGTGCTTGAGCAAAAAATAAGCGCGGCGCTTTCCGAAGTCGCCGCAAACGTCGTCACCTACTCACAAAAAGGGAAAGTGGTATTGACGTTCGATGTCTCCCAACTGGGCACCAGTAGCCAGGTGATGTGTAGCCACAAAATAGTCCACACGCTGCCAACCGCTCGCGGCAAGATTTCAGCCGAGGATGCAAGCCAGACACCTTTCCACGTTGGCCGCAATGGGAAGCTAACCCTATTCCCTGAAGATCAATCAGACATGTTTGACCTGGACAAAAAGCAAATTCAACGGCATAGCGAGAAACATTAATGGAAAAGCAAGCTCTTCAACTTATCCAAGATACAGCGATTGCAGCAGATAAAGAGTTACCAGCAACTCAGATTCCCGTTATCACGCTGCCCGAAAATATCTGCATCCACAGCTTAGAAAGGTATATGGCTGCACCAGCACGGTATCGGGCAAAATTTAACACAGGATCATTAAAGGATTTTGTCAGTTACATTCACGAAGTAGGCACCGCAGATTGTTTTATCTACGCGGATGAGATGAATGCTCAAGCCCTCTTTGATAAAGGAACAATTGCGAAACCCGGCCACGGCGAGCATACGGCAAAACTGAAGCTCAAAGCCACGGCGGAATTCACTGAACTTAAAAACCGTGGGAAGGACCGCTTATCTCAAAAGGATCTTGCTGAGTGGATGGAAGAATGGCGCGATTTCATAACGCCTATCGACGCTACGGGGGAAGAAATCAAGTTACCGAAAGCTCTTGCGAGCATCCGCAGTTTCACCCTGAAGGCTGTTAGTGAGCAAACCCACGAATCTCGCGACTACGGTGCAACTAAAAGCACATTCGACAAAATCGACGCCGAAGCCCGTGACGGGGCATTGCCCTGGGGAATCAAGTTTACATGCTTCCCTTATCTCGACCTTCAGGAGCGAACCTTCCACATTCGCTTCAGTATGATCTCTGGACGTGGCGAGCCAGCCTTTGCTCTCAGAATTCTCCGCCTCGATGCTATCGAGGAATTAATCGCTGATGAATTCAAGAGCCTAATCCTGGAAAAAGTAAAAGCCCACACTGCTGGCAATTACCGTGTGTTTGTTGGGGAGTTGTCTTAATGGGTCGCGGCGTTAACAAGACGATCTTGCTGGGAAACCTTGGCCAAGATCCCGAGCTACGTTACACACCTTCCGGTTCCGCTGTCGCAAACCTGAACCTAGCTACAGACGAAAGCTACAAGGATCGTCAAACCGGGCAAATGGTACCGCGCACGGAATGGCACAAAGTTGTTGTTTTCGGGAAATTGGCTGAAGTCATCCAGCAGTATGCAAAGAAAGGCAGCAAGCTTTATTTGGAAGGGCGACTTCAAACCCGCAAATGGCAAGACCAGTCTGGGCAAGATCGCTACACCACAGAAGTGCTTGTGGACGTGCAGGGGCAAATCAGGCTCTTGGACCCTCGTGACAATACGAGCCAAGGGCACAATCAACCACCTCAACAGCGACAGCCCGCGCAGCCAGCCGGTAATGCAGGCAGTTACGCCGGAGCTTCTGGAGCATCTAGCTACAGACAAAACCAACAGGGAGCAACCGGCCCCCAAACAATCGACGACTTTGACGATGATATTCCCTTCGCGATTGCTCAAACACTCGTCGTTTAACTTAAGGAAAAACCATGCAAAGCAAAGACCTATATATCAAATTGACTGACCCTACCGGCAACGCAAGAGAAGTCATTAATTACCATCGTGTTCACGATGAGGCGTGCTTTATCGCTTCTCAACGCCGGACGCATGAACAAAACGCCAAGGGCGCTGACGTCCGCAAAGTTTCTTTGGCAACCGAATCTGAATACAAAGCATTCATGAACTACAAGAGCCAGGCCGCTTAAGCGGCCCCACCCCATCACTTGATAGGACCAACAGCATGAACAAGAAAGAAACGTTACGCGCAAAAATAGCCGGCCTTTTAAATTTAATCTTTGTAAGGCTCGCCACTGGCGGAAATATCAAGCTGGTGGATGAGTGTAAAACCTTTCGCGTAGGCAATACCCAGTTTTCTGCCGCTGTGCAGGAACTCGGAATCCTGGCTCCAGTAAGAAACGGCAAGGCAACACAGTGGAAATGGAGCGCCGGACATGTTGACGATTTGATGATTGAAAGGGTCGTTGAAAAAATCGAAGCAATCCGGGAGCGCGTGAATTCGGAGGATGCCGCTAAGAGAGCCGCTGAAAAGTCGGTCGCCCTGGCTGAGCAAGAACCGTTGCCAACAACTGAGCTATCCACCCGCCCGGCTTCTGAGCCTGAAGACTTGCAAGCTCAAATACTGGATGCGGTTCGTGCAAACAATATTCTACTGGAGCAAATGTTGAAAGAGGTTCAGAAAATCTCAAAAACTTGGGGGTTATCTATCGGTGGATCATCTCACACTCTGGATATGGGCGCTCCCGGCACGCTCCCTATAAAGGGTTACAGCCTTTGCAATTCCTAACTTACTCACTCCTGCAGGCCCTCGGATTCCGACGCTACAGCTTCCCCGCCGGAGAGCGTCACGGATTCCAATTTGAGGGCTTTCAGGAGTGGTACTGGAAACCGAAAACCAAGATGGGCAGCTACTACCAAAATCGTTATGGGGACTGGGTGTATACAGGGTTTAAAACATGTACAGAGGGAAAGAAATGAGTAACAAGTCATCAAAACACCATTTCACAAAATATGCCGATGCCCCTCCGAAGCATCCGGGCTGGTACATATGGCGATGTGAGCATAAACAGCTAAAAGGGGTGGTAATTACTTTTATTGATAAGTTCCGCAAACGTGGAGCTGGCCACACAAATGTATTGTCTCCATCGTTCGATTATTGGAACGGCTACCAAGTACTTGTCCCTAACGGTTTAGATTGGGCTCCCTATGAAGGGTCTCCACCTAAGCAAAATATTGATCATACACTCAATATCAACGAGTTGACTTTAAATAAATGCCCCTTCTGCAATGAAGTGCCGCGCTTGACTTATTCAGGTCGTTTCATAGGAGCCAGCCCATTAGATTCGACGGACTGGAGGCTAAAGTGCTGTAGTTGGATTACTGGGCCAAGAATCCCAAACCCAGTTTATTTAATTGAGCAATGGAACAAAAAGACGAGCCCAAAACCCGGACTAGAAGAAACAATCACGCCAGAAATGAAAGCGGCCTGCATCGGAGAATTCACTGTTCAACATAAAGAGCAATGTTTCACCTGCTTATCGTCAGGCGCAATTCCGGAATGCGAGGTCTGCAGGGGTGAAGAAACCTACACTGTAAATGTTCCCGTGCCTTGGGCCACGATGAAAGACATCTACAAAGCCATGCTGAGCCATTCTCCTGCCTATAAAGCAATTCAACAACTGGAGAATCAACTATGAGCAGACTCGCTATTCAAGGCATTTTACTCGTGCTTGCCCTCGTAATCCTTGGCGCAGGCGTAGGATTCAATAGATGGCTCACGAATACAACAACAGTTTCAAGCGTAATCAAACCCAAGCCTGGCGTTGAGTGCGTGGTTGTCACCTCTCAAGAAAGCGTGGCGACTGATTGTAATTGGGGCAAATAGATGCTTACCGCGATAAAAGAGATGTGGCATGACGAATGCGAAAGGAAAATTTTAGTGATGATCATCATTATTATTGCTGCATTTGGAGCCTCGGTTTACGCGATGTACAGGGACGCCCAGCAATGGGCGTTGTTTGCGGCAGAACACGACTGCAAGGTTATCCATCGAGTAAAGGGTGACACCATCGTTGGCACGGGGATAGGGGTTACCACAAGCGGAACCGTCGGGACAGTTACCACAATAACAGCTACCCCCGATAAAACAGCTTATGTGTGCGACGACGGCGTCACTTATTGGAGGTAGGTATGAGCAATGACTTAGAAACACTTGGAGCTTAGAAAAAATGGCAATTGAACAATCTCAGATCGAGCCACGTTACCTGACACAAGTTCAGCCACTTAACCGAGTAACCAAAGAGTTAATCGAATCTCGAATTCAAGAAGTGGATTTTGAAACCGTGGTGATAGCCGGAAAGATGATGATGTTTTGCGGCATCCGTATGGACAACGACTTTGTTGCAGTCGGCCCACCAGCAACATGCATTGACCCAGATAACTGGTGTGAAGATACCGGCCAGAAAGAATCATATAAGAACAGCTTTGAAGAGCTTTGGAAGTTGGAAGCCTATCGGCGGATGAGCACAAAACCTGGGCGGCTGTCGAATTATGATAATTCCAACTCCTAACATCACTGAGGCCAAGCTGATAACTCAGCACCATTGCAACTCTATGAAAGGCAAAGGCGGCTTAGTTGAGTGCAGAAGGTGTCCCGAAACAGTCCGAAGCGTGTGCCATGACTACAAATACACCGTGGTCAGATCAGGCCAGGACGTTGATCAGCATTTAATTGATGCTGCCAATGCAATTAGTAGCTTGGCACGAGACTTAAAAACACCATAGTTAACGAAAAAATAGAAGAGGTGTGTATGGCTTCACCAGAAAGCAAAAACTCTTTGGGCGTTGTTCCCGCAAAGTGGGTTTACGTTAACTTGCTTTGGCCCCTATTTGGTATCACCCGGGACGCTGCTGACGCTTACCGGAAGAAAGGCGCGTGGCTTGAAGGTAAGCATTGGAAACTTCGGGGTCGCCTGGCTGTGTACAACTGGCACGAAATTGAAAAATGGATGGGCTCAGAGGAAGTCAGCGCAGCATGAGCGGATTGCCAAAGGGTGTTACGAAGCTTCCGCCAGGTGTTCGCCTACACTATGGCAAGCTGCAGATCCGGTTTACCCTCCAGGGACGCCGTTGCGCTGAGGTCATCACCGATGTTGTGAGCAAGTCCAATGTGCGTTACTGCGAAAACAAGCTGAGACAGATAAAGAATGAAATTCAGGAGGGGCGGTTTGATTATGCCGCCCACTTCCCCGACTCTCCCCTTGTGTCAGTGTTTTCCGGTGGCTCTTTAAAGGATGCGAATCGATCCGTAGCCCAGGGGATCGATTCTTGGCTGAAGGTTTGCGAAGCCAAAAAGGCCCCTTCGACCTATCGAAACTATGTGCATAAGGCCAACCATGTCCGGGAACACTGGGGAAGCGCGCTGATTCGAAAGATTCCAAAATCTGACATTGAGCTGTTTCAGGCCAAGCTCCTCAAATCCGGCTTAAGTGTTAAGACCGTGAATGACATTTTCACCGTGGTTCGGGCTGTCTGGGGTGATGCGTTTTCAGATGGCGTTATCACGTCGAACCCCTTAGACCTTATCAAGAATGTTGAAAAGGATGGCGACCCGGAACCTGATCCCTTCACAAAAAGCGAGCTTGGGCTTATCTCTCAGGTAAAAACCAAGCGGGTGCAGGACAAAAACATGTTCCTGTTTGACTGCTGGGCGGGCCTCTCCATTTCGGAGCTGATCGCACTCGCTTGGGAGGACATAGACAGAAGCGGCAATTATTGGAAAGCCAAGGTGAGCCGCGCCCGTGTTGAGTCAATTTATAAAGTCCCTAAGGAAAAGGGTCGCGTGCGCGAAATTGAGTTTATCGGCCCAGCAATGGATTGGATCAAATCACAGTATGAGCACACATTCATGAGGGAACCGGTAAAAATCGACGTGATCCAGCGGGACAATATTACGCGCAAGACTGAGCATGTTAGATTCGTATTCTTAAACTCCGTCAGTGACTCGCCCTGGCATAATTCAAGCGTGGGCAGATGGTTTACCCATCTACTTAAAAAAGCCAAAGTCCGGCACCGTGGACCCAACCAGTGCCGCCACACTTACGCCAGCCAGTTGCTATCGCACTATGTTCCTATGGAGTGGATAGCGAAGAGTATGGGGCATGCAGACACAACAATGATTAAGAAGCATTACGCAAGATGGATTCCGAGCGATTCGCCAAGCATGGCCGGGCTGATTACATCTATGGTAAATGGTGAAACTCCCTCGGAAACTGGTCAGAGTTTGCCAGGCATTATCCACCAGTTTCCAAGGACCAAATGATGCTAGATTTTTTCGGCCCAATTTCGGCCCAATTCAAAGACCTTTTAAGACCGTTTGGGAACACTGCAAAAATCAGAACCCTTTATTTATCGGGGCTTCAGGCGGTCCTGAGTGGTCCTAAAAATCTACTGTTGAGGGTTCGAATCCCTCCCTCACTTTGGTTAGTATTCCGCTGCCTGTATACACCCGCCAATTTGCTCTACATACCATACAAGGAAAGAAAATGATCGTCGTCTACGGGATTAAAGAGCAACTGGATCCGATAAAAGCCAAATTATCTGACGTAATCCATGAGTGCATGCAGCAGGTTCTTGGTATGCCAGAAGATAAGCGGGCACATCGGTTTATCCCGCTGGAGAAAGACAACTACTTCTACCCTGGGGGCAGAAGTGACGCTTATACAGTCATTGAAATAAATATGATGGCAGGACGAAAACCAGAAACCCAAAAGAATCTGATCAAGACGCTATTTCAGAAAATCGAAGAGCAACTATCAATTTCACCCATAGATGTGGAAATAACGATTAAGGAACAAGCACCATACCAATGGGGCTTTCGAGGAATGACGGGTGATGAAGTGAACGATCTCAAGTATAAAATCAATCAGTAACAGGATCAGGGAATGTAACTCCCGGCCTGGGACTGGTTGATGAGCGTGATATTTTTAGAGCATGGAGGGAATGTGAAAATGTGGGCAGGTTAAAAGGAGCCTGTTTCCAGACTCCCTTCAACTGACTCCCAAGGTGGCAACTTATTTAGCGCGCTTTCTCGCGGCTAACAGCCCCATTCCAAGACCGAATAGAGCCAGGGTAGCAGGTTCAGGTACTGAAGTTACTGTGATTTTCCACTCTTCAGTTTCGCCCTGGTAGTAGTGACCGGTTGGCGTCATCAAATTGTTGTAGTTGTCGGTGTATTCTGGCTTCCATTGGTCATCCCAGTTATCACCGTACATATTGGTGACAGAGTGCGTGCAGGTAGCCAAAGCTCTTAACCAAAATTCGCCAACGTGATCTTCGGTCAGCGTATATTCATCGGAAAAGAATGCGAAGTCAGGATTAACAGGCTTCTGCCAGGAGCCCAGAACAGGTTCAAAGTCGACCAGTTTGTGCTCACCGTATGCAACTTCATCGCTAACGTCGAATACTCCATTCTGGTCCCAGTCGATCCAGCTCTTCATGAGATCGGCATAGTGATGGCCTACATTCTCTTTGTGCACACTGAACTTGAATTGCACTGTTTGGCCGACTGTCAGGTCTTCGCGTCCCCAAGTGGCTCCGCTGTCAGTACTCCAAGAAACGCCAAAAGGATCGTTATTTGGCGCATCCGCAAGTTCCTGCCATGCGGTCGTGTCGTGAGTGGTAGTGCCGTAGGTTAGCGGAATAGCCTGAACTCCAAAAGCTCCAAGCATGAGCGGCAGGCTAGCAATAATCGCAAATTTCATGATGTCCTCTGAACAGTTGAATCGAATTAGTATTATCAAGCGCTTAACATTAATCCCAGCGCCCTGAACATTGTTCGACATCGCTAAAAGCAATTACCTTGCCAACTATTCATCTTATTGATTTTTAAATACTTTTTATAGGAACTCTTCTGAGCCTGTATATTTTATAGACTCTGTCTATCGGACTAATAAGATGAGGAATGCATAGACTATTGGACTAAAATAGGCTTCAGATTAGGTAGGCACTATTGAGTGAAATTGAATTAAAAAAGCCGCGAACCCTATTGATTTGGTTGAATTTTTGAACCATGTCTCAAGGAGACAAAATTCCGCTGTCCACGCCCCCTGACAACACGTTTAGGACTTTTTTACTCTATTGGTTTCAACTGCTCCAGAGCGATGGTCCGTCGAGACCTTATTTTTACACTGTAAAAAAAATCGACAGATGAGCTTAACCCCGTCTCCAGGGACGGGGTAATCTTTGAGGGATCGAGACTAAAGAAGACTGAAGCGAACCCTGGGATTACAGACCCTAACCTTCCGATAATCCCCGGTTATCAATCAATGAGGCAAAATCCTCACTCAACTTCAGATCATAAATATAGAAACTGTCGTCCCTTTCCCGAGTCACGCACTTACGAGAATCCACTATCCAGGGTGACACTTCTATGAGGTCGTCGAGGAAATGCTTATAGCCGCTATCGGAATAGGCAAAAACCAGTCTTCCATCAGGTTCGATGTGATAGGCACTTCCGAGAATTAACATCTCCAACAGAGATCGACTTCCATGAAAGCATTGCGCCATGGGATGCTTTCGTGATTTCCATACTTGGGAAGTGCGTGAAAAAGGCAGGTTGGCAATGATCAGGTCGAACTTCATCCTGTCAACCAGCATTTCAAAGGGGTGGTTTTTTCTGGTGCAATAAAAGGTTGTTTTCTCTTCCACACCGTTACGAAAGGCGTTCGATTGGGCAACAGCAATTTCTTTCTCATCGATATCCACCCCTGTTACGACACATCCACGCTGCTTTGCGAGCGCTATCGCATAGTAGCCCGTCCCTGTGCCAAGGTCTAAAACCTGAGAACTGGGATTCGCGCAGGTTTTGGCATACTCCAGCAATAAGGTAGACACCTTACCGAAAGTGGGATTGAATCCTTGTCGAGGGATATCAAACTCAAGCCCTTGATAATGATATTTTTGATCACCAAGGAGAGTTTCATGCTTGGCAATTATCCCTTCAATGATCGAAACTTTAGCCGGACGCTTTATTTGGGTTAACCAGTACCATACCGGGTTCGTTTTATATTGAATGTACTCATTTGGCTTGCCTTTATGCCGAACGCCAACCCATTGCGCTCCCAATGGATTGGAAGGACTGCCCCCCACCGATTTCTCTGACAACGATAGTGATTTATGCTGAAAAAGTGCCGGAACGCGAAATACCCGGAAATGATCACGCCCCCTGGCCTCCCCCATCATATATTTACCACTAGCCAGCATGGGGGTTAATCTGACATTGAAATAGCGCCTCAGCCCAGGTGCATAAAGTATCGACATGTAGAATCGTCCAAATGAACGCTTCAATTGCGTAATTGATATACTGACTTCACCTCGAACAGGGTCGCTCCAGGCGCTGAAGTATATTCCGGGCTTAATATTTCGACAGCCAAGTCTTCGCCATATTCTGGTCAAAACAGCCGTTAGCCCGATTGAAAACAAACAGATTAGTGAGAGAATCAGTAAAACGGCAGGTAGGTGTTGAAGCCCGTAGGACAGGCTTTCATTCCAAAGTGATGGCATTGTCTGTACTTCCCTTTAACAGCTTTCCACTTCCATGAAGCCAGGCGACAACGTTAAATTATCTGCTCTTACTCCGGTCGAATGACTTCCCCTTATTCCCTATCCCCAATTCATCATCCCTGTCCCAGATACTGTCACTATGCCAGTGATGGCAATTATCCGACGGTCACTAAAAGAACCAGAAAATGATGACAACGCACTACTTTTAGATCAATTTTTGTACTACCAAAATAAAGGCTAGACACCAATCGCAAGGAAGTAAAGAGCCAAGGGGCCTGCTCTTCTATGCCATTACCTGATATGAAAAACCGATTCAACGGCTAATTTCAATTAAGCTCTCAACAACGGGAAGAACAACATCGCCATTATCGCGGTACTCTACCGTCGCTTCGAGCATGCGAATAAAACATTCGCGGCTTTCTCGATACTCACGGACTTTCGAAGCAAAAAAAATTCAAGGGTATCGTAAAAATCAGATAATGAGTTGCCCCAAATCCCAGTCTCAAATGCAGCTAACTCAGTTACGTCATATCCCGCCTTATTCAGGTCACAGGTCAGTTGCTCAGTCCCTCCATTATGCGGCATCCCAAGAGCCTCATAGACCTGAGCCGCAAAACAATCCCAGGGACATCCATCTTGATAGGTCATCCATCTTGACAGGTAACGTAGAAAAGACGCCCGATGCCCGTCGACTGAGCAAACAGGGCATCGATTGGTAAGCGTCCGGCTATCACAGGTTGACCGGACCGCTCCAGTTGTGAGGCAGTAATTCAGCAATGGCACTGTTCTTCTGCGTCGGCAGACGCGCCAGTACATCTTTCAGATAAGCATAGGGATCATGTCCGTTCAGTTTGGCCGATTGGATCAGACTCATTACTGCCGCTGCCCGCTGACCACTGCGCAGCGATCCGGCAAACAACCAGTTGGAACGACCCAGCGCCCAAGGCCGGATCTGGTTTTCCACCCAATTATTGTCGATGGGCACGGCGCCATCCTC
>NZ_AQXX01000138.1 GCF_000376785.1 Hahella ganghwensis DSM 17046
GATCGCTGAGGTTATAAAATAGCTGCATGCAGTGGACACGAAGCATGGTGGATAACGGATACGGAGGGCGGCCGTTCTCGCCCTTGGGGTAATAGCGGGCGATCTTCTTTTCCATGCGTTTCCATGGGATCAGCTTATCCATTCGCTCCAGAAAGATTTCCCGGCGGGTCTTACGCTTCTTATTCTGGTATTCAGCTTCGGAGAAAGTCATCTGATCCATGGATAGTATTCCTGATGAGTGAAGTTGGCCGTATTATGACTGATTTGGGGAGTTATTCAGAGCCTCCTTAGATAATTTGTCTTAATCAACCTATAGTTAGAAACATTATTAACCATCATTTTGGCAAGGTATCTGTTGGCCACCATTATGAGACTGATATTCCTTATCGCAGTGTCTTGCTTCTGTATGACAGTCTCCTCCGCTATTGCCCACGACAAGATTGTCTTCTATCTGGAAGACGAGCCTATATATACATCCAGCAACAACCAATCCCCTGGCTTTTTGAATGAAGTGGTTGCGGCACTTATTGATGACCTTAAGCTGGCTCCTGAGGTTCACTATCTACCCTGGATAAGAGCCCAGTACATGGTGCAAAAAGATCCACTCGGTATTATTTTTCCACTTGGCAGAACCAAAACACGTGAAGAGCAATATCAGTGGTTGTGCAAAGTCTTTGATATTCCGATCATGTTTATCTCCATACAGGGACGACCGGTTATTAACAGCTTTAAGGAGGCCAGAGATTTCCGTGGTATCGGCGTCATCCAGGGGACGCCACAGGAAGAACGGTTATCAAAGCTGAATATCCCCTACGTTCCCCTGACCGGGGAAGAGCTTTATAGCGCTCTGGAGACCGGTTACGTCACCGCCATCTTTACTGCGCAACCCGAAGCGGTATACGGCTGGAAGCAACTGGGAAATGGAAAAAAACTCCAGTTCGGAGAAGTGTTGATGACGCTACCGTTGTGGATATCCGCCAGCAGGCAGTTTGAGCTCCTGGCACCAAAACAATGGGAAGAGGCTCTGGACAAGCTCAAGGCCTCTGGTAAGTATGAGAAACTGTATCAGCATTATTTTAATCCCTGAGAGGCAGGATACTCACTAATATGCCAGGACACGGTTGTTGAAACTGAACCCTTTGCCGGTGAATTGTCTGATGACTTCCATATTGGTTTCTGCATGTTGTGATAACGGCCCGCAGCCCACCTGCCCACCGCCTGCAACAGCCATGGGTAGCATAATCTGATCAGCCAGATACTCTTCGAGTACAGCAGTGCTGTTAACATAGTCTGACACTCTACTCGCCAGCTCACTTGCCACTTTTTCGGCACTGATTCTTAGCCGACCGAGATGGGTCAGGCAGATTCGGCTGTTTTCAAACTCCAGATCATGGCTAATCAGATTGCCTGGAGATCCGGCTGCAGGTTGTCTTATCCGATACTCATCGACCTTGATCGGACTGATTGCCTGGTATTTTTTTACTTCCCGCTCAGCCACCCTGTTGGGTAGACCCACCTCGTAGGCTGTCACTCGGGAATTGATCAGCTTTCCGCGTTCCAGACAATGAATGGGCATCAGTTGTGATGGTTTGATCACAGCATTCCATCTTCCACCCCCTACCGGCATAAACCCCCAGCGCTCTGCTTTGATTTCCACCTTGCCACCCATACTGCGCAATAGTGGCAGAAATGAGCGTTTGATGAATGTTAGCGGAGGTGCTCCGGTATTATGTGTTCCACCGATAAACTCTACTGTCGATGTATCTGTACATTGCAACAACGGAAGCAGAATCGTCTGGAAAACCAGAGTGGTACTGCCTGCACTGCCGATGTCAAAGTGATAGTTGCCAGCCTTAACTGCGCCGGGAGAAAACGTCAGTTGCGATGAACCAAGCGCCGCACCTTCCACATGAGCGCCACTGATTTGTTGAGCGGCCTTCACACAGGTAAGATGCTGGCGCATCAAGCCGGGCTTAGACCTTCCGGCTCGGACATGATGAATCTCCACGGTTTTGCCGAACAGCATTGCCAGGGTCAGTGACGAGCGGAGAATCTGTCCTCCACCTTCACCCATGCGCCCGTCAATTTTGATTGTTTCCATATAAGTTAAATTTCCTGTTAAAACTTCGTGTCGAGCGTGTTTATCCTTTTACACAAACGACCTGTCTCAATGTATGCACGATTTCAACCAGATCAGACTGGGCTGCCATGACGGAATCGATGTCTTTGTAGGCTCGCGGGGTCTCATCCACCACGGCTGCATCTTTACGGCACTCAACATGAGCTGTGGCCTGTGCATGTTCTTCTACCGAGACCAGTTTCTTGGCCTGGGTACGAGACATGACCCTTCCCGCGCCGTGGCTGCAGCTACAGAAGCTCTCGGGATTTCCTTTTCCTCTCACAATGAACGAGCGTGCGCCCATGCTGCCGGGAATTATCCCCAGTTGTCCTTCCTGTGCACTGACAGCGCCCTTTCGGGTCAGCCATACATTGGCACCATAATGGTTTTCTTTCTGTACATAGTTGTGGTGACAGTTCACCGCTTCCATTTCGCCGATGACAGGTTTGTTCAGTGTCTGAGCCAGTGCATTCAGAGCTCTTTGCATCATGGATTGTCGATTGATTCGTGCATAATCCTGCGCCCAGCCGACGGCTTCAACGTAGTCATTGAAGTAATCGGTACCTTCTGCCAGATACGCAAGGTCTCGGTCCGGTAACTGAATAAAGAACCTTTCCATTTCCTTCTTGGCAAGCTGGATAAAGTGCTCCCCAATCCGGTTTCCGACTCCCCGCGATCCGGAATGCAGCATGATCCAAACCGCATTGTTTTCATCCAGGCAGACTTCGACGAAGTGATTGCCTGTCCCCAGAGTTCCAAGATGTTTGGCGTTGTTGGTGTTTTTCAGCACCGGGTGTTTTTCGCATAGTACTTTGAAACGGTCAGCCAGTTCGCTGTTCCAGCGTGCCGCGATATCCTCTGGTAAATCCTGCCAGCTTCCGGGATCTCTCTTTCCAGGTTTGCGGCCATGTGGCACAGCGCGTTCGATATTGCTGCGAAGTTCTTTTAGTGAATCTGGTAACTGGTGGGCATGGAGGTCTGTTTTGACCGCCATCATCCCGCATCCGATATCCACACCGACTGCCGCTGGGATAATGGCTCCCGAGGTTGGGATAACTGAACCAATTGTTGCCCCTTTACCCAGATGCACATCCGGCATCGCGGCTACCCATTTATGGACAAAAGGAAGTGATGCAATATTTTTCAATTGCTGGCGAGCCTCTGGCTCAAAAGGGACACCAACGGTCCAGCTCTTCACTGGTACGCCCTTATCCACATTCATAATTTCAATGGGCATGGAATTCTCCTTGACTACTTAATTTCATACTTACTTTTTGAATCTGTTGCTTCTTGAGGTCGTCGAAATAGATACGTTTCGCCTCAGCCTTGCGTTCTCTCTCGGTAGCAGCAGCCCCGGGGCATTGCTTTTTGCTTTTCATCTCATCGCTCCGTCGAAAGTTGATCTGTGTATATCAAGATGAATGCCAATTTCTGTGGAATTTTTTAATGTCTGATTTAATTATAAAAAAATTAAGCTGTGTAATCTTTGAATGAGAAACAATTATCTGAATAGATAACAGTGTATCTATATATTTATCCGTGAATATCTTGAGGAGATGGAAATGCTGGCTACTGAAATCTGGTCAGTTGCCAGCGTGCTAAGAGCGATGGCTGGTAGTGAAAGAGGTTCTTTATAACGTAGGCTCAAGCGCGAGGATTCTGCAATTCCTCGAAGCTTAACCCAAATTTTGAAAGATACTGCCTCAGTCGGTGTGAATCATTGGTTGAGCTTTTCTTCAGTCTTGATCGATTAAATAACTGTCTTCCGGCGTCAGACATCGTGCGACTTTCCTGGCAAATTGCTATTACCTGGCGTAACTGTAATTGATCAAAAAGGTCGATCTCCGTGATCTGTTCAGGCGTGAAAAATTCATCCAGGGCCGGAAGTGCGTCATCCTGGTGGGATTTTTGCCAGTATTGTTTTAGCCGTTCACATTCCTCGGTGACCAGGGCTTCGTTTATGCGGCCGCCATCAGATAGCGTTGCCATACGTTGGACGCAGGCATTGAGGTCACGAAAGTTGCCTGACCACAGGGAATCAGTTTGCTGGGAAAATTCAATAAAGCGTTGTCTTGCGGCCTTGTTGAAGCTGACTTTATGACCCATCTGTTGCTCTATCTTTAGCAGCTCGAAATCCAGGTTGGGCTCAATATCCTCGCGGCGGTCCTTGAGTCCGGGTAGTTGGTAACTCCACAGGTTAATGCGGGCAAGGAGGTCTTCACGGAAAGTACCACCCTGCACCTGTTTCTGGAGATCACGATTTGTCCCAGCTATTAACTGGAAGTCACTGATAACCGGATTGTCTGAACCCACAGGATAAAACGTTTTTTCCTCGATGGCGTGAAGCAGCATGGCCTGTTCGTCCAGCCCGAGTTCGCCAATTTCATCCAGAAACAGGAGGCCTTCAGTTGCTTTGGTGAGGAGACCTTTGCGTGCGGTTTGTGCGCCTGTAAAGGCTCCTCGGCTATGACCAAATAGTGCCGACATGGCACTGTCTCCGCGGAGAGTAGCGCAATTGACGGCGACGAACTCGCCCTGCACCAGGCTGCGTTTATGTTTGAGCTCATAGATTTTTTTGGCCAGGTGGGATTTCCCTGCTCCGGTGGGGCCGGTAATGAGTATTGGCGCCTGAGACCGAATCGCAACCCGTTCGATTTGCTGGATCATATTGTTGAATCGATGATTACGAGTGGCAATCCCTGATTTCAGAAACTCTGTGCCTTCCAGTTGCTGGCGTTTGAAGCGGGAGCTGATCGCGTCATATTTGGATAGGTCCAGATCAATAATGTGGTAGTTGCCGGCAACAGATTTATCCCCTCTGTCTGGGGAAGTCTGGAGTAACGAGCCAGGAATGTAGTTGGCTTCGCAGAGCAGGAACCAGCATATCTGTGCAACATGGGTCCCGGTCGTGATGTGGATAAGATAACGCTCTTCCTCAGGTTTAAAAGGATAGCTTTCCACAAAATCCAGCAAAGTACTGTAGACGTTTTCAAAGTCCCAGGGATCTCTGAACTGAATATTGTGTAAGCCGACTTCCGTACTGGGTGACACGCTTTCTATATCTGCGCCGACATTATTGGCAAGACGGTTATCCCGGTCGTCATGTAACAGTTCGACACGATCCACCAACAGATCTTCCTGCATAAATATGCCAACAGTCGGGCGCCAGGAGTTCCAGCGCTTGACCCCCTTACCACGTTTGTCCATGACTGTGCCGAGAAGGCCTATGACGACGGTTTTCTTGGTCCCCGAAGTTTTCATACGATCCAAAAAGATAATTAATGATTGAATCAGATCATTATCGATAGCTTTTGGGGATCGGTCAAATGCTATCTAATTATCTGATGTTTATTAAAAAAGTGTTTTTAGTCAATAAGATAAATAAATATTTGGCGATTTATAAAGGTCTTGGCACGAGCTGTGATATAGCAATGGTGAATGTGGTATCTGGCAGCGGTGCTGATTCTGGAGATCAGACTGGCATTCCCCCGTTGGGTAGGGATGTACCGACAGAGCCGCCGGTTGAGTCGAAACGGACATCCGGGACATTCATGTGTTTGATAGCTCATCAGGTAGAGCAATTGACTTTTAATCAATTGGTGGTGGGTTCGAATCCCACTCAAACGCCCGGCCATAGGCCACTAGGTTAGGGTCCTAGCAGAAACGATAGTAATTGGGCTCCGGCCCAAATCTGTATGAAGAATTCTGCCAGTTTGGCTGTCGGCAGAAATCAGGCATACAAGGCCTGCGAGTCGTGAGGTTGTGAGCGCATGCTGTCAGCACTACAAGGTCAGGGATGACTGACAGATTCATGGGGAATCAGTCGTGCTCACCGTATGCAAACCTGTCTCCCCTCGCAGGTTACTTTTTTACAAATTCCAAAAAAGAATACAGCCAAGGAGAAGTAAGATGTTCTGGCAATTTATTGATGTGGCAGATGATGAAAAAGTTTTGTTGTACCGGGATCGACATCTGTTTCGGGTACTGGATGCCGGTAGGTATCGCTTTTGGGGAGCGAAGAAGCGCTTTATGGCAGAAACCTGTTCTTTGAAAGAAGTTGAAGTACGCCATCCGAAACTGGATGTGTTATTGACATTGGATACTTTCCGGCAGGAAGTGGATGTCACCATGATTGGCCTGAATGAAGTTGGGATTGTGCGACGTGACGGGCAGATTAAAAGCCTGCTGGAGCCTGGTGCCCGATTGGTCACCTGGAAATCAGCCATCAATATTACTGTTGAAGCTGTTGATATCTCTGAGAGTTATCGCCTGGCCCCTGAGCTGATGTCTCAGTTGGATCGTCTTGGTCTGGATACTGTCGGCAACCGCCGTGCCTGGATACAACTCACGGTTCCTGAGCAATCAATGGGAATGCTGTTTGTGGATGGGGAGTTGGTGAGCCTTTTGAAAGCGGGTCGATATGGTTACTGGACCTTTAACCGAGAACTGAGTTCACAGGTACATGATCTAAAGTGGCAAAGCCTGGAGGTGTCCGGACAGGAAATATTGACCAAAGACCGGGTGAGTCTGCGTCTGAATCTGAATGCGGTATATCGCATCGTAGATGTGGTAGCCGTCAGCTCTAAAGTAAAAAGTTCTGCCGACTATGTTTACCGCCGGTTGCAGTTGGCGTCAAGGGAGGCGATCGGAACCCGGACTTTGGATGAGTTGTTGGCAGATAAGAGCGCCATTGCCAAATCGATTACCAAAACGGTTACCGAAAGTTTTCAGGCTATCGGATTAGAGCTGGAGCAGGTGGGGGTGAAAGACATCATTTTGCCTGGTGAAATGAAAGAGATTCTGAATCAGGTAGTTCAGGCACAGAAGACTGCCGAAGCGAACCTGATACGACGCCGTGAAGAAACGGCGGCCACCCGATCTCTGCATAACACTGCCAAGATGATGGAAGGGAATCCTGTACTGTTGCGCCTCAAGGAACTGGAAGCGCTGGAAAAAGTCGCGGATCGTATCGGTCATCTGACTGTCTATGGTGGATTGGATGGACTGATGAATGATCTGGTGAGTATTGCAGGCAAAGGATTTGTTAAAGCCCCTGGAAAACAGTCAGGCAAGCAGTCTCCCTGATGCTTGTCTGCAGGAATTCCGAAAAAGTGAAGTTAGGTAGTAATGAGTATCGACAATGGAAAAGAGAATACATGAAGCCCTGGAAAAGATTGAATGGGAGCATGGTGTAGACATTTTGTACGCATGCGAATCAGGTAGTCGTGCCTGGGGATTTACATCTCCTAACAGCGACTATGATGTGCGATTCCTCTATGTTCACCCAGAGACTCGATGTCTTTCTATCGGCCAGCATCGTGATGTCATAGAAGAACCTATAGTGGATGAGCTGGATGTGAACGGCTGGGATTTGCGTAAAGCGCTATTGCTGATGCGTAAAAGTAACCCCAGTCTACTTGAATGGTTGCATTCGCCTATTGTGTATCGGGCGGACGAAGGGTTCCTGCATAAGGTGCGACATCTGGCGCTGAAGAGCCTGGACCGCCGCGCTTTGATGCATCACTACAGCTCAATGGCCAGGCATGATTGGCGTAAAATCCAATCGGCTGAAGTTGTACCGCTGAAACGGTACTTCTATGTGCTTAGAACAGCGATGTGCGCATACTGGGTTGCAGACATTTCCAGGACCTCGATGCCGCCGATTCTGTTTATGGATTTGGTAAATGGCATCAAGATGTCTGAGCAGGTCAACGCCTGTATCGAGGAGCTGTTGAAATTAAAGGCACAGGCAGCCGAGAAAACTGAGGTCCCAAGATTGCCCGAAATTGAGGGTTTTGTTGAGGGTTTGCTGGCTGAACTGGACGTTGTACAGTTGGAACGGGCGAAGGTCATGGAACCGGCTCCTTTCGATCAACTGTTTCTTGAGACTCTCCGGGCCGGATAACCCGGAGAGTTTTTCTGATAATTAGCTGAGATTAGGTTTTAAACGCAGGGCTCTGGATTACTCCTGCTTAGGACCTACCCAAACTTGCTGGGCGTTGACGAACTCGTGAATGCCATGGGGACCTAATTCACGGCCGAAGCCAGAACGCTTGATGCCGCCACTGGGTAAGCGTGGATCCGTTTTGACAATGCCGTTAATGGCCACTTGCCCGGTATCCAACCGGCGAGCGATTAGCTCACCTCTTTTCGCTGTTGTCCACACGCCTGCGGCCAGCCCATACTCTGTATTGTTGGCAATGTTTATGGCGTCTTCTTCGTCCTTGGCTTTCATGACTACCGCGACAGGCCCAAAGGTTTCTTCGCACGCAGCCGCCATGGACTCAGTGACATCCACCAATAAGGTGACCGGGTAAAAGAAGCCTTCTCCAGCGGGAATTTCGCCTCCCAAGAGGCAGGTTGCCCCCGCCTCGATTGTTTGCAGAACTTGCCGGTGCAGGTTATCTCGCAGATCACCTCGGGCAATTGGTCCAATATCGGTAGCTTCGTCGCTCGGGTCGCCCACCTTCAGGGCTTCCAGACGTTCCTTCAGAAGTTTGACCATTCTGTCGTAAACGGGCTCTTCCACAATAATCCGTTTGGCTGCAATGCAGCTTTGGCCCGCATTGATAATGCGTGACAATGTAATCACATCAGCGGCCTGCTCAAGATCCCCATCTGCCAGAACAATGCAGGGATCTGAACCTCCCAGTTCCAGAACTGAATGCTTGATCTCTGAAGCTGCTATGGATGCGACGGCTGCTCCTGCTTTGTCTGAGCCAGTAAATGATACGGCCTGAATGTGTTTATCCCGGATAACTGGTTCGACTCTTGATGTTTCCAATGGAAGATTCTGAAAGATGCCTTTAGGCGCTCCTGAACGTTCGAATAGCTCTCCAATCGCGATACCGCAAGCTGGAACATGTGGATCATGTTTCATAATGCAGGTATTACCCGCCATTAGGGTGGGAGCACAAAATCGAAAGGCCAGCCAGAATGGTGCATTCCAGGGCAATATGCCCAGAATGGTTCCCAGAGGAAGATAATGAACATAACTCAGGGAAGCGTCGGAACCGAGAATGTCACTCTTGAGATAAGATTCTGCATGTTCGGCATAATGCTCTGCGCACCAGGCCGCTTTCTGGACTTCTCCACGGGCTTCTTTAATGGGTTTGCCCATCTCTTCTGTCATCAACGGTGCCAGATTGTTGATTTCCTTACGCATGAGATCTGCCACATTGCGAAGGACTTGTGCACGTTGCTCAAAACTTGTTTTACGCCAGTCCTGAAAGGCGTTATGCGCTTTATTTAGGATGGCTTCCACTTGATCAGGAGTTGCTGGTTCGACCTCGTTTAGCACTTTTCCTGTGGTCGGATTTATTGCAGTTAGCATGACTATTCTCCTTCAAATATGGTGCCTCGAAGAAGCTCCGGACACCCCGGTGAATCAATTGATCAGGATGCGGCTGCCGAAGAGGAGTCCTGCTTTTTTCTCCCGCCTTTTCCATTGCCACCCTTCAGAGGTGCTTTTTCATCGTTATCAGAGGCAGCAGATGAACTCTCTTTATCGGTCCGATCCACATCACCAGAAGAATGTTGCTTTTTCGACGTGGCCCGAGATTCAGGCTTAACAACGAAATCCATGTCCAGGGTGAAAAATGATTCACAGCCCTTTGCGGTCACGTGAATAGTGTCTGAAATCCCGACAGTTTTATCGCCGTCCACGCCCCACATCCAGGGAATAATGTGGAACGTCATTCCCTCGCGAAGTACTTGCGAGTCTCCTTGTTTAAGACTCACGATGTATCCTTCGTCCCAACTTGGCGGAAATGCGATGCCAATGGAATATCCGGAACGGGTGATCAGACGTGCGCCCACCTTGTTATCGGTAATGATATTGCGTATCAGATTGTCCACGTCGGAGACTGTAAGGCCCGGTTGGATCAGCGACTTGACCTCCTCCAATGCATACTTCATGCGTTCCTGTGCATGGTGCATGGAGTCTGTTAGCTTACCGAGTACCACAGTGCGCATCATGGCTGTGTGATAACGGCGGTAACACCCTCCAACTTCCAGGAAAACATGCTCGCCCGGTTGTACGGTTCTCCCTTCCCAGGTCGCATGGCCGATCATAGATCGCGGACCAGAGGTGACATAAGGCATGACAGCCGGAGGTTCCCCTCCGGCTTTAAACATGGCATTTGAAATGGCCGCACCGATATCATTTTCAGTCGCACCGGCCTCACAGGCTTCAAAACCGGCCAGCATGCCCTGCTCTGTAGCATAGGCCGCCTTTTTCATGACATCGATCTCGACAGCAGACTTACACACTCGCCCCTCCTCGACGATGCCAAAGCAATCCATCAATCGACCATCCAAAAAGGTCGTGTGTATACTGTCCTGATGGTAAGCGGGGAAGAAATAACTGTTACGCTCATAGCCGATGTTTTTCCCGGTTAAGCCAAATTCCCGCAGAGATTCCACCAGCATCTGGATGGCATCACCAGTATCAGGGTAAGGGCGGGTCAGCTCCAGCCAGGTTCTGGCGTGAATATTGGATTCCTCCATGGCTCGGGTAATCATGAAAGGTTCGTTCTCGAGCGGGACGACCAAGGCCTGAAAGAATGAATAGCCGGTGGTTTGATAGTCGGTCAGATACATTAAATTTTCCGGATCGGTAATGACCACGGCATCCAGTAACCTGTCCGCCATTCTATCGCGAAGGGCCTGAAGCCGACGAACATATTCCTCAAACGGGAAAGTCATATCATCACGCTGTCTCATGCTGCCTCCAATGCTTTTGCAATTGCGTCCGAAAGAATGGACAGGCCTTCACTGAGGTCTTCATCTGGAATCGTCAGGGGCGGGATCAGCTTCAGTACTTTGCCGCCGGTTCCACAGGCACCTAACAACAGGCCTGATTCGAAGCAGATCGAAGCGGCAGCTTTGGCGATGCTCCCGTCACGCAAATCGATCCCTTGCATCATGCCTTTACCACGTACCTGAAAATGTCTGGCACTGTGTTCGCTGCATATTCCCTGCAAATGTTCCTGCATCAAAGCACCTTTGCGCTTAACCTCCTGCATCAGAGCATCATCCTGGAAGTAGGAGAGTGCTTCTTTGCCGGCGACAAAGGACAGGCCCTGACCTCGGAAAGTCCCTGTATGCTCGCCAGGAGACCAGTGTTTGTCATGCTCTGGTTTAATCAGGTTCATGGCCAGAGGTGTTCCAAAACCGCCTATGCCTTTGGCCAGTGTAATAATGTCTGGATCGACTCCCATGTTGTCGAAGCTGAAATATGAGCCGGTACGTCCACAGCCCGCTTGAATGTCATCGATGATAAACAATGCACCCAGGTCATGCGCCAATTGTTCAATCGCCTGCAGCCATTCCTGGCTGGCGACATGAACGCCGCCTTCTGCCTGTACCGACTCCACCAGAAATGCGGCTGGCGGTTCCAGGCCACTGGAGGCATCTGCGTAAAACGCGCGCAGGCGGTCAACCGACTGTAACCCGCAGCCCAAATCGCAATCGACGCATGGGCGTTCGCATCCGAACGGCTGGCGCAGAATATGGTTTAACGGTACTCCGGCTGCGTTACGGAAGTAGCTGTTAGCTGTTGCTGCCAATGCCCCCAGAGTCATACCGTGAAACCCTGAGTTGAATGCCACAATCGTTTGGCGTCCGGTGACTTTACGTGCCAGTTTCATGGCACTTTCCACCGCATTGGTGCCCGTTGGTCCCATGAACATCATCTTATGATTCATGCCACGGGGTTCCATAATCGTTTGAACAAAGGTTTCGATGAATTGACGTTTGGGAGTGGTGTACATGTCCAAACTATGGGCAACGCCATCATTCTGGATGAACTCGATGAGCGCTTTTTTCATTCGCTCATTGTTGTGACCAAAATTGAGAACACCGGCACCGGCAAAGAAATCGATGTAGGACTTGCCCTCTTCATCCACCTGCCTCGCATTGGAGGCTTTGGTAAAGACGGTAGGATACAGTCGACAATAGCCGCGGATATCCGATTCCCATTTTTCAAACACGTTCATGACAGCCCTCCCAGGTTGAGCTATGAATGAAGATGTTTCGCGCCGGAGCGTTCAGGCCGTGATCAATTCGGTGAACAACCGGGAAACATCCCTGATATGCCGATGGTGAAATCGGCTTGTAAAGCTGGCGTATTACCGCCAGTACTGAATTTGTCTGTTGGGCCCGTAGCAGTCAATCCGGTAGCGGCGCTCCTGCCAGACGAGCTAAAATACGCGTGACATGTGGAATCAGCGCGTCGTTGAAATCGTATTTCGGGCTGTGACAGGGAACGTTATGCCGTATCTCGTCAGTACCCGATCCGATCAGGGCGAAGGCTCCGGGAATTTCATTCAGGTAATAGCTAAAATCCTCTGATGCCATGATGGGAACCCGGATAGTGTTATCGAAAGTTCCTGAGCCGAATTCGTCTACCAGAGCCTCTCGGAATTTTTCAGCCTCTGTTGCATGATTAATGGTTGGCTGGTAACGCGGATGTACTTCAACCATACATGTGGTGCCGTAAGCCTGAGCGGTCGACTCGGCAATTTCTTTTATCAGACGATCGATCAAAGGCCTGTCATCAGGGTCTGTCAGTCTGTAGCTACCTTCCAGTATGGCTTTCTCCGGGATTACGGTGACGCCGCTTTTGGCATCGAATGAAGTGACGCTGATGACTGTGGCACTTTGTGCCGGGAGGCGCCGACTTACCAGTTGCTGTAGCGCGAGAACAATGGCAGAACCGGCCAATACAGGGTCACGGCAAAGCTCTGGCTGGCTGGAATGCCCGCCTGCTCCCTGGACTGTCAATTGGAAGGTGCCGTTGCCGGCCATCACTGCCGCATCAGGGCAGACCACCTGCCCGAGCGGAATGGCAGGCCAGTTATGCCATCCATAGATCGCTTTGACACCTTCCAGAGCGCCATCTTCAATCATGCGTTTGGCGCCATGCCCGCCCTCTTCTGCTGGTTGAAACAGGAGGGTTACAGGTCCGGGAAGTTCACTTTCATACCGTTTCAGCCACTGGGCCGTATTGTAAAGCGTGGCAGTGTGTCCGTCGTGCCCACAGGCATGCATGCAGCCGTCATGTTCTGAGGTCCAGTCAACGCCAGACTTTTCAATTATAGGCAGAGCGTCAATATCCGCTCTCAGGGCGATATGGGGGCCGGGTTTGTCAGAGGCGAGCACCGCGATAGTTCCGGTATCGGCACATTCACGCCATTGGATGCCGAGCGCAGTCAGCCTTTGACGAATTCGCTCAGCGGTTTCGACCTCGGACCATCCCAGTTCTGGGTAACGGTGTAGCTCTCGTCGAAAGCTGACCGAAGTGGTAATAATTTCATTCCAGGAGTTGGTATGTTGCTGCGACACGTGACCTCACACTTCACCAGGACTTGTGAACACTGGCAGGATTTTAATCTCTGCATACCGCCACCTGATACTGCATATTGCAGGTGGCTGGACAAAAAAACATCCAGTCCTTTTACACTAGTTTCATCCACGGCACTGTTGCAAGGTTTTTCCAAACTTTAATGGAAATTGAGCCTGATCAATTTTGCTGAACCGCTTAGCCTTAGAATACCCCGCCATTTATGTTTCAAATGGTTTATCACTATGTTCAAACCGGAACTCCTGTCTCCCGCAGGCTCTCTTAAACACATGCAATTTGCCTACGCCTATGGCGCGGATGCTGTCTATGCCGGTCAGCCCCGGTACAGTCTTCGGGTCAGGGAAAACAGTTTTGATCTGCCGACACTCGAAGAAGGTATCGGCATCGCTCATAATTCCGGCAAGAAGTTTTACCTGGCTGCGAATATTGCCCCTCATAACAGCAAAGTAAAAACCTTTCTCAAGGATATGGCTCCGATTGTGGAAATGGGGCCGGATGCGCTGATCATGTCTGATCCGGGTCTGATCATGATGGTTCGTGAAGCCTGGCCTGATATGCCGGTGCATTTGTCGGTACAGGCCAATGCTGTCAACTATGCTGCGGTAGAGTTCTGGCGGCGGATGGGTCTGGAACGCGTGATTCTGTCCCGGGAGCTTTCACTGGATGAAATCGCAGAAATCCGAGAACGTGTTCCTGGAATGGAGTTGGAAGTCTTTGTTCATGGTGCTTTGTGTATTGCCTATTCAGGTCGCTGTCTGCTATCCGGTTATATGAACAAACGTGATCCCAACCAGGGAACCTGCACAAATGCATGTCGCTGGAAGTATGACGCGACGGCGGCAGATCAGGATGGCGCGGGTAATATTATTCCGGCCGTGGCAGATGAGCCTGGAGTCTGGAATCCTCAGCAGAGTCCGACGTTGGGGAAGGGAGAGCCCACTGACCAGATGTTTCTGTTGCAAGAGCAGGGTCGTCCCGGTGAAGCCATGCCGGCGTTTGAAGATGAACACGGTACCTACATCATGAATTCCAAGGATCTCCGGGCGATTCAACATGTGGAAAAGTTCTGTCGAATAGGGGTGCATTCATTGAAAATCGAAGGGCGCACCAAATCCCATTACTACGTGGCCCGTACAGCCCAGGTATACCGACAAGCCATTGACGACGCAGTCGCTGGCAGACCGTTCAATATGACACTGATGGATACTCTGGAAAAACTGTCCCACAGGGGATACACAGAGGGTTTTTATCGACGACATGTGCATGACGAATATCAGAACTATGAAACCGGGACCTCGCTTTTGGGGAGTCAACAGTTTGTGGGTGAGGTTCTCGACTATCATTCAGGTCAGAATGAAATACTTGTGGAAGTGAAGAACAGATTTGCACCAGGTGACACACTGGAGCTCATGTCGCCTGGCGGTAATACCCGGTTTCAGCTTGAAGGATTAATGAATGCCAAAGGCGAGTCAGTTGATGCAGCCCCGGGGTCCGGGCACCGTGTCAGGCTCAGATTGCCAGAGGAGGTGAAAGACGTCGGTAAGTACTCGCTGTTGATGCGGGAGATGGTTTGATCATGATCGTCTGAAAATGACATTCTGCCGGGTTAAGGTCTCTGTCCCCTTCAATCTCCTGTCTGCAGCCTCCGCGAGGGAAACTTTTCCTTCGCGGTGAGCGATCGTAAGTAAAACCACTTAGCCTAACACTTTCATTTTTTTACCTTTTTTCAAAAGATTCGCTAACTGACTGATTGCCTTGTCATTTCGGATGAGTCACCCAGTTATCTCTTGTCTACCTGCCGAAAATTATGTGTCCGTCAATCCTTATTTTTTAAAGAATTCCAATTATAATGCGCGACCTTTTTGTGCCGAATCAACGAGAAGAACAGAGAAGAGGTTATTGGTGATCGTTTTTACTGCTACCGATAAGGTTTCAGGAAAAGTTTTTGCAGGAAGCACCCGCCAGTCACTGGAAGACCATTGGGACAGTCTGCTGACCAAGGAAGCAGAAGGTGCCATGGGCGAATTTTTTGAAACAATGCGCCAAAGTGGTGTCGATGCGTTCAAGCTGGAAGAATGGGGCTATTCCGACAACCCCAAAGAATTACGCGAGATGCTGGCCGAAGCCATGGAAGATTTGGGCGCTCTGCCAATCAGACCGGTTTTGGCTGCTGCACGAAAGGTGGAAACCAAAGCCGCCAGCGCTGTAATGAAAGAGCTTGAAGAGCTGAAGCAGGCTATGGAGTCCGGAGATCCGGACGAAGATTATGAACCGGTCAGCAAGGCTTCAGAGTCAGACAAGGCTAAGGTTGAGACCAAGGTTGAAGCCAAGCCGAAGAAAGCAGAGCCTGGTCCTTTACGACATACTCGCTCAACTGAAGAAGCCGCAGAAATGCGTGCTTTGATTGCCGGTATCGAAGCAAGGCGACGTGCAGGTCTGAAGTCCAATCGTAAGTCTCCGGCCAAAAAACCGGCGTCCTCTGCGATTGGAAAAGTGACAGGCACTGGAAAGAAAGCGGCTGCCGCAAAGTCATCTTCTGGCACTGTATCTGAGGCAGATAAGCCTAAGCTGGCATCCGGACGCTCAGGTTCGTCCGCGAAAGAGAAACGTATCCGCGAAGCCATTGCTGCCCAAAAAGCAGAAATGGAGGCTCAGAAGCGTACTCAGGCTGCTGCAGAGGCCCAGGAAATGCGTGATATTATGGCTAAGCTGGATGAGCGGGCTAAAACCGCTGCACGTATTCATCGCCGTATGTAATCATATTTGACCGGCACCTCCGTCCTGGAGGAGCCGGTTTTACTTCTGACCGCCTTACCCGCGCTCACAATTCCAAACTATCGCTACATAACTACCGATACTTCTTTACCAATACCCAATATTCAAGTCCTGATATATCTTTCCCTGCATGACAGATTTGTTGTTGAAATAATCGATCTGTACCTTTTATCGACCCTCCTGGTCGAGCCACCATAAAAAGACACTTTGTTCTAATCACTTATCTGTTCCAATAAATTCATCGCCAAAAGAACATCTGGCTTGCAGGAGATTCGCTATATCGAATACACCCTTTGATGAATTACCGGATTCATCGCCGATGCTGAATGACTTCAGTGAATTTACGGTATTGGCTCACAAGGTCTGTCAGTGGGCGGCGGCCTTTAATCAGAGACTTCCGGACATGTCAGTAGCGGATATGACAGATCCGGTTCCCCTACCCCGATCAGTTCCTGAATCCGGTCGTGGGTTCAATGAGGCCTTTAATACCTTCAAAGAGCTGATAGCTCCACATCTTTCGGGCTCGGCCGGGCCGAGGTATTGGGGCTTTGTTACCGGCGGTACGACGACAGCAGCTCAGCTAGCTGACTGGTTGGTATCAACCATTGACCAGAATGTTGGAAGTTCGGGAGACAGTATCGCTTCGGCCATAGAGCAGCAGACTATGGAGTGGTTACTGGAAATGGTTGATCTACCGAATACTTTCACTGGCATACTAACTACGGGGGCAACTGCCTCCAATATGCTTGGTCTGACTTGTGGACGTCAGTTCGCTGGATACCAACAAGGTATTGATATCGCGGAAGAAGGATTATCCGGCAGCGATATTGAGGTTTTTTCAGCAACGCCTCACGCCAGTACCTTGAAATGCATGGCAATGGTGGGGCTGGGGCGAAAAGCCTGGCGGCCAGTGGCCTGCCTGAAGGACTCTGAAGCAATGGATGTGTCGGATCTGGAGCGTCAATTGGCAGCGTCGTCCAGCCCGGGGAAAATCGTCGTAGCCAGTGCCGGGACTGTAACAGGAAATGATTTTGATAATCTGGCGCTGATAGCAGACCTCTGTCAGCAGCATAAAGCCTGGCTGCATGTGGATGCTGCGTTTGGCCTGTTTGCCAGATTGTTGTCTGAAAAGAAAGCATGGAGTCATGGTCTGGAAAACGCGGACTCTATCACCTCTGATGCGCATAAATGGCTGAATGTACCCTACGATTGCGGCATTTTCTTTACACGCCATTCGCAGGTCTTGAGAGAAAGTTGTGCCGCAGACGCAGCCTATCTGAAAACTGAAAGTAAAATCCCTTCCTTCATGAACCTGGGGATAGAAAACTCCCGTCGTTTTCGTGCCCTACCCCTATGGATGTCCCTGGAGGCGTATGGAATTGATGGAATCAGAGACATCGTACGAGCTAATTGCGGACAAGCAGAGCAGTTCGCCAACTGGTTGCAGAGCTCTGAGGATTTTACCCTGCTGAAACCAGCCCGGATGAATGTGGTGGTGTTCAAACCGACAAAGCTGGAGGGGAGCGATGTGACGCGATTTTTGAAGCAACTCAATCAAACCGGTGAGGTTTATCTGACTCCAGGGGAGTGGCTGGGGCAGGCGGCTATCCGAGCGGCATTCAGTAATTGGCAGACCAGAGCCGAGGATGTCGATAGAGTGTGCCAATTGCTGCAGAATTTGGTTCGCTCATGAGGAAGCCTGGTGACTTTAGACAGGACAAATGGCAGCGTTAGGTACTAGTGCGTATTGCTGTATGATCCCAGATAGAGTCTATTAGCCATTCTGTTTACCTAAGGATAAGCGTTATGTGGATGTATCAAGGAAAACATTCCGTCACTCAGTGTGTACGAGATTGTCGTACAACGCTTATCCGTGAGCCGATAACCCCTTAATATACCATCGGCCGCGGAATGCATCGCGGCCTGGTTCAAATTCGTTATTCGTCCCATTTCCCGATGTGTTCCCGGTCCTTTTTCGAGAGGAATACGTCATGCGGAAATTCAAGCATTTTCTATCTAAATCTGTTTCTAGCCTGTTTGTGGGTTCTGGTGCCGAAGGTGTTGATCACCTGGAAGACTACCTGTTGAAGGACATTGGCCTGGAACGGATAGGACGCAGGGTTCAACCCATTGAGAAGGACCTGACTCCTTCTGTAAAGGAGATCAATCCCGTAAAGCGGGTAAATGGTGAGGACCCACCCATGTAAGAGAACGCGTCGCAGAGTGATCGTCTTCCTCTCTGCGACGCGTCCACTTGTTCTGTTAATGTCAGAACTTCTTGGTTGAAGGCGACCTGCGCAAGGCCTCAAATAATTTGGGCTCCCAGGGACGTAACGCCATGACCATGGCTGTACCGAACTTCTCTTCCACCGGCAATGATTCATCTTCTGCCAGCAGTGCAATTATTTCCGTATTCAATCTTTTCATTCGCCGCTGAATTTCTTCATTAGAGCGCCTGGATAGCATTCCGCTGACGAATAACCTGTTCTCCCCTGCCTTGTTAAAACGAGATCGTAAGAAATCCGCTTGTACCTGCTCCTCAAAAAACTGCTGTATTGGTCCGTTTTTCCGCCAGGAAAAGTTTCGGGATATTTTCAGTTTCACCCGATTTCCCGGAAGCAGGTCGATCAATTTCATTCGATCCAGTCGGGCCAGTAACTGGATGCCCTCGTGAATATCCAATTGGTAGGTGGCAATAATTTCATCAATTGACCACTTGTTAAGTAGCAGGATAGCGACCAGCAACAATTTCGTATCGGCTGCCAGTTCTTTTTCCTGTTCCTCTGTCAGCTCGGTAAGTTTTTCTCCACTGGATTCCATGGTCCTGACGAGATCAGAAATCTCCATGCCCAGAAACTCACAGACTTTATCCAGGCGTTGCAGGGTAAAGTTTTTCTCAGCGAACAGCCTTTTTACACTGGCTTCTGATAAATCAAGCACCTGGGCGACATCTGCATAGGTTTTTCCCTGGGCTTTGAGTACGCGTTTGATGGTGTCAATCAGCGGTGCAGTTTGCGGCATTGTCGTTAATATTCCGATGGTTGGCTGTAAATACTGAAAAGGAGAGTGTTACACGTTACCCGGCAGAAATCACCGGCGGGTTCGCTGAAATTTTCAGACAGGTTGTTCTTGCCCGTTTGCGACCATCTTCAATAAGTCGCGATCTTAATTGAAGTTTAATTGATCCCAGTCATCTGGTGCACTGGATCTGACACCATAGAATAGCGCCCCTTTTGGATTTCAGATGCCCCACAGGAGTGCGTGATAATGTCTAAGCATATCTCGATTCACTCCCTGAAGTATGTGTTCGCTTCTCACCAGGATCCAGACATTATCACCTCATTGCCCAGATGGCTCATGCACACGGATTGTCAGGTTGTTACCTCCAGGTTATGGAGTCGCTTTCTGCCGCATCTGGTGTCGGGTTTTGTGTCGGGTAAAATGCAAAAATCTCTGGATAACCGGATGGTGGAAATCCCTGATGAAGGGTCCAATATCAGACTGGGGAACTCATTCATCCGGGCGATACCAGCCCACTTTCTTCATTCTGTTGGTAACTTTCACTTTTATGACCCACTCAGCAAGATTCTTTTCTCCGGAGATGTTGGCGCGGCGATGACACCAGGGCAGGATCATGTCCCGGTGGAAAACATGGCTGACCATATCCCTTTAATGGAAGGCTTTCATCGTCGCTATATGGCCTCCAATAGAGCCTGTCGAGCATGGGTCAATAAAGTGCGTCAGTTGGATGTGGAAACAATGGTGCCTCAACACGGCAAAGCATTTGTCGGTCGGGACAAAGTGGCGGCATTTCTGGATTGGTTTGAATGCCTGGAATGTGGCGTGGACCTGATCTGCTAGCCTGCCCCACTCATGAGGAGCCCGGTCATTGACGCCAATCATAACCGGTTTTAACCAAATATAATGCCAAGACCCAGAAGCACGGGGGTGATGTTGACCAGTAGAATATTCTGTCTCATCGCCTTTACCAGGTCTTCAGAGTTGTTTGGGTGATCAAGAATCAAAGGCAGCATTTTTATCAATAGTGCGGAAGGCAACAGTGATATCACCGCCGCAAGCGGTAGTGCCTTCCAAAGCACACCAATGGCAAGCAGACAAAAGGCACTGGTCAACATTCCGATCAGGACCCTGCCGCCAGCTTCGTGCCCATACTGAATGATCAGGTGCCGGCGGCCAGCCCGGGCATCAGCCTCTCGATCTGGGAACTGATTTAAAAGCAGCAGTCCGCTGCTCATCAGCGCCATGACCAGCCCTCCCCAACTGAAGTGTCCGGTAATTGCGTACTCTGTTCCCATGACCATGCATATTCCGAATCCTAATCCTGGTGCAGCAAGGCAAAGCCAGGGATTCTTGTTCAGGGTCGTTGTATAGGTCCAGATCAGAACCATTCCCAACAATCCGAGTCCCCAGAGCCAGGGGCCGGAAGTGTAAGCCAACCAAGCACCGCAAATCAGAGTGATCAGGCTGAAGACAATACCTAACCACCTGGCCAGGCCTGCATATTGCGGTGATTCCTGTAAAGTGCCACTTCCCCCGGAGAATGGTGTGCGGCGGGTATTCATGTCCAGGCCGCTTTTGAAGTCTTCATATTCATTTAGAACATTCACGGCTGCGTGTGCTGACAGAGCTGCGATAAGAATCCAGAGAATTCGGGAGGGTTCGACCCAGTCCCGGTAGTGCAATGCCAAACCAATACCCAGGAATATGCAAACAATAGTCAGGGATAGGAAGGGGATTCTTATGACGCCTGCGGCGGCTTGAACCGGGCTGATAGATTTGCCGGTGCTATCAGTCGACATGCTGGACAGACTCTTATTAATACCTCGTTTTACCTTAGCATAAGTCAATGATTCTGGTTTGATTCAGAACAGATTTAAAAAGGGGGAAATTGCGTGGTCGGCTAACGTGCGATCAGGTATGGGAAAACAAACAGGTGTAGTTGGAGGCGAAGGGAGTGGAAAATGATGTCAGGGGCGATTGCTATGAATCGCCCCTTATGTCGGAGATGTTTAGCTTCTAATCATCAGCCGCACATTTGCCAGCGTTGACGCGGTGACTGGCTTAGGTGTCTCTACTTCAAAGTCAAAAGTGCCATCGGCAGTGGCTGTCTTGACTCGTCTTTCGAATACGACTTGCTTGTCGTCCATGAACAGCATATAGAAAGTGACATGCAAATCTCCTGTGGCATCAGGATTAAATCTGACTTCTCCGACAGTACGGTATTTGTTGTCTGCGATTTTGTGGACCTTGTAGGCAACGTGGCCAACGCTAAACTGAATACCGCAGATATCTTCTTCGATGGCGCAGCGAAACCTTTCATGATCTTCTGCCGGTGAATTTACATAGCGGTTTGTTGTGCATGCCGAGATGGTAAGCAACAGAACTAGTACTGAGAGGGTTTTGATAATGGTCGATGCCGAAACTCTGGTGTCCATATTATTAATACATCCTATGGAGGTCGCATGATAAAAAGAGGCGCTAGTGTAATTATTACAACTGCAAAATCCAGTTAAAAGGGGATGAATAGTGATAATTCCTTATCTTTTTTTTGACAAGGAAGATGATTAATGAGTGAAATGGTTTGCTTCTACTATGACTACATACCCCACAACGCCAACCTTGCCTCAACTCTCGGATCTCATGGAGCTATATGGGCTTGAGACTTCGCTATCATCGTCGCCAGAGTTGCACCACCCAGCCAGAAGTAAATCACTTTGACCAGATAGACCGATAGCGCTGCTTGTAGGGAATTTCATTCCCCAGATCATAGATGTCAGAAGCAGAGTTGAGCACATCAACGGTGACCAGGATCGGTTGAGTGACAAAGCCGCTGGGAGGTTCACCGGCAAAAGCACGATTCAGCTCATCTGCCAGCTGCCAGCCCTGTAGTCCGGTAGGCTCAGCAACAGTTGCGACCTGGGTGGAGAGGCCACTGCGTATCCGGCTCAGAGCAAGGAAAGAGCCATCCCCGGCTGAAATATTACGGATATCTTTGCGTCCGTGTTTCCGTAACGGATAGGTGATTGAATCGAAATAAAGATCATTGATACCCAGACTGTGAGTCCAGGAGGAACTGAATTTCGTAATCAGCCGGTCGACGGCTTTGGGGACCTCTGCCACTGTCTCGCCCAGGCTGATGTTCTCAATGGAGAGAAGTTGGCAGCGTGAGCACTCATTAACGATGTCTGCCATTTTTCTGGTTTTGGCGTTTGCCACTTCGAAACGTGGGTCATTGAATATCACGACTCCAACCTTCCCCAGACTGTCATTTATGATGTATTCAGCAGCAAGCCTTGCGACCTCTTGGGAGGGGGTGGCGATATTGATATAGAGATCATCGGTCGAACCCGGCTCGGCTGTGGCGTGCCAGCCGACGATGAACTTTCCGGCTTTTTTACCGCGCTTACCTCCTCTGTCACGCTGCTCAGGGATATTCCACCGAGCACAACGGCGTGAGCAGGGGAATATTCGGCAGCGGTCAGCGCGGCCTTAATTGTCGCAAGATTATTTTCGCCGTCTATGTAATCGACATACCACTCCAGCGTTGTTGCAGCCAGTTGGAAGTGGCGAAACAGCGTTGATATACCGCCGTTCTTGGAGTCCTGTGAAATAAAGATAATGTTTTTACCGGATTGTCCTGTAGGGCCGGATGTCGGCCCCATCCACGGAGTTGCTCCAGCTTCTCCGGGGAGGGAGTCTGGTAAGGCTTTCTGAGAGATGAAAAGACAGAGCAAAAACAGCAGCGCAGCGTGCATATTCTGGTAACCGGTAATTTGTCCCCTATAGATTAGCATCTGAACCGGCAAATTGTTCAGCCGAATTTATGAACTGTTATCTGTCTCCCGATAGAGGTGGTGGATAAGTCAGGCGGGCCTGAAAATCGTTGTAAGGAACTCTGTGCTATGCTGGCAATAGAACAACTGTAAGGTCTGGTGAGTAATGGCGATGGATACTGATCAAATTGAAAAAGATTTGAATACCCGGCTGGTAGAGCTGGAGGCCCGGCTTGAAAAAATCAAACAGGATGCCACCCGAGAGCATTCCAGCGATTCTGCGGAAAAGGCTCAGGAGCGGGAAAATGATGAAGTCCTGGATCAATTGGGTAATGAAACCCAGGTGTCCATCCAACGTATTAAAGCGGCATTGCAGCGTATTGCCGAAGGTACCTATGGCATCTGTGATCATTGTGGCGAGGATATACAACCGGGGAGGCTGGAAATCATGCCCGAATCCACCCGTTGTGTGAATTGCGCTGATTGATCTCAAACTCCCTACTGCTCCAATCAGCAGATTGGATAGATTGGCTGGTATGGTCTATATATTATAAAGGTCCCTTTTCGGGACTGTGTTCCTGCAACCCTGAATGGGCGCGGGCAGGCGTGACAATTCACCTGTCGACATTTGATATTGCGGGTAGTTGATGGTCGCTGAAACCAAAGAGCTTCAGGTTCCTGTGCAGGAGCTGGAGTTAGGGATGCATGTTGTGCGTTTGGACAGGGACTGGATAGAAACCGACTTCTTAATGCAGGGGTTCGTGATCACCTCCATCGAGGATATCGAAGCTCTGCAAAGACAGTGTGAGTATGTGTTTGTTGAAGCCAAAGTCATTCAATCGTCCCCTCCTCCTTTGCAGACTGGTCGGGAACGTCGCAGGGAAAAGCAAGGCTTATTTGCCCGTGTAACTCGTCAAAAAGCTGTCCAGGCTTCATCTGCCCCTCCCCCAACAGGAAGAACGAATGGGACCTCTGCGCCTCCAACCTTGCAGAGAAAAATAGCTTACATCAGTAAAATCAATGTCCAGCAGGAATTGCCCATAGCGGAGAATACATATATCTCTGCCAAGGGGACAGTCAAGGATATCATGAGTGGTATCCGGCTGGGCCGTATGATCGACATGAATCAGGCCAGGGAAGCAGTGAACAAGGTTGTGGACAGCGTGTTGAGAAACAAAGATGCGCTGGTCTGGCTGACCAAGATCAAGGAGAAGGACGACTACACGGCGGAGCATGCCCTCAATGTCTGTATATTGGCCACCACCTTTGCCAGACATCTGGGCCATGATGAGACGGATATCCGGAAAGTTGCTCTGTCAGGACTTCTTCATGATGTGGGGAAATCCAAAATTCCTGACCATATACTTAACAAGGAAGGACGCTTTACGGATGAAGAATATGAAATTATGAAGCTCCACACAGTATACGGTCGGGATCTGCTCATCAATCTGTCTACCGAAGATCGTATTGCGATTGATGTTGCCCATAGCCATCACGAGAGGATTGACGGGCGTGGATACCCTCGCCAGCTGCAAGAGCATCAAATCCCCTACTTTGCCAAAATGATTTCACTTGCCGATTGCTATGATGCGATCACCAGTAATCGCTGTTATGACAGCGGCAGGGCCTCCATGGAGGCCCTGGATATCATCTATAAATGCAAAGGAACCCAGTTTGACGAGACGCTGGCGCTTGAGTTCATCAAATGCGTCGGTATTTATCCTCCTGGCTCCATTGTTCAACTGACAAATGGCGAAGTGGGCATTGTCCTGTCGACGGATGAAAATAATAAACTGAAACCCAAAGTTCTGTTGGTGTTGAATGCGGATAAACAGGTTTGCCATGAACGTGTAGTGGACCTGATGAATAATGCGCGTGACGAGCATGATCAGCCGTACGCTATTGCCCATGAGTTGGCAAACGGGTCCTATGGTGTGGACGTACGCGGATACCTGGAGAAAGGCCTGGTGCTGAAAGGGACTGGCGATAATGATTTCTAGTTGGATCAGTCATAACAAATTGCTGATGGTATTGTCAGCAGGAGGGTCGAAATATGGCGAAGGATAGTCAGGGGAATCGCTCCTCATTCAGGGAAAAGCGAGAGCTTCCAAGACTACTGTGCACACCCGCGTTCAGTAGCAGCCTTGTTTACGTAGAGGGGAAAGAGTTTGATGTCAGTTCGATAAACTTTAATCGAAATGGGCTGGGAATTTTTATGAATGGGCGCTTGCCTGATGCAGCCAGCGGGACGGTCAGTTTTCAGTTTGAAACAGCGGATGGGCAGCAGATTCGCATTACCGACCTTCCGTTCCTGTTGGTTTATGCCAATGAAACGGAAGTGGGCAGTCAGTACGGCTTAAAGTTTGAGACTGGTGAAGTGATGGAGGATGTCCTCCAGGCATTGCGCGAAATCGAGTCAGGGCTGAGTCTGCAAGCGGCTGATAATCGATATGACCTGTAAGGGGATATTAAAATCAGGTTATCTCAGAATGAGAAGCCTGCCGGATACTGGTGAAATCCGTCAAAATCACCTTTGCTCAGATTAATACCCTGTTGTCTGGCGATGGCATATACCATGCTGAAATGGAAGAAGAAGTTGGGGAGGCAATATAAATTCAGGTAATCCCAGCCGGACATGTTGTGTTCTTCAAAGCCCGCTTTAGTGTCAATGGTGCGGCAGGTGTAATCCTTGAAATCCTTTTCTGGAATTGACTGGAGGTACTCCAATGTCCTGCTGAGTTCATTCCTGATGGCAGCAAACAAATTCTCCTCATCACTGAATGAGGTAATTTCCAGCCCTGCCAGAGGGCAGCATGCCCTTAATGAAAACCCAATTGTTGTACGTGCCTGCTGGCCCAAAGGAAACATCGTTTCATGAATCTGAGAGGCAAGTGAGGCACTCTCTGAATGTGTTTGTTCTTGAATTTTTTCCAGTATCCTGTCCAGTTGTCTTAAATAACGGGCAAAGATCGTGACAGGGTTGTGGGAGGTGACGACAGCGTTTTGTTCAATCAACGAGAGAATTTCCAACAGGGTTAGAAAGCAAAGGTTGTGCACGAGCGTCCAATAAAATGTTAACACACGCTGCTGGAGAGAATATGCATTCAATTATCCGGTGACAAGGCCTTATAGTTTCATATTTAATAAGGTTTTTAATTGAAGAGCAGGAGTGCCCATGTCATCAGGTCAAGGGTCCGGCGGAAATGTTCTGGCCGCCATATGTAATGTATTTTTCCCAGGATTGGGGCAATTGGTTCAGGGGAGAATTCTGGCAGCGCTGATCTTTGCCATTATTGCTTTCGGTGGTTATGCATTATGGCTTTTGGTCGTACCGGCGATTATCGGAGGAATTGCGCATCTTTGGTCGATTATTGATGCGGCACGATTCAAGGCGAAGGAGTAGTCACTGATGCCTTCGGACAGTCTCTATCGGCGTTATGCGTGGAGCTGTGTGGACTAAATTGGAGTCAGGAAACCAAAGGCAAAGCGATATCCTTAACGGAGCTCAGACTATGGAAGTTCGCAGCGAAATACCCGTCATATCCGTTGCAGGGCTTGTCAGTGATTGTTTGCAAACGCGTCGGCAAACGGCAGCAGAATTGGGCAAAGCCTGCCGGGAAATCGGATTTTTCTATGTTAAAGATCATGGTATTCCCCAGAACTTGTTATCTATGGCTTTCAATGCAGCTAAAAACCTCTTTGATATGCCGCTTGATTTCAAGAATCGATTGTCGATTACACAATCGCCGCATAACCGGGGCTATATTGCCATGTCCGACGAGCAGCTCAATCCTAATGCTGGTGCGGATACCAAGGAAGCCTTCAATATTGGGGGGGATCTGCCAGGCGATCATCCGGATGTGATTGCGGGGAAGCCGTTCAGAGGAGCAAATTTTTGGCCAGAGCTACCGGGCTGGAAAACACACGTGCAGGAATATTTTGCTGCCTGTCTGGGCCTCGGTCGCAAAATCCATCGGGGCTTCAGTCTGGATTTGGGACTTCCGGAAGGTTTCTTTGAGCAGCACCTGGATGACCCGATTGCAACACTGCGCATGCTGCATTATCCCGCCTCCTCCAACTACTGTGAAAGAGAAGATGGCGGTGCAGAGACACACACGGACTATGGCAATATCACCATACTGGCGACGGACGGTGTGGCAGGTTTGCAGATCAGAACCCGGGGTGGCGAATGGATAGAAGCCCCAAGTATTTCCGGAACCTTAGTGTGCAATATCGGCGATTGTCTCATGCGCTGGACGAATAATACTTATATTTCCACTCCTCACAGAGTTCGGCCGCCGGAGAGGGAGCGTTATTCTATCGCCTTTTTCCTGGAGGTAAATCCCGATTCCGTTGTTGATCCCAGTGACATCTTTCCTCACCAGTCTCCAGAGTATGATCCTGTTACCTGTGCTGATTACCTGACCATGCGGTTGGATGCGACCTACGGACATCGCAGGCAGGAGTAAAATTCTGAAATTTCTTGGTGACTGACTTGGTTCTTGTTAGTTAATAAAAAGTAATCTCCCCACTATATTCGCAGCAAACTGAAACTTCTATGCTCAGCGTATATTCTATGTTCAGCGTATAGAAAGAGAGTTCCTGTGCTCTCCCCATGAAATGAAGGACATTCCACGATGACTGTTGGTAAGACGGAGTACCGTTACATCCGTTTCCCCTTAATTCTGGCTCTGCTGATATTGACCGTTTCTGCAGCAGCGCAGGCTACCGGAAAACCGCCAACAGGTATTATCGCTGCACCGGTTGAACGGAGCCCTCTGGTAGATAACATAGAGGCATTGGGGACAACTGTGGCTAATGAATCTGTCACTGTTACCTCTAAGATTACTGAGAAGATTGTCAGTATTCACTTTGCCGATGGGCAAAAAGTAAAACGTGGGCAGCTTCTGGTTCAGCTTGATGATCAGGAAGAGCAGGCGAATCTCAGATCTGAGCAGGCTATTCTGAGGGAACGTCAGAGCGCTATGCGTAGGACAGAAGAGCTCTTCAATCGCAAAGTGGGCAGTGAAGCCGATCTGGATCTGGCCCAGGCCCGGGTAAGCCAGACTCAATCTGACATTGAGGCAATTAAATCCCGAATATCAGCGCACAGGATATCGGCTCCATTCGACGGTGTTGTGGGATTGCGCGAGGTGAGTGAGGGTGCTCTTGTGGAGCCGGATGATGCCCTGACGACACTTGACGACCTGAGCGTAGTAAAGGTGGACTTCAACATACCGGTGGTATATCTGAGCCAACTGGGAACGGGATTGAAAGTGAAAGCCAGCACCAGTGCTTATCCAAACCGTTTGTTTGAGGGGGAGCTTAAAAGCATTTCCTCGAGAATCGATCCCGTTACTCGAACAGTTCGGGCCCGGGCATGGTTTGACAACCCGGTGCAGGAACTGTTGCCGGGAATGTTGATGCAACTTTCCCTGCAATCAAAGCCGCGCAATACTTTGGTTGTTCCTGAAAGTGCCGTGTTTGCGGTAGGCAGACAACATTTTTTATATGTTGTTGAGGGTGAAGAGTCTACTACAGCCAGTCGACGTACGGTCACTATCGGCACCCGTAAGGCTGGCCGTGTGGAAATTGTGGATGGGGTTGATGCCGGCGACTTTGTGATCGTACATGGCACTCTGAAAGTCGCTGACGGTAGCCCGGTGAAAATCCTGGCGGTAGATGACGGTAATCTGGATATTGCCAAGGTGCTCCGCGAAGCAGGTCAATTGGAAGCGACCCCATGATTCTGTCTGATACTTCGGTTAAGAGGCCAGTCTTTGCATCGGTCATCGGTTTGTTGCTGATTGCCATTGGCTATCTCTGCTTTGAACGGTTACCGCTGCGGGAATATCCCGCGATTGACCCGCCGGTGGTGAGTATTTCCACCGACTATCCGGGGGCATCGGCCAATATTGTTGAGACCCGTATTACTGAAGTGATAGAAGAGCGTATATCTGGTGTGGAAGGAATCACTACCATTTCCTCTCAATCCAGTAACGGCCGTTCGCGGATCACGGTGGAGTTCAATATAAATCGGGATATAGATGCAGCGACCAATGACATTCGGGACCGGGTATCCCGTATCGTCGATAATCTACCAGATGAAGCTGACCCCCCGGATATCGCCAAAGAAGACAGCAGCGACGACACCATTCTGTGGATGAGCCTGTCCGGTGAAAATAAGTCTGTTCCTGAATTGACAGACTATGCCCGTCGTTATGTCGTTGATCGGTTCTCTGTCGTGGATGGTGTTGCCCGCGTACGTGTTGGCGGCGGTAAGGTTTACGCCATGCGAATCTGGCTGGACCGGAATGCCTTGACGGCCAGAGGGTTGACAGTCTCGGATGTCGAGCAGGCGTTGCGGGCGGAGAATGTCGAATTGCCTGCCGGCAGTATTGAGTCTCGTGATTTGCAGTTTCGGGTACGCACTGAACGCAACTTCAATACACCGGAGGATTTCCGGAATCTGGTACTCGATGCGGGCGATGATGGCTATCTGATCCGTCTGGGAGATATTGCCCGTGTGGAGTTAGGCGCGACAGAAGACCGCGGTATCTTCCGGGGTAACGGTGTGACGCGGGTTGGTATAGGTATCAGCAAACAATCCAACGCGAATGTCATTGAAGTGGCAAGGGCTGTCAAAGCTCAGGCGGAGCGGGTGAACAAAGGGTTGCCGGATGGAATGAACCTGGCCCTGAGCTACGATTCCTCGGTGTTCGTTGAAGGTGCGATCGATGAAGTGGTGAAAACCCTGTTTATCGCCATAGGGATGGTAGTGTTGGTCATCCTGGTATTCCTGCGAAGTATTCGGGCAACAATGGTCCCGGCAGTCACGGTTCCTATCTCTCTGATAGCGGCATTTATTGCCATTTATGCCTTTGGATTCACCATCAATATGTTTACTTTGCTGGCCCTGGTATTGGCTATCGGGATGGTAGTGGATGATGCCATTGTGGTCCTGGAGAATATCGACCGTCGTATGCACGAGCATGGTGAAACCCGTCTTGTGGCGGCGTTCAGGGGAAGCCGACAGATCGCCTTTGCTGTGGTGGCGACCACATTGGTCCTGATTGCGGTGTTTGTTCCCATTGCTTTTATGCAGGGGGATGTGGGGCGCCTGTTTTCAGAGTTTGCGTTAACCCTGGCGGCCGCGGTGGCATTTTCCAGTGTTGTGGCGTTAACGGTATCTCCGGCTCTTGCGTCCAAGATTCTGTCGCCATTACATAGTATTCATCGTGATAGTGAAGCCGAGGACAAGGAAATCCACTTTTTCGAGGGAGTACAGAATGTTTACGGCAAAATTCTTGGCTGGTGTTTGAAGGTCAGGTGGCTCTGGTTGCTTCTGCTTGCTGGAATTTGTGTGGGAACCTGGTGGTTGTACCGAGAGCTTCCCCAGGAATATGCGCCGAAAGAAGATCGGGGGGCATTTTTCATCATTGTGAATGGTCCGGAAGGTGCCACCTATGAGTACATGTTGGACTATATGAATGAGATTGAGCGGCGACTTTTGCCTCTGGTTGACAAGGGGGATGCTCAACAGGTTCTGGTTCGTGCACCTCGGGGCTGGGGGAATATTGAGGACTTTAACTCGGGGTTTGCCATCATCACTCTCACGCCATGGGATGATCGCCGGACTGCCTGGGAAATCATGGCGGAAGTACGCCGGAATCTGTCGGACCTGCCTGGAGTGAGAGCATTTCCTGTCATGAGACAGGGATTTGGCGGGGGAATACAGAAACCCGTCCAGTTTGTGATCGGGGGTGGTACCTATCAGGAACTGGCAGCATGGCGGGATATCCTGCAAAGTAAAATTGAAGAGACTAACCCGGGTCTGGATGGTGTCGATTTTGACTACAAGGAAACCCGCCCGTTTCTTTCTGTGCAGATCGACTACAACCGTGCTGCAGATCTTGGGGTGAAAGTGCAGGATATTGGACGAACACTGGAAACCATGTTGGGGGGGCGCACGGTAACAACCTATCTTGATAACGGGCAGGAATATGATGTGATTGTGGAAGGGGAAGCTGAGCTACAGAGAACCCCGAGTAGCATAGAGAATATTTATGTTCGTTCCAGTCGATCAGGGGAACTGATCCCTCTGTCGAATATGGTGACATTACAGGAATATGCTGATTCCGCTTCATTGAACCGTTTTAACCGGTTGCGGGCGATTACGATAGAAGCCAATCTGGAAGATCAGCTTAATTTAGGGGATGCTCTTGGGTATCTGGAAGGGCTCGTACGAGAACATCTTCCTGATCATGCTCAGATCGATTATAAAGGCCAGTCGGCGGATTTTCGTGAGGCCGGAACAGCGGTATATACTACGTTGCTGTTAGGTATTCTCATTGTATTCCTGGTGCTTGCCGCGCAGTTTGAGAGTTACATACATCCGTTTGTGATCATGCTGACTGTTCCATTAGCGGTGGCTGGTGGAATGCTGGGACTGTATCTCACTGGAAACTCACTTAACCTTTATACCCAGATCGGTTTAATCATGCTGGTGGGTCTTGCTGCCAAAAACGGGATTCTGATTGTGGAATTCAGCAACCAGCTCCGAGACCAGGGACTTAGTTTTGACACGGCATTGGTCGAAGCATCGGTTGCCCGGCTGCGCCCGATTCTGATGACAGCGGTCACCACCATTGCTGGTGCAGTCCCTTTAATGATTTCCGATGGACCCGGTTCGGAAACCCGGTCAGTCATTGGTACAGTCATACTATGGGGTGTTTCAGCAGCCACATTGTTTACCGTGTTTGTCGTGCCGGTGGCTTATAGCCTTCTGGCGAAGGGAACAACCTCACCAAAAGCCGTAGAAAGTCAGTTGAATAAAGAGCTGTTACTGCACGAGGACGTGGCCTTGGAGCATCGTTCTTCATCCTGACCGTGACAAGAAAAAAAGGCTCGCCAGTGATCCACTGGCGAGCCTTTTTTGATATGTAAATGAGCTAAGGCATGTGAGCTTAAAGCTCGTCGTATGCGTAAAACTCAGAGTCTCCACCGTTAATGGTTAAGTAAACCCCAAAACCGCTGGAATCAAACTCTATCACCAGAGAAGTACCGTCTGCACCGCTGACGACCACTGTTCCACTGGTAGGGTTATTGTAATCATAAACCCGAATAACTTCGGTGGTCTTCACTGTGTAAGAGCCACCTATCAGGGCTCCTGACGCGTAATAAGATTCGGAGTATTCGGTCAGGTCTCCGGTATAAAACAGCTCTATGAGCATACCGGACATGGTCAACGACTTACTTGTTGTCAGTTCTGTCAGAGTCATGGACCCGGTGATATCAATATTTCCTGTGTCACCTGAGTCTGAGAACTGACCAGCCAATGCAAGGTTACCATTGAGTGAATAGTCACCGTCGTCGTTGCAGTTATTCAGCTTGATTTGTCCGGTCAGCGAACCTGAGCTGCCACTATTGCTGGTTGCTCGATAGGTGTAAGTTGAGCTACCTCCAAAATGGCAGTCAGATGTATCAGAGCCTGTGAGTGTTTCCAAAGAATTTCTGATCTGATTTGACGATGGCAGTGAGCGAATCTGTGAATCACTAGTATCATCTGAGGCGGTCGTTCTGGAGCCTTCGGTTGCGATATCGCTTGCCGTAACCAGATGTGCGACTTCGGTAGCGTTTTCAGCCGTGATAACCAGAGTATTATTCTGGCTTGAGCCCGAGGACTTTCCGCCACCGCCTCCACCGCCACAGGCAGTTAAAGAAGCAACCATGAAACAGGCCATCATGATGTTGAGAGACTTCATCTTTAATCCTTTATTGGTAATCTGGCCAACAACTGTTGATATCCAGCGGTAATTATTAATATCTAAGTGAGGCTAGTATTAAAAGTGAACTGATAAACTACAAAAGATCACGATTCTATATCAACTGAAGCTGCCAGGAAAACCATCTACCCGACAAGGGGGAATGTGAGTCCGATAATAATGACAGTTGCCAGGCCTACCACAATGTTCATGGGGATACCGACTTTCAGGAAATCTTTGAAAGAGTAGTTCCCAGGCCCGTATACCATCAGGTTCGTATGATAGCCAAGCGGTGTAGCAAAGCTTGCCGAGGCCGCCATCATAATGCAGAACACGTATGGGAGGGGGTTAAGAGACAACTGTTCGGTAATATGCAGCACAATGGGCAGCATGAGGATCGCGGCTCCATTATTGGTGATGGACTCAGTCAGCAGGGATACGGTGACATAGATGGCAACTAACAGCAGCCAAGGATGACCGCCGCTGACCGTAATCACCAGATCCGCAATGGCATTGGCTGCGCCTGTTTTATAGAGAGCTGTCCCCAGGGCAAAGGAGGCCCCTATAGTAACCAGAACCGGAATATCCAGGCTACGATGCGCCTGTGAAACCGAACAGCATCCCAAAACCAACATGGCTGCAGCACCTATCAGTGCCGCATTGAGTATGGAAGTGAGGCCGGAAGCTGCACTGATGACAACGCTCAGGAGAATAATCCAGGCAACCCAGGCTTTATTGTGACGAATGGACTCTCTTTCCAAGTCGTTCACCAGTAGAAAGTCCCGGTTATTCCGTTGTTGCCGGGCAAAGTTTGGCCGGGTTTCGAGCAACAGAGTATCGCCTGCCCGCAGTGTGATTGAGCCAAGATTTCCTCTGACCCTTTCCCCATTACGTGCAACGGCGAGAATAACGGAGGCATATCGGTCACGGAACTGGCTATCCTTGATAGTTTGGCCCAATACCGCCGAATGGGGTGAAAGCACAACTTCCACCAGACATCGCTCTGGGCGGTTTTCTTCCAGCGGCGTTTCCCCTAAATGATTGGAGGGCACTATGCCGCGAATGGCCAACAGGTCAGACAAAGCATCAGTGTCACCGGCGAATGTCAGGCGATCACCTCCCTTCAGCCTTTCCAGTGGGGAGACGGCAGTCAACAGGCTGCCACCCCGTTCGATTTCTGCGAGAAACACGCGTTTGAGATTACGCAAGCCCGCCTCGGTAATGGTTTTACCCACAAGTGGACCATCTGCCGCAACTGTTACATCCAAAGTGAATTCCCTCAGCTTGGCAAAGGCCGGTTTGCTTTTGCGTCCGGGTAGCCATTTGGAGAAAAACAACATCATAACGGTCAGGCCGATGGCCGCCACCGGCAAACCGATAATCGTGATGGAAAACAGTGAGAACGTGGATTCACCGGTAAGCTGTTCAAACTGACTGCTGACGATCAGGTTGGTACTGGTACCGATCAGCGTAATAGTGCCCCCCAGAATAGAGGCATAACTCAAGGGTATCAGCAGTTTGGATATGGGAATATCAATCTTGTCCGCCCAGCTTTTCACAGCTGGAATCATCGTTGCAACGACCGGCGTATTATTCAGAAATGCGCTCAGAAAGATGGTGGGGACACACAGTCGAAACATGGCCGCAGGGATACTTTTAGGCCGTGCCAGGATTTTATCCACAATACCGTGTAATGCACCCGATGCCTGCATGCCCGATGCGATGATAAACATGGCGGCCACGGTCATCAGCCCAGGATTACTAAAGCCTGAGAGTGCATCCTGGGCTGTCAGGATACCGCTGGTACTCAGTAAGGTGAGGGCTGCCATCATGGCCAGATAAGGGGCAATTTCGGTGACAATCAGCGTGATCAGAACTGCCGCCAGTATTCCCAGCGTGAACCACGCTTCCCATGTCATAGAGTGTTCTCCCCTGTATCTTTTGTTCAATGATAGCCAGGGGAGAAGATTACTGTGTGACGAACCAGAAAACTACCGCCGGATGACTCTCAGACAAACTTTTTACTGGTTATGTTCAGGCCAGAATTTGTAAATGATTATCCCAGTGCAATTTTGGATTGCGGGTTTCAGAGGTCACAGCGTAGGTTTTAGCGTCAATGATGGCGATGGTGCCTTTACCGGTTGTGGCGATGAAGTGGCTACCATCGGGGCTGGGTATTAGTCCGCAGACATCCCTGAGGTGGATATCCTTGAGGTGTTCGCCGGTCTGGTTGTCCCAGAAGGTGACTCTATCTCCCCGCGGGGAACTGATACCGATGACGCCAAGCAGATTATCCGCGACGACACTGCCTGTGTAACGTTTGAGGGCGCGCCATGTGTCCATGGAGGCTGTAGCTGGTTTTAATTCACCCTGGTTAAAGTCGTGATAATAAACCAGTGCCATAGGATCAAGGGCCATGCCCTGATATTGACAGCCAACCCAAACTCTCCCGCTGTCGGTGACGTCAATGTGGCGAATACTGAGTTGATGGTCAGATAACTGGTGTGTTGCCAGCAACTTGCCCGAACGGCTATCGAGGTAGGCAAGATTTGGCGACATGGTATCCAGGTTCAGCTTTTCACGCGGCTGGTCCGGATGGGTCAGTATGCCGCCATTGGCAATTACCAGTGTCTGGCTATCAGGCATCAATCGCAATTCGTGGGGACCGATACCGCCGCTATACCATTCATCAATAACCTCGTATTGATTTTGAGCATCACGAACGACCACCAGACCGCGTTTGTTCTCATAATCATTTTCTGTGGTATAGAGCAGGTTGCCATCAGCTGAAAACACAGCGTGGCCGAAAAAATGACGTCCTGGGCCGGACGTCAGATCGATGAACTGGTAATTACTCCCGTTGACCCCCACAACAGACATGAACGTCGCCGGGCGTCGGCCGACAATTGCGGCCTTTTTGCCTGAGGGGTGCAGGGCACAGCCATGCCCCCGCCCAGGTAAGGCGTGCTGAGCGAGGATTTCACCCTGCGAGTTGCTCAACATCCACCAGTCCTGTCCGTCTGTATCAGTAGCAGAGGACAACAAAAGGCTGCCCCGGTGATTTTCAGCGGTGTAGCCCGTGGACGGAAACATCAGGCTGGTTGCAGCAAGCAGGCTCGATTGCAGCAATTGCCTGCGGGTCATCGACATCTTTATCGACAATTTAGTCACCATCTTCACTGTTGAAATCACGCGTTACTCCGAGAGCATCAAAGAGCTGATTCTCGAAAGCCCTATTGAGAAGGCTGAGTTCCTTGAACAGTGATATGACAACTTCTCTCTGGGATTCCGCTTCGGCCGTAGCGGGTTTCACCAGGTCCTCCAGCGGCATGGTCAACTGGCTATTGTATTTCGTGATTCCATTTAGCCGGTCGTTCAGAATCAGCGCTGCAATCCCGTCAGGATCTTGATCAAGCAGGTCGTCTTCCACACCGTACCCTTGACCGCCGGTGAGGAACTCGATCAGAGCATTCAGGCTATTGTGCAGATTGGCCCGAGAGTTTCCGCTCAAATAGGATTCCGTAGCGTTTGCTTTGCCGGGTCTTCCCGCAAGTCCTAGCGGATCTTCCAGTTTACGGCGTTTGATCTGCTGTACTGCTGTGACCAACCCATTCATATACTCGTCGTAAGCCTGTTGGGGGGTGTCAAATCCACCAGGGATGCCGGCAGGGTTGCCAAAATCCTTGCCGAAGTCGCCTTGCCAGCGGTTATTGAGTTCTTTAGCGAGAACAACGAGATGTCTGGCGACAGTCTGTAATGCCGGACATGCCTGCCCTTTTTCCAGCGCAGTTAGTGCATTATCCCGAAATAGAAACACCTCCAGTGCTGGAAGACCCTGAATGGCTACCGTACCGTGCGCAATAGATTCCAGCGTTGGTGGAGTCTCTGAGGATTCAAGCTGATTGATGCCTCTGGTGAGTAGTCTGGCTCTGATCGGCCATGCCTGGATTCTTAAGCGTTGATCGTTTTCCAGCAGCGGACCAAACTGCAATACCGATACCCGCATCCAGGCTTCCATGGTGCTGCGCCACTGTTTTTGGGCGGCATCCAGGGATTCCTGAGTTCGAACCTGACATAACTCCTCAGTTTGCTTTTTCAAAGCAACGGTCTGGTCAGCGAATGTCTGGTGGGCCGGCAAAATCAGTTCAAGCCCCTGGCCCAAAAGCTTCAGGTAGATGTCTGGATCACGTTCAGCGCTGTAACTGAGGGTCGATAGAACCAGACATAAAATCAGCAGACAGTAACGCATGTGAGGTCCTGTGTCAGAGTGAGTTTAGAAAGGCTTCGAAAGCGATTCTTTCCTGAGCGCTGAAAGCCAGTACCCTGTCCCTGGAGTCTTTGGCCTCGCCACCATGCCAGAGTACAGCTTCCATGAGAGTACGAGCACGGCCATCATGGAGAAAGCTGGCACTGGCGTTCACTGTTTTTGACAGGCCAATTCCCCATAAAGGAGGTGTACGCCATTCGGAGGCTGTGGCACTGTGCTCTACCGGTTCGCCTGATGGGGCGGGTTGATTATCCTGTTTGATATCAGCCAGATCAGGTCCCATATCGTGTAGTAGCAGATCCGTGTATGGGTAGATGGTCTGCTCCGATTGCTCGATCCTGTCTTTGTCCAGCTTCGCTGTGACAAAGGGTCCGGCATGACAACTCTGGCAACCGGCATTTTGAAACAGCTGTTCGCCTTTTTGAACCTGTGGATCATCCATATTCCGACGCGCCGGTACTGCCAAATTGCTCGCGTAGAACGAGACAAAATCCAGAATGTCGTCACGAATCTCTATACCGTTTTCGTCATTTCCGTTGGCTGCCTGCAGACACCCTGTCTGAGTGGATGTGCAACCATCCTGCGGAAATAACGTGGAGGTCAATCCCATATCGCCATTGAACGCTCCTGCAGTTTGCTGTTTCACCGTTGGTTGACCAGCCTTCCAACCGAAGCGTCCCAAAGTGCTGCGTGCTTCAGCGACATGCCAAACCTGGTTTGGGCGCCCGCTGATACCGTCTTGGTTCTCATCTTCGGGGTCGGCCAAGTCGAGAATTGTCTCCTCCGGGATGGCTTCTAACAGCCCAAGGCCGATAACCGGTGGTGCAACACGTACGGAAAAGGTCGTGCTGTCTAGCGGCTGACCGTAGCCCCATTTGCTGAACTGCCACATGGGTTTACGTAGTACAACCTCATACCCATCCTCGAACTTTACCGGGACATCAGTGTAAGTCACACCGATACGTACTTCTGGAGCAACGCCGGGAATGCCTCTGTCCTGCAGCTGTCCGCCGTACACAGGCTCTCCCAGGTTGGCGACTTGAGGCTGTCTGAGATGATCCTGTTCTTCAGATGTGTCTGCCGGACGGCTTAGACGAATGAGCAGGCTGTCGACGTCGTCCCGGATATCTGTGCTGCCAATGGCATTTGGGGCATGTCCCCTGCCATCGTTGAAATGACAGCTTTGGCAGGCGCTGACATTGAATATGGGACCAAGACCATCTCGAAGGTCGGTTGTCGCTGGAGCGATGATCCAAGGGTCTTCGAAAAAATCATTGCCGATCAAAAAGTCGCCTTTGCGACTGGCAGACATATTGGCGGAGTTCAGAGAAAAAGCGCCTGCATGTCTGGCATAAACCGTTGTTTCTCCCCCCAACATGGCGGGATCAATCCCAACCTCGGTAGTTGCCTCTGTGGCAAATGCGCTTGATAGGAGGCATGGATTGCCGAGGGTTAGAAACGCAAAAAGGACGCACTTGCGCCCCCGGATTTGTGTCTTGTTCATCAGAGTGTTTACAACCTTATTCAACAGCACATAGCTTTCGTTTTCTTAAAGTATTTTGTGTTCTTAAAATTTTTACTTTCTAAAAAGTGTTGTGTGAGCACATTCCGTGAATGTTTGCCCCCCAGACTCAATGGTGTAACTAGAAAAGGGCGAACTCGAGGTTCGCCCTGAAGAAATCAGCCGCAGTCTGCCAGACTGTCAGTAGGACAGGTTCCAGCATCGAATTCTGCTACCTGTACTGCCAGCACTTTTCCAACGCCATCGCTCAGCGGCTCTTCAAGGTTAACCAGAGCCTCTGCTGCGGACAACACCAGCATTTTGTCTTCTTTGCTACCGCCAACGAGTTGGTCGAACGCTTTGCCGCTATTGGCAGAATCGACGATTGCCTGCATACGTTGTTGAATCTGGTCCAGCTGCTGGCGTACCTGTGCGTCCAGTTCACTGTCTTTTTCACGTACCAGATCAGAAAGGCTCGGGCCTTGCACTATGGAACCATCCAACCTTGTATAGGTACCTGTATAGGCATTGATGACGCCCTGAGCATTATTATAGATGGCAATATGGGTGGCATCGCTGAAGCAGTCGTGTTCGTCTTCGGTACTGCCGAACAGAATGGCGACTTTCATGCGCTCACTGGCCAGTTCGCCGATAGCCATGTCGCCCATGGAATCGAGAACACGTTGTACGCCGTCCCCGCGAGTCAGAAAGTCGTGACGCAGGGTACCTTTGATTTCGCCAGCCTCGGGTGACCATTCGTTGGCCATTTCAGACAGGTCACTGATCAATAGAGAAGTGACTGCACGAAGGTATTCAGCACGACGCTGACAGATTTTAGGATCTGACTTCACCGGTCCGCTGGTACATGTGCCTCGTGAAGCTTGGGTATAGTAGTCACTGACAGGGCGCTTGCCAGCACCGGGGTTGGTACCATTGGTGTCTTGGCCCCAAAGCAGAAATTCGATGGCATGAATGCCTGTCGTGACATTGGCTTCTGCACCTCCCACCTCATTCAAGCTGGCTAGTAGTTCAGGCGTTAGATTGCTGACATCCAGTTGCTCACCGCCGACTGTCAGAGTGGAGAAGCTATTGATGATATTGGCCGGTGCATTGTATTCGCCTTGATAGCTGCTGGCATCAACGTAGTCAATCAATGCTTCATCCAGCGGCCAGGCGTTTACTTGTCCTTCCCAGTCGTCAATACTCGCGGGCCCACCATCGGCATCCAGGCCTGGTGTCACATGACCGTTTTCCAGATCAAAACGGAACGCTTCGCTTTGCTGGTAAGGTACACGAGCCTGCCGATAGACGGTTTTAGCGGCTTTCAGATTCTGCGGAGTGGGGTTGTTCAGGAAGGTTTCAATACGGGTTTGCAGGTGTTTCGCACTGGTCAGAGAATCCGAGTATTCCGCATAGGCCAGGTTTGCATAATGTTCAGCCACCGTGGCAGGCGTAATTTCCTGCTGACTAGTCTGTGTATCATTTTCTGTGCTTGCGCAGGCTGTCAATAGAGCAGCCGCTGATAAAGTGGTCAGAGCCGCTTTCAGAGAGGAAAGCTTGTGTGTCGGCATCATGGTTATTACCCGTCAAGGAGTCAATTTATAAATATAATGTAAATGATAATAATTGTTATTTATCGATACCGCAAGAATGTCGGGAGGATGCAAAGAAGGTAGTGCGAAGAAGAGTATTGCAGGCAGGATTAAACTTCCAGGGGCGCAGGTACGTAAGTTCTCAGATAAGAAGGCCGCCACATGTAGAAACTATCAAATCAGGAGTATTGTTTTAATGTATATAGACCGGCAAGCCATTGAGCAAATGGAGCACTTGTATCGGGTTGCTTTTATCAACTCACTTTCCGGTTTCAAAAGTGCCAATCTTCTTGGAACCGTCGATAATCAGCGACGAACCAATCTCTCGATTGTCAGTTCCTGTGTTCATATCGGTGCACATCCTCCTTTGTTGGCCATGGTGATCCGGCCGCATTCTGTGGATAGACATAGCCTGGAAAACCTTCTGGAAACAGGCGAGTACACTCTCAATCATGTCAGTGACGATATTTTTCGCCAGGCCCACCAGACCTCTGCCCGCTATCCCAAAGACACTTCCGAGTTCGGGGCTACGGGCTTGACGGAATTATGGCAGGAGGGGTTTAAAGCGCCTTATGTGCAGGAAGCGAGCATTCGTCTGGGTCTGCAATTTCGTGAACACCATCACCTGGAGATCAATAAAACAGAGTTTATCATTGGTGAGATTATGCAGGTCTGGGTGCCGGATGATTGTGTGGGGGCTGATGGCCTTGTAGATATCGAAAAAGCCGGAACTGTGGCTTTGTCAGGGCTGGATCGATATCACCGGAGTGAGCAACTGGCCAGACTGAGTTACGCCAAGCCGGACAGGCCACTTGAGGACATATGAAAGGGGCGCTCAGCCCCCGGATTTTTTAGCGTTGTAGCCAAGCCTGGTCAGCTCCTGCAACAACAGATTCCTGTGGTCCCCCTGAATCTCGATGATGCCATCTTTGATGGTTCCACCAACACCGCACTTCTGTTTCAGGCTCTTCGCCAGGTTTTTGAGATCTTCCCCGGCCAGCGGAATACCACTGATCAGAGTGACCCCCTTTCCTTTCCGACCTTTGGTTTCCCGGCTGATTCTGACCTTTCCGTCTCCCGGTGCAGTATTTGATTGTTTACAGGTACAGGCCTTGACCGGCTTACCACAGTCGGGACAGGTTTTTCCCTGCACGGTAGAGTAAACGACACCTGATTCCGCCTCCGAAGGCGTATCCTCCACCCCCATGGATTTCTTGAGGTCGGTAAGGGACATGAATTTGGATTTTTGACTCATTTGTATTCCTGTTTTGGTTGAAGAGTCCCCATAAAGTGATCCAGGGAGCCTCTTAACAGTATTAAAGTCACTAGCTTATGGCCCGTTCGGATTGTAATAGCTGGCAAACGTATTGGTCGATCCATGCATCCAGACGGTAGTTCTCAATAAAACCACAATGGCCGCCAAAGGGTGAGCGCACAATATCCAGAAAATGATTTCCGCGCACCTCCGCCAGATCCTGTAGCGGAATGACGGGGTCATCTTCGCTCATGATCAGCGTTGAGGGTACTTGCAAATGGGTGAGAGTTTCTCCTGTCAGAGCATAACTGTCAAAGTAGTCCTGCAAGCGGTCAAACGGGGTGTGATGAGTGACAAAATAGTGTGACATGTCGGTCAAACTGGTTTTGCCTGTGAACGACTCAGCATTGACGAGTTCCGGGAACGCTTCTGCCTTGCGGTTGATGGATTTTCGCCACTTTTTGCGGAAGTAACCCCGATATATTGGCAGGCCGTTTTCCAGAGCCCAAAGAGTGTTCTTGGCATGCAGTAAAGGAGAAATTCCTATCACCCGTTGCATATTCAGGCTGAAGGCCTGTGCTTGTGTTCCGACACGGAGGGCAAAGTTTCCACCTAGGGAAAACCCTAGGAGGTACCACTGTGGTGGCGTAATCCTGCATTGCAGCAGGTGCAGTGCTTCACAGATTTCATCCAGCAGGCAGGCATGAAACATTTCCTGATTCAGGTGGTGGGTGGGTCCATGGTCTCTGAGATGGAGACGGAAAATATCGTAACCCTGCTTGTATAGCACTCCGGCAATTGAGAGGAGATACAGAGAGTCCGCACAGCCTTCCCAGCCATGGATCAAGACAACGGTTTCGCGGGGTTGATGATCGTGGCGACTGAGTAAGCCGTGGATCCTGACGCCATCTTTGCAGTCCAGAATCACTTCTTCGGCTGTCTCAATGACCTCTCGTGCTCGACGACGCACAACAGGTGCTCTGAGTTTGATGGAGGCCAGCATGGATTGAGTATGAGGGTTACGAAGCCCCCATTTCGGGGACCACTCTACCCGTTTGTTCCTGTGTCTGGTGCTGTCCTGGTGCTCTGTCATAGCGTTCACTTCACTTTATGGACCATGGACTATCGCGTCATGGCCTCTTTGATCCAGCTACCCAGCTTGCGGATTGCCTCCTCTCTTTCAGGAGTCCACCCCTGGGCATAATTCAGCCTGAAGCAATTCCGGTACTGGCCGGTCACAGAAAACAACTCTCCGGGAGCGATAAAGACATTTTCGGCATGCCCCCGATGGTAGAGCTCTGTGGTATTAACCTTATTAGGCAACTCAAACCAGGCAACCAAGCCTCCCTGAGGACGGGAAATCCGGGTTTCCTGCGGAAAGTATTCTGCCACCAGGTCCAATAGTCTCAGATAACGCTGACGATAGGTTTCCCTGGCCTGTCGCAGGTGCCGTTCGTATGTTCCCTGGGCAAGTACCTCGGCCGCGACCATCTGCTGTAGTGACGGTATGGAAATCGTGTTGATGAACTTCCGGTGCACTACCTCCTCAAAATACCGTCCAGGCATGACCCAGCCAACCCGAAGCTGGGGGTCAATGGTTTTGGAAAGCGAAGAACACAACAGCACCCGGCCGTCCGGATCAAAAGCCTTCACGGCTTTGGAGCGACGTTCACCGAAATATAAATCTCCATAAATATCATCCTCAACCAGCGGGATGTCATAACGCACCAGCAAGTCAATCAGGGCCTGCTTTCTCTCATCAGGAATAGTGCTTCCCAGGGGGTTGGAAAAGGTGGAAACGCTTAGCAAGGCCTTGATGGGCCATTTTTCCAAAGCCAGTTGCAGCGCTTCGAGACTGATACCGGTTTCATGGTTGGACGGTATCTCCAGAGCTTTGAGGCCGAAAGCCTCGATCATTTGCAGCAGTCCATAATAACTCGGGGATTCCACTGCGACGATATCACCGGGTTGGGTCAATACACGGAGGCAGAGCGCCATGGCATTTTGACATCCAGCCGTCGTAATAATCGCTTCCGGAGATACAAAAACACCTGCATCCACAGCTCTGCGGGCAATCTGTTGGCGGAGTTCCGGTAATCCTTCCGGGCTGTCATAGCCAACGCCAAGAAGGCGCCGGGTCCGGGATATCTGGGTAAAAGTGCGCTGCACATGCTTGACGATAGGAAAGTCTAGGGCTGGTATCGCCGCTGACATGCTGACCCCTTTATTGGCTGCCACATCCCTTTGTACTTCCATCACCAGTTGTGATGTGTTGGCGGGACGAGGCCGGGGCATAGTGCGGATCTGTCGGGGCACGGCCAGCGACTCTTCATGCCGCCGGCGAACATAGTAGCCCGACTTGGGGCGGGACTCGACCCAGCCTCTTTCTTCCAACAGGCCATAGGCTGTGGTGACAGTGGAAATACTAACCGCCTGCCGGCGCGAGAGCTCGCGCACAGAAGGCATTCGGTCTCCCACCTGAAATACACCTTCCCGGATTTGATCGGTCAACTGTTCTGCCAGTTGAGCATAAAGATTTGTTTCCATGGTGAGCCCCGTGAACCAATAAAACACCATCTGTCATGGCAAACAGTCACATCGACCAGTACAGATTCTTAAAAATATGCCATAACAGAAGAGTAATTACCTAATCTGTTATGGTCAATGTTTTCTTTAATTGAATCTGTAACGGTTCAATTGATGTCGCTAACATAGGCATCGTGGAAGTCACCACTGGATGGTACCCAAAGACCTCCTAACAAAAATAATCAGGCCCGCCTTTAAGGGTCTTCCACAACGAGTTTAGGGCAGCAGGTAGCTGTCAGGTATAAGTTCTGGAGGCATAACATGAGCGTACAAGTAGATCGAATCAACCATTCTTCAAATTTCACTGACCATACTGTGGCCGGTCAGTCACACGGATTTCTGAGCCAGTTTATCGGCCATCCGGTGATAGCGGTGCTGTCCCAGTGGAAACACAACTATCAGACCCGTCGTCAGTTGGCATCCCTGCCGGACGCCATTCTGGAAGATATTGGTCTGAGCCAGGCTCAAGTAAAAAAAGAGCTGAACAAGAAGTTCTGGCAGGATTAAGTTCCTGCCTGTTACAAGCCAGCCATTCAGTTGGCAGGCCGGCAGGGTAAAACACCCGAATTATTACAGCGTTTGAATTACTGTTTTGGGAATTTCTCATGGAAATCTTGGTGAGTGCATTACTGTTTGCGTTGGTGTCCACGGTCACCCCTGGGCCTAACAATATTATGGTAATGACGTCCGGTCTGAATTATGGGGTATACCGGACCCTGCCACACTTTTTTGGTATCTGTCTTGGTTTTCCAACCATGGTCGTGGCCGTTGGTGTTGGTCTTGGTGCTTTGTTTGAAGAAGTTCCCTTACTGCATACGATTATCAAGATCGTCGGTATTACCTACCTGCTGTATCTGGCCTATAAAATCGCCATGACCCGCAGTGGGCCATCGGATACAGGCAGCAGCCGGCCTTTGACGTTTATTCAGGCAGCTCTTTTTCAATGGGTTAATCCTAAGGCCTGGGTAATGGCTGTTGGCGCTATGGCGGCTTTCACCACGGTGAACGGTGAAGTGTTGAGTCAGTCATTGTGGATTTCTTCCGCGTTTCTGCTAGTGAGTTTTCCCTGTGTTGGCCTATGGCTGGTGGGTGGGGCTGCTATGCGTAACTGGCTGAGCCAGCCAAGGCAGCTGCGTCTGTTCAATATCACTATGGCTTCATTGCTTGCGCTGTCAGTGTTGCCAATGGTGTCCGCCAAATTCGTCTGAGCACAGTAATAATTCTCTGAGCATTATCCTGAGATCCAGGTGGTTCCCTGAATTGAGCACCTTTCCGAAATATGATGTCTTCCCTTTTAGCATTCGGTACTCCGTAAGCTAAACATACCCTCGGGAAGGTTTTTGGGGTCGATACCTCCTGTCGGCCCATTTTTTCTTCTTATACCGGTCATCTAATTGGTTCTGTCCAATATTCCACTCGGTTTCAGCCTCCTGACAGAATGCTGTCAGTAGACATGAATTAGTTTATTACCACGGATGATACAAACGTTCATTAACTAACGAGGAGACTGTAATATGTCCGGAAACACAGCCGATACGAATGTCGTTGAAATGGTGACTTTTAAACTACTGGCAGGTACCACAGAGCAGGACTTTCTGGCAGCCAACGAAGGTATTCAGCAGTTTGTTAAACAGCAGCCCGGTTTTTTATACCGCAGTCTGTGCAAGCTGGATGGAGAGGAGGAGTGGACAGATATCGTCTATTGGCAGAATCTAGCCGCTGCTGAAACGGCAGGTAAAGATTTTATGGAATCGCCCCTGAGCAAGCCGGCCTTGTCCTGTATTGACCCTGATAGCGTGACCATGAGGCATTTGCCGGTTGTCACCAATAGCTGTTCCATTGAATAACAATTTTCTCTGAAAGTCGGAAAGGATACATGCCCCATGCGTAAGGCAGATCGCCTGTTTCAGATTGTCACGATTCTGCGAAGTCAGCGTGGGGCTGTAACCGCCCGCACTATTGCCAATCAGTTGGAAGTCACTGAGAGAACAATCTATCGGGATATGCAGGCTCTGATGTATTCCGGAGTGCCGATAGAGAGTGAGGCGGGTGTGGGATACCGTCTGATGCGGGGTTTTACTTTGCCTCCTTTAAATTTTCAGGAAGAGGAACTGGAAGCTCTATTGGTCGGAATGCGGATGGTTCAGGCCTGGAGCGATCGTGCTTTGGGACGGGCGGCGACTCAGGCTTTACAGAAAATATTGGCGGAACTTCCACCGCATCTGAAGCGGCTGGGGGAACAGACACAAATACATTCGCCACAATTTTTTGTCGACAGGAAGGTTGCCCAGTACGGTGAAGAGCTGCGTCTGGCTATTCGGCGACAGAAAGTGATCCGGATCAGGTACCAGCGGGCTGATGGCGAGTTCAGTGAGCGTTCACTGGAACCGTTGGGACTTTTCTATTGGGGACGCACCTGGACACTGGTTGCCTGGTGCCGATTACGTGGCAGTTACCGTGAGTTTCGCCTTGATCGAATTCAGACTCTGGTACTGGATGCTGATTATTTTGAACTGGAGCGGGAAAAAAAAACCTGGACCACTATGTGGCTTATGTCACAGCCCAGTTCAATGCCTGCCCAGAAGGGCCCAGACCACCGGAAGACTGAAAGCCTGGTCTTGTAAAGGTACGGTTCACAGCCCCTTCAGCAGTACTGACCCGTCCACTCGGCTCCAGAAGCCCTTTTTATTGCTGTGACTTTGCCTTAGTTGGTGAAGATATTCGCTATGATTGGGCAGGTGGGCGTAATCCTGACAATTCTGATCCAGTTCCAGCAGTGATTGTACATAGTCTGCTGCATAGAGGTAGGCCTTGCTGTAGGCTCGATTCAGAATATCCTCCAGCAGCGCCCGATAGCAAAGTATGGCACCGAGAGGGACTTTACTTTCCTTGAAGCTCTCTGCCAACGCCAACAGATCACCATAGTAGTATTGCTGTAATTGATTTCCCTGCCTGAGCAGAAGATTGAGCGCCTTTGATGGCTGGTTCAGCTCCAGTAAAAGGTTGGCTGCCAGTGTTCCGTTGTCAGCTCTTTCTGCCTTGGTAATCGCATCATTGAGCATCTGCTGGTGCTCTGATTTAGGTGTCGATGCCAGCAACGCCTGAAAGTTTTCGGTGCTGGGCTCCAGAGTGAACAGACGGTTGAGAATCTCTTTTTCCGCAGTTTCGTTGTTCTGCTGCCGATAGGCGCTTAATAGAAGTTCAAGCGTTTCTTTCTGAGCAGGTTGAAGTTTCTCAAGGATTCTGATGGCTTCCACCGGTTGCAGAAAGTCCAGATAGTTTCTGGCCACATCAATCATATCCTGTGGATGGGGTTGATGGGTGTATAGTGTCAGCGCTTCTTCATATAGCTTTGGGGTCTCCAGTGCTTTAGAGACACCCTGAAGCCCCTGGAAGGCTTCCTGTCGTTTCAGTGCCTCATCACGGTCAGCCGGAACACTTTTCAGTCGTTGTTGGTAACGCCAGGCCAGCCTTCTGAGTTCTTCCTCAGAAAACGCGCCTCTGGTTTCTTTGAGCATGTTCAGATAAAAATGGTAAGGATCATGCTGGCGCCAGGCATCAAACCGGCTCAACCACTCACCATCCTCAAAATGTTGATTAGTGCGGGCCACCTTTATGGCACTGATCAATAGCAGGGTCGCTTCCTGATATACATCGGCCACAACTCCCGCCGAATCGTCACTTCGCAGTAGAATTCTGTCATGAGAGTCAATGAATTCGACAATCACCTCACAGGCGAGCATAGGATGGTCCGGCAGCAGAGCTCCCTGGATGTCACTTAATAGCTGCTGCAACTGGGCGGCAAAACTGAATGAGGCACTATATTCGATAAAACGTCGTGATCTGGCGAGTTGTCTGATCGACTGACGCAGGCTATCGGCCAATTCCGAAGGGGAGTTCTTCAGCAGATAGCGATCGATGTAATTGTCGATGTCCGAGTGCCTTCCGTGCAGATCCAGCAGCAGGTCGATCATATCGGCCTTGCCCAGTTTCGCCAGCCGGGTTGCAAGATCTTTTGAGTCAGTTGCCATTGCTCACCCCTGTGCTGATATCTTCTGTCTGGAAAGCTATTGAGTTAATTATCTGTTTTGGAGAGCATACTCCTTAAAACATCATCAAGATAACATTCCTATCAAGGAGAGACTATGACCTCATTGGCCCCTCAGGCACAGGCGGTGCTGGATTTCTGGTTTCGGGAACTGGAGCCGAAGGACTGGTGGCGTAAAAGTGCCCAGTTGGATAGCACCATTGCCCGCCGTTTCGGCGATGTACATCAAGCGGCTTGTGCCGGCGAATGCGAGCACTGGCGATCTACGCCACTGGGGCGACTGGCGGAAGTGATCGTGCTTGATCAGTTCTCTCGAAATATTTACAGGGATCGTCCACAGGCTTTTGCCGCAGACAGCATGGCTCTGGTATTGTCCCAGGAGGCGATAGCTCAGGGAGCGGATGCGGTGCTTACGCCTCCACAAAAAGCCTTTCTGTATCTGCCATTCATGCACAGTGAGTCGTTACAGATCCATGAGCGGGCTTTGCTGCTGTTTAATCAGCCCGGACTGGAAAACAACCTGGAATTTGAGCACCGGCATAAAGATATCATTGAACGTTTCGGGCGCTATCCTCACCGAAATGACATCCTTGGACGCAAATCCACAGCAGAAGAGGTGGCATTTTTAAAGGAGCCAGGTTCTTCTTTTTGACAACGCATTTCTTTGTGAAACAACTATACTATCCAAGAGGCTTTAACACTGCGATAACGGATATTGCGCAGTTATATCGACGGGGGTAGTCATGGTTAAGGCAAGGTTTCACATAGGGCAGTTGATCGAGCATAATCTGTTCGGATACCGGGGAGTCGTGGTGGGTGTGGACTCTCGTTTCAATCACACCGACTCCTGGTACGAAAGTGTGGCCAAATCCCGTCCCCCAAAAGACAAGCCCTGATACCATGTCCTGGTGGATGAATCAGACTATGTCACTTATGTCGCAGAGCGGAATTTAAGGCCGAGCCTTGAAGAACGTCAGATCGATCATCCCTTGCTGGGCCACTACTTTGATCGCTTTGATGGAGCCCGCTACCTGCCAAAACAGGGCTGTCACTAAGACTCGTTCTTGCTTACGTGTCAACAGGTCTTAATCTGGATTGCTGTATATCGGTATGTCAATAAAGAACGTGGTGCCTGAGTCCAGGGTGGAGTCTCTCACGTTTTCTGCTGACATGGATTCATAAGAAATATCGCCGAACATATTCAGCATGATGCCTTTGGCCAGTCCCAGGCCAACGCCGCGGCCATGAGTATTACTATGACTCTGAGATTCCTTCTCCTCGCTGATAATATGAAACAGCGTTGGACGGAGCTTCATTGGAATTCCTGGGCCATCGTCGGCAATGGAAATGCGAACACTGTCTTCTGTGTGGGAGAGGGTTACCTGGATATTGCTGCCGTTACCGCAATAGCGGACGGCATTTCCAATGATGGTATCCAGTACCTGTTCCAGACGAATGGAATCCGCTTTGACATTGGGAATGTCCATGAACGTGTCAAAATTGATCCGTTGCAGCTTCTTCCGGGCTTTTGGCTCCCAGCGTGCAGCGACTCTCTGGATCACTGAAGTGAGGTCTACTTCCCGCAGATCTAGTTCAAGACTGCCGGACTGTAGTTCATAAATATCCATGACCTCCTGGATCAGGTCTTCCAGCCGCAGGCAGTTCTCTTCTGCTATTTTCAGCAAACTCAGGGTTTGTTCCTGAATACTGCCAGCCATGCCGTTCTTGCACAGGGTAACGGCACCACGTATGGCTGTCAGAGGAGACCTGATTTCCTGGCTGACCGAGGCCAAGAACAGATTATTGGTTCGATTAAGCGTGGTGACATCCCGCTTGGCAGATATAATCTCCTGGCTTTTCATGGTCATATTACGGACCAATCGATCCTGCAGGTCATACAGATTTTCCGCATTCCGGTAAAGCCTTTGAATAGAATGAGCGATATCACCAATCTCGTCTGTCTGACTCAGATAGGGGAGTTTCTGTTCAGTGTACCCTTCGCTGATTCTATACGTGGCAAGGCTCAGGTCTCTGAGTCGCATGGTCAGGCGATGATAAGCGGCGGTGATACCCATCAAGACAATGACTACCCCCAGCAGAATCGCAAGACTCTTGCGTACTACCGTATTCAGCAAGTAATGAAGAGAAACCTCGGCGTCAACAATGACTATGATTTCTCCAGCTTCAACATGCTCATCATCGACAGTCCAGTTCAGGCTCTTGGCCATCAGGATATGGTGATCCGGATCTGATTTGTCGCCCCGCTCCGCGACGGCAATGCCTGAATCGTTGCGTACACTGGCATAGAGGATGTTGGGAAATGACGTCAGGTGAACCAGGAGCTCCTGTACTGCCGCCAAATCATCATTGAATACCGCCGAAGCAAGACTGGGATTAATTGAGTCAAGAGTGTTCTCAGCCATTTCCCGCCGATGCTGAATCTCAATCTGTAGTTGTTGGTAGCCCTCATATAATCCATCAAGAACGGTCAGCGCCATAATTGCCAGTGCTGAAAGGAGCATGATTTTAGTGGGCCATGTCCTCGCCAGTTTGCTCTCTGAAAAATGATTGATTCTGTCCATCTGTGAAGGGGGCGGCTTGGCGCTGCTCATATTATCGTTCCGGGCTCACCACTTCTGGCACGAACACACCCTAAGGGCTTAAGAGATTATGATTGGCCAGCATTAAGCTGGTGCTAAGCCCTGTTGCGTTTCATTCGCGCTAACAGGCCATAGTATTATGAGTTTAGAAGCATGCAGCCAATCATGCTTAATTAATTGGTGTTTTTTGGCGGGGATAGACGTTGGTTAAGGTGATGACAGCCGTTATTGTCATCACCTGCCCTAATCAGTCAGCGCGCCCCATGAAGCGCTTCTCACCGGTGTGAATCTTTACCTTCTCTCCCTGCTCCAGATACTCAGGCACCTGTATGGTCAAGCCAGTTGCGAAGGTGGCTGGTTTGGTTCGGGCACTGGCAGAGGCGGCTTTCATGGCTGGAGCCGTTTCTTCCACGACCATTTCTACGGTCTGGGGAAGTTCCAGAGCAATCACCTGCCCCTCTACCATCAGAACCTGCAAACCTGCAGTTTCTTCTGTCAGGAATAACAACAGGTCGGCGATGTCGGATTTTTTCAGTAGGTACTGGCTGTAGTCCTCGGCATCCATGAAGACATAATCGTCCCCATCAATATACGAGAAAGTCACCGGGCGACGCTCCAGAAGCGTTGTCGTCAGCATGTCGTCGCCTTTGAATGTTTCTTCGTGTTTGAGGCCAGTACGCACATTGCTGAAACGCATTTTGTATAGCGTCGCGGCGCCGCGGGCACTGGGACTGTGGACCTCAATATCCTTGATGATCAGTAGTTGGTTATTCAATTCAACCACTTCTCCCCGTTTTATCTCACTTGCCCTTGGCATGAAAAAGTCTCCTGGTCAGCGCCGGCGGCGGAAATTACAGAATATGATCGACGCGCATTTTAGGGCATGCAGTAAGGGGGAACAATGCCCCCTTGTTTGTAGAAGGATAACGAGATTACTGGCATAAAAGTAAGGCTAATTCAAAAAGCGAGCTGTATCCGGGTGAGATGATCAACCCGTCAACTGACCGGTTTGGTAGTCATACATGGCTTGTTTGAGCTCATCAGTCGTATTCATCACGAATGGACCATAATGGGCCACAGACTCTCTCACGGGTAGACCGCTTAACACCAATGCGCCAAGTCCCTGGTCGCCGGCTTTCAAGTGCAGTTTTGCACCAGACTCAAAAATTCCGAGCTGCTGGCGTTGCAGGCTGACCGTAGTCTCCAGTCTCCCCTCGTAGACAAACACAGCGACCTGGTGTGTTTCTGGTGTATCCAGAATAATGTCTGCCCTTGCCTCCAGCTCGACATCCAGCAAGCTGGCTTCCTGGGACAATGCCGTCAATGTTGCAGTCAATAAGTGATCATTGATCTGCCACTTGCCAGCGATAGCCCTGATACGGCCGTTTGTCAGTTCCAGTTCCGGAATCGATTCCGGTTGTGCGTCCGACCATTCAGCAGGCTTCATTTTATTTTTGGCGGCCAGATTGATCCAGATCTGAAACCCATGCATGCTCTGGGCTTCCGGCAATGGGGTTTCCGAGTGAATAATACCGCGTCCTGCGGACATCCATTGGGCGCCTCCGGTGCGGATTGAGCCTACGTGTCCCAGGTGATCCCGGTGTTCAAATCCGCCCTGCTTCATATAGGTCAGTGTCTCGATTCCACGGTGAGGGTGATCCGGGAAACCGGCAACAAAATCACCACGATCTGCCGACCTTATCTCATCGAGCATCAGAAAAGGCTCAAAATCAGGTGCCGAAAAACCGGCAATTCTGGAAATTTTGACACCTGCACCGTCACTGGTTGGCGTGGCATTAATGACTCGTTGGAGTTGACGTTGGGTCATTTTGAACCTCCTCGTTTTAGCGTGACTGTTTATTCGAATATAGCGCTACAAAATCGAAAAAAAATCTCATAGTATTACTATATCCTTTCGAAGTGATCGAACAATGTTGAAATCTACGCTGGAGCAATGGCGTATGCTCCACGCCGTTATCAATCATGGAGGCTTCGCCCAGGCAGCAGAAGCCGTGCATAAAAGCCAGTCCACTGTTCATCACGCGGTGCATAAGCTGGAATCAATGCTGGGGGTCAGAATACTTGAGGTTCAGGGCCGTAAAGCGGTGCTGACGGAAGCGGGAGAGCTATTGCTTCGCCGCTCTGAGAGTCTGATTCGCCAGGCGTTGCAACTGGAGCAAGTCGCAGAAGGGCTGGCCAGAGGCGTTGAGGCTCAGATTCAAATTGCGGTGGATATTATCTTCCCGCAGGAATCGTTATATCAGGCCCTGGCCGATTTTTCAGATTGCTTTCCCAACACCCGGGTGGAACTGATCGAAACGGTGCTATCAGGTGCTGAGGATCTGTTGAAGCAGGGAATCTGTGATCTGGTCGTCACCCCCTTTGTCCCTCAGGGATTTATCGGTAATCTGCTGATGGATATTCCCTTTGTTCCCGTTGCCTGTCCTGGACATGCTTTGCATAAAGTTGATCGGCCTTTGACCAAGCAGGATCTGGCCGAACATCGTCAAATCGTCATGCGCGATTCCGGCAGTGCAGGCCGCAGCTCCGGGTGGCTGGGGGCTGAGCAGCGCTGGACGGTCACCCATGCCAGCACCTCGGTGGATATGGTGCGCAAAGGGCTCGGCTTCGCTTGGCTGCCGCTAACCTGGATCGGTCCTCTGTTGGAATCTGGCCAGCTCAAGGAACTGACATTACAGGAAGGCGGTGGCCGTGAAGGTTCACTTTACCTGGCATATGGCGATATCGATCAGCAGGGGCCTGCCGGACGATACCTGGGGCAGCGGTTGCTTGAACTGAGCCGAAGTCAGGCTGGAAAATACTGGTTTTTACCGGAAAACTCATAATGCGGATGCTTCCGGGTTTATGTCAGTATGTCCCGGAACTTGGTTTTGTTAACGGTCTCAATCACAACTTTTGCGGATTGAGTTATCAATAGGAACTTATATGTCGATTGCCGAACTTGCACCCAAAGAGGTTTGGGAAAACTTTCAGTTGTTGTGTGACACGCCTCGCCCTTCCAATGAGGAGGCTGAGTTAAAACGCAAAATCCGTGAGAAACTAGCCCCTTGTCCCGTCAGTATTGAGGAGGATGAAGTGGGTAACCTGATTCTTCGGAAAGCCGCCACTGCAGGACATGAAAATGCGCCCGGAATTATTCTGCAGAGTCATCTTGATATGGTGGCACAGCAGAATGAGGGTACAGGACATGATTTTTTGACGGATCCTATTAAGGCGTATATCGACGGCGAGTGGGTAACGGCTTCAGGAACCACTCTTGGTGCAGATAACGGCATTGGTGTCGCAGCGATTCTGGCAGTGATGTGTAGTGACAATATCGTACACGGCCCTTTGGAAGCGGTCCTGACGATTAACGAAGAAGCCGGAATGACCGGCGCCAAAGGTCTTCAGCCTGGCGTTATCGAAGGTAAGCTGCTTTTGAACCTGGATACCGAGGAGGAAGGTGAACTCTATATAGGCTGTGCCGGTGGCGTTGATGTGACAGGGGTATTGTCCTATGAACCTGAAGTGCCAAATTCAGATTTGGCCTATCTTCACCTGTCGGTTAAGGGACTGCGGGGTGGGCATTCCGGGATCGATATCCACAGGGGTAGAGGCAACGCGGTTAAACTCATGGCCAGAATAGTTTCCCGTTTGCAGGAAGAATTGAGCGTTCTGCGCTTGGCTGCGCTGACGGGAGGTTCTCTGAGTAATGCAATCCCCCGGGAAGCTTTTGCCAATATTGCTGTCCTGCCTGCAGATGTGGAGCAGGTGAAGGCTGTGATAAGCGAACTTCAGGAAACTTTTACAGAGGAACTTGGATCGGTTGAGCCTCATATTCATCTGGCCATGGAGTCATGTGATTCTGCTGCTTTGCTACCAGATCCTTTGACCTTGCGCTTACTCCAGACTATCGCGGCCTGTCCCCATGGTGTCTTCCGGATGAGTTCGGATTTTGAGGGAGTTACGGAGACATCCAATAATCTGGCATCGATCTCAATGGATGATCACCATATTAGGATTGAATGTCTGACCCGTAGTCTGAAAAATTCCAGTCGGGACGAGGCGGCAGAGAGTGTGGCAGCGGTCTTCGGGCTGGCAGGTGCTGAAGTCAGTATTGAAGACCCTTATCCAGGATGGGCGCCGAATAAAGACTCTCACTTGCTTGCAACCTTGTTGAAGCTCCATGAGGAAGTGGTTGGGTATCAACCCAAAATTCAGGTCATTCATGCGGGGCTGGAATGTGGAATACTCGGAGCCAATTACCCGGCATGGGATATGATTTCCTTCGGACCCACAATTCGCGGTGCACATTCACCAGATGAAGCGGTGCATATCAAGAGCGTGGAAGGATTCTGGAATTTCTTGCTGGCGGCTCTTGGGCACCTGGCGAAGGCAAGCCGGTAAGATATATCGATATGCCCCGGAACCTTTCGGACCGGGGCATGTGTATCAGAAAAGCGCTAAGTGACTTTTCGACCGATGGTTGTTGGTCTTCAGCTTTTGTCTGAATTTCCAATCTTTCTCATCGCTGGAACGAAAAGCAGCAGCAAAATCAGGATTTTGAATAATCCTCCGGTGGCTGCTGGAGGGGCTTGCAATGTTTTGATTTCATGGAAACTGTTGCCCACTGCCTGGTAAAGGACATGGTCGTGCTGCTTTAGGGTAGATTCGATTTTGTGCAACTGGCTATGGAAACCCTCTGCATTATCAATCAACTTTTTCAACCCTTCTATCCACTCTCTGTCGGTTGTACCGCGCAGTGCGGCGATCAGATCCAGGACGGCATCCATTGCTCTTTTAGCATTACTCTGGACTGCATTGATGGCTTTTACGGAATCGTTGGAGGACTGCCGCATTCTGTGGGCATGAAATCCATGCTTTCCTTTTGCCTGGTTGAATCCCAGTCTTGCACCGTGCTCCAGAGAGTTCAGCTCCCGGTTGATTCTGACCAATTGTGATTCCCAGCGCTCTGTAACGGGGGTAAGGTCTTTATAGCCCATGTCGGTAATAAAGCCTTTACTGCCCTTTGCCCTGTACTTGAGAGATTCCTCAATGATTTCAGAGAAAAGTCGATTGATGTGGACGTTGAGCATATTCGCTCGAGAGACTAATGACATCTTTGCTTCCTGCTACTTGAAGTGCATTTCTTGATTATATGAATATGGGAGATCTGCTGACCTTTATGGGAGAAGCGCAGAACGAGTACATGGTCTAACGCGTTTTCTGACACCCAATCATGTCATTGAAAATTTTGATTAACTATCACATATCGATAGTCTTAGTTGTAGGTGAATTTAAATGGAAAGCGACCTCTTTGCCGCTCAGAGGTACGGCTTCACTGCTTGACTAGTGAAAACTCTGTAAAGAAGCAGGTTTCGACGCCTGGAACCGATTCAAAACCGATAGATCCCCTCATTTTTTCGACCAGCTCTTTAGAAATCGCAAGACCAAGCCCTGTGCCCCCTTTGGCTCGGCTGTCAGAACTGTCGGCTTGAGAAAATCGGTTGAAAATTCGATCCCGGAAAGATTCCGATATACCCGGACCATGGTCGATCACAGAGAGTCTTGCCTTTTGATCGATTTCTTCCAATGCTACGGTCACCGTCCCTTTGGGTTCAGAGAATTTGATTGCGTTTGATAATAAGTTGGTGAGGACCTGAAGCAGTCGGGAATCATCCGCTTCGATTCTCAGAGATTTTTCGGGCAGGATTGATTTGAGAGTAACTTGATACTGGTCCGCAAAGGGGCCCAGAGTCTCCACCGCCTGCGATAAGATTTCAGCGGGATCCTGAACGGCCATTTTCATATTCAGCATTCCGGCAGTGATTTTCTCCATATCCAAGAGATCATTTATCAGCAATTGAAGCCTTCGGCTGTTGCGAATCGCGATCGTAATCAGACTTTTCGCCCGTTCCGGATCTGTATCAAGAATATCTGTCTTTTCCAAAAGTGATAGAGAACCACTGACGGATGTTATCGGTGTTCTTAACTCGTGGCTGACGGTTGAGACAAACTGGTTTTTCATTCTGTCGAGCCGCTTGCGCTCCCGAATATCATGAAACTGCAGTATGAGTTTGCGTTCTTTCCGTGTTTTGCCGGGTAGCCCCACCATATGGAAGATCGTATCCACCTGATCTCCATCAATGTTGGATAGCGGCATTTCCCAGGACTGTGGGCCTCGTTCACTATCCAGGGATTGATTTATTTCTGCCAGTGTTTTGCTGAGAAAGGAGGGTGTGAAAAGTTTCATTATCGGTTTGCCAGTAAGACTTGCCGGATCGCATTTGATCATATGACAGAAAGCGGCATTGGCGGATTCAATTTTCAGATCGTGATCAATAATCACCATACCAATGGGAGCCATTTCAAAAGCAGTGGTAAAACGTGTTTCCACATGCTGTTTGTCTTTCATCGCCAGCATATGCTTTTCTCTGGTATGGAGAACCGAATAAATCAGTACGGCGATCAAGAACGATCCTAACAAGCCCCATACCCGAAACGTCTGGTAATATTGCTCGGCTGATACGATATCCAGAGGATAGGCTTCCAGGCTCCAGGTAGCGCCTGGCAGTTGAATGGTCAGCGAGGCAGACCCGTTTTCAGTTTGCTCGCCGGTTTCGTAAAAGGTTACTGTGCCGGCATCCGTTTCACGCTTCAGGGAAACGCCTAATTTCAGGCTTTGGGCCATTTCCCAGACAACCTGATAAAGGTGGTCTGCATTGATGACGGTACTCACGAGCCCCCAGTATTGACCATCATCAAGATATACGGGGTTACGATAAATAAGTCCGTTTCCACCTTGTACAAGCTCAACGGGACCAGCAAGAATTGCTTGCTTCTCCCGTATCATTTTCTCCACTTCGGGCCATTGATTGGGCTGATCCGGATAGTAGAGTCCAAGGGCCTTTTCATTACCTTCCCGCGGGTATATGTATGTCAGCCTGTTACCGGGAGCCAGACCGATGTTGCGGATATATCTCCCCTGGCGGCTCAGCCCCTCCAGCCAAAGAGATAGTTCCTTGTGTTTGATGGCGCCATCATTTGCCTGAATATAAGATACGAGGCCGGTGGCCAGATGCAGGGTGGCATTGAGTTCAGATTGCAGGATTCCACGTATCTCCCCGGCTTGACTCAGTGTGTTGCGATACTGAATCAGTTCCTGTCGACGAGTCTCCTGAAACAAGACAAGTTCTACGAGTCCCGTCACTAGAATGAACACACAACAGGCAGCTAGAAATTTCCGCAAGTCTCGTTCCTTGTCAGCCGTTGGCTCCTATAGCCTGGCCCGGACAATTAGTGAAAATAAAATTCGCGTACAGATAGAATAGACGATTTGGGAGCGGATTATATAACGTGACGTCTTATTGAAAGGCTTTTGTGAATACGGCAGGCGGTAAGTGTGCCTCCCACCTGCCGGTATTCTTCAGTAGTCAGTTTCTGTAAAAGCCCATGTGTCTTCAACCCTGGAACCATTAGGTCGTCAGATACAAGATCGCCGATTATGGCTGCTCCGAAGCATACCTCCGGTAGCGCTGTAGATTCAGGCCTAGCGATATAGTGACTGGATTCTGTCGACGGTTCCGTCCTGACGCATATCGGCTAATACGGAATTGAGCTGGTTAATATACTGATCAGGTGTCTCCGGATTCATGGCCAGAAACAATTTGGTTTCTTTCAGGGTGAATACCGGTTCGATACTGTTGATACCGGCCTGCATAGCGTAATAAAGGCCTGAAGAAGTACTGGTTATCCACAGATCTATCTGGCCATCTTCCAGTCGTTTTGGATTAAGGCTGTCATCATCCAGTTCAGATGTGTTAAATCCGTTCTGCTTCAGAAACTGAGCCCGGGAATCATTTTTGTAGCAACCAATAAGGTAAGCATGGGCGTCTTCGATAGTGTTTAACTTGATACCCGAATTCTTTTTGGCGAACAGTACCCAGTCATTTGTGGAGAGAGGACCGACCCATTTAAAGAGAGGCTTTCTGGCTTCGGTATAGGTGGTTCCAAATACCCCCCGGTAAGCCTTGCGTTGAGTGAAATTGTAAGCGTAATCCCAGTTTCGAAGTTTTAGCCGATATTCATAACCAGCGCGTTTGAAAAGTTCTTTGACAATGTCGGTGTTGATGCCGTGTATATTCTCGTCCTTGTGTTCAAACTTGTTGTCCTGGAGGCTCATGTTGAATGGTGGAAAGTTCTCTGTGACCAGATTGAACTTTTCTGTCGCCATGGCCGGTGCCGTGAAGAAAAGTGCTGTGATCAGTGTCAGCAGCTTCGTCAACCGGTATACCGGCAGACTTTGTTTGACGGGACTCATAGATACCTCGGTTACAGCAGGTTCAGTTGAGAAACAGCCATGAAAACATCATGATCTGTCATATTTAGAGTAGTGCCAGTTTAAAAATTGACCCATAGTGATTTTCCACGTCAGTGAATACACGGATATGGGGATCTGAACCGAGCTGTGTGAGTGCTACCAGAGATCCAGCTGTTCTCCAGAGGACGTTGACGAGTCGTTTTGAGACTGAGAAGGGGTTTCCACTTTGTCTTGCTTAACCCTCCACAGGCGTTCGGCCAAGCCCGACATGCGGTGGGTTTTACGCTGAACGGCGGCCATGAGTGACACTTTATTGCCCCAAAGGCTGACCTGTTCTTTTGCCCGGGTAATACCGGTGTAAAGAAGTTCTCTGGTGAGCAATGTTTGTTCCGGGTCTGGCATCACGACCGTACAGTGATTGAACTCGGACCCCTGGCTTTTATGGATGGTCATGGCGTAGACGGTTTCATGACGTGGTAATCGGTAAAGGGGAATCGATCTCACCTCACCCCGGTCATCAGTAAACCAGGCTTTCAGACTACCATTTGCTTCAGGCCAGACTAGGCCAATATCACCGTTAAAAAGCTGGGTCCGGTAATCGTTATGGGTAATCATGACAGGACGACCTCGATAATGCCCGACCGTCCCTGATCCCCCCCGTGGAATTAGTCCCCGCCGTTGCAGGTGTTGTTCTACGAGTTGGTTCAGCGTTTCAACGCCGTAATACCCTTCCTTGATAGCGCAGAGGATGCGGTAGTGATCAAAATATACAAGCGCCTGCGTCACCGAATCAGCTTTCAGATATTTCTCATAGGCCTCTAACGCCGGCTTCAACACGGATGTGGGAATGGGTTCGCCCTGAGGCAACAATTGCCAATGAATATCAGATCGGGTTTGATCCTGTAATATTCCCCAGGCCTCACTTCCATGGCCTTCATTGACGGATCTGGCCAAGTGCCCGATGCCACTGTCAGCGGTAAACCGGTAACTTTGGGTGAGTCTGATGACTCTATCGGTTAATTCTGGTGGGGCCGGGTCTGCTGACAAATTCGGTGACAAACCGGTTTGACTGGCCAGGTCATGGAATTTCTTGCTTAGGCCGAACGAATCTCGGTAACGACACACATCATCCAGGACATTACCAGCCTCTACTGAGGCCAACTGATCACTGTCCCCCAGCAGAATAAGCCGACAATTGGGTGGTAGCGCTTCCAAAACAGAGCGCATCAGCAGTACATCCACCATAGAGACTTCATCGATCAGTAATACATCCAGTGCCAGAGGGTTTTCGCGATGATGGCGGAAACCTTTGCCGTCTGGGCGGACCTTTAGAAGACGATGCAGTGTCGAGGCATTGGCAGGAATAAGATTTTTAATCTCCTCACTGGCGGGTATACGACTGCGGGCTTTGGCGATAGATTCCATCAGCCTCGCCGCAGCTTTACCGGTAGGGGCTGACAGCGCTATTCGCAGTGGCTTTGAGCCAGAGTTCAGCTCTATCAGCATCGCCAGGATTTTGGTAACGGTTGTGGTTTTACCGGTACCCGGTCCCCCGACAATGGTACAGAATCCATGAACGCTGGCGGAAAGGGCTGCCAGTGCCTGACGATTGTCCCCTTCAAGATTGTTGTCGGTGTCTGCGAAATATCGCTTTAAATAATCGGCCAACTGAGGTGCTGGCAGATCGAAGTAGGAAGCCTGCAGTCGTTGAAAGTGGTCTGCGAGTGTCAACTCTGCCTCGTAAAAGCGGCTTAGATAAAGCCGGTCAGTCTGGTCAAGACAGAGCAAGCCAGTTGACCAATCTTCACTCTGGGAACCGAACTTTTCTGCATCAGCCACTTGTCCACATGCCTGCAACGTCTGTTTCCATTCATTGAGTGGTGGATAGCTGGGCCATGGTTTCTGAGTCTCCTGTAACCATTGCTGCAGGCGTTGATTTCCAGGCCAGACGGGTTTTCCTGCAAGTTCAGAGAGATTCAGACACAAATGTCCCTGCGCCAGAGCTTGTGAGACCAATGCCGTTGTGAATATCAGCAATCCCGTCTGTTCTGAAGTTGGCGGTGTATGCGTGGCTTTCATCTCGATTTCCGCCACCATTCGCCCCAGAGCTACGTCTAAGGGCCTGAGCAGTCCGGAGTCGGCGGCAAAATTGACCAGAGATATATGGCTGACGGTACTCATGGGTGATTACCTTGAACAATGCCAATGAACTCAGTTATTGCCGCTTTGGTGGGGCGATAGAAGTAGACGCCGGTCTGTTCTGTCTCTGGTTCTGTTTTGTCTCCGGTCATGCCTCTCAAAAACAGGTAATAAATACCACCGAAATGTTGGTCATAATCATAGTCTGGTTGTCTGGCCTCCAGGAAGCGGTGCAGGGCCAGCGCATATATCATGTATTGTAGGTCGTAAAGGTGTTCACGAATCGCGATCGACATAGCCGTCTGATCATAATTCACTGCGGATTCCCCTAGCTTGTTACTTTTATAATCAGCTAGATAGAATCGACCATTGTGCAGGAAGACGAGATCGATAAAGCCGTGGAGCTGCCCGGTTTGTTGAGGAAAGTCCAGATTGGCGTGGTCATCGGATTGCCATAGCCGGTCAATATACTGGTTAAGCCTGTGCGCCTGAAGATTGTGGATGGGAAGGAAAAACTCCATTTCCACGATTTTGTTGGTATTACTCAGCTGGCGCAGACGCAATGGGGATGTTTCCGCTGCCTCAGCCGCAGTCGTTTCTGGCAGCGGCAGAGGAGTGTTAAGAACATCCTGTATACCCTCTCTCAACGGAATAACCCAATCGCCATTCTGATCTGGCGGATATAAGCGGAAATAGTCCAGTTGCTGTGAGATAACCAGATCAAGGGCTGAGGGGTCTTCTTCAGTGAAATCTATCTGTTCCAGGATACTGTGCAGACACAGTCCGCTCAGGCTGCCGGCGGCAAAGCTGGCCAGAGATTTTTCCACTGGCAGGTCTGCAGTGATGTCGGGTAACTCGTGCGTATCTTCTCCCAGTTCTTCTGCTCTGGTTGAGACCGGATGTGTCTGACTTTCGTTGCTTGATTGTGCTAAGTGGCTGTAACTGGACTGAATCCATTGTTGTCTGACTGGCTTCAGGACCGGGAGAGCCGCCAATGTTGGTTTAGCTCCCTGATCAATCCGGCGTTCATGAAGCGGGTCGGGCATGGGAAGGCATGTCAGACCGGGTACTGACTCACTGAGTTGAAGCAGTGGCGCAAACAGACCCTCATCATCTGATGGGTATCCTTTAACATCAGGCAAGCCGCCGGTATTGTCAGTATCAGCACTGCTGCCATATAGCAACCAGGCCATGGCGGTGTTCTGCATTTGTTTGAACGCTCCCCAGGGGAATACGCAATGCTGCCTGGCCCGGGTTAGAGCAACATAGAGCAGCCGGAGATCCTCGGCCAGCGATTCCATACCGGCCTGCTGGCGGGCCTCCTCGCGTTCACCGAAATCCAGGACCAGTTCTTGATTGTTGGCCGGGTCATGTATGCAGAACGGCGCCGATGGCCAGTTTGAGCCCAGTCCGATGAAGGGGCAATAGACCAATGGATATTCCAGTCCCTTGGAGCTGTGAATTGTTACAATCTTGACAAGATCATCATCACTTTCCAATCGGAGCTGGTGCTCATCCTGCTGCGCCGCTGAACTTTCCCGTTGGGCGACATACCACACTGAAAGTGATTCTGGTGTTGGTGCTTCCGTCTGGGCCGTTTGTAGTAAACTTGCCAGATGCAGCAGGTTAGTCAAAGCACGCTCACCCTGTGGTCGACTCAACAGTCGTGCCGGGATCTGATAGAGATGGAGCCATCGCTGAAACATGACCAGGAAACCGTGGCGTTGCCAATCCTGGCGTAGTTGCAGTAATTCGTGCAACAGTTGCTCCCAGGCAACTTCGTCCTTTGCGAGTGCTTCCAGACGGTTGGCATTATAACCCCAGCAGTGTGTGACCAGGGCGGCTCGCAGCCGACTTTCCTCCGTTGGCTCAAGCAAAGCTTGAATCAGATAAAACAGGTCCTCTGCTTCGGCAGTTTGATAAACCGATTCCCGGCTCAGAAATACACTGCTGACATGGCGCTCCTGCAAGGCCTGCTGTAATGCCAGTGCTTCACTGCCTTTACGAACCAGAATGGCGATGTCGCCCGGTTTAACGGTTTTCTCACCCAGACAGGCTTTACCTGTACTACCGAGATTAATCCAATGGGCGACTTCGCTGGCTATTGTGGCAGCAATTGTCGGAACAACTATTTTTTTGTCCAGGGATTTTTTCTGCTCATCTGCTTCACGTTGCCACATCCAGCAATGCAACGGAGAGACGGCTTTACCCTCTATTGTGAGAGGAAGAGCGTCAGCGTGGCCTGCTGCCTGCACAGGATAAAACTCAATATCCTGTCCCATCAGGAAGGCATTTTTATTAGCGGAAAACAGGCTGTTAACGGCATACACCAACTCGCTGTGTGAGCGCCAGTTGGTGTCCATGGTGTAACGGGCAGTCGTCTCGTGTTTGGCCTGCAGATAGGCGTAGATATCCGCGCCCCGAAAACTGTAAATTGCCTGCTTCGGGTCGCCGATCATTACCAGCCCGCAGAGGTCTTCAGGCGCAGATGCCTCCACCCGATAAATCGAATTAAAAATGGCATACTGTGCCGGATCCGTATCCTGAAACTCATCAATCATCGCCAGAGGATATCGCTCCCTGAGAGTCTGGCTGAGTTGCATTCCCAATGGCCCTCGGATAGCTTCTCGCAAGCGCGTGATCAGATCATCGAACCCCATAACCTGACGTTGGTGTTTTAAGCGGGAAAAAGCATCACGCACATCTTTGATCAGTGTTACCAGAAGCCAGGGAGACAGATGATCGCTGACTTCCAAGTAGTGTTCCACACCATCGAACAACGGGTGCTCAGGTGCTTCCAGGCCCTTTTTGGCAGCCGCTTTCAGGACTTGGCTATGCAGGTGATTTCTGGCCAGAATGGCAGCCTGCTTCGGCAAAGTCAGAGCGTCATCCAACTGCGACCAAGTGTCCATTGAATCCCTGATCGCTTCCAGGGTGGCAGGCCCGTAATTCTTGGCACTGGCACTGATAATTTTGGTTTTCGCGGCTTCACTGAGTAGCCCCAGAGCTTCTTCCCCTGAATCCTGCCAAAGTTGTTTAAGTACACCGGACTGCTGTTTCAGGTTATCTATATCCACCTCAAATGACGGCAGGATAAGATCTGTTTTATTGAGATAACCTCTGACAATATCACGGAGATGTTCTGGTCCCTGATAGCCCAGTTCGAAGGCTGTATGGGCCAGTATGGGGTGTTGGTAGAATCTTTCACGCCAGACTTCCTGACAGGCTTGATGAAGCAGTCTGCCGGTATCCTGTTCTAAAGTGGTATCAAACAATACTCCACTGTCGAAAGCGTGGTCCTGCAATGCTCGCTGACAAAAACCGTGAATGGTATAAATGGCCGCAGTATCCATTTCAAGAATGGCTTTCTGTAGCCGCCAACGTGCCTGTTCAAGGCTGTCCTGGCTATCTAATTCCTGGTTGGCGAAATCGCGAAGCCATTGCCAGTCATCGTCAGCAGATTCCGTCTGAAGTGCCTGCCATGCGCTATGTAGCCTGTCGCGAATCCGGTGACGTAACTCGTCAGTCGCGGCCCGAGTGAATGTCACGACCAGAATATTACGCACATCCAGACGGTGTTCCACGATGGCTCTTAAGTAAAGCGTAGTGATGGTGTAGGTTTTCCCTGTACCCGCACTGGCTTCGATCAGCTGGCGCCCTTGCAACGGAATGATCTGAGGATTCAGCGGCAGCATTAACCCTGCCCTCCTTTCTGATCGGTTGCAGGCGTTGCAGGGGCAGTATCTGCCGAATCAAAATCACTACGTTTTCGATATTGCAGGATGGGCGTCCAGATCTGCTGAACCAGAGCTTCGAATTCGTGGTTCAGGGGCTGCTCAATCTGTTGCCAGACCAATCGGTTGTAGGGGTGAAGCAACTCACTGCGTTCAGGAGCATTTTCGTTATACCAGCTACGTTGTGCTTCATTAGAGGCCTCTTTGCCGGCAGCCAATGCTTCCGCATAGGTCAGCCCTGTTTCAGGAAACAGGGGGAGTGGACGTTGACTGGTCTGTTGCACGAGCTCAAGGAATTGCTCCAGATAATTCAAGGCCTCGTCGTGTGGTACGGGTCGTAACTGCCAGCTGTCTATAGATCCTTTGCTGTAGCCGATCAACTGGGTTTGCCACTGAATATGCTCCGGTTGCACAACATTGAGAACCAGGTGTTCCAACCAGCTCTGCAGCCATCGATTGCCCCTCAAGGAGCCCGCAAATAGTTTCAGCCTGCCTTGTGGTCGACAACTGGAGAGGCGTCCATGTAGTGGTACACCTCTGTCTGTCAAATTGAAGTCGATGTGTTCGGGCGTACCGGACAGCCAGGGGCTGGCATAGGCGGTCATTTCGGCTGTGGTTGAGCGCATTTGTGACAGCCATTGCTCTCCCCATTCTCCCAGAGGCAAATGTCCCTGAGCTCGCAGAACTTTCTCGATATGCTCGGGTGCCTGTCCCGCGACGACTCTTTCAAGCCAGAGTTCGCGTATCCGGTATCCGTTTAATGCCGCCAGTGCGAAAGGTTCGCTGTCTTCCAGGCTGCTTGCCTGTTCGAGTTCAATATTAAGGCGTTGCTTTACAAAATAACGGGTTGGATGTCCGGCGAAGCTGAGTAGAGAGTTCAGCGAGAGCGGGTTATCCATGGAATACCATGGTGGGTCAGGCGCTTCCAGAGGAGAGTCGACGAAGTGGGAGACTTCCTGCAAATTTTCCTGGTTTTCCCGGCTGACAGAAGGGGCACACCAATCCTGCTGGTAACTGCGGAGTGAATCGGCAGCGTCGGTGAAATAAGAAGGATGAAATGGTTGTAAACGATGCTCTCTGACTAATTTACCGGCTGTTTCCGGTGATGTCTGTTCACCAATGAGATCCAACAATTCATCAATGACAACAGCCGGAGTTCGCTCGCTGTTGTCTTTCACACTGCGTCCCACATAACTAAGGTAAAACACTTCTCGTGCCGACAGCAGGGCTTCCAGAAACAGAAAACGGTCTTCATCTCTCCGGGCCCGGTCACCCTTACGGGGGGACTTGGCGATCAGGTCAAAGCTCATGGGCTGATCCTGGCGTGGAAACACTTCCTGATTCATACCAAGCAGGGCCACCACTTTAAAAGGCAGGCTACGCATAGGCACCATGGCGCAGAAAGTCACGGTACCATTAAGAAAGCGTTGGCGACGGTTAGGTCCTTCCAGGCGCTGAGACAATTCCTTCCGAACTACCTCAAACGGCAGTTTTCCGGTAAACCCTGCCAGCTTCAGGTCATCGGACCATTCCTGCAGAGTTTCCTTGATGGATTCCACGGCTGAAGCTTCTTGCCTGTCCAGTATAGTCTCCTGGGGGGCAAACAGGCCTTCCACGATGTCTTGCAGAAGATTGAGCCACTCCCCGGAACCAAGCGCGTGTTTCATTTGTTTGTGCCAGAGTCGCCAGCACTCAAACTGGGCGACCAGAGTGCCCAGGGCCTCGGCATCGGCGCTTTGTAAATGGGAATACGGCGCCTGTTGCTGATAGAGCTCGACAGATTCGGGCAATACATAACCCAGTAGCATGCGTTGCAGGCCTGCTTGCCATGAGAACAGGCCGGTGTGGTCAGTGTTCTCAGAATCATTATCCCCTGCACTATCCCAGCCGAAGCGAATTGCCGCTTCCTGTACCCAACGACGGATATGTTCCAGTTGTTCCATATCCCACCCAAGACGTCTGGTAATGGCGGGTACTTCCAGAAGTCCCATAACATCGGGGGCATTTAACGGACCCTGAAGTAGGTCCAGAAATGATAAAAATATCTGTACCAGCGGGGTGTCGTTAGTGCGGCTGAGGTCGGCCAATGACCAGGGAATCACTTTGTCCCCTTGCTGCGCCCCGAACACGGCTTCAATAAAAGGCGCGTAGGTGGCGATATCCGGCGTCATGACTACAACGTCGCGTGGATCGAGAGGGTCGTCATCCGGGGCATTTTGAAACAATGCCTGGAGTCGGTCATAAAGTACTTCGACTTCTCTCAGAGGACTGTGACAGCAATGAATCTGCAAGCTGCTGTCTTTGCCCCGGTAATCCTCCCAGGGCGACTGGCGAAGATGAAATATATCCCGCTGAAGCCTTTGCAACAGTGTCGGTGTGAGGTGTTCCTGTTCGGGAAATACACCAATATCCTCCTGGGGAAGGTTCACCAACTGGTCAATGTGATCCCTGAGAGGAATGCCCCATGAAGCGAGAAGACGGTGGCCCTCTTCATACAGGTCAGCGGCGTCAGGAGAATCGCTGAGTTTGATATTGGTAATGGTTTTCCGGGAGGCGATATCGCCCCAGTACTGAGGTGTAGGGGTGAACTGGAACAAGGTGACCGGGAGTTTTTTGGCCAGTTCTGACAACACCTGCAGGTAGCCAGGCGGCATGTAGGGGATGCCAAAAACACTCAAGCGTTCCGGTAGCCCGCCTCCGTCTTTCCGAAACAGAGCTGGGTCTGGTTTTATCTGACTCAGCCCGGCCAGCATTTCTTCACTCAGGATCGCCCTGTGTGGAACTCTGGTCTCCGCATTCAGCTGGCGCCAGAGCATTGCCTGCCAGGCGTTTTCCCCCAGCGTATCGGGGGAAAACTCCGGTGTCTGCCATTCCAGGCACCATTCTGGCCGATAAATCAGATAGTGGTCGAATACGTCTGCAATCTGACGACTCAACTGATAGAGTCGAAGGTCGGGCATATCCTGCCGCAGGTACTGGGCCAGCATCTGGAATGATGGATCATTTAACTGTTCTGGCAGAAGATGGAAAATGCGCCAGGTCAGGACATTCTTATTCCAGATATCCTGTTCTGGAATTTCCGGGAGTACCAGGCGATACAATTGCCACATGAACTGCGCAGGCAATACCAGATTAAGGTTGGCGGCAATGCCGTTACGCTCAGCGATCTGTTGCTGTACCCAGCGCCCCATTCCCTGACTCTGAACGACAATGGTTTCCGGGGTTAACGGATGTGAGAGAGGATCACGCAGACTGGCGGACAGTAGGCTGATCAGGTGCTCCTGTTGGTGGCTATAGATGACCTGAAGCATGAAACTCCTAGCCTTGTCGGATATCGCTGAGAGCAGATACAGTCTGTTGAATCATATCTGTCAGAAACGGCGTTTTATAACCGAGAGTTCGTGCTTTGCGGCTATCCAGACTGGTGTCTTTTGGCCGTTTGGCTGGCATGATTACCTCAGATTGGGATTGCGCCTGTACCAGTTCAGAGGGTTGTTTTAGAAAGGTGGCCAGTTGATTCAGCAAGTGGTAGCGGGTGGTCGTTTCGATGCCCCCGAGGTGCAAGGTTTCACCTTGTACATGATGGAACAGATGGGCAATACCCTCAGCAGCCACCCGATAACTGACTGCAGAACGATATTCGTCATCAAAGGCGGTTAAAGACCCTCCCCGGTTCAATTGATCGACCCATCCCTGAAACGCTGAAGGTTTCAGCAAGCCTGCACCGAACATCCAGGGAAGACGGGCAATGGTGCTTTCAGGATGAACCTCTCTGATGAGATCCTCTGCCAATGCCTTGTGCTCTCCATAAGTGTTGATAGGGTTAACTGGATCAGCTTCAGAGTAGTTTCCTCCGCTGCCGTCAAATACCAGGTCGGTGGAGGTAAACAGAAATCTGATACCCCGATGGGCACAACTGGCTGCCAGATTCCTGGTGACTTCCACATTCAGCGACATCGACATTTCCGGCCGGGTCTGGCAGGTGTTGGGGTCCGACAGGGCGGCCGCGTGTATGACTCCCACCGGAGCCATGTTATTCAGCATGGCCTCCACCATTGCCTGGTCCTGAAGATCCATGCGAACCCTGTATGGCGCTAATGATTCCGGTAATGTCGCCAGGTGGCTGACGGCGACGACATCAAACTCACTCGCAAATGACCGGCACAGATGTGCACCGAGAAACCCTGAAGCACCGGTGATCACGATTTTGGGCTGAGAAGCAGAGGATTGGCTGAGCGTTGATACCATCAGTTATTTATCGTTCTTAATGAAACGTCAACAGACCCTAGTCTGCAATGAAACAAGGCATGATACAATCCGCAGCGATTTTACTGAACCTGAATCAGTCGTGTTGTGGATAGGTCGTTGTTAAACAGAAATCAGGCAGAGGATTTTATGTTAGGTAGGTCTGAAAGGTCGATAGGAATCGGTTTCGTCGTACTGACTGGAACTGCAGTATGAAAACGCTGAAAGCTGAAATCCTCCTGATTCTCGCAGCAGCAATTTGGGGTATGGCCTTTGTGGCCCAGGTTAAAGGGATGGACCATGTGGGGCCATTTACCTTCAATGCTGCGCGATTTCTGATCGGTGCCTTGTCGTTGATCCCTCTACTTTTCATACTTCCTCGCTTTCAGCGTATCGGACCGGGTAAGCCAGCATCAGCAGGAGTGGTGACCGGGGGGATTCTTGCCGGTGCGTTTCTGTTTGCGGGGGCCAGTCTGCAGCAGGTTGGCCTGCAATATACCACTGCCGGAAAAGCGGGTTTTATTACAGGGCTATACATAGTCATTGTGCCCATGATTGCGCTGATGTGGGGGCAACGCGCATTGCCGAAAGTATGGATCGGTGCACTTATGGCAGTACTGGGCCTTTATTTTCTCAGCATTCGGGAAGATTTCTCTTTGTCCTATGGGGATAGCCTGCAACTGGTGGGAGCCTTTTTCTGGGCCGGCCATGTTCTGATTGTCGGTTGGCTGTCACCACGTTACAACCCGATCCATATATCGATCGTTCAGTTTTTTGCCTGTGGATTACTAAGTTGGTTGATTGCCCTCGGCACTGAAACCCTCTCCTCTGAAACACTGATAGCTGCGGCAGGACCCATTGCTTATGGTGGTCTGATGTCGGTAGGCGTTGCCTTCACTTTACAGGTCGTGGGCCAACAATGGGTTCCTGCATCCCATGCGGCGATTATTATCAGTCTGGAGGCCGTATTTGCCGCCATTGGTGGTTGGTGGCTGCTGAATGAGCACCTTGACGGACAGTCCCTATTTGGCTGTGGCCTGATGCTGGTGGGAATGGTGGTGTCGCAATGGCCGACCCGGCGCAAGCGGGAGACGACAGTCAGTGTTGATGAAAAAACGGCATCAGGGATGCAATTGTCTGAGTAGGGCCAAAAGGTCAGGGGCCAACTGACTGAGTGAGCCCAGCGGGCCCACCATATCGATCAATTCTCCGCGTGTGTGAAAGTTTTCCCGTTCAATCTGATCCAGCATTTTATGTAGATAACGTTCACCCCGAAGGCGATTGATTGCCAGCTCGGCCAGTGGCGACAAAAGTGGGGCGACCGCAAGCGTGGCCAGCATGCCTGTGCCGGCACCTACCCAGCCAACCCAGGCGGGAACGCCGGCAAACTTTGTCCAGAGAAGCCCCCAGAATGACTGCTGTGAAAGGTAAACCCCATTCGCCATCGCCGCTCCGGTGGCCATGGCGCTGCCGAAAGTGATCTGGCTGCCCAGATGACCGGCGAACTGCCGCCCCAGGCCCCCGATCAACAGAAACATCAGTAAATCCCGGCTACCTTCACGTGTGCCTCCCAAACGGCCCAGCCGATCCTGCAGGAACGCCATGACAGCAACGCTCTGTTGCTCTGTCATAGGCGCGCTTAATGACGCTTCACAAGCTTTCCACTCGGGTATCCAGCGTTCTGTGACCTGATTTAATTTTTGTTGCAACACTGATAGTTGCAACAGGTCTGTTTCCAATGCCTGCAGAAGCGCGGTTTCTTTTCCTGAGAGAGGAACTGGGGATTTAGAGGACTTCTGCCACAGTCTGGAGGATAGTCGCCATAAAGCCCTTGGCACTGACATCAGATCCTGTGGAATATCTCGCTTGTGTTTCCAGTGCCGGGCAGAAACGCCTCTGACAGAAATAAAGTGTTGGCGATAAAACTCAGGGACTCGCTCATGGGCTGCTGTAAAGTGGTCCCGGATGACCTGGCTGAGTTCGAACGCAAATTTTTCAGTCTTGATAGAAGTTGTCGCTGTCACGGATATGCGGGCTTAGAAATCGAAGTTATTCAAGTCGGCAACGTAGATATACTTTAACCAACGTGTATATACAGCAACCAACATGCGAAGACTCTATCATACCCGGAACTGGTCAGGTGGTCCTGCTGAAGATCATGGTCCTGCAAAAAATGAGGGGCAATAGCCGAAATTACCCCTCACCAGTCAGTTTAAAGGCGCTGAGCCGCCGCGATAAAGAACATTGGTCGTTCAAGCTCCTGGGCTAACTCCGGCTGCAGACGAATCTGTTCTGAATCGGGTTTCCACTCATTCAGGTGTTTCAGGTTAAAGCCATGGGTGATCAGCATGTTCAGGTATGTGCTCAGCGTTCGGTGTTGTTTGATCACCCCCGTTGCGAACCAATCTGTTTTCCTTTGGCCCTCCACCAGATATTGATCAACCGGCCAAACTGTCCTTTTTTGGGAACTGCTGATCCAACCGGGATTGGATGGCGCGGTAAAGATCGGATGCTCTGCCGAGAATACCAGCCAACCACCGGGCTTCAGTGCCTGATAGACATTGGCTAAAAGCGAGTCCAGATTGGCGAGATAATGAAATGTCAGCGAACTGTAGACAATATCGTAAGAATCAGGCTGCAGTGAGAGCTCTTCCAGATCTGCGCGAAGATACTCAATGTTGCTCTGTGACGTCATTTCTTTCGCTCGGGCGAGCATGTTTTCTGAGACATCGAGGCCCAGTATTTCCGATGCCCTTTGTTCACCTGCCCAACGGCAGAACCACCCGAATCCGCAGCCCAGGTCTGCAACTCTGGTGTTTGTCAGTGGCGGCAATATTGCCTGCATGGCAGGCCACTCAGGCGCGCCCTCGAAACCGGCAAGCGACCTGGGCAGCTGGCTGTAACCTTCAAAAAATTCAGTGGTATCGTAAATGTTCTGTGTCATTGGATGGTTCTCCGTTTGAAATGCCTTTATACGAACGGGTGACAATGACAACCTTCAGGCGTAACAAAGCCCCGTCCGTGTGACGGCGGGGTTTGTCGCAAAATCGCGAGCCTAGTAACCTCTGAAAATCACTCTGCGTTGCCAGTACTGCATGCCAGAGCTTCAGAGGTTCTTGAGAGATTTACTTCACGATTTCGGGCACCCCACCAGGAATGCCCTTAATTCGTGAAACAATGTGGATATCAATATAAATCATTCCGTGATTATAACTGCGGGCTTTAAAGCGTCAATTCTTTCAATGAAAGGTATCAACTTTGCGAGACAGTTCCGAAAATGAGGGCCTCGATACGTGATATAAACTGACTGACGTCTTAGACAATTTTACGATGCAGCTATCGGTAAATATTACTAATTTTTCTAAAAATCGCGGATAACCAAAAGATAAATAAAGTAATTTTCTATAGCGCATGAGGGCTCAAGCCATACAGGGTAAGGTAAAGGGAGGTGCGGGATATAAGTTCTTCGTCAGTCTGGTGATGGGCGGCTACAGAATTGTGTTTTATTAACATGTTCTCCTCGCAACTTTACTTCCCTATCTGATGTATTCAAACTGAAATTTCCGCTGAATCAGGCATATGGATTTCGCCGCCGTTGAATTTGAGCTGATATGTAAGTCTGAGGGGACTGACAAGGATTCCAGATATAAGGAGGTTTCAATGTATCAAATCTGCTCGCCTATTCATCAGATCACTTCTTTCATTAGTCATTGTTAACGCTTGATTGTCAGTTAACTCGTGTCGCCGGGCATTGTTGCGTTCCACCAGCTACCTGCAGATGATTGTTTCGCTGGTTTGAACAGAAGCTCATATGGCCTGCGGTCTCCGATGACTTTGCGAGAAGAGTGAATCGTGTCCCTCTGAATCAACATCAGCTTTCCATAAGGATATGAAAAGATGAACAAAAATATTTTTTTGAGCCCGAAGCACGTCCATCCCAATGCTTTCAATCACCAGAGCTATTTGAAGTCAGGCGTAGACCCGAGAACCGGCTTATTCTCCGCACATATCATTTTGGCCGGTTTGGGGCAGGACGTCGCAGAAGCTCCCTTGTTGCCTTTGATTCTGGCGTTCAATTCTTTATCGACTGATGACCTGGGTTATGGCATTGGTTGGAGCTTGCAACTGAGCTGCTTTGACAGTTTCCGCTCTCAACTCTTTTTGTTCACAGGGGCAAGTCACCCTGCTCTGTGTAGGTATAGAGACATAAATCAAGCACAAGAAAGGTTTCAAATAGCGGAAAGGTTTCAAGTAAAAGCTAGTGGCGATCACCTGGAATTCCGAAACCGTAAGCTGAAAACCTTTGTGTTGGAAAAGCAGGGTTCTGACCTGTTGATCAAACATAAATCAGGGGTGATCGAGAGACTCAGAAGAGTTAATGCCACAATGTACATGCCTGTTGAGATCAGTGCTCCTGAGGGATACACCTTGCACCTGAGCTATGCTGACTTTAATGGCCATTGTCTGTTGAAGGAGGTACGTGATGACAGGGGTGTGCTGTGCAGAATAGAAAGAAGTGATGGGATTATCCTGGTGACTTTGTTTCCTGGACAGATTCAGGAAGCCCGTTACAGAATTGAGTTGGATAATGGTCAGGTGACGTCAGTGCAGCTACCGGTGGACAATTCGGCAGGCTGGCGATTCAGGTATCGCCGGATGCATGAAATGCTCTTCATTACTCGCTTGGATACGCCGGAAGGCGGCGCAGAGATTATCCATTACCAGGACCAGGGGCATACGCTTCCGCCGGAAGGTCCGTACAGCCATCTGCCCTATGTTGTCAGCCTGATCAGTTCTCCCCGGTCCGGTCAACCAGAAACAACCACGACCTATAGATACACGACCAAAAACTTTCTTGGTTACGGTGCTCCTAATCTGGTTTGGCAGGAAGATGAAGACAATCTGTATCAAGTAACAACGGATTATGAATACGGATCAGTGGAAACATTGATGAGGCATCACCAGGATGGCCTGAGAGCGGTCCGCACCGTCAGTCGACTCTATAACCGATTTCATCTCATGCTGTCCGAGGTGACCAATCAGAATGGTAAGGTTCGCCGCAATAAATACGATTATAGAATCATACCTGGCCTGCCGTTTCAGGCGCAGCCCGAGCAATGTCGGTTACCCATCCGAAAAGTCAGTAGTTTTTACCTGTCCTGTGATACAGCCTGTCGCCACGAAGATGTAACGGAAACGGAGTATGACGACTATGGAAACCTGCTGTATCTTCGCAAGCCCAGTGGTATTCAGGAAAAGTATGTTTATTACCACAGGGATGGTGAGCCGGGTTGCCCTGCCGACCCTCTTGGGTTGGTTAGATCCGTCAAGAGCAAAACAGTGACACCAGCGCAGATCACTCATGCTACCTTGCCTGCTCCAGTGGTGCAGACTCGCTATAAGTATGCGGCTTTTACAGCAACCTCCTCGGGAAATCCTGCCTTTCTTCGTCCCGTACATGAGAGTGTATGGGAAACTGATATCGGCCACGAGATATTACGCATCAGCCGGGAGATGGAGTATGCCCTCGCTGAAGAAGAACCTTATATTCACGGTCGCCTGTTGCAGCAGATGGATACTCAGAATGCTTTAGTCACCGTGAATAGGTTCGTTTATTCCATTGATCATCATGAACTGAAAACTTACAGATCAACGATCGGATTCGACAGCCGACGTAAAGAGCAGGTTGACCGACGGTGCCTGCTCACAGGCAGACTACTGAGTTTACAGGATGAAGAGGAGGTCCGTGTTGAATGGGAGTACGACAGCCTTGGACGTGTGGTGCGGGAAACGGTTGCCGGTAATACAGAAATATCCGCCAGTCGAATCTATCGTTATAAGCTATGTGCCAATGACAGCGATCAGGCTGAACAAGTGAATACAGATGCCAGTGGGGTTATGACCCGAGTTCTGTTTGACGGCTTCTATCGAATTCTTCGTGTTGAAACTCAGGATGCTGATGGAGAAGCACCGGTATTTCGTACTATCTATGATGCTGAATACAACGAGCTGGGACAGATGGTAGAGGAAAGCAACATAGATTGGCTGGACGGTGAGGCGTTAGTTCTGACCCATGGTTATGAATATGATGACTGGGGGTTTCGGTCGCGGGTAAAGCGGCCTGATGGTGTTACCGAATGCTGTTATTTTGATCCTGCCCGGCAAACTGAAATGAGTTGGTTGGAGAGTGCTGAACAAGGTGTGTCAGCCAGAACAGTAACGGCTAGCAATCATTTCGGTAAGCCGATCATTATAGAGCATCTGAACGCACAGGATCAGAGTGTGGATAAAACGCTCTTTATTTATGACGGCCTGGGGCGCTGTATTTCAAAAACAGATCCGTTGCTGCAGATTACAACTTACGAGTATGACTTTGCAGACAGATTAATCACCCGGATCTTGCCGGATGATACGGAAGTACTCTACAGCTACAGTAGTACGCATAGTACGTTGCCGCTTGTGACAGAGGTCCGGGTTAACGATGTGTGTGTCGGCGTACAGGAATATGATGGATTGAGCCGGCTGATACAAAGGCGAGTTGGCGGAAGGAGTACGTCCTATTTTTATGAGGGCAGTCTGAATAAGCCGCTTCGGGAACAGCTCCCTGGTGGGGATATTATTGAATATCGCTACGAGCCCCAGCTTAACCAGCAGGTGACAGATCGATATATGCCGTCGGCCTGGCACAGCGAAGAAACCCAATACGAGTATCATCCGTTGAGCGCGCAACTTATTCGCAGTGATGATCCGGATACTGATTGGGAGTATATAAGGGACTATTATCCTTCAGGCAAGCTGCAGCGGGAAATCTGGATGCAGAGTGGGCACATGGAGGAAGCAGTATACAAGTATTCTTTGCAGGGCAGGCTCATCGAATACCGGGATCCGTTCGGAAGTGTTCAGCGATGCTTCTATGACGATTGTGGAAGAATGGAACGACTTCAGTATGGCGATATGTCCGTGACATTCAATTACAACGAGTTTGGTCGACTGTCGCAATACGATCTCGAGGAGCATCGTCATAACAGGTCGATGACGACCGCGATGGAGTATGACGAATTAGGGCGGGAGTGGTCCCGATCCATTTCCTGTTCTGGTCTTGATCCATATGTCATGACCCAAAGTTATACCGCAGATGGCAAAGTGGCGCGCCGGCTTGTTATGCAGGGTGAGACTTTGATACGGGATGAAAGTTATGAGTACGATTCCCGCGGGAGATTGCAATACTACTATTGCGATGGTGATCACCCCCCACAGGACGCCAACGGAGAGACGCTTCGTGCCCAGTCCTATGATTACGATACTCTGGACAACGTGATCAAACTGACCAGCCACTCAGATTGTGGGGAGAACGTTGCCATTTTTCATTACGATAATCTTTCCGACCCATGTCAGCTCACAGGGATCAGTCACTCGCGACTATTCAATCAGGTCGATCTTCATTATGACGATAATGGAAATCTCAGCCGCTTATATATCAATGGTGATTGTCGAATATTACATTACGATCCGATGGGGCATCTGATTCAGACAGATTCGGAAAGTGAAGGTATTTTGAGCCTGATTCGATACAACGCCCTGGGGCGGCTCGAAATTGTGGAGCAACCCGGTCAACCTCATGTACAGCGCCGATATTATGGGCATCAGGTGGTGGTTGAAGCTCGGGGGCCTGTCAGAAGGCGGTATATCTTTCACGAGGGGAAAATTCTGGGGATTCTGGAAAGTGAAGGATATGAGCGCCGTACTATTTTTTATGGGCTCGACATGCATCGTAGTCCCGTGTTGAGAATGTTCGGTGACAAAGTGACAGAAATGGCCTTCGGTCCTTATGGGATGCAATCTTCAGATTCGACCTACGCTGGTGAGCCCGGTTACCGGGGAGAGCTGTCTGAGGAGATTACTGGATGTTATATGACAGGGCAGTATCAACGTCCATATAGTCCAGAGCTGATGAGGTTTATTTCACCGGACTCGCAAGTGTCTTTTTGTGATGCTTCGGTCAATGCCTATGCCTGTTACTTTGGGCCGGGAGATCAACAAGAAAGGGAGAAAGAACGGAAACAAGATCAGGTCACTATGACACCGTCTGAACAGGAAGCGCTATTTAGCAGGACGCCGTGGGATCAATTCGGTAAACAACAGATGATTCAGACGACGGCAGCAAGGATACGTGTCCCCGGCTATGGATTAGGAGAATATCTGAAATCGGCATCTTCTGGCAGAGAGTTGATCCATACAGGGACAACGGGCTGCGGATATCTGGGGGAAATGATCTATCGGGAAACCAGACCGGTACTTGGCATGGTTTTAAGGAACTTAAGAGATCCGGGGGCTTTCAGATAATGCAGTGCCAGCCAGTTGCTCCCTTAGCCGGGAAACAAAGAAGAGCCTGGTAATAGCTGAACGCCGCGTCACCCGGCCCCTGAAGGGCATGGATACGGATCTGCTCATCACCGAATGCAGTATCGGTGATGAGCAATAGCAAGATAATCACACCAAGTTTAACCCTGGGGCGCTTACATTGTGGCTGGCGGCGATTTATTATTCATCAGACTAGGGTATGAAGACCATAGCGGCCAGAATTCGCTGAAACTGCTGTTACAGATTCACTTCCGGGAAAAATACTCCGGGACTTCAATCAGGAACGCTTCGAAATGAAAAAAATGCTTTTACTTGCCATAACTCACGGTGTGGCGGTGTTTATAGGATTTGCAGCAGGTATTTACGCATTACCAATTCTTATCGCACCAGAATCACCGACTGCCGACGAGGTTTCTTCGGTATCCGGACAAGCGATGTTTACCGGACAATTCCGGCGTGATTTGGAAGGAAGTGACGGATTACACTGGGGAGAGGGAGAGATCTCAGTCAGTGGCAGTTCCATTGCCTTTCAGGGGGAGCTGGCTCCGGGTCCGGATTATAAGCTTTATCTTTCACCGACCTTTGTTGAAACTGAAAATCAATTCAATTCCCTGAAATCAAAAATGGTCCGAGTCGGAGATATCAAAACGTTCAATAATTTTATTGTCGAGCTGCCTGCGGACGTTAACCCGGATCAATTCACCACCGCAATTGTCTGGTGTGAAACCTTCGGGCAGTTTATTACTGCGGCGCAGTATCGGTAGATTTCTACTCTCTGATGCTTCCCGTGTAACTTTGCTCAGCCATTAACCTAAGGATATCTCTTACCGGCCGAGGTTGACAAATTATTCGAAAAAGCTAACTTTCTATCCCTATAATAACTTTAGGATTATAGAGGCTATGCTATTCTGAATAGACCTCTGAATTTGGAGATGCAGTCCAGTAGGAAAGAGTTGTAAGCTTTATCAGGCTTGCACTGATAAATTCAAATAAACCTGCTGACTGCCATAAAGGACACTCTTCAGGCAGGCACAACATATGAGACTAAATTTTCCTCTTTTAAACTGGCGAGTAGGGATTTTGGGAGCAATGTTTGCTCCGAATTTATTTGCAGCCGACATAACCACGGATGTCAGTACGAGTCAGATCATTGAAGCTCTGGGTATTCAGAGTAATCAAGTAGTTTCGATTACGACAAATGGCACTTCATCTGCCGCGATAGGAGTAGCTGACACTTCTGTTTTGGGGATCATTGAGAATCCACAATCCGGTAATGATTTATCACTCCTTTTCAGTAACAGCTTTCCTACAGAAGGGCGAGAGTTTCTTCTTATCTCAACAGGCGATGCATCCTTAGCCGGCGAGGCAAATGGCTCAGATAGTCTGTCCACAACACTGGACGGTCTTAATGCACCTGGAGATAATGGCGGCCAGGACATGGCCCAGATAGAAATGGTATTGGAGGCTCCAGAGAGCGCGCGGTGTGCCAGCTTCGACTTTTCTTTTTTTTCAGATGAATACAATGAGTACATCGGTTCCAATTACAATGACACCTTTTTGATAGAAAAAGGCGAATCCAACTTTGTCATCAATAATAATAGCGGAACGCTGGAAGTTGATGCCCCCAATAACTTTGCCTTTGATACCGCTGACAATGTCATTTCAGTAAACAGTTCTTTCAATACCGTGTGTGATACCGCAGCAGATACTCCTGGCGGATGTGATACCGGCTCAGTCTATGATAATGCCACGATCAAACTGCGTGCCTCCACGCCAGTCTCCGGGGGAGAAGAAGTCACCTTTATTATTTCAATTATGGACTTGGGTGATTCGGTATACGATTCCACAGCGTTTATTGATAAGTTTTTATGGAGCACTGAAGACTGCAGCAGTGGGGCACAGGAGATTGAGGACGCAGACAGTGATGGTTTGCTGGACGACTGGGAGACTTTCGGCGTAACGGTTGAACTCCCCGGGGGGGGGACGGAATTTGTCAACCTTCCTGCCATGGGGGCTGATCCCAATGTGAAGGATCTATTTATCGAACTGGACTGGATGGAAGAAGCAGGTGTTATCACCTACCGTCCAATTCCGGAAGTTTTGGATAAAGTCATTGCTGCATACGCTGCACTGGGTATCAATGTACATATCGATGCTGGCGCTGATTCCATAATGAATCCAGATACTGGAGAAACCTGGGCTGAGGCTGGTATTACTTCAGAAAGTAATAATGTCGGGCTGATAAGTACATTGGGATCAAGCTCAAGTGGTCAGTATAACTGGTCTGCATTTGACGAGCTGAAAGAAGATCATTTTCCAGTATCGCGCCGAAATATCTTTCACTACGGTATTATCGGCCATAACTCCCCGTTTTCTGGGGTCTCAGCGATTTCACGAAGCCTGAATGCCAGTGATTTCTTTGTTCCTATGGGGAGCTTCCTTGGCACGGTCAATGAACTTGCAGGCAGTATTTTAAGAGCAACTGGTGCAAACCTTGCTCTGCGTGACGGTGGAAGAGATAACACCCGATTCAAGCCGCACTATTTCAGTGTCATGAATCCACTTTACGCAATGGATGGACTCATTCTGGACGGTGTAGATGGGAATATGCTGTTCTCAACCGTGGATGTGGATGATCTTAATGAAGCATCGCTGAGTGAGGGCACAGGTCTGCCGACGACAGATACCATGCAGGTTATTGGTGTGAAGTATGCCTGTAGCGATGAGTTTGTCATTGCTGTGGATACTGAGGAATCTGTCGATTGGAACTGTAGTGGGTCTATAGCCGGTAGTGTATCAAATGACATCAATAACTCCGGCTCAGCTGAGGATGTACTGGAAACATACACAGATCTGGCATCCATGAAATTTGCGGGAGGCTTGATTGGCGAGCCTAACGCACTCATAACTTTGCCGACATTGACGGAGGTTAGCGGATATAAGCAGGAAACTCCGGTTTCTACCTTCGTACCAAGTGGGTATGAAGTGAGTGTCGTCATGCCCAGCTATAGGGAAATCAGCGGTACCTATAACCAGGAGTTCGTTATACGAAATCGCGGAAGCCAGGACGAAACCTTTACAGTAACTGCAACCAGTTCTGAAGGATGGGCGGACTTCAGCGGCCTTTCTGACAGCTATACCATTGCAGCAGGGGAACGTGTTGAGCTGTCTTTTCCTGTCAGTGTACCTGCAGGGACGGTAGATACGGATGAGATCAGACTGGTCGTGACAAGCAGTACCCACAGCACTGTGTACGATATTGCTGAAACCTATGTTGATGCAACGACAGCCACATCCGGCCCTGGTGCAACGAATATTGTTATCTTATATGAGGATGGAAATCCTTTCGTTGTCGTCGGTGCTGGCAGTATTCATTGGATTGTACTCGCCGGGCTGTCGATGTTGCTGTGTCTAAGAAGATTGGGGAGTTTTTCCTCTGTTCAACCAAATAGGGGGAATAACTAATGAAGTACCAAGGTGTTTTTTCCATAGCAGCCATATTGTGTCTGCTTCCTTCAGTAGCAACAGCGGAATTTTTTATTTCCGGAAAAGTTGGCTACATGGAACTGACAGCAGATGAGTTTGATGTTCCTACAGGAGGTGATTATGACCCTGCAGAAACCTACACTCTGTCGGCAGGTTACCTGCGAGACAATATTCTGTTTGAAGTCGGTTACATGCAAACTGGAGATTTTGACTTTCAGTCCAATGTGATAGAGAACGCCAGTTTTTCTTTAAAGGGGCCTCTGGCTCTAATTGGTGCCCAGACGAGGTTTGGAGAGTCCAGGTTTGGAGGAGCATTCAAAATTGGTGGCTGGTTCTGGGAGGCTGAAGGGCAATATGAGACGTTTGATGTTGGCGAAATAGAAAAGAGTGAATCGCCGATTGGAGTGTTGCAACTAAATTGGGCAGCCACTGAAAATATTAACCTCTATACCGAGTACACATACATTCATAAAATTCTAAATGATGGTGGTGCGAATATGCTCGGTGTTGGTGCTCGGTACGCTTTTTGATCCAGTTTATTCCTTTTGATCAAGCCTACTTCTCGTGATCAAACAAGGGCCTTCTGATTTTCAGAGGGCCTTTATACTTTCTTATCAGTGCAGCTTGTTTGATAACCAAAGATACTGATAAGGCATCAGTGTGACCTGTGCTACGCGGTCTTCAAACACCTTTTCCGATATAAGATCGACCCATTGATCTGTGGCGATCAGGTTCAGCTCTGACAGGTTGAATGTCTGTGGCTGGTCACTGACGTTGTGGATGGCGAAAATACTTTGTCGCCGGTCGATACTCTGGCGCCAGAACGAAAACAACGCCTCTCCGGTGTGTAATGTATATTGCACCGCATTAGGATGAAGCGCAGGCTGTCGCCGGCGGATCTTCAACAGTTTGCGAATGGCATTGAACACTCTTTGGTTATGGGTGTCGTGTTCCAGTGCCTGTTCCAGGTTTTCAACCTGCCAGATATGACGGTTGATGGATCGATAATGACCGGTATGTTCCACGCGCTGATAATCATTTTCTGTGGCGAAGAAACTGTGGATATAGAAAGCGGGTATCCCTTCTAAAGACGCCATAATGGCGTGGGCGCACATGAAACGGGCAAACTGCCATTGATCCGGGCCATGCTGTGCAGTTCCCGAAAAAGCATTCCACAGACTGATGTTGATTTCATAAGGTTTAGCTTCACCGCTCGGTGTGGTGCGTGAGCTGACTTTACCTCCGAAACGGGTCATTGTGGATATTAACGTGTCCAGTTCCCATTCTGTCAGCAAACCTTCCGTTGGTCTGACGCCGACCCCATCATGAGAGGCGATAAAGTTCAGATACGTTGTGCCGTATTGTGCCGGGGGCATGGTCATCAGCCAGTTTTTCAGGTGAATACAGGAACCGGTAACCATGGTGTTAATGAGCAGCGGCGGCAATGAGAAGTTGTAGATCAGGTGGGCTTCATTGGCGTTACCAAAGTAAGTGAGGTTTTCCCGGTTGGGGATATTGGTTTCCGTGATTATGACGGCATCTGGGGCGAAATGTTCGATCATCAGGCGCAGCAGACGAATCATTTCGTGGGTTTCCGGCAGGTTGATACAGGGGGTGCCGGGCGTTTTCCACAGAAATGCGACTGCATCCAGCCGGAACCAACGAATGCCTTTATCCAAATAAAGCCGGATGATCTTGAGGAATTCCAGAAGGACATTGGGATTTTTGAAGTCCAGGTCCACCTGATCATGGCTGAAGGTGCACCACACATAGCGGTCACCACGGTTGGTTTTGACTTCCCTTAACAGCGGTGAGGTCCTTGGGCGGACAACGGCACTGTGATCTTCCTCTGGTAATGCTTCAACAAAGTAGGAAGCACCGGGCTCTACATCATTTTTGTAGTTCTCAAACCACATGCTACGGCTTGAGCAATGGTTAATGACGAGATCGCCCATGACCTTGAACTTTTCGGTGATGGCCGATACATCGTCCCAGTTCCCAACGGATGGATTCACTGTCGTGTAGTCCATGACGCTGAAACCGTCATCAGAGCTGTAGGGAAAAAACGGAAGGATATGGACGGTGGATACACAGTCATTCAGGTGGCTGTTGAAGAAACGGGTCAGTGTCTGTAACGGTGCTTCATTCTCTCTGCGCAGACTATCCCCGTAAGTGATAATCATGGCATCACTTTGATCCCACAGATTGCGGTGGGGAGTCGGTGATGGCGTTTCGGCCGGTAAACCAAATTGTTGCAGGCACTCTTTGGCGAAGTCTGCCGCGTCCAGATCCGGATAAAGTATTTGCAGATGTCCGATCAGGCGTTGCTCCAACGGTGACAACTGACTGCGTTCCATAAATGTCCTCTATTGATGCATGGAAATGGTTTCCCGGCTGTCAGGCATATTGCGCCATATCGTCTTCTACAGCTGCGATTAATTGATCCAGGACGCCGGGAAATGCGCTGTTAACCCGGTTCCAACTGGAGATAAAGGGGGCTTCCATCGGGTATTGAAGGAAGTGATTTCCGGCCTTCATGATATTGCTGGCAAATAGCTCCACCGCCTGCTCTTCCTGGTGCACATCAAAACTCAAACCGTTGATGACGGCATCGTTCCGGTAGGTTTCTACAAAATCCAATGCAATACGGAAATAGGTCGCTTTAATTGTTCGGAAAGTCTCCTGATTGAAAACGATACCGTTTGTAGCCAGCTTTCGAAAAATGGCTTTGGTAATATCGATCGACATTCTTGATAGACCGGTATCTTCATTTTCCAGAGACAGGTCCTGATGCTTGTGGTCATAAACGTCGGCGATATCCACCTGGCATAGCCGGTTATTGGAATAGTTACGTTTCATTTCACTGAGAACGCCAATTTCCAGGCCCCAGTCACTGGGGATGCGAATATCGTTCATTACATCACGACGGAAGGAGAATTCCCCTGCCAGAGGGTATCGATAGCTGTCCAGGTAATCCAGATAGTCCATATTCCCGAAAACCTTTTTCAATGCCCGAAGAAGAGGCGTCACCAACAGGCGGCTCACCCTTCCGTTCATCTTACCGCTGGCAATTCGTGAATAAAAACCTTTGCAGAACTCATAGTTGAAGTTCGGATTGGCTACCGGGTAGATCAGCCGGGCCAGCAGTTCCCGATCATAGGTCAGAATATCGCAATCATGCATAGCCACCGATTCAGCATTGTTACTGGCCAGGGTGTATCCCATGCAGAACCATACATTTCTGCCTTTGCCGGGCTCCAGAGGAGACAACTCTTCTCCCTTCAGGGTTTTATCCACAGCTCTTAACCTGGGGCCATCATTCCACAGGACTTTGTGCTTTTGAGGTAATACGGAAAAGAATTTTAATGCTTCCCGGTACTGATCCTCGTTAGCCCGGTCGAGTCCAATCACAATCTCTGTCAGGTAAGGTACCTGCTTAAGATGCTCGATAATATTGGGCATGGCCTCGCCTTCCAGCTCTGAGTAGAGACAAGGCAGTATCAGGGCCATCGGCCTGGATTTGGAAAACTGGACCAGCTCGGCCTCCAGTTCCTCGACTGGACGTTGTGCCAGGTTATGTAGGGTGGTGATGATACCGTTCTGATAAAAATCCCCCATAATGGGCTCCCGCTGTGTCTGTTTAACTATTGTGGTTTTTGGCTGGCGTCTGGCGCCGCATCTGTTTGCGCGCCGGAATCCTTTAATACTTTAGAAACGGCTTCGGCCCAGCCTTCAGGCCCATAGTGTTCTGTCAGCCATACATCGTTTCTGTCCGGCACTTTCGGTGGCGGATGTGCCGGTGATCTGACCACAACGGCGATATCCGCTTTGCTCAACATGCCAACGTCGTTCTGGCCGTCACCCAGTGCCATCGTGGTCACGGCTTTTCCGAAGGCTTTGGTGTAGAGATCTGCGATCCAGAGCATGGCTTGTGACTTATCTGAGAGCCCCATGACATGGGCAAAGCGACCACCCCGTTGAATCTGCAGGTCCATATCGGACAACTCATTTGCGAAGCGCTTAAGGGCGCCGGGGGAATCCTGCCACAGCAATGGTTCGGTATATTCACGCTGCATGGCCAGACGCGCCTGAGCATCGGACAGGCCTGTCAGGTCAATAACATCCTGGACCGCCATGTCTGAAAAGCCGGTGAAGCGATAGCCGTCTCGCAGTTCCTGAATAATGTCGATCATGCGTGACCGGCTCGGAGCAAAAGCCTTCCGCCAATAGTCCCCAATATCTTCAAGAGGACTGATTTCATTTCCGCCTGGCAAAAGACCCAATTGGGAGGTTTTGGGAATATAGACGGCCGCACCGTTTTCGACGATAAATGCGTCTTGGTGGTGTAGCTGTTGTCTGAGTTCTATCAGCTCGGCAAACGTCTTACTTGTATTAAGAATGCAGGGAATGTGCTGCTTGAGGAGAGCTTCCAGTACGGGAGCGGCAGCCGCATGACTATAGGTGTGATGATCAAGCAGTGTTCCATCCAGATCTGTTGATATCAGTAGTGGGCTCATGCTGTTGTATATGGATACTGGTGCATCCAACTCTCTCTATTTGGAGGCCACAAAAGGTTTTTTCGAAAACCTTTTGTGGCAACCCCCTGGTTAATCGGTTGGCCAGGGATCGATACACGCGAAACAAGGTTATCGGAATCGTGCCTGGCTGATTCTATGATCTTCCTGCAAATCCAATACCACATCTGCCACACTGGGGAGAGTTTCCAGGTTCCACCGGGTCAGGCGTTCATAGTGCTGAATGAAGCGCTCCACCTGTTTGGGCGTCATGACTCGGTCAGGAATTTTCTCACCTTTGTCCAGGTAGGTTTGACGTAATTTCTGCTCCTGTAATGACCGCCATTCCTTTACCTGTTCGAAGCCTGGAACCTTCAGCAGGATCAGATGATCCAGCAGTCCGAACCATTGTGCGTAACGGGTTCTCAACTGTTGGTTGACGTAGTCTCTCCAGGTGCCGTTCCGGTCCTCATCGGCTTCCAGCGGGTTAATCGGGGGAGTCAAAAGATCAGAGGGCTGTGGTTGGCTGCCGACACACCATCCTTCAAACAAAACCACATCAAAGGGCCCGGTGACTGCTGGCCACTGAGCCTTAGCAAAGCAATCGTCCGTCGCCTTGTTAAACCTGGGCATCAGCACCGTTTCACCTTCCCCAGCATTCTGCAGGGATATCAGGGTCTGTATGCCCAGTTCAACATCGTGAGTACCAGGAACCCCTCTGGTAGCAAACAATGGGTGAATGTCTTCAGAAAGCTTTATACGGGCACCACGGGACAGATAAACATCGTCCAGCGAAAGGGAAGCACACGTCAGTTGAAACTGTTCTTCCAATATCAGCTGAAGAAAATGCACCAAAGTGGACTTCCCCGTTCCTTGTGCGCCACAAATGCCCCAAATTGGTGCTTTTTCTGAATCATGATGGTGCGCAATGTATTGCGCCGTCGGCAAAATACCTTTTTCCAGGGTGGATTCAAAACTGTCCGGTAACGCCTGCTGGTGCATGATGTCTCGTAGCTTTGTCACCAGATTTGGTTTGAGCTTTGAGGAAAGTTTATCGGTCATGGTGTGGCATCCTGTTTCCCTGCTGTCGGTCGTAGGGTTAGTGAAAATGTACTCCTGGAGTTTGAATGCAACAACTTTGCCTGGGGGCTTCGCTTGGAGGGAGAGTCGTTTCTGGTGAGAATAATGGAAGCTGCGAAGGGTTATTGGGACATGAATGGGGCATGGGCAAGTTCTCCTGTTTGAGAGGCTTCCTCGTAAGCTTCATTAACGCATATGCTGGCATCAGAATCGTCCTGCCAATCTTCGTCCCGATACAACTTGCACTGAATAACGTCTTGCAGAACGAGCTTAATGTTATTTAACAGCGAAGTTCTTACCTGCTCAATTGCCTCTTTTGAATTCTCAACAAAAACAACGGAATATCCGTATATGAACTCGGAGTCATCAAAGTGAATTGGGCAACCGTCAAGTATTGTCGACTTTGTGATAACCACCCATTTAACCATTAACAAATGTTGCTTTCTTTTAAATTAAGATTCAGTGCTGTTGATCGAGGCTTCCTCCTGGAACGGCTCCAAGCAGGTCCACGTGTCTGGACAGCTTCCAAATTTTGTAAGTCATAACTGCACAATCAAATTGGCCATTTGGACGAATATACTTGGCCGGGGTGATCAGTAACCTCGCTCGAATGTTGGCTCTATCTTGGTGCCATCGATCCACACTGACATTTCATCGGACCAGCCATAGACAATGATATCTTCGCCGTCGAATTCAACTTCTATTGAAGAAGTGGTTTGTTTTTCAGACTGAATCTTGACAGTGACGCCGTCATTTAGGGGATATTCCTCTGCCCATGGCTCAAGCACGAGTTTGATTTTTTTACGTGAGCTATTTCTAAAAAGTAGTGACTCAGGCATGCCAGCAAATTCCTGTATGTATTCTCAATAAACCTACACCACTACAGGGATCATACTCATTTTCCCGTTGAGTCCATAACCTACTTCAATATGTCTAGGACAGAGTAATGAATCTCCATTTTGGGCTGACTCTATGGTTTATTGAATTGTTACACTGCTCCCAGTATTCGGAGAGAGCCAGGTAATAGATTTCAAGGACGGATAGGTTTTTGATTGACAAATAGATTGGGTTAGTATCAATATCGTTCCGTGTTCTGGAACGTGGAACGATTATGTATATCTTAAAACCCCATGATATTGTCACTGCGTTAAAAATTGGCCGTAATGAACAAGATGCTAGGTTAAAAAAGGTTGGAGATCTGGCACATCTGTTACGGAACAATACGGTTGGAGAGTTGGCAGAGGATCTTGAGAAAGGGAAAGGAGATATCTCGCGCTCTATTAACCGACTCATTCAGCTTGGCTTGATCGCCGAGAGGCGAAGAAAGGCTGACGATCCTGCTGTTAGCAATCGAAAATTCTACTCGCTGAATAGACGCGCGATGGTAGATCTATTGATTGGTAGCATACGTCATATATTTGCGCCTGAAAAAAAAGGCTATGGTCGTGGATTCCCCACAGGTTGGAATTGCCCACAAATTAAATCACCTATGAATCCTCCAGACATGCCTCTGGTATGGCCGACTCCAGGAGGGCAAGTTCAGGGTGAATATATCGAGCCTCTATATCCCAAATGCCCAGAGGTGGCTGAAAAGGACGAAGGGTTGTACCAATTATTGGCTTTGATTGATGTTGTGCGAATTGGAAAACCTCGGGAGCTTCAATACGCGAAAGAATTATTGGAAACGAAGATAATGGAACTATATTCATGAACTACAACCTTAATATTGAGCAGATAAAAACGGTTGCACTAGCCCTCAAGGATTTGAAGGATGAAGTTGTATTCGTTGGAGGTTCTACAACTGCTTTACTTGTTGATTCTCCCTCACTCGGAAAAGCACGGCAAACCGAAGATGTGGACTTTATTGTCGACATCGCACTTAAAACGGAATTGAACAAATTTGAAGTGCGAATGAGAGAGTTAGGATTTAGGAATGATACATCTCCTGGAGCGCCACTTTGTCGCTGGTTAATTGGCTTTGGGGGAAAGTATTTGAAAGTCGACGCTATGCCGGTTGATGAAAGCGTTTTGGGTTTTTCTAACCAGTGGTATAAAGATGCAATCGAGACTGCGAATCTATTCGAACTTGACCAAGGTCTCTCCATTAAAGTTGTATCACCAATTTATTTCCTGGGAACCAAGTTTGAGGCGTTCAAGGGAAGAGGTAATGGCGACATTTTCTCCCATGACCTGGAAGATGTGTTCTATGTTTTGGAGCATCGTACTGGAATTGATCTGGAGGTTTATGAAGCTGGTGAAAGGGTAAAATCCTATTTGAAGTCAGAGTTTACAAATCTCTTAGACCACCCAGATTTGGATAATCATTTACCTGGTATGCTCGATCATCCAGATTCAGCAGAAGGGGTTGTTGCGAAGATGGTATTTATCTCTGAGAAGTGCTAGCTGCGGAGATCTGTTTCTCTTGTGTAGAAACACATGCCGTTCGACGCAGTTTCCAAGTGTCTTCCATACGTCTGGGGATATATAGAACCTTTTACTTTCTTATTAATCCACAGTGCCCTGCTCTACACATTCTAATCCACTCCAGAGCAAAGCCTGTAAATAGTTCAAGAAACTGTTTGACTTACCCCCCCGACCCCTATACTGTGGGCTCAGCTAGAAAGTAAGCCTCTTGTTTAAATTCTCCATTGCGTAGCATCTTAGTAGTCCTTCGTCCTGTAGTATCTAAATTTCAGTCTGATTTTTGTCGCTATCACATGCCTTCTCAAGGCATCACTATATTTTTCTACAGGTTATTATTTTATGTCTAATACAGTTACTGGCACCGTAAAATGGTTTAATGAGTCAAAAGGTTTTGGTTTCATTGAGCAGAAGTCTGGTCCCGATGTTTTCGCACACTTCAGTGCTATTGTAAGCTCAGGTTTTAAAACTCTGTTGGAAGGCCAACAGGTTGAATTCTCAGTGACTCAAGGTCCAAAAGGCCCGCAAGCTGAGAATATTGTTGCGATTTAATCGCGCATAGTTCTTACGAAAAAAGCAAGCCATCATGGCTTGCTTTTTTTATGCCCGGAATAAATGCGGGCAATGATGCAACATTAGTCCCGCATTGCCACAAACTCTTCCTCTGTCGTAGATTCAACGACGCTATTGATGATGGCGACAAACTGCGCGTGCTGTTTTCTAGTTAGTACAGGCTCGAGCATTGCATAAGTTTCCCGGTAAAGTGCCAGTTCCTGTTGCCATTCTCGAGTTTTTAGTGCGAGAAATGCCTCCCGCTGTTTTTGCATGATCTCGATATAGGCTGAAGCCTGATCGCTATTCAATGCCAGCAATTCAATCATTTCCCTGTCGACGTCAGCGTAGGGTTCCTGCGCTTTCACCAATACTGTCATTGAAGCCAGTAGCGCAACGGCGATCATCAGCACAAACTTCTTCATAAGACTTCTCCATTCAGTGGTTAACTCATGATTGAAGTTTGCAGGACGTCTGTGAAAAACCTGTGAGAAATACGAAATGCATTAAAAATTGTGCTATTTAATACAGTATAGGGGCGTGATGGCGGGGGCCCTGCAGTCTGCAAATTTAGGGGCAGTTCTCAGTAACATAAACGCCGTTCAACTAAAGTTGGATGTATCTAAGGAGCCTCTGAAAGCGTTGGCGAGACCGCCAACTTTTGATGCAGCAATAGCAGCGCAGATGGTATTTCCGAGGTTTCCTTAAGCTTTCTCGCATATAAGAACTATAAAAGGTGAGTCACGTGCATAAGTGTAAGATTCCATTCCTGGATGTGTGGAACGACCATATTCATCACTGTTTCAAAGTGTTGCTAATCCTGAGTGTCGGGTTGGTTGTTGGCTGTCATGAGGCTGGTGGATTGGGAGGCGACGGAGCAGAAACCCAATCCATTGCTGAAAGTGTGGCGCAAAATGCTTCGTCAGGCCGTATTGCGGCGAGTCTTGATGGCAATGTCATTACTATGGCTGAGGTGGATCACGCGATCCAACTGCCCCTTTATGATTTGGAGCGGGCCAAATTCGATCTCCGTGCTCTGGAACTGCGCAAACTTATACAGGCACAGCCGCCTGGATCTGAAAAACTGGAGGTTTTCCTGCAGCCTCCATTACCTCCGCGAATTGATTTACCACAGCCCACTATCCCAACTGACGGTATGGAAGGTGCACCGGTAACCCTGGCGATTTTCTGCAGCTTTCAATCCATACATTGTGTCCGACAGCAGGACATCTGGCAGCAGCTTCGTGATCAATATGGCGCCTTAATCCGCTGGCAGGCTTATGACTATCCTCTGGAAGTTCATCGATATGGGCGTATCGCCGCTAATGCGGCCCGTTGTGCTGGCGATCAGCAGCAATATTGGCGGTATTTCCGTAGCCTGTTCAGCTTTTATGATGACTTGACGGACTCGCGTTACAGAATGCTGGCGCGACAGTTGGCTTTGGATTTATCCGCATTCGAACAATGTCTGGAGGATCTTCGTTACCGGGATCAAGTGGAGGCTGATATTAGTGTTGGTGCGCAATTGGGGCTATCGAATGTACCCGTAGTATTTATCAACGGCTTGTATATCAGTGGGCCGCAGCCGATTCAGGAGTACCAACGCTGGATTGATTGGGAATTGAATCGACTGGGCATTCAGCAGGCGGAGAAAAAAGGGCATGAAAGTTCGTCTGACAGAATGTCAGGAGATGATGTGGCTGAGGAAGTCGGAAGTGTGGACAATCCGGCCCCCACGTCTTCCCCGCATAGCACCTCGGGCCGTGTAATGGCGCCGTCAGGAACAATAGAAGTCAGTCGGGATTGGTTGATGCAGCAATTGGAAAACCGTGAGCAGTTGGCAACAAAGTTTCAATCTGCCGAGCATGAAGTGGAAGGGTACAAATTGATGCGCCTGGAGGCGGTCAGTGAGCTGGAGTTCTTTCAGGTTTTGGGGCTGCAGGATCAGGACGTACTATTGCGTGTTGGTGAAGAGTGGCTCCATGAGGGGCAGAATCCACTGTGGGATTCGCTGGCGCAATTGACTGATAAGCCGGGTGAAGTCTCACTGATGTATTTTCGTAATGGATTACCTCAGCACATAAAAGTCGAGGTTCAATAGAGCGCGGTCTGCCATCAAACAAATTGGGGGTGACATAGGGGATGCGAGGCCGATACGTCACTGTATCAAAATGGCCGCCTGAAATTCCTGAGCGGCCTGATGATTAGTTGTCAGGGTTGCTGTTCCAGAGGATATCAGCCACCAGGTTCTGACCACGAATACTCGGATGGAAGCAGTCACCACCGTCGATGTCGTCAGGACCGAACACATAGGTGCCCGCTGATGGCGTGTTTTCATCGACATAGTCTGCAACCACCTCTATGCTCCGATCATTCCGGCCGTTGCTGTTACTGTTATATGCTGCGGCTTCTTCTGCCAGTATTTCGTTATAACGACGTTGCGCCTGAGAAACGCCGTTATAGCGCTGCTGAAATGATTCACCATTCATGGTGCCGCCATTGGTCGCAATACGGCATACACCAAAGGTAGACCAAAGACTTTCACAGTTAACCGTCCAGCTTTTTTTCGACTGTAGTGCCAGGCCGGCAGCTCTCAGATCCTGGACTCTGGGTACGCTGCCCAGATGGACTGTTGAGCCGGTAGGGAGGTTTCCGACCAGGACATCCAGACCATCCCTGACAGAACTTCGCCATTGGCTGTCTGTATAGATGGGGTCGTCGCAATTAGCCGGATCAGTGCAGCCACGGTTACAGAGATCGTTCCCCCCGAGCAGAACTTCTACGTGGTCGGGCTTATTGGTCTGGGCAACGATATTGTTGGCCTGGGTGGTAAAGTTATTGCCACCGCCACGCATTTCAGAGCCTGAGGCCGCTGCATTCTTGTTGGCGCTAATGTTACTGTCCAGGTTTTTATAGCGGTCATGAACGCTGTAGACACTTGAATCAGAACCATCAAACCAGGAGTGCTCCGGCTGGTCTCCGCCTAACAGACAAAACAAATCCCAGAACCAGATATTACCCGTACAATCGGCGGCGAACCCCATGGTAATACTGTCCCCGGCAGCAGTAGCTTTGGAAGGGAGGTCTGCTTGTGCACATTGAATAGATACGCTTAGTGCGATGAAAGTGGCGACGACGACTCGCCAACAGGAGTTGATCGAAAGTTTTATTGTTGTCATTTGAGTCTCCTTGAGGCGCTGGATAAGTGGGAGCTTTTCCAGTGCATCTTGTTTTTATTTTAATCAGCCTCGCAAAAACCAGTGTAGGAGTAAGGAAAACGGTGTTCAATTTACTGCGGGAAGGAATGTGAACCAGTGCCACATTCGTGGTGAAGAAATGATCAGAGGTGGGCTTATGAAAAGAGAAAGAGCGCGCGTATCACGCGCTCATCATGGTTAGTGCGGTATCCAGCATGCGATTGGAGAAGCCCCATTCGTTGTCATACCAGGCCAGTACTTTGATCATATGGCCATGAGCCTGGGTGTGGTTGGCATCAAAAATGGCTGAAGCGGGATTGTGGTTAAAATCGCAGGAAACCAGAGGGCGGTCATTGTATTCCAACACATGCATATCCAAACTGGCCAGACGCATGACTTCATTGATTTCCTCCCGAGTAGTCTCCCGGGTGACCTGGGCGGACAAATCAACCAGTGAAACATTTGGGGTTGGCACCCTGACAGACATCCCCGACAATCGTCCTTCCAGGCCGGGAAGGACCATGCCAATTGCCTGAGCGGCGCCGGTTTTGGTCGGAATCATGGACATCGCAGCCGCTCTGGCACGGCAGAGGTCTTTTGGGTGGGCCAGATCCAGTAGGTTTTGATCATTGGTATAGCTGTGTATCGTGGTCATGACACCACCTTCTATACCAAAATTTTCATGTATCACCTTTGCAACTGGCGCAAGGCAGTTAGTGGTACAGGAAGCGTTTGAGATCACCTGGTGTCCGGACTCGATAACGTGTTCGTTCACCCCATAGACCACGGTAGCGTCGGCATTCTTGCATGGCGCTGAGACAAGGACTTTTTTCGCTCCGGCGGCAATGTGGGCCTGAGCTTTTTCCTTGCTGTTAAATCGTCCGGTACATTCCATGACCAGATCGACTTCTGCTACTGCCCAGGGAAGCTCAAGAGGTTCCTTGTGCTGCAGAAGCGTGATGGCGTCACTGCCGACTTCCAGTAAGTCGCCACTTAGTTTGACCGGTTGGTTAAAGCGCCCATGGAGGGAGTCAAATTCCAGGAGATGGGCACAGGTTTCGCGTTCAGCTAGATCATTAATGGCGACGACCTGCATCATATCCCGGTAGCCGGATTCATAGATGGCTCTCAGTACGTTGCGACCTATACGCCCAAATCCATTGATGCCTATTCTGATCATAGTATTGCCTCGTCATCCACGTCAGTGGGCCGGTTAAACAGTGACGACGCCGAAACGTCTACAAATATTAAGTATAGGTAGAAATATAGAGGTCGCTAGGGGCTATCGAATATCGCAAGGCGCCCATGCCAAAGTCGTATGATACGTTGACAGACTCCAGTATGAACTTGTTATAAGTCAAATCTATGAAGGAGAGATACTCCCGGACAGGTCGCCCGGGAGTTGGGGGAATGAGGTCGGCTTACTTAATAGCGAGAAGTTCAACCTCAAACAGCAGCGTTTCATTAGGACCAATACGGCCGTTGCCGGTTGGACCATAAGCCAGGTCTGACGGGATAAACAGCTGCCACTTGCTGCCGGGCTTCATCAGTTGGAGTGCTTCGATCCATCCAGGGATGACGCCGTTAACAGGAAATGTGACAGGTTTGCCACGTTGAACGGAGCTATCAAACACATCACCGCTGATCAGAGTACCGGTGTAGTGAACTTCAACGGTATCGGTCAGAGCTGGGTTTTTGCCTTCACCTTCAGCCAGAACTTTGTACTGAAGACCGCTATCGGTGGTCACCACGCCATCTTTCTTGGCATTTTCAGCCAGGAAGGCGGTACCCTTTTCACGGTTTTCACTAGCCAGTTCTTCCATTTGCTGACGTTGTTTGGCCTGTTGCTGGGTTTGGTATTCCTGCATCAGCGCGGCAATTTCTTCATCGGTCAGTTTTGAGGGATTGCCAGAATAGGCATCCTGAATACCCATCATGAAGGAATCGATGTCCAGTTCAGGCATGCTGTCACCCAGGCGGCGACCAAACATTTGTCCGAAACTGTAGCCAATCTTCTGCTGCTCGGTTTCCAGCCCGGTTTTTTTATCTTCAGCCAGAGCGGTGGAACTCAACATGGCGGCGCAGGCAATTCCGCTCAGGCAGGCTAGGGCCTTTTTCATATTTACTCCTTTTTAGGATTGGGGCAAAGGTCCGTAAGGTAACCTGTTTTTAGGAACAGCACCACCCCGGAAACTAGTCGCTTCCGCCGGCAATCTCATTGAGGTGTTGGTTGCGGGCATTCATCAGTTCACGAACGGCTTTGGCCTCTTCCATGATATTCAGGGCGCGGTCAAATGACAGAACGTCCTCATCGGCGGCTTCTTCGAGAGTCTTTTGAGCCTCAGATGAGATTTGGGAGGTAGGTGAAATGGTGTTTTCCGGTTCTTCTTCTGGAACTTTAACTGATTGAATAATATTGGCTTTGTTGCTGACAGAGAGAGTCGCGACTTCAGTGCCTTCGGGCGGTGGGGCATCACTGTATTGCCAGACACCTTCGCTGTCCTTCCATTTATATACTTGGCGAACAACCTCTTTTTCCGGTAGTTTCTTGTCCAGTTGAATTAGCGTGGGTGTGTCCTGATCCTTAAGAAATGGTAATGACCACATGGCACCCCCGCTTTGCCCTTTAATGAAAAACGGAATAGCGAGTGCTACGCACAGGGAACAGATTGTCAGAAACCGGAATATCCACTTCATTTGTCAGTAAGCTGTCAGATGCGTTAACTGAGCTACTCGCCGCTTATCCTTTATACATCTGAGGCGGGAGTCTCATTGTTGAGTAGTAAAAAAGACAGTCTCTCAATTTCGCTGTCAATAACAGGGTGAGCGTGCCCCTCGCAGAGCAAAGTGTCAAGCAGGTTTTGGTTACATATGGTGACGATATCTAGTTTTTCCGATGGGGGGGATGCCTCCGATATCGGTACAAGTCTACAGTGCTCCGTTACGTGCCTGTATATCTGAGCTAGCTCGACTTGTTCAGCAAGAATTTCCAGCCGCAGTGCGGTGGAGCGTAGTTTGCGTTCAAGGCAGATTTGCTTGTTAAGGGATTGCCGGCAAAGTCTGATGGGAAGGATGATACGGTGACGCCACTCGCTGACATGATTGTGAACCTGTTGAACACTCATTCGCATGCCGTTCAGGGCCGTCCAACCTGCGGCCAGCAACAGGTTGACGTCGGCGCCCCTGGACTCCTGCAGGTGCAGACACAAGTCTCTAAGTTCCGGATGAGTGTAGCGGGAACAAGCATACTCCCAAAGAGCGTTATTCAGTTGCAGAGGTTGCTTGTCGGATAAAACGTCCATCATTGCCCTATCTGGTATCAGTTCGCCTCATCCGGGCATATTCACCCGCCGGGCTGCATGGTAGAATCCGCCGCCATGCTAAATATCAATCATCTATCTATACAACGTTCAGGGCAATACCTGCTGGAAAATGTCGATTTGACACTTAATCCAGGCAGTCGGGTTGCTATTGTCGGCGCCAATGGCTGTGGCAAATCCACAATGTTCAGCCTGATTATGGGGCAGTTAACCGCCGATACAGGTGAAATCCAGATGCCCGGTGGAACTCGTATCGCTCACATGGCTCAGGAAACACCCGCGCTGGATTGCTCGGCGCTGGACTTTGTATTGGACGGTGATAAAGAGCTGCGTCGAATTCAGAAAGCTTTGGCTCAGGCGGAAGCAGATGAAGACGGTATGGCGGTGGCACGATACCATCAGGCTCTGGACAGCATTGACGGCTACACGGCTGACGTTCGGGCCAGACAACTGCTGGAGGGGCTTGGATTCAGACGTTCCCAACAGGACAAACCTGTCGGCTCATTTTCCGGTGGCTGGCGAATTCGTTTGAATCTGGCTCAGGCGTTGATGTGCCCCTCTGATTTGATGCTGCTGGATGAACCGACCAACCACTTGGATCTGGATGCTCTTGTGTGGCTGGAGAACTGGCTACTCAGATATACCGGGACGCTGCTATTCATTTCGCACGACCGGGATTTTATTGATCATCTTGCCACCAATATCGTGCATTTTGAGAACCGTAAACTGCAGCTGTATACCGGTAATTACAGCCAGTTTGAAGTTGCCCGTGCCAGTCGTCTGGCCCAGCAACAGGCCATGCATGAGAAGCAACAGACCCGGATTGCCGAAATTCAGAACTTTGTCCGTAAATTCGGTGCCAAGGCGACAAAAGCCCGTCAGGCACAAAGCCGATTGAAGGAACTGTCCCGTATGGAGCTGATCGCACCTGCACATGTGGACTCCCCCTTCAAGTTCTCCCTTCCCTGCAGTGACAAAATGTCCAGCCCCTTATTGGTTCTGGATAATGCCGTGATGGGATATGGCCAGACGCCGGTGCTGAACAGGGTTAATATGACCTTGCTTCCAGGTATGAGAATCGGGATTCTGGGCGCGAACGGCGAAGGTAAATCCACATTGGTGAAAACACTCGCGGGGCAGTTGCAACTGATGGGCGGAGATCGGACAGGGGGTGAACATCTCCGAGTCGGTTATTTTGCCCAGCATCAGTTAGAAGCTCTGGATGTTACAGCGACCCCCATGCAGATGCTGCAGAAACAACGTGCGGCTGCGTCTGAACAAGAGATTCGTAATTTCCTTGGTGGCTTTGGCTTTCCTGGAGATCAGGCGACAGGAGATGTTCGTAATTTCTCAGGCGGAGAAAGGGCCCGACTCGCATTGGCTTTGATTGCCTGGAACAAGCCTAATCTGCTATTGCTCGATGAGCCGACCAACCACCTGGATCTGGAAATGCGGCATGCTCTGAATATTGCTCTTCAGGAATACCCGGGCACAGTCATCGTGGTGTCTCATGATCGACATCTGCTGCGAGCCCTGGCGGATCAGTTTGTGTGGGTACACGCAGGCAAGGTTGAGCCGTATGATGGCTCGCTGGAAGATTACGAGGCTGAATTAACCCGCCTGCTCAAGCTCAAGGTTCAGGCTGAAAAAGAGTCTGAGAGACAGTCAAATGGGCTGAGTGCAGGGACCGGAATTGATAACGATTGCGAAGATGATTCTGGCAAAGAGGTCGAAAGTGCCGAAGAAAAAAGAGCCCGTAAGCGAGAAGAGGCTGAGCGCCGTCAGAAGCTAAGTCCTCTAAAAAAACAGATTGGTCAGTTGGAAAAGAAAATGGAATCTCTGCAGAACAGGCTGGCTCAGGTAGAGGAGACTCTATCGGACAATGAGCTTTATCTGGACCATAAAAAAGATGAGCTAAAGCAGGCTTTGGCAGAACAGCAATCCGCAAAACAGGAACTGGCGGATGTAGAGGAGCATTGGCTGGCTTTAAATGAAGAGCTGGAAAGCCTCTCTTTCTAAGTCTTAATTGATTCAGAGAACCTCAGAAAAACGTTAGCGACGTTGTACTGGCAACGCCTGTGGTTTTTCTGAGGTTTCTTGTTTTAGCTGCCTGAAGAAGAGTCGTCGAAGGTCAGTTTAAAGCCAAACTTGCTCAGATATGCCTGTTCTGACTCCAGTTCCGCCAGGATCAGGCTTCGATCCTGAAGCCAGTTGGCAGGGAATTGCAGGTGGAGTTGCTTATTATTGCCGGAAGCGGTTAATCCATTCGGAGTCTCGCCGTTTCTCGGTCGCTGCAGAACGACAGCGAGTCTTAGGAGTATGGCCAGAGGTTTGAGAGTTTCGGCCTCTTCAGTGCAATATTCACTGAACAAGGCATCATTGATCTTGCGGCGATGGAACCTGACCAGAACCGCCATGGCAAACTGCGATTGTCTGCTGAAACCGGCAAGATCCGAGTAACGAATCAGGTAAGCGCCATGCTTATGGAACTGTGAATGGGAGATGGCCAGACCAACTTCATGTAGCTGGGAGGCCCATCGCAACAATTCTCTTTGGTCGTCCTCAAGTTCCAGCGGTTCCTTTGAAGCCTGCCACAGTATATCGGCGGTGTCGGCAACGGCCATCGCATGATCTCGATCGGCCAGATAACGCTCCTGCAGACTGTTTATGGTTCTTTCCCGGACATCTTCGTGCTGATTTCGTCCAATCATGTCGTAGAGTAGACCTTCCCTCAGGGCACCGTCACAGAATTCCATTTCATTTATTTTCAGGACATCGAACGCAGCCAGCAAAATCGCCAGACCTGAAGGAAAGATCGACAGCCGGTCTTTGCGTACGCCAAGCTTGGCCAGACGACTGATGCTACCCAGGCGTACCACTTCACTGTGAAGTTTGTTGAGCCCTTCCATGGTGATCGCATCACCTTTGCTCCATTCATTGGCAATCAGGACCTGAGCGATAGCTTTAATTGAACCGGACGAGCCCACACAGTGATGCCATCCTACCTTCCTGTACCGGCTGCGGATGCTGAGCAGCTCGCGGGAGGCTTCCACGACAGCTCTCGCCATTTGGACCGAGGTGATTTTTCCGTCGCTGAAATATTTGTCGCGGAAAGACACGCAGCCCATGTGAAGGCTCTCCAATTCCCTGGTCTCGAAACGCTGCCCGATAATAAATTCCGTACTGCCCCCTCCGATATCGATGACCAGCCGGTTATCTGCATCGTCCGCCAGAGAATGCGCTACACCCAGATAGATAAGCCGGGCTTCTTCCCGGCCACTGATAATGGACACTTTATGGCCAAGCAGTTTTTCGGCTTTGCGTAAGAAGGTTTTTGCATTTTTGGCGACCCTCAGAGCATTGGTGCCGACGACCAGGACTGATTTATCCGACATCCCCTGTAGACGCTGGGCAAATCTCTCAAGACATGCCAAAGCCCTGTGCTGTGAGGCCTCGTCCAGAAAATGCCGGTGGTCGAGTCCGGCAGCAAGCTGAACTTTTTCCCCCAACTTTTCAAGAGGGCGGATCTCGTTATGGACCAGTTGAGCCACCACCATATGAAAGCTGTTGGAGCCCATATCTATCGCAGCGATGAGATCAGATTGAGCAATGGTGGAGGATTGGTTTTCTACAGCGGTGGTGGGGTTTGTCATGAAGGCCCTTGAAATCCAGATTGGAAGCCTTATATTTAAGCAATCCCTAAGTTCATTCTCAACTGCGCGCGTGAAATCTTATTAGTCGCAATGTTGAATGTCCGGCGGCCTGCTCAATTGAACGCTATTAGGTTGCCTGATGATTCCATGCTGTTTAGTATGCATGGCACACTGAAAACTGCGGAAACGCATGATTCTTTTTCTCTGCAGTTGAGACTTATTTCGAATTTTATAAAGCCCAGGAATAAATTTATGAGCAGTCAAATTGTGAACGTTACTGATGATTCTTTTGAGACCGAGGTTCTGCAATCCGAGCTGCCGGTGCTGGTAGACTATTGGGCAGAATGGTGCGGTCCATGCAAGATGATTGCCCCGGTATTGGAAGAAATTGCAGAAGAATACGGCGACCGCTTGAAAGTGTGTAAGCTGAATATCGATGAAAACGAAAAAACTCCACCTAAGTTCAGCATCCGTGGGATTCCGACTTTGATGCTGTTCAAAGGCGGAAATGTCGATGCGACTAAGGTTGGCGCACTGTCCAAGTCCCAGTTGACAGCGTTTTTGGATAGCAATCTGTAAGTATTTTGATCGGCGGGGAAATATTCCCCGCTGAAAAGTTTGCAATTTTCTGGACGACGGCTATAAATCAACCTATACTAATTTTGCTTTCATTTTATCGCGGTGAAAGTCCCCCCTCTCATCGCAAAGAATTCCAAGACGAGTGTTTAATTAGTTTTATATGACATTTGTCATTAAAGACGTCTGTCGTTCGGGTTTGATCCTGAAGATAGCGTCTGACTGTTAACCCGAAGCAAATAATCTTTCCGACTAAACCCAACGTCCTCTCTAGTCAGGTCAATCATTTTCAATCCTATGAATCTTACTGAACTTAAAAAGAAACCCGTTCCAGAACTACTCACCATTGCCGAAGAAATGGGCTTGGATAACATGGCCCGTTCCCGTAAACAGGATGTCATCTTCAGTATTCTGAAGAAACACGCCAAAAGTGGCGAAGACATTTACGGAGATGGTGTCCTTGAAATTCTCCAGGATGGATTCGGGTTTCTCCGATCGGCAGACAGCTCATACCTGGCCGGCCCGGATGACATTTATGTCTCGCCCAGCCAGATCCGTCGTTTTAACTTACGTACGGGAGATACCATTGCCGGAAAGATTCGGCCTCCCAAAGACGGTGAGCGTTATTTCGCGCTGTTGAAAGTTAATGAAATCAATTTCGACAAGCCCGAAAATGCCCGCAACAAGATTCTCTTCGAAAACCTCACACCTTTATTCCCACAAGAACGTTTAAGACTTGAAGCCGGAAACGGCAGTACTGAAGACTTGTCTGCGCGTATTCTTGATCTGGTTGCGCCAGTGGGTAAAGGGCAGCGTGGGTTGATCGTATCGCCTCCTAAAGCTGGTAAGACGCTGCTGATGCAGAACATTGCCCAGTCGATTACCCGTAACAATCCAGAATGTCATCTGATGGTGCTGCTGATTGATGAGCGGCCTGAAGAGGTGACCGAGATGCAGCGGACTGTGCGCGGGGAAGTGGTTGCCAGTACCTTCGATGAGCCACCGGCGCGTCACGTACAGGTGGCTGAAATGGTTATCGAGAAGGCTAAGCGTCTCGTTGAGCACAAGAAAGATGTGGTTATCCTTTTGGACTCCATCACTCGTCTGGCGCGAGCCTACAACACCATCATACCGTCATCCGGTAAGGTGTTGACCGGTGGTGTGGATGCCCATGCACTGGAACGGCCAAAGCGTTTCTTTGGTGCTGCCCGTAACGTTGAAGAAGGTGGCAGTCTGACAATCCTGGCAACAGCATTGATCGACACCGGTTCCAAAATGGATGAAGTCATCTACGAAGAGTTCAAGGGAACCGGTAACCTGGAGGTTCATCTGGATCGCAAGGTTTCGGAAAAACGAGTGTTCCCGGCCATTAACATTCGCCGTTCCGGCACGCGTCGGGAAGAACTGCTTATGTCGGAAGATGAGCTGCAAAGAGTCTGGATTCTTCGCAAGCTGCTTCATTCCATGGAAGACGACATTGCGGCAGTTGAGTTCCTGATCGACAAATTGAAAGATACCAAGACCAACGATGAATTCTTCCAGGCAATGAAGAAGCGGTAGTGCTTTTAAAGTATTTTATTGCCGTATAAGAGACGATTTACTTCGTACAGATTGATAAAACCCCTGGCGGTATTCCCCGGGGGTTTTTGTTATCAGGGGAGGGATCGCGGCGGTGTATCGCTTTATTCCCTCTCCAGCACAAGCGACAAACATATCAGCAAATCAACACTCGGAAACAGATATGGGATTCAAGTACAACGATTTACGAGACTTTATCAAGGTACTGGAAAAGCGTGGCGAGCTAAAACGCATTAAGACCCCCGTTGACCCGAAGCTGGAAATGACGGAAATCTGTGACCGGACACTCAGGCGCGGTGGTCCCGCGCTATTGTTCGAAAATCCGAAAGGCTATTCGATGCCGGTGCTTGGTAATCTGTTCGGCACTCCCGAGCGTGTTGCTCTGGGAATGGGGGCAGAAAGCGTCGAAAACCTCAGGGAGATAGGTCAGCTCCTGGCTTTTTTGAAGGAGCCGGATCCCCCGAAGGGTTTTAAGGATGCCTGGAGTAAGCTGCCGATATTCAAGCAAGTCATGAATATGTCGCCAAAGGAGGTGCGTTCTGCACCCTGCCAGGAAGTCATCAAGGAAGGGGATGATGTCGATCTATATCAGTTGCCTGTTCAAACCTGCTGGCCCGGAGACGTTGGGCCGCTAATTACCTGGCCGCTGGTGATTACAAAGGGGCCAAATAAGCCTCGGCAGAACCTCGGTATATACCGGCAACAAGTGATCGGGCGTAACAAATTGATCATGCGATGGTTGAGTCACCGAGGTGGTGCGCTGGATTATCGTGAATGGTGTGAAGCCCATCCTGACCAACCTTTTCCTGTCACCGTTGCCCTGGGAGCGGATCCAGCTACTATTCTCGGCGCTGTTACACCAGTGCCTGACGGCCTGTCGGAATATGCCTTTGCCGGTCTGTTGCGTGGCAACAAAACGGAAGTCGTGCAGTGTCTGGGGAGTGACCTTCAGGTGCCTGCAAGTGCTGAAATCGTACTGGAAGGTGTCATTCACCCTGGTGAGACTGCCCCCGAGGGGCCATTTGGTGATCACACCGGATATTACAATGAGGTGGATGAGTTTCCGGTGTTTACAGTCGATCGTATCACGCAGCGCAAGAATCCCATCTACCATAGTACCTACACTGGCCGTCCGCCTGATGAACCTGCCGTGCTCGGCGTAGCATTGAATGAAGTGCTGGTGCCAATACTTCAGAAACAGTTTCCGGAGATCGTGGATTTCTACCTGCCGCCTGAGGGATGCTCCTATCGTCTGGCGGTTGTCACCATGAAGAAACAATACCCGGGGCATGCCAAGCGGGTCATGATGGGGGTGTGGTCGTTTTTGCGACAGTTCATGTATACCAAGTTTGTTATCGTGACTGATGATGATGTTAATGCCCGGGATTGGAAGGACGTTATCTGGGCGATAACGACGCGTATGGATCCTGCCAGGGACACTGTCATGGTTGAAAATACGCCAATTGACTATTTAGACTTCGCCTCGCCGATCTCCGGCCTTGGCTCAAAAATGGGAATGGACGCTACCAACAAATGGCCGGGTGAGACCTCCAGGGAATGGGGACGTACTATTGTCATGGATGATGCCGTCAAGCAACGGGTTGATGATATCTGGTCTGAATTGGGAATAGATTAAAGCGACATGGCTGGCGTAAAGCGAGTATCGTGAAAGATGAGCGAGAGCTGACCGTCCAGTTTCGGCCCAGTGGCCACCGTATAAAGGTGATTCCAGGGCAGACGGTACTTGAAGCGGTGTTGGCGCAGGGCTATCGAATGCCCCATGCTTGTGACAATGGTGTATGCCATATCTGTAGCGCCACCGTGCTAGACGGAGAGCTTGAAAAGGATGCGTTAGTCAACGTGATGCGTTGCGGAAAGGCGCAAGTATTGTTATGCCGGGCGCGACCTGCCGGTGATTGTGAGTTTGAACTGAATGCCTTGTGGGGGCCGAACGAATTGGAAACAAAAAAGTTAGCGATGCAGGTTAAGTCGATAGAGTCATTATCTGCAGATATATACAGAGTGATCCTGTTAGCTCCTGCCGGCCAAAACCCAGAGTTCTTTGCAGGACAGTATCTCCAATTATTGATACCGGGTCTGGACAGTGCTTTCTTCTCGATCGCCAATGCTCCGGGGAGCAGGGAAATCGAGCTTCACATTCAGGTTCATTCCGATCAGCAGAGCGCGGTCACGATTCTCAATTATCTGCGAGACAACCCTGTTGTAAAGGCCATGTTGCCTCTCGGTAATAGTTATCTGGCGTCAGTGCCTGACACTGATGTTATTTTGGTGGCTGCAGGAACAGGTTTTTCGCAGATGAAGTCGCTGGCGGAGTACCTGTTGGCCAATGAATACTCAGGACAAATCACTTTATACTGGGGAGTCAGGCAGCGTGAGGAAATGTATTTGCGCCAATGGGTGGAGACCTGGGCGAATGAGACCTCACAACTGACTTTCGTGCCTGTGAGTGCAGACAACAAAGATAATGAATGGCCGGGCCATCATGCTGAGCTGGTGCGGGAAGTCTTGGCTAAAGGGCATCAATGGGCGAATTCGCTGGTATTCGTCAGCGGTTCCCCGACGATGGTTTATACCGCCCTGGATGCACTGGGACCGTCAGGCTTGCCAGAACACCAGTTCTTCTCTGATGTTCTGGAGTATGCGCCTCGCTAGATTACTCGCCAGGCTGCTTCCGACTAGGCCTGCTGGGCTTTTAAAGGCGGCATGGGAAGTTCTGGCAGAGGAGCGCCCTGTTCCAGTGCGTGCAGCAGGTAGCTGGCACCCGCGGCATGCTGGTCCATGTGAGAGAGCAGCCTGCCCAGTTCAGCATAGGCTTCGGGGCTTTTCTTGAGTTTCAGGCTAGCCTCAAAGTACTCCCGTGCTTTGCCCCATAGTTGGTTGCGCAGGCATAGGCGTCCCAGAGTCAGTAGTAGTACCGCGTCATTGGGGCGCTCTTTCAGCCAGTTTTCTGCATTCAGCAGTTGCTTGTCCACTTCGGGCGCAGCGATCTTGCCATAGAATTTGACCAGTTCTTCACTCCACTCTACCCGCAGCTGTTTTCTGACCAAAGCTTCCGCATGGCCACTAGCACCAAGTCTGACTAACTGGGAGGCATACGCATACACCATGTCGTCAGTTTTACGCAAACCTGCCGGCATCTTGTCCCAGACTTCATTCAATGGTTGAGTGTAGACTTCAGATTTGTTCGCCTTCAGGGCATCGTCGGTGCCCTGCTTGAGCAGATTCAGCCAGGTGTCTTGTTCTAATTGGTCCAGTTCCTGTTCCTTTAAAACGCGATATTTCCGCAGTTCAGGAATCAATTGCCCCAGTTTTTGCCAATCACAGAGACGGCTGTATACCTGTTGCAGGAGCTTCAACACAAAGGGGTGGTGTGGTGTGCGTTTGCGTAGACGCAAAAGCGTTGATAGGCATTGTTCCAGTTGCCCGCGGGCGAGTTGTAGTTGGGCCTGGGTAACGCCAATGGCAACATCGCCGCCGGGGGTGCTTTCGAATGCTTTCTGCAGCAGTTGGTCACTTTCTTTCTCGTTACCCAACTCGTTAGCTGCCTGAGCCGCGGCAAGGTAGTTAATGAGTGGTGTTTCTGACTTCTCCGCACTGCTGGATAGGTAGCGCTGGGCTTTTTTCCAGTTCCCCTCGGCGTACTCCAATAAACCTCTGGTGGTCTTGCGTTGAGCCCGGCTGTGTTTGACCGAGTGGCGCCACTGCTGCCAGCCGGCCCTGATACCGAGTGTTCGTGCAAGAAGGTAGAGGAGGTAATTCAGGGCAAAATAAAAGGCCACGAGCAGAGCAAGCCCGATCCAGATGTTGGTTTCCATCAGGAAGTAATACCAGGACACCCGAATGTAACCAGGGTCAAGCTTGATCAGAAAGCCCAGCCCTGCCCCCAGGGACAAGGCAATCAAAAGGATGACAGCCGTCTTGTTCATGACGCCTCCCCGTCATTGGTTGCCGGTTGCCTCATTAGTGACTGGGCATCATTGGCGCCGCGTTTGTAGACCGACTCCAGAAGATTCTTGAGCAAGTGAAGTGACTCGGTAATGTCCGGAAGATCCGGGTCTATATTATGGGTCTTCAGTTCTTGAACGTTCTTCAACACTGCCTTGGTGACTGGGCTGTTGGTAATGAAGTAATTCTCTATCCAGGTTTCCGCCTTGCCCAGACTTTGTTCAAAGACCTGCTGATTTTTGTCCAGCAGGGCCAATTCAGCTTGCTCCAGCATCAGACGGAGGTTCTGACGCAGATAGTAAATCTGGTCCGGAGCCATCAGAGGTTTGATTTCTTCTTCGGGGAATCTGATGACGAAATACTTTTCCAGTTGCTTGATGGATTCTTTGGTCCTTTCAAACCAGGTTTTGTCCGGAGCGTTCTCTTCCTCAGTATTGGTTTGACTTAGAAGAGGAGCCTCCTGAAAAAACAGGCGTTGATCCAGGCTCTCAATCTGTTCGATCAGCGCTTCGAGTTTCAGGTATATTCCCTGACGATCAACATCGGCGACAGCCTCCAGTTGCACAATTTCATTGGCAAGGGCTTTGCGGACTGGGAATACGGCTGCTTCTTTGGTTTCTGCCAGAACCTGATCTGCTGCCTGGAGTATGGCCAAAGACCCCTGATAATCCCGTTCCATATGCAGTCTTTGATTACCGAGTCGCAGAAGGTATTCAGCTTCAGCCAACAGCCAGTCTGTACGGCCGGTTTCACCAACCGTCAGAATACGTCTTGCGGTCTGGTCCAGTTGATTCCTTATCTCTGTCAGTTGACTATTCTGACGCTCCAGGGCGGAGTCCAGTTGTGTCAGCTTGGTTTCGTAACGCTGGCTGGTTTGATTTACCAGCGAGGTTCCTGACTGGCTCTGTTCAATGGCCAGATCAACTTTGGTTTGCCAGGATTGCAGTTGAGTCCAGAACCAGCCGGAGGCCAGAACCAAAGCAACGAGTAGAATCAATATGCCAAGCCAGAGTGGCCAGATCCTGGGACCGGTTACCTTAGCCTGTGGCGTGGGGCCGGATGAGGAAGGAGGGGAAACCGGCGGCGTATCAGTGTCTGCCGGGTTTGTCGCTGGCAGTGTGGGTTTGGGGGTCTCTTCCGTCACTCTCTTTCCTACTTTATTCGAGTTGTTTCTGAAACGGTTTCTGGGATGCCTTGGGCGTCATTTTTGTAAGCAAATGCTGATTGTCTCCGCCAGGGCGTCTTCTTTTAACGAGGCTGCGATCTCGAACTTCAGTTCCAGCGTTCGGGCCTTATCGGCTACTCGCTGGCTGGGAATAATGCATCTGGTTGATTTTAAAGCATAGCCGATTTTCCCACATAACGACCACAGACTGTCCAATGCTTCACCGGATAGTACCACGATCAGCTCTGGTTGCCATTGCCCGAATACGGCCTGAAGGGTTTCATTGGTGTAATCTTCCGGGGTGCGCCGGTAGAGATCAAGCTTATCGACGTGGGCGCCTCTTTCGCTCAGCTCCTGGGAAAGAGTGTCTCTGCCCCCTTCACCTTTAACCAGCAGAATTTTCTTGCCATCCGGAAACTGAAGCTCAGGATGCCTTAACATGTCTTCGCTGGTATTGCCTGAAGGTGGCAGGAAGACTTGTTCTCCTGTTTCCTGCAGCGGTGCGGCGCTGGCCGGTCCCATGGCAAACCAATGGATGCCAATGGGGGGCTGAGGCCAATAGGTATCCATGAGCTGGTTGAGGATAAAGGATGCGTGTTTGCTGGTGGAGATGACCGCATCATACTGATCAATATTCAGCACTCTGTCTCTGATTGCAGGTGACTCTTCCAGGGGAGTGATAGTCAGTAGCGGCAGTTCGCGGACATCATATCCCTGATTGATCAGTCGGGTTTTCAGGCCGGAATTATCCGGCTTTGAACGAGTCAGGAGTATCTTCCCGGCGCAGCCTGCGGTCGTCATAAGCCTGTTTCAGTCACCGTAAATTTCGCTGAGGATGTCTCCGGCGCCCTGGGACAGTAGCTTCTCCGCCAGTGAGCGGCCAATTTTCTCTGCTTCTTCTACATGTCCGGAAACCGCATCTCTGATTACTCTCTGACCATCGACGCTGCCTACCAGGCCTCTGAGTGATAATTGATCTCCCTGAAGCTCGGCATAACCGGCGATGGGGACCTGGCAGCCTCCCTGTAGACGGTGATTCATGGCCCTTTCAGCACTCACGCAGCGGGTGGTTTCTTCATCTATCAAAGGTGCGATCAATTGCAGGGAGTCTTGATCTTCAGTACGGCACTCGATACCCAGTGCTCCCTGACCGACAGCGGGAAGGCTTTCTTCAGGTGGCATTTCCATTCGAATGCGATCATGAAACTCCAGACGTTTTAGTCCGGAAGACGCGAGGATAATGGCGTCGAATTCTCCAGCGTCCAGCTTCGCCAGCCGCGTATTCACATTCCCCCGCAGAGATACTATTTTCAGGTCCGGGCGGCGGGCAGCCAGTTGGCATTGGCGACGCAGACTGGAAGTGCCGACAACAGAGCCTTCAGGCAGTTCATCGACGGAGCCGAAGTGGTTGCTGACAAAAGCATCTGTCGGGGTTTCTCTTTTCAATATGGCGCCAAGCCCCAGGCCTTCAGGAAACTCCATGGGGACATCTTTCATGGAATGGACGGCAATGTCGGCACGTCCTTCCAGCATGGCCTGTTCAAGTTCCTTAACAAACAAGCCTTTACCGCCGACTTTAGCCAACGGTACATCCAGAATCTTGTCTCCTTTGGTGGTCAGGCCCAACAGTTCGACTTCCAGACCGGGGTGTATTTCTTCCAGGGCGGCCTTAACATATTCAGCCTGCCATAGGGCGAGAGCACTTTGTCGGGTGGCGATGACAAGTCGGTTCTTTGTGATGGTCATAAGATTCTTTTGGCGTTTGCTGTGGTCGTAGGTTCAATTATGGCAAGTCTGAAAACGGATCGCAGAGTGTTTCCAACTTGTTTTCCGGCCTGCAAGAATAACCTTTGGAGTCTTCAATGTCATTGTTCGTTCAGGAAGCTCTTCACCTCGCTGACAAGGCGACGGCTGACGCTCAGCCCCTGGTCGACCCCTTTCAGGTAAACTTCGAAATGGCCATCCTGAACTCTTTGCAGCCGGTCCAGATAATGATGGTTGATCAGGGTATTGCGGTGGATCCTTAGCATGTGAGGTTTCAGCGTCTGCTCAAGTTCTTTCAGGGTCTGATCGCTTAGGGTTTCTCCGGATTTATGAACCACCGTAACGTATTTGTCGGCAGCCTGGAGGTAGAGGACATCTGTTAAAGGAATTCTCTGTACGCCCCGAACACTGCGACATACCAGATGGGCACTTTGTGCCCCCTGTTGATGTTGCTGGATGACGGTCTGTTGCGCCTGGGTCAGTTGTGTGACTTTCGACAGAGCATCAAACAGATCTTCTTTTCTGACCGGTTTGAGCAGATAGTTCTGCGCCCGAACCTTGAAGGCTTCCAGTGCATATTCATCGTAGGCCGTCGTGAAAACAATGGCCGGTGGATGCTCAAAGTCGGCAAGTCGGCTGGCGACTTCCAGCCCATCAGTACCCGGCATGCGAATATCCAGAAGCATAACGTCGGGGTGATGTTCGCGGGAAAGTTTCAGGGCTTCTTCACCGTCACCGGCTTCTCCACATACCTGATAGGGTGAACCTGCCAGGAGGCGCTGAAGTCGCGCTCGGGCCAGAGGTTCATCATCGACAATAAGTACTCTGATCATGGGACTGCACTATAAACTCAAAAGGGAAATCCTGATATTTCCGATGGTTAAAGTATCCGTTCATTATAGACCAAGCTGTTCCGAAAGTCGGCGAGCCTGTCAGTATTATCAACGAGTTAAGGGGATTCTCAGGGTCGCGGTGAACTGGTTGTCCAACTGGCTGGTCTTGAGTACCGCCTGATCCCCGAAAAATGCTTGCAGACGGCTGCGAATGTTGCGCATGGCGATTCGGTTACCCTGATGTTTCTGGCTGCCCGGATGGGGCGCAATGGGATTAGAGATCAGCACATATAGCCAGGTGCCCTGTTCATAGGCGGTAATTTTAATGGTTCCGCCCGATGGATTTGGTTGGATGCCATGGTATATGGCATTTTCAATCAGAGGTTGAAGGGTCAATGGCGGTACTTGGGCCGCCTTGGTTAACGGTTTGATATGCCATTCAAGATGCAGGCGTGGGCCCAGGCGCAGTTTTTCTATGCGTAGATAACGCTCGCATAAGCCAAGTTCATCATTGATCGGTACCAATGATGAGGACTCTCTTAACGCTGCCCGGAACAGTTCAGCCAGATCTAATACCGCTTCTTCTGCGGCTTCTGCATCTTCTGGAATCAGCCCGGCGATGGAGTTCATGCTGTTGAACAGAAAGTGGGGGCGTATTCTGGCCTGCAGTGCCTGTACCCGTGATTCCAGCTCAGAGCGTTGCTGTTGGTGCCAGAGATGCTGCAGGTAAAAGTATCGAAGTAGTGCGCCGGTTAAAATGGCTGCAATCAGAATCGCTTGCAACACAAACCAGTAATCCCAGCCAACCTTACCGGCGGTACGGAAATACCCAGCCAGAACAGCAAAGAGTGTGGTGGTGGCAATGACCACACCGTAAGTCACTAAAGCCTGTTGGGAAACACTCCACTGACGGCCCCATTTGCGTAGCTGGCACAGAATGATGGCGCTGGTGTGAACCACCCAGAGCATGAATAGTGACGTCAGTGCGAAGTAATCCCAGTTGAAATTCAGTAGCCCGTAATTAATCAGCGTAAACAGTAAGGCGCAGATTTCGGTTCCCAGCACCAGGAACAACAATGCCTGAACTGTGCAGAGATTAGGTAGGAAAAAACCATTGTATGGCTCTGTTTTACCGGTTGGCTCCATGTATTTAATCCGGGTTATTGGCTGTTGGGTATATGTGATAGGGGCAATCTGTAAACCTGGCGTCCACTCTCCGTCATCGATGAGGTTTTCTTTCCATTATTGAAAGACAAACCTCTACCCGGCAAGGGGGCCGATCACGCAAGGTTAGAAAATTCATACGCAGGCGCTTATAATCGCCAACCTCACACAGGCCGCCTTTGCAGTATTCAGTAAAGGCGTAGAATCCTGGCAAATCTGTTAACTCTCTCAGTATGGGGCAAGTTGAACACCATGACAAAGCAGGATACCACCGATAAACCCTGGGGTGGCCGTTTTACCGAAGCCACAGATGCCTTTGTTGAACGCTTTACAGCTTCGGTGGGGTTCGACCAGCGACTCTACTTTCATGACATACAGGGCTCTATTGCCCACGCTACCATGCTGACCAAGGTCGGAGTGCTGACCGAAGAAGAGCGGGATCAGATCATGGCCGGGCTGAATGATATTCGCAGTGAGATTGAAGCCGGTAAGTTTGACTGGTCGGTAACGCTGGAAGATGTGCACATGAACATTGAGGCACGGCTGACCCAGAAGATTGGCATCACCGGGAAAAAACTGCATACAGGCCGATCCCGTAACGACCAGGTAGCAACGGATATCCGTCTATACCTGAGAGATGAGATTGATGTTATCGGAGCGGAACTGAAGCGCTTGATCGAAGGTCTTGTCGGCCTGGCTGAGCGCGAGGCTGACGCTATTATGCCTGGCTTCACCCATCTGCAGACAGCTCAGCCAGTCACTTTTGGTCATCATATGCTGGCCTGGGTGGAAATGCTGAAGCGAGACTACGGGCGCTTGCAGGATTGTCGGGAGCGGGTAAATGTCCTGCCTCTGGGAGCGGCTGCACTGGCCGGAACCACCTATCCGATTGATCGTCAGATCACGTGCGATCTGCTGGGCTTTTCAGCAGTGGCGGAAAACTCTTTGGATGCTGTGAGTGATCGCGACTTTGCGATCGAGTTCAGTGGTTTTGCCAGCCTCTTGATGATGCATCTTTCACGTTTTTCTGAAGAGTTGGTACTGTGGACTTCTGCCCAGTTCAACTTCATTAATCTTCCGGATCGCTTTTGCACAGGCTCTTCCATTATGCCGCAGAAGAAGAACCCCGATGTTCCTGAGCTGATCCGGGGTAAAACAGGCAGAGTTTATGGCCACCTGACTTCTTTGTTGACGTTGATGAAAAGCCAGCCATTGGCCTACAACAAAGATAATCAGGAAGATAAAGAGCCCCTGTTCGACACAATCGATACAGTGAAAGGCTCCTTAAAGGCCTACGGCGATATGATGCCTGCGCTGACTGTAAACCGTCCGGTCATGGAAGAAGCGGCTCGTCGTGGCTTTTCAACGGCGACTGATCTGGCTGATTATCTGGTTCGCAAAGGCGTACCCTTCCGTGATGCCCATGAAATAGTTGGCAAATCCGTCGCCTTCGGAGTGGCGGAAAATCGTGATTTGAGTGAAATGACCCTGGAAGAACTGCAGCAATTCAGCCAGGTGATTGACGCCGACGTTTTTGATGTTCTGACATTGGAGGGCTCGGTAAACGCCCGGAATCATACGGGAGGCACCGCGCCGGTCCAGGTGAAAGCGGCGGCAGCCAGGGTGAAGTCCTGGCTGGCAGACAGGTAATCAGTTGACGGAATCCGCTGTCAATTGGGTTGGAGAGGGGGTGTTCACCTGAACAGTTTCGGCCCTGTTGATAAAACGCCTGGCGATGTCATTGGGATTTCGCCAGGCGATATGAATTTCATCACTAAGCGACTGCAAACAAAAACTGAACTCTTTCAGAACCCACTTTAGACTTTCCTGGGTATGAAATGCCATGTGGCCGTTTCTTGGGCATACATACCACCAATCGGTGCCGACTCTATCGATATTTTCAGGTTGTAGAAGTGTGCTAAATAATAACACTCCGTCATTTTCAGTCAGTGAACAAAGCTCCCTGAACAGTTGGTATTGGTCCTGAACATGTTCCACAACCTCAAAGGCTGTCACCAATGAAAACTTTCCCTCAGGTGGGAGTGAGTTCGTGTGGTGATAGGGGTCATAGGTTGTGCAGTGGCTAATCCCCTGTCGATTCAGGTACTGCTCCAGGAGCCCTTCGCCTCCACCGTAATCCAGCATGGAAATATGCCGATAGTCTGTTCCCAGCAGGTCGGTCAGGTAGGCTGCCAGACGCTCCGGACGCTCACCGGCAAATGGTGGATCTGCCAGAAGATAATCCTGGTTATAGATTCTTTGTTGAAAGTCGTGGTGCTCCCATTGATCAAAGAACGGGGTGAACATATAGCCGCAGCGTTGGCATCGGTAATACTCAACGAGGTCTTCAGAAACAGGGAACAGGCGGTTACCCTCAAAGTGGTCATTACCTGATTTGTTAAAGTCGGTGGTGCCTATAGGCGTTGTTTTATCCAGGCATACCCTGCATGGGTAAGATGACGTTTCCATACCTGCGTCCATTTCCAAGGTGATCTATGATGCACATTTGACCGGATCACTGATAACCGGTCACCGGGGCATTAGTTGTGTACTGATAAATCCTCACGTGTTGACGGTTGCTTGCCAAGGTATTTCACAATGGCCGACTTGGTGGAGGTGATATCTATGGGCTTGAGAATAAACTCCTCAAATTCCAGGCCCAGCGCTGTGGCTTCCTGATGGCCGTTGACATTCGCTGTCACGGCGATGATGGGAATTGACGAGAGCTGCGGGTCATTTTTCAGAATGGCGGCGACTTCCAGACCGGACGTGGTGGGGAGATTCAGGTCAAGGAGTATCAGTTGTGGTCGACAGCTGCGAGCCAGTGCAATGCCCTGCTCGGCAGTTGTGGCTGAAATCAGACGAATGTTCTTAAAGCTGTCAAAAAGGCCTTCCATCACTTTGATACTGGAGTCGTTATCTTCTATATACAGGACGGTTTTAAACCCGTTGGCGAAGTCTCCCAGGCCTTCTGTATATTCGAACTCTGGAGTGGCGAAGTTTGGAAAATACTTGGGTGCAGGTGTCTGTCCCATGACGTCAATGGCTTGAGGCGCTACCATGTCGACAACTTCCAGCTCCAGCCAGAAATAACTTCCCTGACCTTCTTTGGAGCTGAAGCCGATCTGTCCGTTCATTAGCTGCACCAGTTGGCTGCTCATTGCCAACCCAATGCCGCTGCCTTCAATTGCCGGATCATGGGCCAGTCGCTCAAAAGGTTTGAATACCTTACTGTGATCTTTTTTGGAAATGCCCAAACCGTTATCTGCCACTCCAATACGCAACCTGCCGTTGGTCGTGCTATCCAACTCAATCTTAACCCAGCCACCTTTGTGGTTGTACTTGATGGCGTTAGTCAGAAAGTTGGTTAGCACCTGCACAGTGCGGGTATGGTTGGCATTGAGTACGTAATCCCGCTGTATATCCGGTTTGTAGATACTGATACTTTTCGCTTGAGCCATACTGCGAACCATGGCGACGGACTCGTTAATAATGGGGTGAATCCGGCACGGAGCCATTTCTATACTCAATTGCCCACTTTCTATTTTGGACAGATCCATAATGTCGATAATGAGGGAAAGCAGGTGTTCACTGGCTTTGTATATCTGATTGATATACTGGCTCTGTTCGAGGGTCAGATTCCGGCTGTTGAGCTGAATGAGCTGAGCAAACCCCATGATGGCGTTGAGCGGTGTGCGCAGTTCGTGGCTCATGTTGGATAGAAACCGACTCTTGGCGTCACTGTTGGATTCTGCCCTGCGTCGCTGAAAGTCTGCGTCCTGCTGGGCCTTTCTGGCCAGGTGCATCAGCCAGTAAAGGGTAATCAGGCTGATGAGTATGATGCCGGCGAGGACGCAGAGAAGTGCTTCTGTGTAGAAGAACGTATCTGTTAATTCTGTCCGCTGATTCACCCTGTGGGTCACATGCTCCTTGTGTGCCGTCAAAGTCAGGTCGCGGGAGAGAAGGCGGATTTCCTCCAGCTTCTGAATCAGTGCGGGAGGAACAGAATTCGGGGTCTTGATTGCGCTGTCTATAAGCGGCCCCAGTGCCTCCACTCTGGCTATGACAGAGTTTATTAGCCTGTGTGTATTCGGTAGAACGCTGATGGCATCACTAAACTCACCTTCCTTGAACAAGTCCGTGCGGCTCAGCAGAACAGCGTATCTTGTGTTCAGCGTTCCGGGGCGAAGCGCCTCTTTTTCCAGAGTATGGGCGATAACCAGGAGGTTCATGGTTTCGGTCTCAATCTGATGAATGGACCAATACAGGTCATCCTTGGCGACCCGGACTTCCAGTGCTCCATCACGGAGCGAAGTGATCGTTGAAAAAATGGCGATAGCTAAAATGATTGTGGCCGTGGCCAGCGCTAGGCCGGCAATCCATCTAATCTTCTTGACCCACATATCGCTACTCCCTGCAGCTCAAACTACTATTCAACAATGACCTGAACAAGCTGCCAAATGCAGCGTTGAAAGAAAACCTCGTTTCTGGTTTCAGGAATCTGATCAAAAGGATAAATAATAAAGATTGGTCCTTTATCCCTGATAGTCAGAATTTCTCCATCTATACGAGTGGCCAACACCACATCATATTCCTGGAAATCCTCTGCTGGAATATCGATATGGTAATCGTTCAAGGCTACAGCCTTGGCGTTAGTTCCCTTCGCCCCCAATAATTCTAGTACATCGCGTACCAACGGGCCGGTGAACGTCCTTGAGTCGTCAAACCAGGGAGTTGTCGTTGTAATGGAATGCTGAGGGAGCTGATCCAGCATTTCCAGGTCAAAAGCAGCCTCATCGTGATCATTGGTTTGACTGATATTGCCGGTGACTGTCAATACCACCGGGCCGTGAGGGGCACGGAGTCCACTTGCGATTACCGGAAAGCAGAGACTGAGGCCTAATATCGCAATTAACAGACGCAGTGTTTTCATAACTTATCCTGTGCACGTTTCCCTGTAGAAACCATTGCGGTTCACAACACTTGCTGGCAAAAGTAACGATTTTACAGACAAATATAAAGAGTGTCTGTGTTGTTGGTAACGTAACTACTACAAACTGGCATGTTTCGGTTAGCGGAGTTTGATAGTTACTCCGCTATACTCTATGCTATGAATGTCCGCAGGCAGATTAATCCCGACTACAGCGAAGGCGTTGACCGTAAGGTATTGAAAACGCTCACCCAGCGTTTTCTTTCTTTGGTTGAATGCCGGCTTAAGCGCACCCGTATGGCGCTGACTCCGAGGCAACAGGTGGTTGTTGAATTACTCCCCTTGCTGGTGCATGTAAACCATCCGCTGATGCCGGGCTATGTGTCCCGTAAAACCCCTCACCGCCTGCATAATTACCAGCCAGACAAATCTGTCATTCAGCAAGCTCAGCGCCTGTCTCGATCTTTTAACTACAAGGAGTCGGGTAAAAAAGTGCAGTCTGATATTGTCAGTCTTTTTCTAATGGGCAGCACAGGATCAATTGCGCACTCCGGCAGCAGTGATCTGGATGTTTGGCTCTGCTACCGCAATGGCCTGGATAAAGGCGGTATTGAAGAACTTGAGAAGAAAGCCCGATTGATATCGGAATGGGGTGAGGAAATGGGGGCAGAGATACACATTTTCCTGATGAATGCGAACGAATTTCGTATGGGGCGACAGCAGGCGGCGGCAGATAGTGAAGATTGTGGAACCGCACAGCACTATCTGTTGTTGGACGAATTCTATCGTACGGGGATCTGGCTGGGTGGAGCTTATCCCCTTTGGTGGTTGATTCCCCCTGGTGATGAGGCGAATTACTCTGAAGTTGCCAAACGGTTGCAGGAAAAGCGCTTTATCCGCAGCAGTGACTACATTGATTTCGGTGGCTGTGCTCGAATTCCTCCCAACGAGTTTGTTGGGGCTGGAATGTGGCAATTGTATAAGGGAATCGATTCGCCCTATAAGTCAGTGCTCAAGTTGGTGCTTACTGAGGCCTATGCCACTGAAGACGGGTCTGTCGAGCCCCTGTGTGTCACCTTTAAGCAAGCGGTGTTCAATGACGAAATTGATGAGGATGAGCTGGACCCGTATGTGATGATTTACCGCCGTATTGAAGCATCACTAAGCGAGCGCAGTGAGTCTCAGCGGTTGGAGTTGGTCAGGAAAAGTTTTTATCTCAAGGTAGGAGAAAGTCTTTCCAGACTGGTGCCTGCACACCAGAAGAGCTGGCGCAGAAAAATCATGGAAAAACTGGTGGCGGAATGGGGCTGGTCGGATAAGGAGATTCGGTATCTTGACCGCCGCCCTTCCTGGAAGGTGGATGAAGTGATGCGGGAAAAGCGCAGTGTCGTCAATGAACTGACCGGCAGTTACCGTTTTCTTTCAGGATACGCAAGAGACAAGGGACTCGCGGTAGCCATCAGTGCCAGGGATATACATCTTCTGGGGCGTAAGCTCTATGCCACCTTTCAGCGAAAAGCCGGCAAGGTTGAGATGATCAATCCCAATATTGCCCCGAATATTGCTGAGGAGAATCTTTCCTTCCACCATCTGAGCAGCCAGGTTCTTGATTCACACCAGAATGGATGGCTGTTGTATCGTAACCTGTCCAACGTCAGTGATGCGGATTTTTACCCGGCACTGAAACGTTCCAACAGCCTGCTGGAGTTGATTGTCTGGTCCTATGTCAATGGATTGCTCACCTCGGCCACCAGTGTCAGTATGGTGGCCGGTGAGACCCAGGCCAGTTTGTTCGAATTACAGCAGATTATCGCCAGTCTGCGATCCCTGATGCATTTACCGTTTCCGGAGATATCCCAACAGGCCTACCGGGACAAAGCGCAGATACGTGGCTCGATTCTCTATGTGAATGTCGGGGTGGATCCCATGTTGGATCTGACACGGCGTGGGTTGCACAAGCTCAGTGATCGCAATGATTCATTGGGGTACTCATCTGAGCGGTCTAATCTGGTAATCACTCTGGATCAGGTAACGGTCAACACCTGGAATGAGGTGATGGTTCAGCGTTATGAATCCGGTGATACCCTGGTCCAGTGCCTGAACAATACGCTGGCAGCTCTGGCAGAAGCAGAGCAGTATGATGACAAAGTGCCGGGCATTGCGGTGCTTTGTTTTTGTGCCTCTCGGGCGGCGGCCATTGCGAATCGGGTCAGTAAATTATTCCAGCAAGTGATTGGCTGCTTTTTCAAATCGGGCACTTCCAGGCGTTATCTGCTTGAAATGGAAGAGCGTTATTTCGTCCTTCAGTTTGAAGGTCGTCAGCCACGTTTTACTTCGTTACCCACCTATGCCGACCTTTGCCGGTATCTGGAACAACCGCAGCGCCAGTTTCGGGCAATCGAACTGGATGACTATGCGCTGAAAGGTGATCCGCTGGAAGCAGCTTTTGCCAGAATGCGTCCCAATGCCATTCAAGTTTTTTATTGGGAAGAGGGTGGCCTGTTGCAAATGATTCTGATTGATGAAAAAGGGTCGATTCTTAAGCACTCAGGTAAGGTTCCTTCCGCGGAGGCTTTCCTCGGTGCGTTGTCCAACTTCTTGTATAGCATTCAGGAACGTAAGCAAATGCATGATACGCTGGCCGACAACATGGCATCGGGCGAGATAGAGTTTTTTCAGTTGCTGTCTGATGCCAAGGGCTTCAAGCCTGTATCAGTCAAAGTGTTGAGCCAACAGGGATTCAGCAAGTATATCGAAGCGCAGGCAATCGGTAGCCTGACAGAAAGGGATCGGCTTGGATTCAGTCTCTACTGTGAACAGCAGGAATTTAGTCTGTTGGAACATGGAGACCAAGTGTCAGCAGCGTTGGCACATTATCTGGAGGGACGCTTCGATCATCGGACACCGTTGCCATGCTACCTGACAGATTTGAGTCTTCCCCATAGCCTCGCCGGTGAATCCCTGAGGTTGCAAACCATAGAATACGTCAAACACAAGCTGACTCTGGAAAACAGCATTAATGTTGCCCGCGAACTTCCCTCCAGTCAGGAACCCGCTCGTCATCCTTCAGTTTGATTCTCGTGAACTAGGGCATTCTCTCATGTAAACGGCCTCTGGTTGATTCCATAACTCTCTATGTCGATTCCAGTGGGGATTCGGTGAAAAACAGTTGTTGGAATTTAAACGTGATACCGGTGTTTCTATTGGCCGGAGTGCCCGGTATACTTGCCCAATTTGATTGAAATTCGGGATAGTTCATGCGAATTCTCGGCATTACCATCGTTGTAGCAGCGTGCCTCGGGTTATTGTCTTGCGGCCAGAAAGGTCCCTTGCAATTGCCTCAGGAACTCTGGCAGTGGTCTCCCCCAGAAATGGTCTGGGAGCCCTCTGACAGTATACCCGGGTAGTGTCGTCAGTAGTCTGAACGATCTCATTACTGAGTCGAGTTATGGATTATTTTAATTACCGGCAGAATCAGCTGTTTGCTGAGGATGTCGCTGTAGAAGACATTGCCAGACAATACGGCACCCCCTGTTATATCTATTCGCGAGCAACTCTGGAACGGCACTATCATGCCTACCAGACTGCCCTGCAGGATTACCCTCACCTGATTTGCTATGCGGTTAAAGCCAACTCCAATCTGGCTGTGCTGAATGTATTGGCGCGACTGGGGGCCGGGTTTGATATCGTATCCCAAGGGGAACTAGAAAGAGTTCTCGCTGCCGGAGGCAATCCGGATAAAGTTGTATTTTCCGGCGTGGGGAAACAGGCGGGAGAGATACGCCGGGCGCTTGAAGTCGGTGTTCATTGTTTCAATGTTGAATCTGCCACGGAGCTGGAGAGGGTCGAGCAGGTCGCCGCTGAGTGTGGCAAGAAGGCTACGATCTCACTTCGGGTTAATCCAGATGTGGATGCGCAGACCCACCCCTATATTTCGACTGGACTGAAAGAAAATAAATTCGGCATTGATATCGATGTTGCCCTGGGGCTGTATCGAGAGGCTGCAAAGTCGCCACATCTGGAAGTCGTAGGAATTGATTGTCATATCGGCTCTCAGCTCACACAAATCTCCCCTTTCCTTGATGCGCTCGATCGAGTTTTGGCTACTGTACGCCAGTTGGCCGCTGAGGGAATTCATTTGCGTCATATCGACCTGGGTGGTGGCCTCGGCGTGACCTATGATAAGGAAACCCCGCCCCATCCGACTGAATACGCTGAAGCCGTGCTGGAGAAAATCAAAGAATCCGGCTTGACCCTGGTGCTGGAGCCTGGGCGCTCAATCGCGGCTAATGCCGGTATCATGGTGACACAGGTGGAGTTCATCAAGGATAACGGGCGCAAGCATTTTGCGATTGTTGATGCGGCAATGAATGACCTGATACGCCCTTCTCTCTATGGTGCCTGGCAGAATATTGTGCCGGTTAAGCCTCGTCAGGATGGACTGGAAGCCAGCTTCGATATCGTCGGTCCAGTGTGTGAAACAGGTGACTTTATCGGCAAAGATCGTTTGCTGAATCTGAAAGACGGTGATCTGCTGGCAGTCAGATCTGCAGGGGCGTACGGGTTTGTCATGAGTTCAAATTACAACTCCAGACCCAGAGTCGCAGAAGTCATGGTAGACGGCAGTGAGTCTCACCTGATACGTCGCCGGGAAACTATCCAGGAACTCTATGCCAGCGAATCACTGTTACCTGACCCATCCGCTCAAGCCGGATAAGTAGGCAAAGATGCTGGTAAAGTTCACCAAAATGCATGGACTGGGCAACGATTTCATGGTCGTTGACATGATTTCTCAGCATGCCCATTTTCGACCCGACCAGGTTCGGAAACTGGCCGATCGTAATTTCGGCATTGGTTTTGACCAACTGCTGCTGGTGGAACCTCCTGGTCGTCCGGATGTTGATTTTCGATATCGGATCTTCAACGCTGATGGTTCTGAAGTAGAGCAATGTGGCAATGGTGCCCGATGTTTTGCGAAGTTTGTTCGGGATAACCGCCTTACTAACAAGAAGAATGTCCGGGTTGAGACTAAAAACGGCATCATTGAGTTAGTCGTCAATAAAGATGGAACTGTCACGGTGGATATGGGGGTGCCGCGTCTGGAACCTTCTCAGGTTCCGATTAATTTCCCTGAGCGTCAACTGCTGTATCCGTTACAGGTGGGCGAGAAAACCTATGAACTGGCTGCGGTTTCCATGGGGAATCCGCATGGTGTATTGCAGGTTGAAGACATTAACCGGGCTCCGGTTCATAAACTTGGACGGGCTCTGGAAAGTCATGAATTGTTCCCTGAAAAGGCCAATATCGGTTTTTTGCAGGTGGTTCACCGACGCTTTGCTAAGCTTAGAGTATTCGAACGCGGCGCGGGAGAAACACTAGCCTGTGGAACTGGTGCCTGTGCTGCTATGGTGGCTGGGTATTTGCAGGATTTGCTGGACGAAAAAGTGGAAATTAAACTGCCCGGTGGTAATCTGAAGATCAGTTGGGCGGGAGAAGGACATTCTGTCATGATGACCGGGCCAGCGACCCGTGTGTTTGAAGGCCAGGTTCGGATTTAATTGTTCCCCGGGGGGCTTTTCCCAAGGGAAACACACAATGACAACAACAGTGTGCAGGCGGGGTACTCCCCGGCGGACAAAGTGGAGTATGAATGAACAATCAGGCAAAACGCCCCAATGATCAGGGGGAGCTGACGGCGGAAGAAGTGGTCGCCTATTTGCGCGCTCATCCGGATTTTTTTGTGGAGCATGAATATCTGCTTGGTGAAATCAAGCTACCCCACAGATCCGGAAGTGCGATATCTCTGGTTGAGCGTCAGGTGACGTTATTCCGCGAGCAGCGGGATAAGTATGAAAAACAGTTGTATGATTTGATCGAAACCGCTCGACATAACGACCGATTCTTTGACAAAAGCAAACGTCTTCTGATGAATCTGCTGGAAGCACAGTCGCTGGATGAAATGGTGATTGTCCTGGAGGACAGCTTCCTGACCGATTTCAATGTAGATTTCTGCAGTCTTATTCTGTTTGGAAACAAGGAGCGTTTTCCGGTCAGCAATATAGTAATGCAGGACCTGGCATCCAGTCAGGAAGTGTTGGGAGATCTCCTTGATGGTGGACGGGCACACTGTGGTCGTTTGTCTGATGACAAAAAGTCGATGCTGTTTGGTGGTGATGCCAAGGATGTGGCGTCAGCTGCTGTGATACCTCTGCAATACGGGGAAACTCTAGGGGTTCTGAGTATCGGCAGCCGCAAAGCGGATTATTTCCAGAGCAGTATGGGATCTCTGTTTTTATCTTATATCAGTGATTCCCTGAGCCGGATGTTGCCTCCTTTATTGGCAAAGGAAGGGACTGCCGGGGCGTCCTGAACTGATATACCCGACTGAGAGGTGAATGATGCTGGAGCAGATTGAAGCCTTTATTGATCACCTCCGTCATGAACGCCGCTATTCCCCTCATACTGCCAGCAGTTACCTTAGGGATCTGAAGAGACTGCATGGATATGCTGAGTCAATAACGGTCAATCAATGGTCACAGTTGCAGCTGGCAGACGTTCGCCAGGCCATGACGCTGTTCCATCGCCAGGGCCTGTCCAGTAAATCACTACAGCGGTGGCTGTCTGCCGTCCGACGCTTTTACGACTTTTTGATCCGTGAAAACCTTGCGGAGCATAACCCCGCCAATGGCATATCTGCACCTAAAGCTCCCAAAAAACTCCCGATGACTCTGGATGTTGACCTGGCAAAACAGCTTCTGGACCAGGAGCCTGAGGACGATCTGGATATCAGAGATACCGCCATGGCTGAAATGTTCTATTCTTCAGGGGTCCGCCTGGCGGAACTGGCGGGTTTGAATGTTGTTGACCTGGATATGGAAGACGGGGTCGCCCGAGTGATGGGGAAGGGGCAAAAAGAGCGTATAGTGCCAGTGGGAAAGGCTGCCAGAGAGGCGTTGACCGCTTGGCTTCAGCTTCGAAAAACACTGGTAAAAACAGAAGAAACAGCCGTGTTTGTAAGCCAAACCGGAAAGCGGTTGAGTCACCGGAGCATTCAATTGAGATTGAAGCAATGGGCTCAGATCAGGGGGTACTACGGACGTCTGCACCCTCACCTGTTCAGGCATTCCTTTGCCAGTCATATGCTGGAATCCAGTGGAGACCTGAGAGCCGTGCAGGAGATGTTGGGGCACGCGGATATTGCCACCACACAGATCTATACTCATCTGAATTTTCAGCACCTTGCCCAGGTCTATGATCGTGCTCACCCACGCGCCAGGAGAAAGCCTGCCGGCAGCAAATCAAGTCGGAAGCATGAGTCTCAGGATGAGTAATGATGAATGCTTAACAGAAAATCATTCGATCCATTATCATAAAAAAATTGAGGACATACCCTCGCCTTATGACTTCTGAAAGTGAGCGTTGGAAAAATAAATACTTTGATAAACTGGAAGAATTAGAGCACCAGGAAGCAGACTTCAAGGAGCAGATACATGTCCTTGAGCGCCTGCTGATCAGGGTGAGTCTCGCTGCCCAGGGAATGGATCCCAAGATGGATTCAGACCTGAATAAGTTGCGAGCCATTCTGAGGCAGGAACAATTACCCACCGGCGAGCTTAATCGCGTTCTGGAGAATATTGAGGCGTCTGTTTTGACGCTGGATAAGAGCCGTGCTGCAACTGCGGAGGGGATGCTGCAGGCGTTTTCCAGCCTGGTTGATCAATTGCTGGAGTTGGATCTTCCCCGTAACCAGAAGAAAACGCTGAAGCGGTACGGTAAGCAATTGAACGGTAAAATGGGTGATCTTCGTGAATATCCACAGCTTCTGTCTGAATATGCCAAACATCTTGGTGATGCTCTCAACGCCGTAATAGGCAATCGTCCGGCGGCGCCCTCGGGTGGTTTTTTCGGAAGATTTTTTGCTAGCCAGGATGATGCTTCGCCCGAATCAGAGGAAGCGCTGTCGGGCAAAGGCAGTGGGATGAAACCTGGTGCTGAGGACAGTGATGAGGTTGAAGATGAACCCTATACGCTAGAACTTGCCACCACGGGCCCCAAGGCGATTCAGGACCAGCCGTTTGAACCTGGATTCTCGGCGATAGCCGATCATGTAAGTGCAACACTGAGCAACCTTGTGGAGCACTTGCGACTACCCGAATCCATGCAGGCAGATTCGCAGAAGGTTCAGCAGAGAATTGCTGAAAGTCTGAACTGGTACGAGTTGGTGCCGACTCTGGACGATATCGCCAATTTGGTCATTGCTGCGTTTGGTCGCGGGCAGCAGGAATTTGAAGCCTTCTTGAAATCTCTGGATGATCGGCTGATCAGTATTCAAAGCTTTCTTTCGCATAGTGAAAGTAGCAGCTCAGCTTCCAAAGCAAACAATACTGAACTGCAGGATGCAGTGCGCAGATACGTTCGCCATATGCAGGAATCAATCAAAGAGGCTGAAAATGTTGACCAGTTGAAAGTCTCGGTCAATACGAATCTGGACTCGATCCTGGTGTCTCTATCTCAATTTATGGCGAAAGAGAGCGAACGGGATGCTGGAATGAGTGCTGAACTGGAAGAGCTACAGCGCCGGCTGATGCAGTTGGAATCCGAGTCCCGTGTCATGCAGGAGCAACTGGCTGAAGAGCAGCAGAGAGCTGTCACAGATGTGCTGACGGGGCTTCCTAACCGTATGGCATACGAACAGCGTGCGCAACAGGAATTTGAACGTTGGCGCCGTTACCGGAATCCGCTGACTATGGTTATCGTGGATATCGACAAATTTAAAGGAATTAACGACAAATACGGACATCTTGCTGGAGATAAAGTGATTCAGCTTATCGCGAAAGAAGTCGCCAGAAGAATTCGCAAAACGGATTTTATTGCGCGATATGGTGGCGAGGAGTTTGTGATTTTGTTACCTGAAACGGATGTTGATACCACCGTGACAGTCATGGATAAAACGCGGGTGATGGTATCCCGCTTACCTTTTCATTTCCGAAATAAGAAAGTTCAGGTTACTATTTCAATCGGCATTTGTGGTTTTTCCGGGAATGCCAACCTGAATGGTGTGTTTGAAATGGCCGATAAAGCGCTTTATCGGGCGAAAATGAATGGACGCAATCGAGTGGAAAAAGCTGAATAAAGCGCTGAGCGACGCGGTTTCAGTGGGCTATAACAGATTGATACAGTTGAGAAACCCAAATGGACTAGTCCTTGTGGACTAGTAAAAATGATATAACTAGGTCATTTGACGGGTTGCATATTGGCGCTTGATTTTGAAAAATGTTTAATTTTGCATCAGTCGTTGCGCTGACTGAGTGTGACCCACCGACCGACACCTAGGCAACTCACTGTAGCTCGCAAGAATGCAGTTCTGCAGAGCGGAATATAGTTTTCCGGTCGTCAGGTTGCATACTTGAGACCTCAAACTGGGATGGATTGCGAATTACCATGAGCACGAAGTTTATTATCACGGATGACCACGGCATTTTCCGAAGTGGCTTGAAAATGATCATCGAAGGGATGTATGCCGATGCGGAAGTCTATGAAGCAGCCTCCGGGGCGGAAGTCAGGCAAATGCTTGATCGCCTGGGCCCAGTAGATCTGGTGCTGTTGGATCTGAGTCTACCTGATAGTCAGGGACTGGAACTGCTTAATCGTCTTAAACAAACCTATTGTTCCACGCCTTTTGCGGTAATATCCGCCAGCGAGGAAAGCCATTTAATTCAGGAGGCAATCAAACTCGGGGCATTGGGATATGTGCCGAAATCATCGTCCAATGCGGTGATATCCAGTGCCATTCAGTTGATGATGTCGGGCGGTATCTACGTCCCGCATGAGTTGCTGAGTGGTCGCCAGAACGATCGTCCCATCAATGAAGATATCAGCCTGACACCACGTCAACTGGAGGTTCTGAGTCTTCTGGCGGAGGGAATGTCGAACAAGCAGATAGGCGTTCACCTGAGCATCGCTCCGGGAACCATTAAAGCGCATATTGCTGCTATTTTCAGAGAGTTGAGTGCTGCCAACCGTACTCAGGCTGTGCACCGCGCGCGCGAGTTGAAGCTGCTCTAGCGATCGGAGCCAGATATATCGCCAGCCAATTCCGGTAGAGGAGTATCTGGCGATGTTTTGTAACGGCTGTCGGGACACTCATTGAATATACGGCTGTTACAGGTGGCGCATATTGACGGCTGTAATTTGGGGACCAGCTGCTTTATGGCAATGCCTTTTCCGGGGTAGATATTCTCATTACCCACCAATGCCAAAAGCCCAAATTGTCTGAATCTTTCCAGCTGCCAGACATACCGAATCACCAAGTGTACCTGCTTGCCTTCTTTTTGTTTCTCCAGTATCAGTTCCCTGAGCATGTGCGCCCCTTGCATGTCGAGGTTGGAGATCCCTCGGCAGAGTAATACCCAATGCTGGGCATTTGGTGATTTTTCTGAAATTTCATTGAACTGTTGGCTGATAAATTCCACAGACCCAAAGTAAATGGGGCCATCCATTCGTATAAAGTTGATTTGGGGGCAGGTTGGCAGGTTGAATCGCTCAATGTTGTGAAAATAGGTATCTTGCTCGGTTTTCATTGGTGCGAGCAGTCTGACATAAGGTTTGGCTGTTTTATTCAGGAACAGGGCAATCGACAGGCCGACGCCACAATAGAGCCCGAACTCAAGACTGATGCCGATACAGCCGGTTAGAGTTACCACCGCGATGGCAAGCTCTTCTTTACTGGCACTCATGTAATGACGCAATTCATTGAATGCAATCAGGCGCCAACCTACCAGAATAATGACACCCGCCATGGCAGGAATGGGCAGATGAGCAAATAGTGGTGCGACAAAATACAGAATCAGGAACAGAAATAATGTCATCAGTAACACCGCCAGCGGTGTGCGAGCCCCGGACTCTACATTGACTCCACTGCGGGTAAAGGAACCTGAACTCATATAGGACGAAAAAAAGCTACCGCCGATATTGGACCAGGCCTGACCGATGAATTCTCTGTTGGCATCGATCTTCTGTCCAGTTTTCAGGCTGATCGCTCTGGCAATCGATACCGCCTCAAGAAGGCCTACCAGTGCAAGGGCAACGGCTCCGGGTGCCAGTTCTCTTATCAGTTCTAAGGATAAGTTGGGAACACTGACGGGAGGAACCACGCCGGGTAACTCACCCACCAGCGAAACCCCATGTTGATCGGCTTTGAGGAAGTAACCGAGCAGCGACCCACATAATAAGCCAATCAGGTAGTGGGGAGCTTTGGGGAGCAGATATCTTATCAGAACTGCTGAGACCAGGGTGGTCAGTCCGATTGCCAGAGCATATGGATTGAATGTGGACAGGGCTGGGACAAAATTTTCGATATAGTCGAGAAATTGTTCCGGTCTGGGCAGTTCGATCTGCAGAAGATGACGGATCTGACTCAGAATTATCAGTAATGCCGCGCCAGTAATAAAACCTACCATGACCGCATGGGAAACGAAATTGGTCAGACTGCCGAACTTAAGTATTCCCAGAGCCAGCTGCAGGAGTCCGGCAAGAAAGGTGACAGTAATAACCGCCTGTATAAATGCCGGGCTGCCCGGCTCAAACTGCCCTTGCAACGTGGCGAAGAGCAGTGCAGAGATAGCGGTTGTCGGCCCACAGACCATGTGCCATGAAGAGCCAAGTAAAATCGCAATTACCGGCGCCACCAGTGCGCAATAGAACCCATATTCCGGAGGTAGCCCTGCAATAGAGGCGAAAGCGACACCCTGAGGAATTGCCAGAGAGGCCCCGGTAATAGCAGCAACAACATCGGCTCGTGTGTTACGGGGGTTAATGTTGTTCAGCCAGGGAAGCCAGCGTTGGAGCTTTTGGGTCAAGAAACGATCTTCCTAAAATGTAGGTTTCCCTGGCCGTCAGTTAATTGAGGCCCAGGTATGTTTTGACGGCAACAAGTCCTGGCTTGCCATCAACAGTGGTGACACCCTGAAGCCAGTTATCAAGCACATCCGGATGGCTTGCCAGCCATTCTTTAGCCGCATCTGCCGGTTGCTGGCCGTCATTCAGTATCGCGCCAATGATCTCATTTTCCATTTTCAGACTGAACACCAGATTGTTCAGCAGATTGCCAATATTTGGGCACTCCTTGTCGTATCCTTTACGGGTGACAGTATAGATTGTGGCACCTCCGAGATTGGGACCGAAATATTTATCTCCACCAGTCAGATAGCGAATGTCGTGATTAACATTCATTGGATGAGGTTCCCAGGCCAGGAACACAATAAATTTGTCTCGTTTGACGTTTCTGGAGACTTGACTGAGCATGGCTTGCTCTCCGGATTCAACGACTTTCCAGCCATTCAGGCCAAAGTCTCCATCATCAATCATCGTCTGTAGTTTCTGGTTGGCAGGAGCTCCAGGTTCAATACCATAGATTTTCTGACTGAATGCGTCAGAGTGGGCTGCCAGATCTTCAAAATCGGTGACACCGGCCTGGTAAACATAAGAAGGAACTGCCAGGGTGAATTTGGCACCCTCAAGATTGGTTTGGACGATATCAATATCCTTTCCGTATTTATCGATGAATTTTTGCTGTGCTGGCATCCAGTTGCCTAGAAAAACATCAATTTCCCCATTCTTTAAGCTCTCAAACCCAATCGGTACGCCAAGTAGCGTGATATCGGTTTTATAGCCAAGTCCGGTCAGCAGAGTCGTGGCCACACCGTTGGTCGCGCTGATGTCTGTCCATCCGGGATCGGTAAATTTCACTAACTCACAGTCTGCTGCGTAAGTGGAAACGCTGGTGAGCAATAATATTGTGTTGCATAGGTTAAGGATTGCTCTTCGGAAGAAATGGGTCTGATGGGGTGTTGCCATAACGATGCTCCTCATTCTTGTATTGGGCCGCAAACTTCAGCAGGAGTCGAATTATTCGACTTTTGGAAATCTGGATTTGCTCTCCAGATCATCCAGATCTATGTGGTTACGCATATACATTTCACTGGCTTGAAACACTGGCTGATGATCCCAGGGGGTGATTTGTCCGCGCGTAAGAGCGTTGAATACCAGTCGCCTGCGTTTCTGGCTCTGAATAACGTCCCTGGTTAATTGGCTGGAATCCCAGCGGCTGGAGGCTTCCCTTTGGAACTCCTTCAGCAATGACTGATGTGAGGGATAGGATGCCAGATTATTCAGTTCCAACGGGTCCTCTTTGAGATTGAACAGTTGATCCGGGTCCGGGGAAGAGCAAACGAATTTAAAGTCTCCACGCCTGATCATAAACAGAGGGGCGATGGCGCCTTCGCCGTAATATTCACCAATAACTTCATCGTGGCCACCGGTATTGCGCAGATGGGGTAGCAGGCTTCGTCCCTGGATTGGCATGGCATACTCAGGCTCCTTTCCGTCATTGGCCAGCGCGGCAAATGTTGGCAGCAGATCCATGGTTGATACAGACTGTGAAACCCGGTGGGGGTTGAATCTTTCCGGAGCGTGAACAATCATCGGAACTCTTGAGGACCTTTCAAACCAGGACATTTTGTACCAGAGGTCACGTTCTCCCAGCATATCACCGTGATCGCCGGAGAAGACAATGATGGTATTCTCTGCCAGCCCAGTTTCGTCCAGGGTTTTCATCAGAACGCCAATCTGATGGTCGACATAACTGATTGCGCCGTAATATGCCCGGCGCGCATTGATAATTTGTTGGTCTGTAATTTCCTGATCCTGATAAGCAAAAACATGCTGAAGTCGTTTGGAGTGAGGATCCTGATCTTCAGGGGCAATCCTGACCTGTGGCAGGTCAATGTCCTCGTTTTCATACAGATCCCAATATTCCTTCGGTGTGGCATAAGGGTCATGGGGGTGAGTCATGGACACCGTTAGACAGAACGGTCGCTGATCGTTACCGCGGACGGCGTTGTACAGGTAACGTTGGGCGTGAAATACCACCTCATCATCAAAGTCGAGTTGGTTGGTGCGTACACAAGGGCCTGCCTGGGTGACAGATGACATGTTGTGATACCAGGTGGGGCGCTGCGAGAAGTCTTCCCAATCTGGAAACCAGCCGTAATCGGCAGGATAAATGTCAGTTGTCAGACGTTCTTCGAATCCGTGTAATTGGTCCGGACCACAAAAATGCATCTTGCCGGACAGTGCGGTTTTATAGCCGCTGACGCGCAGATAATGGGCAAATGTCGGAATGTCTGCTGGCAAATCTGCTGAATTGTCATAAGCGCCAATTTTGGAAGGTAGTTGTCCGCTCATCAGGACATAACGGGAAGGCGCGCAGAGTGGGCTGTTGCAGTAAGCAGAATCAAATACCACGCCGTTCTCGGCCAGCGCTGTCAGATTGGGGGCTTTGACGATTGGGTGTCCATATATGGGAAGGCTGTCTGCTGCCATCTGGTCAGCCATGATAAATAAGATATTGGGTTGTTTCATCGGACGATCCGCTTCCTGTCATATAATGTAAATAAAATAAGCTGGGCTGATGTATTTAAAGCCGACTTACTATTGCTTTATAGATTGTCTAAGGATTGTGATGCTGTAAACTGGTTAAATTCTTATTCAAGAGATAAGTAAAACTTATGCCATCCGATGATCGTCTACCGCCGCTGCAAAGCCTGCATGTATTTGAAGTGGCTGCACGTCACCTGAGTTTTACGGCTCCAGCGAGAGAGCTTAATTCAACTCAGCCTGCCATAAGCCAGCAGATTCAGGGGCTTGAAGCTTTTTTACAGGTCCCCTTGTTTGTTCGAGTATATCGAGGGGTGGAATTAACAGAGGCTGGTCAGAAGTTATTTGTTGCGACGCAGAGTAGCTTGAATGGTTTGCGCAGAGCTTTGGATGACATTCGTCGTCAAAAGAAAATTCCGCGAATAAATGTCGCAACTGATTTCGCTTTTGCCGCTTTTTGGTTGCTACTTCGTTTACCTGAGTTCCGAAAGACTTATCCTGAGGTCGATATTAGAATCCAGACCTCACAATCCGAATTGGAATTTGCCGGTAGTGAGACAGATGTTGCCGTCATATTCGGCGACGGAGAATATCGAGGCTGTGTTTCCCGCATGCTCATTCCTGAAAAGGTGTTCCCCGTATGCAGTCCAGGGTATCTGAAAGAGCATGGCCCGATAGACTCGCTGGATCAACTGGCGTCTAAGTCGCTGCTGAAACTGGATGCGGAACCGGGTCAGCGCTGGATGGACTGGAATGAATTATTTCGTGCCTTGAAAAGCGCCACGATTCCTGGGGAGCCGGTGCTTGAGTTCAATAACTATACACTGCTGGTGCAAGCTGCAATGGCCGGGCAGGGCATTGGACTAGGTTGGGGAACGCTGGTGGATCATCTGCTTGATGATGGACTCCTGGTCGCACTGACGGATTTTACTGTCCATTCCAACCATGGATATTTCCTGGTACTGCCGGATAATTCAGAAGTGCCCCTGCCTGTGGAAAACTTTGGACACTGGCTCACTGAAAGTTTGGCCAACAGGGCCAGATGATTATTCATCAGGCCCTGGACCGGCAGCTGGTACCACAGAACAAGTTACTTGATCAGGCTTGTTGAGCGGAATTCGGGGTCGTGTTGAACTGCAGTATGGACGTACAGACCGAGCGCAACTGTGCTGGCTTGATTGGCTTATGTAGTAGTGGATAAGGTGATTCATAAGCCATGCGTATACGCTCTGGGGAAGTGTCCCCGGTAATCAGCAGTGAGGGGATATTGGACTGGAAGTGCTGGTGCATACGCTGGATGGCCATGACGCCGGTCACTTCATTCTCAAGTCTCAGATCGCTGATAATCAGGTCTGGTTTATGCTGACGGCTACTGCAAACCCTCATTGCATCTTCTACCGATCGTGCCAGGATTGGTTTCAGATTCCAGGACTCCAGCAAAGCCTTCATGCCCAGTAGTATGGATGCATCATCGTCGATCACCAGAACCTTCTGCAGTCCCATTGAAACATTGCTGTAAGTCGGCCGTGTTTCTTCTCTGATAACCTGTGCCTGTCCAAGGGGGACGACAACCTCAAAGCGGGTACCGTTGCCGGGCGTGGACAAAAACCTGATCTCATGGTTAAGCAATTGGCAGGTTCGTTTGACGATTGACAAGCCAAGTCCGAGGCCTTTACTGCGATCCCGTTCGGGGTTTGCCAACTGAACGAACTCCTTGAATATGGAGTTATGTTCGTTTTTGGGGATGCCTGGGCCGCTGTCCCAGACCATAAACCGGATAGAATCCTTGTAACGCTTACACCCGACCAGAACATAGCCTGATTCTGTGTATTTGATCGCATTGCCCACCAGGTTACTAATAACCTGTTCCAGCAGATGAGGGTCGCTGTTCAGAGTGTAGTGACTCAGTGCGATGCGCAGATCAAGATCCTTTTCAATCGCTTGCTGTCGATACACCACCTCAAGTCGATCCAGAATTCTCCGTACAGAGAAGCTCTCTATTTTCGGTTGTAGTACACCGGCTTCCAGTTTTGAAATGTCCAGCAGGGCGTTAAACAGCTCCTTCATGGTTTCCAGGGAGCGTTTGAGATTGTCATGGATAGACAGAGCGGCGGAATTATTGGTCAGCTGCGGGCGTAATGCCTCCACAAACAGGCTCATGGCATGCAGTGGCTGACGCAGGTCGTGGCTGGCTGCTGCCAGAAACCGTGTTTTGTCCTGGTTGGCTTTCTCTGCTTCCCAGCGTGCCTGCTTGGCTTCCAGAGCGGAGGTTTTGGCATCAAATTGTTGCTGAACGAACTTTTTGTTCAACTCAACCAGTTCCGCAGTGCGCGACTGGACTATTTTACTCAGGTTTCGCTGATGAGCTTTGAGCTGTTCTTCAACTTGTTTGCGATTCTGTTGTTGGTTATCGATTACCAGTAGCAACTGGTTGATGTAACTGGCCAGCTCATCCATCTCCAGCATCATACGCTGGTGCCGGTGGGTTGCGAGAAGGTGGCGGGCTGGACGTTCCAGCTTCACATCCCGGGTTTCTTTTAGAATCATTTGCAATGGGCGTTGGACCGACCATTGCCAGAATAGTCCGTGGACGCCGGCGGCAGCGGCCAGTAGTCCTGTTGCAATCAGTGCAAGGGTAAAAAACTGCTGGATAATATCGGCTTCCAGCATTGTCGGGTCTGGCGTGATAATGACTTCATATTGACCATCGCCAAAACGATGGGAATATGGCCAGATGGTCAACCACCCGCGGTGTAATCCAGTGTCATGTATGGCCTGCTCCGGAGTGTCCGGGTACAGGAGTCTGAACTGGCTGTTGTTTTTCCGGACTTCTGCTGAAGCAAACGGGGCAATGCGGGAGAGCGCTGCCAGGATTGCTTTTATCTGAATAACGTCCTGCTGTTGCGCGGCATCATGAAGGTTGGGACCTACCAGGTCCAATCCTGCCGAGACGGATGTCTGCCAGCGCTCAATCTGTTGGTTGATGACCAATGAGCCGAGGGCGGCAAAGGCCGCTACCAGAATGATCAGGTAGGCTCCGAGTATTTTTGCATTAAGCCAGGGATAACTCCCCTGCTTCCGCTGGCTATTCATTACCGTGGAATATCCTTTTTGACGGGTGGTATGTGAGGACACTGTTCTTCGGGATTCATGGATACTGCTTTGTTGCTGTCATCATATACTGATCAGCCTGTCTATACCTAGACACTGTTCAAGGTAACCTCGGCCAATTGTCTGATGTCGGTGACATTATTTAACGATTTGTTAATGCCTTAGAAGCGCGTCGAGTTCATCAATTGCTTCACACCAGTCAGAATCCAGCTCCCATTGTTGACGGATGAAGCCTCTTTGGGCTTCCGTCAGAAAAGGGGCGTCTGACAGATTCATTCCCCTGGATAAAGGGGCATGTTCTTCAATAAAACTATTGATGGAATCCTGATCGCTTGGCAGGCCAAGTTGTTCGAACAAACCGTGAAGATCATGTGTGGATGTATCCATTCAATCCTCCCGATGCCGTAGGTTAATGGTTAAGTGAACGAGGTTCAATATTCTGATGGGGACAATATCCCGACAACCTCTCATAAGCTTAGTCTAAAGTCACTTATGCTACCTGTGAGTATGGGCAGTATGGGGAATTTCCTGGAAATGCCAGCGCTGAATAAACGTGCCATAATAACAGGCAACCTGGATCCCGGCAGGACAAGCGGAGACAAGAACATCACATTTATGAACTTCAGGCCACTCTTAACGATCCTCCTTACAATGGCAGTCATCGCGGGTTTTCCTGCGTCGGCAGCCGCTGAAGCTGAAGAAGACGAAATCCCGGATATTCTGACCCCGTTTGAACGTTCATGGTTAAAAGCGCATCCCAACATCCGCATTGCCGGCGACCCCCACTGGCCGCCGTTCGAGATGGTCGATGAGGAAGGCAATTACCAGGGAATTGTGGCGGATTACGTACAGTTGCTTGAAGAGCGCCTGGGTTATCATTTTGATCGCAGAGTCAGAAGTAGCTGGTCAGACACCCTGGATGCGGTTGCCACTAATGAACTGGATGTGATTGCAGCGGTATCGGTCACCCCGAGACGGGAAGGCCGCATGCTGTTTTCGGAATACTACCTGTCCTATCCGATAGTAATGGCCGTGCGGGAGGAAACCCGCTTTATCGGTTCCCTGGAAGAGTTGGGAGATGAACGGGTCGCGGTGGTTAAGGACTATGCAAGTCAGGACTTCCTTCTCATCAGCCACCCTAACCTGAATCTGGTTTTTGTGGATACTCTGGAAGAAGGCTTACTGGGTGTGTCCAACGGGGACATTGATATCTTGATTAGCAATATTCCCAGTATCAGTTATCTGGTAAATCACCTGGGAGTCAGCAATATCAAGCTGACAGGTATTACCCCCTATACCAACGATATCGCGTTTGGGGTTCGCGCCGACTGGCCTATCCTTACCCGCATTCTGGACAAGGGGCTGGAAACCATCACGCCAGATGAACGTGAATCGATTTATAAGAAGTGGATCACCTTCAGTTACGAGGAAGAAATTGACTATACCCTGGTATGGCGGATCACGACGGTGGCGATCGTCGTCATCATCATCTTCCTATACTGGAACCGTAAGCTGTCTCACGAGGTGGCGGAACGGATTCGTTCTGAAGAGGCACTGCGAAAAAGTGAAGAAAGGTTGCGGGCCGCGATGAAGCAGGCTGAGCACCTGGCCCAGGCGGCAGATTCTGCCAACAAGGCCAAGAGTGAATTCCTGGCCAACATGTCCCACGAAATTCGGACCCCGATGAATGCGGTGATTGGCTATACCGAGCTACTCGAAGGACTGGTATCCGGCGGTAAGCAGAAGTCGTATCTGGATGCCATCAAGAAAGGGAGCCGGGCTCTACTGACGATCATTAATGACATTCTGGACTTGTCGAAGATCGAGTCCGGCAAGCTTCGCATTGAATATGCACCGGTAGATCCTCACAGGCTTTTGCAGGATGTGGCGCAGATCTTTTCAGCACGGATTGCCCAGAAGAACCTTGAGCTGAAAATCAAACTGTCTGATGAGCTTCCGCATTCACTGATTCTGGATGAGGTCAGGCTGAGACAGATTATTTTCAACCTGATGGGCAATGCCATCAAGTTTACTCATGCCGGTTATATTGAGCTGAGTGCTTCGTCCACCACGTTGCCGGGGGAAGAAGGTTTTGTCGAATTGATCATCGGTGTCGAAGACAGTGGTATCGGTATTGCTGTTGATCAGCAGGCACGCATCTTTAACGCCTTTGAGCAGCATGAAGGACAAAGCAGTCGCCAGTACGGTGGTACTGGGCTGGGGCTGGCTATCAGTAAGAAACTGATCGAAATGATGAATGGTGAAATTGGCATCCGCAGTTCGCTGGGCCATGGTTCCCATTTTGAAATTCGTTTGCATCATGTGGCTATCAGCACACGCCAGGAAGAGCTATACGGTGAAGCTAAAAGTGTTAAACCACCCAAGTTCAAGCCTGCAAAGGTTCTGGTAGTGGATGATGTGGACATGAACAGGCAACTGATCAAAGAATATTTCCAGGGAACTAATCTGACCATTATTGAAGCCCTGGATGGTCGTGCGGGAGTGAATCTGGCAGCCAGTGAACGACCTGATCTTATTCTCATGGATCTGCGCATGCCGGATATGGACGGCTATGATGCCACCCGGATTATCAAGGAGCATGATGATCTCTATGAGATCCCTGTTATTGCGCTCACAGGGTCCACTTTGGCCGATGAGAGCCGGCGTATGTCCATGCTTGGCTTTGCTGATGCTCTGCGTAAGCCGATTGAGCGAGCGGTCCTGTTTGGTGCTGTTGCCAAGTACCTGCCACTGCAGTCGTCGGCTACCAAGCCTAAAGAGAAAGTCAAAGAGAAAGACGAAAAGACAGCACAGGAGAAATCCACCACTGACAAAGAGAAGTCCAGGAAACCGGATGACAAGGCTAACATTGAGGCCAGAATCGTTCAGAAGCGAATGCTTCTGGAGGAATTGCGTGGCGGTTTGTGGACGGAATGGGAAGATCTGAAAGACAGTGGGGACCTGCAGCGGGTGCAGGAGTTTGCTGAACATATTTCTGACAGGGCGAGGGAATATGGCATTGAAGGGTTAAGTGAATATGCCCTGACTCTGCAAGGGCTGGTGGCTCAGTTTGATCTTCAGGGGCTTCAGTCTCAACTCTCGTCTTATCCATCTCAGGTGGAAATGCTGGCCCAGGAATGGTCTCTTTGCCTGAACGAAGCTTCCATGAAGATCTGAGTTCACGCAATTTCCTGCATTGTGACGAGTATTTGTCGGTTAATTGATGTTTTTATGGCAAGTCCTTGTCGCCATTGTGAATAATTGAAAAACAGATGAGGGAATAGGCTGATTTACTTAGGATTCCCGTCTAATATTCCACTGTAACAATCTGTTACAAGGTGAGGACACCATGTGGAAATCAATGATCACAATGCTTTGCATGTTGTTTGTATCGAACGGAATATCGGCTGCACCTTTTTCAGTTCTTCATGCCGCACTGGCAGATATTGATCAGCAGACGGTCGATCTCTATCTGATAGGCTATCAAAGTGTGGAGCATTCCCGAGCAGACCAGTATGGCGCCAGCAAATATATCGTATTGGACTTTCGTGCGGAAAAAACGAAACTGGCTGAAGACGAGGCTATTGCCAAGGTCGAATTTATATGTCGTCAGATCATCAGCAATCGTCCCTTGCTGAGAGATTTGTCCGATTTGGGGTACGACATGGTCTCTGTTGCATTTGATGAAAAGAGCCAGTTCGACTGTCTCTGAATCGGTGAAGCGTATTGCTTAATTTTGACACCGACAGAGGGTGCCGTTTCTGATTCCGGACATAATGACGTCATGGATCAGACTTCATTTTCTGTCTTGACCACCAGGCTCTCTACTTCGCCTTCATAGTTGCATATCACATGTACAGAGATTGGACGACAGCAGACTCGACAGTCCTCGTAGTAATCCTGTACCTCTGAACTGCAATCCAGGGTGACAATTTGTAAGCGTCCGGTAACCCCATCTTGAGCGCGCTACCAACTGACTGGATAGTGTCCACTTATTTTTTAGTGGACACTTGTTATGATTGTCATAAGCGCACCTCGCTCCTCCAGAAAACGTCGCCAATATTCCGCAGAATTTAAAGCTAAGATTATTGCTGCCTGCCAACAGCCGGGGGTCTCTGTTTCTGCCATCGCTCTGGATAACGGGCTCAATGCCAATCTGGTTCGACGCTGGATCAGCGACGCGAAGAAACTCGGCTCTACCACGTCGGCATTTGTCCCCATAAACCT